>DATCBU010000048.1:0-6224 GCA_036511675.1 Acidimicrobiales bacterium | reverse complement strand
GCTCGGGGTTGTCGCCTTGGAGCAGGTTGTAGTGGACCTGCATGATGACCAGGCTGCCGGCCGGGAAGGGGACACCGGTCCCCGTCGGGGCGACGTCCACGCCGTGGCCCGGTGCCCAGGCCGTGAGCCAGGGGGTGTCGGAGACCTGGGCGAACGAGGTCCCCGGCAGCGGTGACTCGCCGAAGCAGGTCCAGCCCTGGTTGTTGCCGTCGTCGGCTTCGGCCTCTTTGGCCAGCGACGGCGGCACCAGGAACAAGATGGCGTGGTGGACTTCGAAGCTCTTGCCGTCATTGGGGAAGAAATCGCTGTAGACGATCATCGAGTCGCTGGTCACGTGGGGGTTCACCAGCGTGCAGTGGTAGTCGTCGGTGCCCCCCGCCGGCGCCTTGGGTGTGTAGGACACCGGTGATTGCAACTTGAGCGACGTCACCGGAGGACCTGACGAGCTGGCCGTGGTGGCCGCTTTGGCGACGTGACTCGGGCTCGAGCCACAGGCCGCCAGCCCCAGGGCAATAGTTGCGCACACAAAGACAATGCGGGCAGGGACTGGGATGGCGCTCCGTCGACGTTTCACAGCGCAAACGGTAGCCCATCGGGGCAACCAACCGGCGGGCCAGGGCCACGGGCCGAGTGTCGCCGGCGCTCGGCCCCGCCCTGACTGGCATGGCGACACGGCCTCCAGCGAGACTCGCTACCCGTGATGAGCGTCGCGCCGAGCCGTCGGGCGCGTCGCTCCCGGCGGTGTGCGGCGCTCGTGGCCGCGCTGGGCCTGGCCTTGTCGGCCTGCGGCTCAGGCGCGCCGGGGCCTCCGGCCGCGAGCCTCGGCGTCGTCCAGAGCCGCCCGCTCCCCGCCACGATCCGCAGCCTCCCCTTCACCGATCAGCGCGGTCGCACCGTCGACCTGGCGTCGTGGCGGGGCAAGACGGTGTTGGTCGTGCCCTTCCTCACCCTCTGCACCGACATCTGTCCCCTCGACACGGGGAACCTGTTGCAGGTCGAGCACGCCCTGATGGCCGACGGCGGCGCCTCGAACGTCCAACTGGTCGAGCTCAGTGTGGACCCCGTCCGCGACACCCCGGCCCGCCTGACCGCCTACGCACGTCTCACCGGAGCCTCGTGGGAGCTGCTCACCGAGACCCCGGCGCAGGCCCGCACCGTCGAGCAATTCTTCGGCTGGGTGGTCCAGCGCGTCCCCGAGGACACACCACCGTCGATCGACTGGTGGACGGGGAAGCCACTCACGTACGACATCAACCACTCGGATGGGTTCGTGGTCATCGACACCCACGGGACCGAGCGGTTCTCGACGGGGGCGGCGCCAGACTTCCACGGGACCTTGAATCCCACCCTGCACCGCTTCCTGACGGCCGCGGGCAAGGACCACCTCGCCCATCCGCTCACGCCGGGG
This sequence comes from Acidimicrobiales bacterium, assembly GCA_036511675.1. Taxonomy (GTDB): domain Bacteria; phylum Actinomycetota; class Acidimicrobiia; order Acidimicrobiales; family UBA8190; genus Chersky-840. Next base: position 4,816 of record DATCBU010000048.1, on the reverse strand, counting down.
TGGAACCCCGCCTCCGCCCTCGGGGCACTGGGCTGGATGCTGCACCGTCAACTGCCACCGGCGGGGGGTTGACAGAGCCCGCACCCTCGACCGGTGCGGGCGTCAAGCTCACGGCGCGGTCGGAGGCTCCGAGGCACGCTGCCCGGCGCGCTTGCGGCGGGGCTTGAGGGCGAACCACCACACACTGGCGATGGTGCCGGCGAGACCCACCGCCGCCACCAAGGGCTTCACGAACTTCCGGCCGCTGCTCACGCACGAGACGTTACCGGCCGAGAGCGGCGCCCCGCCTTTCGGCCGACGGGGACCGCCGGTGGTCAGCTCTCGGTCGAGATGAAGACGTTCTTGACGTCGGAGAACGAGGCCAGTGCCTCCATACCCAGCTCCCGGCCGAACCCTGACTGCTTCATCCCGCCGAAGGGGGCGTTCACGCGCACCGACGTGTTGGAGTTCACCGAGAGCACCCCCGCCTGCACCGCCTGGGCCATCCGCAGGGAGCGACTCGAGTCGCGCGTCCAGATCGATCCCGAGAGCCCGTACGGGGTGTCGTTGGCCAAGGCCACGGCGTGGGCCTCGTCCTCGAAGGGCGTGACCGCCACCACGGGCCCGAAGATCTCCTCGCTCCATACCCGCCCGTGGGGTTCGACGGGCGCCAGCACGGTGGCCGGGAACCACCATCCGGGGCCGTCGGGCACCCGACTCGTCCCCGCCACGCCGGCACTGGGGTCAGAAGGATCGACGAAGCCCCGGACCCGGGCGCGGTGATCGGCGGACACGAGCGGCCCCATCTGGGTGGCGGGGTCCTCGGGATCGCCCACGACCAGTGCTTCGGTGGCCGCCACCAACAGCTCGACGAACCGGTCGAACGCACTGCGCTCCACCAGGATGCGGCTGCGGGCGCAACAATCCTGCCCCGCGTTGCCGAACACCGCGAACGGCGCGCTGCGCGCCGCGCGCTCGAGATCGGCGTCGGCGAAGACGACGTTGGCCGACTTCCCCCCCAGCTCCAGGGTGACGCGCTTGATCGTCCCCGAGGCCCTCGCCATCACGTCTCGTCCCGCCTCGGTCGACCCCGTGAAGGTCACCTTGGCCACATCGGGATGCTCGACGAGGACGGTTCCCACGGTGGTGCCGCGTCCGACCACCACCTCGAGCACACCCTCGGGGATCCCCGCATCGAGGGCGAGCTCGGCCAGCCGCAGCGCCGTGAGCGGTGTGAGCTCGGCCGGCTTCACCACCACGGTGTTGCCACACGCCAGGGCCGGGGCGATCTTCCACGAGGTGATGGCGATCGGGAAATTCCACGGCACGATCGCCGCCACCACGCCCAGAGGCTCGTGCCACGTCAGATCCACCCCGCCCGCCACGGGAATGGTGGTGCCGCAATGCTTCTCGACCCCACCGGCGTAGAAGTGCAGCACGTCGGCGACCATGGCCACCTCCCCCCGGCTGTCGGCGATGGGCTTCCCCACGTTGCGCGTCTCGAGCAGGGCGAGCTCCTCGGCGTGGGCCTCGACCTGTTCGGCGAACCGTCGCAGCAGCCGGGTCCGGTCGCCGGGCGAGACCGCACGCCAGGCGGGAAAGGCGCGCCCCGCCCGCTCGACGGCGGCATCGGCCTCCTCCTGGCCTTGCCGGTCGACCTCGGCGACGGTCAGCTCTGTGGCCGGGTTCACGACGCGAACACGTCCTCCCGATGCCGGGACTGCGCCCGCCGATGTCATGGTGTTGCTTCCAGCAAGGCCCGGAACAGGCGGACGTCGCCCTCTTCCTCGGGATGCCACTGCACCCCCACGACGAATCTGGCGGCGGGAAGCTCGACGGCCTCGACGACCCCGTCAGAGGCTCGAGCCGTCACGACGAGCCCGGCGCCCACGCCGTCAAGGGCCTGATGGTGCGAGCACCGGACCGTGGCCTGCTCACCCAGGATCTTGGCCACCAACGAGCCCGCTTGGGTCGTGACCTCGACGTCGGTGAAGCACCCTCGAGCCGGTTGGTGCCCGTCGTGGCCCACGACATCGGGCACGTGCTGGAACAGGGTGCCCCCGAGCTCCACGTTGAGCAGCTGCATCCCCCGGCACACCGCCAGCACGGGGAGATCGCCGTCCAGGGCAGCGCGCAGCAGCGCCAGCTCGCTGGCGTCGCGCCGGGGATCGACGCCCGATGCGGCGGGGCTCGGTGGCTGGCCGTAGCGGGCCGGGTCCACGTCCCCGCCGCCGACAAGGACGAGCGCGTCGAGTCTCCCCACGACACTGGCCGCGGCCGCGGCCTCGGTCGCGTCCGCACCGGCGCCGGCCTCGAACGGGGGGAGCAACACCGGGCACCCTCCGGCGGCGGCCACGGTGTCGATGTAGGAGTAAGGCAGCACGGCGGCGAGCCGGTCCCATGGGCCCCAGGCGGCCCGCTGATGGTAGGTCGTGACCCCGACGATGGGCGTGGCGCGTATGGCCATGGGTCCAGTATCACACCGACACCGGCGTCGTCGGTCCCGGGTATGGTCGGGTTGTGGCGGAGCGGCTGGCGGGAAAGGTGGCGGTGATCACCGGATCCGGAAGCGGCATCGGTCGTGTGGCCGCCATGCTGTTCGCCTCCGAGGGTGCGGCCGTGGTCGTCGCCGACACCGTGGCCCAGGCGGCGCGCGACACCGTCGAGCAGATCGTCGACGCCGGCGGCCGAGCCGTGGCCGTCGCCGCCGATGTCTCGGACGAGTCCCAGGTCGCCGACGTCGTGGCCGCCGCCACCCAACAGCTCGGTGGGCTGCACGTGCTGTTCAACAACGCCGGGATCTTCCCCGGGGACGACGGCGGGGTCCTCGACACCCCCCCGTCGACCTGGGACCGCGTGATGAACGTGAATCTCAAGGGCGTGTGGCTGTGCTGCCGCGCTGCGATCCCGGCCATAGTCGAATCCGGTGGCGGGTCCATCGTGAACGTGGCCTCCTTCGTGGCGCTCATGGGCGCGGCGACGGCCCAGGTCGCCTACACGGCGTCGAAGGGCGGGGTGCTGGCCTTCACCCGCGAGCTGGCCGTGGAGTACGCCCGCCAGGGGATCCGAGCCAACTCCTTGTGTCCGGGACCCATCGAGACCCCGCTTCTCGCCGACCTGCTCGCCGATCCCGAGCGGCGCAACCGGCGGCTGGTGCACATCCCCATGGGCCGTCTCGGACGCCCCGAGGAGGTGGCCCGCGCCGCGCTGTTCCTCGCCTCCGACGAGTCCTCGTTCATGACGGGCTCGGCGCTCGTCGTCGACGGCGGGATCACCGCCGCCTACGTCACCCCGGAATAAGCCGCTGCGGCGGCGTGCCGGTCGTGCTGGACGCGGACGTGGCGCCGTGCCATGGTGCGGGCATGCTGGACCGGAGCGAGTTGACCAGGCGGATCACCGACGGATCCATCGACACGGTGGTGGTGGCGTTCCCCGACATGCAGGGCCGGCCGGTGGGCAAGCGCGTCACGGGGAGCTTCTTCCTCGACCACGTGCTCGAGCACGGCATCGAGGCCTGCGACTATCTCCTGGCCGTCGACGTGGACATGGAGCCGCTTCCCGGCTACCGCTTCGCCAACTGGGAGAACGGCTACGGCGACGTGGTGGCGGTGCCCGACCTCTCCACCTTGCGACTCCTGCCCTGGCTCGAGGGCTCGGCCATGGTGGTGTGCGACGTGACCGACACCGGGGGCGTGCCCGTGGAGGTGTCACCCCGCAGGATCCTGGGGCGCCAGGTGGAACGGGCCCGGGCCCTCGGCCTCGACATCCGCTGCGCCACCGAGCTCGAGTTCTATCTGTTTCACGAGACCTTCGAAGAGGCGTCGGCACAGCACTGGCGGGACCTGCACCCCCATGTGTCGACCATCGAGGATTACCAGCTCCTGCAGACGTCGCGCGAGGAATACGTGCTGCGACGGATCCGCAACGAGATGGTGGCGGCCGACATCCCCGTCGAGTTCTCCAAAGGCGAGGCCGGTCGGGGCCAGCACGAGGTCAACGTCACCTACGGGCGTGCCCTCGAAGTCGCCGATCGGCACCTCGTCTTCAAGAACGGCGTCAAGGAGATCGCCGACCAGTGCGGCCGCGCGGCGACGTTCATGGCCAAGTGGTCGATGGCCGAAGTGGGCTCGTCCTGTCACATCCACGCCAGCATCTGGGACGCGCAGTCCGGTGCTCCCAGGATGTGGGGTGAGGTGGGCCCGTCCAACCTTTCGGAGGTGGGCCGACAATTCGTGGCCGGACTGCTCGTGGGAGCCCGCCAGATGACGTGGATGTGGGCTCCGTACGTCAACTCCTACAAGCGCTATGTCCCGGGATCATGGGCCCCCACGGCCGCGGTGTGGGGCGTGGACAACCGCACCTGTGGATTTCGTCTCGTAGGCCACGGCGATGGCCGGCGGGTCGAGTGCCGGATCCCCGGGGCCGACGTCAACCCCTACCTGGCGCTGGCCGGCATCTTCGCCGCGGGCCTGTGGGGTGTGGAACACGGCCTCGAGCTCCCTCCCCCGTTCGAGGGCAATGCTTACAACGCCACCGACGTCCCTCGGGTGCCGACCACGTTGGTGGAAGCCATCGAGGAGCTCGAGAACTCGGCCATCGCCAAGCACGCCTTCGGCGACGACGTCCATCACCACCTCCTGAACACGGGACGCCAGGAGTGGGCCCGCGCCAACCAGACCGTCACCGACTGGGAGCTGAGCCGGAATTTCGAGCGCATCTGACCGTCACCAGGGTGCGATGCGCCACGGGGGTCAGTGACGATTGAGCCGGCGGTGGATGTCCTTGGTCTGCTTGTAGAGATTCACGAACTCGTCGTAGAGCTCCCCGTACACCTGGG
>DATCBU010000047.1:0-11456 GCA_036511675.1 Acidimicrobiales bacterium | reverse complement strand
ATCATGCGCTTCATCTCACGGTTCACGGCTTCGCACGCCTTTCGACGGCCAGATGGCAGGGCAGGAGGGACTCGAACCCCCAACCGCCGGTTTTGGAGACCGGTGCTCTACCAATTGAGCTACTGCCCTTCGGCGGCCAGGCACCGGTCACCGCCCGGGCGGCCAAGGGGGCCGGTCAGTGAGGTTATCACCGGCCGCGCCGGGTCTCCCGACGGTCAGCGGGTCTCTTTGTGGAGGGTGTGCTGGCGGTCCCAGCGGCAGAACTTGGTGAGCTCGATCCGCTCCCGGTCGTTCTGCTTGTTCTTCGTGGTGATGTAGTTGCGGCGCTTGCAGACCTCGCAGGCCAGGGTGACCTGGACCCTCTTCTCGTTCTTCGCCATGGCTGTGCTCCTTCTCGGGCCCTCCGCACGGGGCGGGGGCCGTTCCCTCAGGCTGGTAGCGGCGGCGGGACTCGAACCCGCGACAACACGATTATGAGCCGTGTGCTCTGACCAACTGAGCTACGCCGCCAGGGGCGAGCCCCCTGTCGGAATCGAACCGACGACACCAGCCTTACCATGGCTGTGCTCTGCCGACTGAGCTAAGGGGGCGGACACGGCAACTCCGCGCCGGACGAGCATAGTCGCCACGTGCTCGTTCTCCGGTGGGGTCAGGGGGGGTCCGGCGACCTCGGGCGGGGTCGAACGCACCACTCGGTACCATCGTCCGATGGAGGTCCGGCTGGCCCGCCAGGAGGACGCCGAGGCGATCCGGGCGATCTACAACCACGAGGTGACGGGCTCCACCGTGACCTTCGACCTCAAGCCCCGGTCCGTCGAGGAGCAACGCTCGTGGGTCGCCCGCCACCAGGGCGCGCACCCGGCCGTGGTGGCGGTGGAAGGTTCCACCGTCATCGGGTTCGGGTCCCTGTCGTTCTTTCGCGACCGTGCCGCCTACGCCACCACGGTGGAGAACTCGCTCTACGTCGACGCCGCCTGGCGGGGCAGGGGGGTGGGCCGGATGCTGCTCGACGAGCTCCTGGCCCAAGCGGTCGCCCGGGGGTTCCACACCGTCATCGCCCGAGTCACGCAGGACAACAAGCCGTCGATCGCCCTGCACCGAGCGTGTGGCTTCGTGCTGGTGGGCGTCGAACGCGAGGTGGGCCGCAAATTCGGCCGGTGGATCGACGTCGCCGTCCTGCAGCGGATGCTGTGATCCGGCCAACGCGGCTGGATCAGGCCTCGACGTAGTCGAGCGCCACCGCCGACTTCTCGAGCTCGGCTCCGGGCTCGCCGTCGCCACGCCGTCGCCACCGGGCCAGGAGCCGCTCCCGGTCGAACGGCGACAACGGCAGGGTCAGGATGGCGAGGCACACCAGCAGCGCCACCGCCACGGTCAAAGGGTCGGCCTGGAACAAGCCCGACACCAGCTGCCGGCCGGCGGGGAGCCCGATGAAGGCGGCCACGATCGACGATCCGACGATGAGGGTCCGGACCTTCCCGGTGGCGACGGGGGCGAGCACCACCAGCCCCCACGACAGGTACCACGGCTGGACCACCGGGCCGAGGGCCACGATGATCAGCATCGTCAACCCCATGGCGCGTAGGGCCCCGATCCGGTCGGACCGCAACAGCAACAACACCGCGGCGGCGCAGGCGACGAGCACCCCGAGCCCACGGGTCAACGACAACGTGGTGTGCAGCGACACCCCGATCCCCACCAGATGGGCGAGGTCGGTGACCAAGATCCCCGCTCCGGTGGCGGGCGCGACCCATGACCGGACCGTCCCCGGGGTGGACAGGTTGAGCACCCAGCTCCACCCGAGACCGGTGACGATCGACAACGCCGCCATCACCGCCGACGCGATGAGGCCGGCGGTGACCACCGGACGTATTCGGGCGCGCACCGGTAACCCGGTGCCCAGCCAGTCCCAGCCGATGTAGATCACACCCAGCGCGGCCGGGACCTTCACCGCCGCGGCCAGCGCGCACAGCACGATGCCCGCCACCGGTCTTCCGCGGCGCGCCACGGCCAGGCCGGCCATGAGCAGGCCGAGCATGAGGGCATCGTTGTGGGCACCGCCCACCAGATGCAGGATCGTGACCGGATTGAGCACGGCCATCGTGAAGGCATAGGACGGATCTCGCCCCAGGCTCCTCGCCAGTGACGGGATCGACAGGGCCATGAGCCCGACGCCCACCACCGCCAGGAGGCGCAAGAGGGCCAGGTCGACCAGCTCGTTGTGGCCCGATGCGCTGGTGAGGACGCCATCGGTCTCCATGAAGAGCGGGCCGTAGGGCACGGGGGTGTTGAGCCAGAGGTGGTCGACCAAGGTCACCGACGGGGCGGCGCCGAGGACACCGGGGCCGTAGTGGTACGGGCTGATGTGGTGGCTCATCATCTCGCCCTGCGCGGCGTAGCTGTAGATGTCGCGGCTGAACAGCGGAGGTGCGAGCAGGAGCGGGACGATCCACAGTGCGAGCACCATCACGAGCTTGCGGACCGGCACCCCCTTCACCTGTGACAGCGTCCGGATCAACCCGTACCAGACCCGCATGAACAGCACGAGGCCCCCGTACATGGCGATGAGCCCGAGGAAGTTGAGGGGGTGCTTCGTGGTGTCACCGACGCCGGGGACCCCGAAGAACCACGCGCCGGGGGCCTTCAGCACGAACGGCGACCCCTGCGGGACCGAGCCGAGCATGATGGCGGTCACGGCGATGAACCCGAGCACGGCGGGCCGCACCAGCAGCCGCGACCCGTCGCCCTGCACGGCACCGGGCTCGAGGTCGGGACCGACCAGCGCGCTGAAGGGCCAACGACGGCGGACAGCCTCGTCCCAAATGGTCAAGCGGTCGAGGGCGCGCCCGACGACCGGGATCGCCGAAGGATCGAAGCCGCGTGCGGATGCGGCGGTCCTTCCCATTACACCCATCGTGTCGGCCCTCGCCCCGAATCCGCTCGTACCCGCTTGGTGTATCCGCACCTGCTCCGGCCCCCCGTCCGCCAGGCTGGGAGGATACGAGTCGGACACATTCGTAACGCCATTGTAATGAAAGTCACCGTCCCGGCAAGTGCACCCCGGGGGGCTCGGCGCCGCCCGGCACAGCCTCGGGAAATGGCGGGGACGTGCGAACGCGTGGGCCGGGAAGGATTCGAACCTTCGTAGGCTGTGCCGGCAGATTTACAGTCTGCTCCCTTTGGCCACTCGGGCACCGACCCGCGAGGCGAGACCATATCGCGAGGGCCGACAGGGTGAGCCCAGCACTAACGTGTCGCCATGCCCACGTTCGACGTGGTCTCGCAGGTCGACATGCAAGAGGTCCGCAACGCCGTCGACCAGGCAAATCGCGAGGCCGGCACCCGTTTCGACTTCAAAGGAACCGACTCGAGCATCGAGCTCGGGGAGGACGACCTGGTCCTGCGGTCCTCAACCGAAGACCGGCTGCGCGCGCTCCACCAGGTGCTCCAGGAGAAGATCGTCCGACGCGAGGTGTCGCTCAAGGCCCTCGAGGACGGCAAGATCGAGGAAGCGACCAAGGGCACGGTGCGCCAGCGCATCGCCATCAAGGCCGGCATCTCCGCCGATCACGCCAAACGTCTCAACAAATTCATCAAGGACATGAACTTGAAGGGCGTGTCGTCACAGGCCCAGGGCGACCAGCTGCGCGTGACGGGCAAGAAGCGCGACGACCTCCAGGGGGTCATCAAGGCGCTCAAGGAGCAGGACTTCGGTATCCCCCTGCAGTTCCAGAACTTCCGGGACTGACCCAGAACTTCAGGGACTGACGGGGATCAGGGCTCGGCCCCTTCGACCTCCACCACCGCCTCCACGAACAGCTCGGCGTCGGCATGGGCCACGGGGTCCACGTGGAACAGCCGGTTGAAGACCATGAACTTGACCACCCACAACAAGGCGAAGGCCCCGGTGTTCGCCCCCTCGACCACGACCGTCCGGCCGAAGTGTTGGAGGTTGTAGACGTTGCTGAGATGGTGCGCCAGCGACGCCGTGCCGATCGACATCGTGATCCCGATGGCGGTCATGGTCCAGAAGGGGACGACCTCTTTCAAAACATGCGACCGGCCGCTCTTGCCCCACGACCAGTGGCGGTTGAGGTAGTAGGCCGGCACGCTGGCCACCAGGTTGGCGAAGACGGTGCTCGGGACCTCGGTCCACAGCCGGAATACCCCGAAGACGATGCCCAGGACGCTGAAGGACACGATGGTGGAGATCACCGACACCGTGGCGTACCGGAACATCTTCTTCCCGGTAGGGGTGTGGTAGAGGCGCCACAGGCGCTTCACTGCGGCGACCATCGGACGAATTTAGCCTGCTCGGCCGAGTTGTACCCAGCCGAGCCCCATCCCGGCCCCCCTCAGGGCACGGCGTTGGCCCGCGCCACGTCCCCGAACCACCGTGCACTCGGCTTGGGCCGGCGCTCGAAGGTGCCGTGGTCCACCTCCACCAGGCCAAAAGTGGGCCCGTAGCCCAGCACCCACTCGAAGTTGTCCAGCAGGCTCCAGTAGAAGTAGCCCCGGACGTCGATCCCGTCCCCCAGGCACCGCAGCACCCCGGCCAAGGCCCGCTCCACATAGGCGATGCGCTGGGCGTCGTCGGCGGTGCCGATCCCGTTCTCGGTCACGAGAACAGGGATGCCGGTGACCTCCCAGGCCCGGCGAACCGTGGCCTCGAGCGCCTCGGGCCAGAATTCGTAGCCCATCTGCGTGGTGGGGACGCCCGCTTCGGTCCCGAGCACCCCGTCGGGGCCGATCCGCATCCGGGTGTAGCACTGCACCCCCACGAAGTCGTCGCCGGCGGTGGCCTCGAGGAAGACGTCCTCGGTGGGGCGCCGGATCCGCTCCAACCGCTCCTCACCCCCCGGGACGACCTGGTAGTCGTGCATGGACAGAGTGAGCCCGACCGGGAAGTCCCCCGGCCCCGCCCGCAGAGCCTCGACACCCAGGACATGGGCCCGGCACAACGAGGCGTTGACCGCCCGGCGCCGAGCCGAGTCGCGCACGGCGGGGGGGAACACCTCGAAGAGATAGCCCATGGTGGCCACCACGTTGGGCTCGTTCAACGTGCACGCCCAGCCCACGAGGTCGCCCAGATGCTCGGCCACCCGCGCGCAGAAGCGGGCGAAGCGCTCGGGCGCGTCGGCGGCCTCCCACCCGCCGCGCTCGGAGAGCCAGCGGGGGATGGTGAAGTGGTTCAGCGTCACCACCGGGGACAGGCCGAGCTCGTGGCATCGGGCACACTGGCGCCGGTAGTGCTCGAGCGCGGCCAGCGACCACTCCCCCTCGGCGGGCTCGATCCGGCTCCACTCCACCGAGAACCGGTACGCCCCGAGCCCGAGGCCGGCCACGAGGTCGAGATCCTCGGGCCACAGCCGCCACGAGTCACACGCGTCGCCGCTCGACTCCAGACACGGCGTTCCCGGGGCGTGCTCGAAGGCCCACCAGTCGTTGTTGGTGTTGCCCCCCTCGATCTGATGCGCGGCGGTGGCGGTCCCCCACAGGAACCCTTCGGGGAAGTCGGTGTTCGGCACAGCGACACCGTAGTAGCGGCGCCTGCCAGGATGGGGCGGTGAGCGACGCGTTGGACTTTCTCGTCAAGCTGCTCGACATCGAGCCCATCGAGGTGAACATCTTCCGGGGTGTGAGCCCCGACGAGCAGCGTCAGCGGGTGTTCGGCGGACAGGTCGCGGCGCAGGCTCTCATGGCGGCAGGGCGCACCGTCGAGCGCGGCCGGGTGCACTCGCTGCACGCCTACTTCCTGCGCCCCGGGGACCCCAACGTCCCCATCCTGTACGAGGTCGACCGGATCCGCGATGGCCGCTCCTTCACCACCCGGCGCGTCGTGGCCATCCAGCACGGTCAGGCCATCTTCAATGTCGCGGCGTCGTTCCACGTCTTCGAAGAGGGCGCCTTCGACCACCAGGCCCCCATGCCCGAGGTGCCCGACCCCGAGACCCTGGCGTCATTGCACGACAGGCTCGAACCGTTTCGCGACGAGCTCGCCGACTGGTTCGCCCGCCCCCATCCCATCGACCAACGTCACGTGGGCGAGCTGCCGTGGATGGCACACGAAGCCCGAGACCCCGTCCAGCGGGTGTGGATCCGCGCCGACGGCACCCTTCCCGACGATCCCCTGCTCCACGCGTGCGTGGCCGCCTATGCGTCGGACATGTCCCTGTTCGACACCATGCTCGCCCCCCACGAGGCCCGGTGGGAGGACGCCGAGTTCATGGGTGCCAGCCTGGACCACTGCATGTGGTTCCACCGGCCCTTCCGGGCCGACGAGTGGCTTCTCTACGACATGGACAGCCCCAACGCCTTCGGCGCCCGAGGCCTGGCCCGTGGCTTTCTCTTCTCACGCGACGGGAACCTGGTGGTGTCGATGGTCCAGGAGGGCCTCATGCGCTTGGTTCCCAAGGCCATGCCCTAGCCGGCCGACCGACGGCCCCGGCGCTGGGCGACAGCGGGCTAGCGCTGGCCGATGGGGAGGTAGGGGCGGGGCTCCTCGCCGATGTAGAGCTGGCGGGGCCGGGCGATCTTGGAGTCCTGGTCGAGCATCTCCTGCCAGTGCGCCAACCAGCCGGCGGTGCGGGGGATGGCGAAGAGCACGGGGAACATCTCGAGGGGGAATCCCATGGCCTGGTAGATGAGGCCCGAGTAGAAGTCGACGTTGGGGTACAGACGGCGGGAGGTGAAGTACTCGTCGGAGAGGGCGATCTCCTCGAGCTTGAGGGCGATGTCGAGCAGCGGGTTCTTGCCGGTGATGGCGAACACCTCGTCCGCTGTCTGCTTGATGATCCGGGCCCGGGGGTCGTAGTTCTTGTACACGCGGTGACCGAATCCCTGGAGCCGGCCGCCCGCTCCCTGCTTGACCGAGTCGATGAAGGCCGGCACGTTGTCGATCGAGCCGATCTCGGTGAGCATGCGGATCACCATCTCGTTGGCACCCCCGTGCCGGGGCCCGTAGAGGGCGGCACAGGCCGCGGCGCAGCAGGAGTAGGGATCGGCGTGCGACGACCCCACGACCCGCATGGCCGTGGTCGAGCAGTTCTGCTCGTGATCGGCGTGGAGGATGAACAAGATGTCCAGAGCGCGGGCCAGGGTGGGGTTGGCGTCGAACCGGGGCTCGGCCACCTTCCACATCATCGACAGGAAATTCCCGGCGAAATCCAGGGAATTGTCGGGGTAGACGAAGGGCATCCCCACTGAGAACCGGTGGGCGGCGGCGGCCAGCGTGGGCATCTTGGCGATGAGCCGGATGACCTGGCGACGGCGCGACTCGGGATCGAAGATGTCCTTGGCGTCGAGGTAGAACGTCGATAGCGCCGCCACCGCCGAGACCAGCATCCCCATGGGATGGGCGTCGTAGTGGAACCCCTCGAGGAACCGCTTGCGGACGTTCTCGTGGATGTAGGTGTGGTACGTGATCTCGTGACGCCATCCGTCGAACTCTGCCGCCGTGGGCAGGTGACCGTGGAGGAGGAGGTAGGCCACTTCGAGGTAGTTGGAGTGCTCGGCCAGCTCGGCGATCTCGTAGCCGCGGTAGCGCAGGATGCCGGCGTCGCCGTCGACGAACGACACCGAGCTCTCGCACGCGGCAGTGGCGGTGAATCCCGGGTCGTAGAACCAGATGCCGGGGAGGAGCTTGCTCCACTCGCCCGCCTCGACTCCGCCGTTGCGGATGGGGATCTCGAGCTGATTGCCCGTCCGGTTGTCGGTGATGGTGATGCTCTCGGCCACGACGCTCGGATCCTCCTCTGACGTCCCACCCCGATCCTAAGGCGCCATGGTCGGCTCGGTCATCTCGGGAGCGTCGGGCCCGGCGCTCAGTTCACCTTGAGGGTGATGGCGGGCGACATCGACCCCGCGTCGCGCGCGTCGCCCGAGTACGCGGCACTGATGGCGTGCGCCGAAGCGTCGGGGTAGGTCACCGAGCACGTGGCCTGCCCGGTGCGCAGAGGCTGGGCCTCACAGCCCGAGATGGTGGCGCCGTCGTCCTGGAAGGCCACGGTCCCCGTGGGGGGCCCGGCAGTGGCCAGCGACGACGCGATGTCGGCGATCAGGGTCACGCTCTGGCCCCGGACGGCGATGAGCGGCGACGACGTCACAGAGGTCAGCGTGGCCGTCGGTTGCACCTGGACCTGGACCGAGCGCGAGGCCAGGGCCCCGGTGCCCGGGGCGTGGGGTGATTCCGCCACGACCTGCAGGATGTAGGAAGAGCCCGGCTCCACTTTCAATGCCCGGAGCAGCATCGTCGTGGACCGCGCCGCGGCGAGGTCGACGGTCCGCTGCACCACGACGGGGGTCGCCGTCGCTCCCGCCAGGGTCATCTCCCCGCCCAGCTCGACACCCTCTTCGTCCACGTTGCCCTGGTTGGCCACCACGACGTGCGCCACGACGCTCGTCGCGGCGGGAACCACCAGTGTCGAACCGCTCGCCACGGCGGTGGGATCGGTGACGACGGCGAGCACGACGATGTGGTGCACCGGCGCCAGCGAGTGCGAGCCGGCGACGGCGGCCACCAGGCCCCCGGCACCGGTGGTGAGGACGCCGGGGGCCCGGACCCATGTCGAGCTCGGGATCCGGGCCGTCCCCGGCGCGTGCCGCAGGGCGCGGCGGCACGCCGCCCATGCCGCGTCGGCGACCTGCAGTTGCGCGCCGGCGAGGCTCACCGCCGATGTGGCGGCGGCCGCGTCGACGACACCGAGCCCGTCGCGCCCACCGAGCACGCGCTCGAGCGCGCCCTGCAACGTCGAGACGGCGGCGGCACGGTCGGCCATCGCCCGCGTGCACCACCTTCCCGACGAGGCGTCGGGAGGGGTGATGGCGTCGTACTGGCGTTGCAACGAGGACGTGTCGGTCGCCAGGGACTCGAGGTCGGAGAAGAACGCCAGGCGCCCCAGCGACGGGGCGTCGTGCAGGAACGAGAACAGTGCCACCCCCGAGGCGTTGCTCTGGGCCACGAGCGGCTGCGCCAGCGCCGCGTAGCCCCGGTCCACCGTCCGCCGGTAGGGGCCCGAGGTCCGGCCGATCTGCGCCACCGCACTCACCGCCAGGATTACCACGACGGCCGACAGCACCATGGGGACGGCCAGCCGCAGCAGGGCTTTCGCCCTCGCTCGCCGTCGCCCGAACCGACGTCGGTCCACGGGCGCCGGTCGACGTCGCTCCCCGACCATCGCCGCGACCCTACTGGCCCCGGGCCCCGCCCCACCTGGCCTGGCCCGACGGCCCTGTGCACGCGTCAGTGCGCCGTTGCGGTGCCCGGACACGGTCCGCACGCCCCCCGGCATGACGAAATCGCGCCGTACCCCACCGCTACACTCGCCTCCCGTGCCTGAAAGCACCCCCCCGGCTCCGCCACCGGTATTCGGTCGCGCCGACATCCGCAAAAAAACCCGCGGTCGAGCCACCCAGCGCCTCCTCCGGGTCGGCATCGTGGTGGCCGTCGTGATCGTGGTCATCGCCGGCGCCGCCATCGGCTATGCCGAGTACCGCACCCACCAGATCCACCGCATCGTCGTGGGCAACCTGGTGGCCCAGCCACCGTCGGGGGTCGAGAACATCGTGCTCGTGGGGTCCACGTCGCGCTGTGCGCTCAAGCAGCAGAACAAGGCGTTCGGCCTCTGTTCCGAAGGCGTCACGGGCGTGAACAGCGACGTGGTGATGATCCTCCACGTGGACCCGAACAAGAAGACCGCGGCGATCTTGTCGATCCCCCGCGACCTGTTCGTCCCCAACGCCCGCGCCTCGGGTGCCAACAAGATCGACGCCGCTCTGGTCGAGGGGCCCCAGCAACTGGTGAACGCCATCCAGCAGGACTTCGGGATCCCTATCCACCATTACGTCGAGCTCAACTTCGACAGCTTCCAGGGGGTGGTGAACGCCCTGGGCGATATCAAGATGTACTTCCCGGTGCCGGTCTTCGACGCCTACTCGGGGCTGAACGTGCCCACCGCGGGGTGCCGCTCGTTGAACGGCTTTCAGGCCCTCGAGGTGGTCCGGGCCCGGCACCTCGTCTACAAGGGGCCCGGCGTCACCACCAACAACCACGCCGACTGGACCCCGGACCCCGAGAGCGACCTCAGCCGGATCCGCCGGGACCACGAATTCCTGCGGGTCCTCGCCACGGCGGTGGACAAGAAGGGACTCGGCAACCCCATCACCGACAACGACCTGCTCGGCGCGGTGGCGCCCCAGCTCCAGGTCGACTCGGGGTTGTCTTTGTCAGCCATGTTCGGCCTGGTGACCACGTTCCACGGCATCAACGTCCAGAAGACCCCGCAACAGACGCTGCCGGTGATCGTGTTGTCCAGCCTGCACTTCTACTACCAGGGCTACGACTACGGGAACGTGGAGCTGACGAGTCAGCCCAACGATCTCCAGGCCATCTCGGGCTTCCTCGGCATCGGCTCCGACGCCGACACCATGACGGGCAAACCCCTCCCGTCACCGGGGAGCGTCACGGTGTCGGTGCTCAACGGCACCGGCGCCACCGGCCAGGCCGGACAGACCGCGACGGCGCTCAAGGCCCTGGGATTCGACACCGTCGGCCAGGGGGACTCCGCTG
This sequence comes from Acidimicrobiales bacterium, assembly GCA_036511675.1. Taxonomy (GTDB): domain Bacteria; phylum Actinomycetota; class Acidimicrobiia; order Acidimicrobiales; family UBA8190; genus Chersky-840. The sequence goes on along the minus strand of DATCBU010000047.1, from coordinate 889 downwards.
CCAGTGGCTCGCTGGCACAGACCTACGTCTACTACTCGACGGCGAACCACCTGGCCGACGCCGAGCAGGTGCTGCACGCGCTGTCGGGGACGGCCACCCTGGCCAAGGGACCGACCACCGACAGAGCGGACGTGACCGTGGTCACGGGCACGAACTTCTTGGTGAACGCGGCCGCCCACGGCAAGTCGAGCTCGGGCTCGGGGGGAACCACGACGTCGGCACCGGCCTCGTCGCCCACGCTACAGACGCCCACGACGCCCACCCAGACCCTGGCGTCGTTCGACCCCCGTTCCTGCACCGCCTCGGGCGGCGAGGGGCCCTAGGGCCGGCGCTCAGTCCCTGGTGAGGCCGGCCGAGGTCGGCAGGGTGCTGGCGGTCTTGCGCCACTGCACGGTGGGGGCGATGGCCTGGAGGTCGACGCGGTCGCGGTGACGGTCGACGACGGCCAGCAACGAGTGGATGGTGGCGCCCCCCAGCAGGTGCGGCACCAGGCCCAGGTCGAGGAGCTTGGTGTGCGCGGCCCGGTAGTAGTGCTCCTCCTTCTCCACCCGGGGGTCTTCCACGTGCTCGATGCGGGTGGTGCCGGGGTAGGCGTCGGCCACCATCTCGGCCATCTGGAGCACCGAGAAGGACTCGGTGAACTGGTTGAAGACGCGGTACTCGCCCGGGTCGGCGGGGTTGAGCAGGGCGAGCTCCACACAGGCCAGGGTGTCTCGGATGTCGAGCATGCCCCGGGTCTGGCCCCCCTTGCCGTACACCGACAGGGGATGGCCCACCACGGCCTGGACGCAGAAGCGGTTGAGCACGGTCCCGAACACGGCGTCGTAGTCGAAGCGCGTGGCCAGGTCGGGGTGCATGGTGGTCTCGTCGGTCTCCTGGCCGTAGACCA
>DATCBU010000046.1:0-11184 GCA_036511675.1 Acidimicrobiales bacterium | reverse complement strand
CGGGGGGGCCCGTGGCGGCCAGGACCGACTCGAGCACCGCCGGTCCGAGCGACGAGCCGCCCATGCCCAGCAGGACCACGGTGGACTGCTCGATCCCCGCCGCCCACGCCTTGAGGTCCTCGGCCTCCTCCGCCATGCGGCGCGGGACGTCGAGCCATCCCAGTCGCGTCGCCGACACGTTGCCGGCCGGCCACAGCCCGGGGTCCCGACCCACCAGGCGCGGCACCAGGGTTCGGGCGTCGTCGACCATGGCGCCAGCCTCAGCCGCCGGCCGACAAGGCGTTGGCCTTGTCGGACAGCTTCTGGATCAGCTCGTCGAAGGACTTGGTGAAGCTCGCCACCCCTTCGTCCTCGAGCGTGCGGGCCACGTCCGCCATGTCCACACCGGCCGCGTCGATACGGGCCAGCGCGTGGCGCGCCCCGTCGGTGTGGGTGTCGACCGTCCGTGCCACCGTGCCGTGGTCGAGGAAGGCGGTGATGGTGTCGTCGGGCATGGTGTTGACAGTGTCGGGGCCGATGAGGGAGTCGACGTAGAGGAGATCGGGATAGGCGGGGTTCTTGGTGGAGGTCGACGCCCACAGGGGGCGCTGGACCTTGGCGCCCTTGGCCGCCAGCGCCTCCCAACGGGGCCCCGAGAACCGCTCGGTGAACAGCGCGTTGGCACATTGGGCCTGAGCCACTGCGGCGGTGCCCCGCAGGGACTCGATCTCCGCCGCCCGTCCCGGGGCCGAGGCGGCGAGGGTGTCGAGGCGCCGGTCCACCTCGGTGTCGACCCGGCTCACGAAGAACGAGGCCACGCTGCGCACGGCCGAGAGGTCGGTCACGCCACTGGCCACGAGGTCCTCGAGACCCCAGATGTAGGCCAAGATCACGTCGTCGTAGCGTTCGAGGCTGAACAGCAGCGTGATGTTGATGCTCCGGCCTTCGGCGATCATGGCCCGGATGGCGGCCACGCCCTCGGCCGTGGCCGGGATCTTCACGTAGAGGTTGGGCTCGTCTACGAGCTGGTGGAAGTGGCGGGCCGCGGCGATGGTGCCCTCGGTGTCATGGGCCAGGCTCGGCGCCACCTCCAACGACACGTAGCCGTCAACGCCCTGGGAGCTGTCGTGGACCGGTCGCAGCACGGCCAGGGCGTCGCGGATGTCGGTCATGACGAGCTCCCAATACGCCTCTTCGACGCTGTGTGACGCCAGGAGGGCGCCGAATTGCTCGTCGTAGTCGGTGCCGCTCTCGATGGCCTTGGCGAAGATCGTCGGGTTCGACGTCACGCCCCGGATGCCCTGGGCCACAAGTTCGGCCAGGTGTCCGCCCCGCAGGTAGTCGCGCCGGAGGTTGTCGAGCCACGGGCTCTGCCCCTGCTGCTCGTATAGGTCGTGCAGTTTGGTCATGGTGCTCCCTTCTGGCCTGCCGACGCGCCCCATGGCGTGGATCGGCGGTGCGTTGGTGTCAGCGCGACACCGGGCCGGCGCGGGCCAGGAGATCCCGGGCGCGCGCCGCGACGTTGTCGGGTGTGTATCCGAAGTGCTCGAGGACCTCGTTGCCGGGGGCCGATGCCCCGAAGTGGTCGATGGCCACGACGTCGTCGGCGTAGCGCTCCCAGCCGAACGAGGTCGCCGCCTCGACGGCGAGCCGCCGGACGCCTCGGGGAAGCACGGCGTCGCGGTAGGACTCGGACTGCAGCGCGAAGAGGTCCCACGACGCCAGCGACACCACGCGGGCCCGCACCGGCGCCCCCGAGCCTCCGGCAGCGCCACCCCCGAGCATCTCGGCGGCGGCGACGCACAGCGAGACTTCCGATCCCGTGCCGATGAGGATGATGTCGGGTTCCCCGTCGAGCGGGTCAACCAGGACGTAGCCGCCGCGGGCCACACCGTCGGCGGCCTCGGCCGTGCCGGGAAGGACAGGGACGGGCTGGCGCGACAAGACCAAGGCCGTGGGCCCGTCGGAGTCCACGGCGATCCGCCAGGCGTGGGCGGTCTCGTTGGCGTCGGCGGGGCGGATCACGCGCAGGCCCGGCACGGCGCGCAGCGAGGCCAAGTGCTCGACGGGTTGGTGCGTGGGGCCGTCCTCTCCCAGGCCCACCGAATCGTGGGTCCACGAGTAGATGACATGGGCTTCGGACAGTGCGGCGAGCCGGACCGCCGGTCGCATGTAGTCGCTGAAGACGAAGAAGGTGCCACCCACGGGTAGGACGCCGCCGTGGCGCGCCATGCCGGTCATCGCCGCTCCCATGGCGTGCTCGCGGATCCCATAGTGGACCTGGTCGCCCTCGGGGTGCCCGGCTGCTTGATTGACGGCGTCGTGCAGCTTCACACCGGTGTTGCCCGTGAGATCAGCGGAGCCGGCCACCAACCCGGGGACGAGCTCGGCGGTGGCGGTGATGCACTCGTTGACGGCCACGCGTGTGGCCACGCTCGTGCCCACCTCGAACACGGGGAGCTTCTCGGACCAACCCGTGAGGCCGCGCCCACCCTGGCAGGCGTCCCACACCGCTTTGTCCCCGTCCCAGGCGTCGAAGCGCGCCTGCCACGTGCCGCGCTCGGTGGCGCCGCGGCCCAGGCATCGGCGGTAGTACTCGACCACCTCGTCGGGGACCCAGAACTCCTGGTCGGGGGGAAGGCCGAGGATGGCCTTGGTCTCGCGTATCTCATCGGCGCCCAACGGGCTCCCGTGCGCGGCGGCGGTGTCGGTCTTGTGCGGCGACGGCCAGCCGATGTGGCTGCGCAGCAGGATCATCGACGGCTTGTCCTCCACGGCCATGGCCCGTCGGACGGCGGCTTCGAGGGCGTCGGTGTCGTTGGCGACCTCGCCGATGTTGTCGGTGTGCCATCCGTAGGCGTCGAAGCGCTCGGCCACGACGTCGGTGTAGGCCAGCTCGGTGGGACCGTCGATGGTGATGTGGTTGTCGTCGTAGATGTAGACGAGCCGGCCCAGCCCGAGGTGCCCGGCCAATGACGCCGCCTCGTGGCTGATGCCCTCCATGAGGTCCCCGTCGCCGCAGATCACGAAGGTGTGGTGATCGACGAGGTCGGGGCCAAAACGCGCCCGCAGCCAGCGTTCGGCGATGCCCATGCCCACCCCGTTGCCCACGCCCTGGCCCAGCGGGCCGGTGGTGACCTCCACCCCGTCGGTGAGGTGGACCTCGGGATGCCCCGGGGTCTTGCTGCCCCACTGCCGGAACTGCTTGATGTCGTCGAGGGTGAGCCCGTAGCCGGTGAGATAGAGAAAGGAGTACAGAAGGATCGACGCATGGCCGTTGGACAAGATGAAGCGGTCCCGGTCGGGCCAACGGGGGTCCCCCGGGTCGTGGCGCATGATGCGGGTGAAGAGCACGTGCGCCAACGGCGCCAGCGCCATGGCGGTGCCGGAGTGGCCCGAGTCGGCCTTCTGCGGGGCGTCCATGGCCAGGCCCCGCACGACGTTGATCCCGAGCTGCTCGAGCTCCGCTTCGGTCACGACGAGAACCGTACCCGCTCACCCGGGGGCGCCAACCCGGCGCGCCGCGGCGCGCTCACGAGACCCCGGGAAGGTCGTGGCCACTCGCCGGGGCTGCGTTCGAGCCCTCGGCTGAACGGTCCCGCAAGAGCGCCACCGAGGCCGTGAACCCGTGGACGAAGTTCCGGCCCCCCACGGGACCGAGCTCCCCGGCGGCGAAGAATCCCGTCATGGGCACCGCGCCCAGGTGCTCGGACAGGACGCGCACGTCGTGGTGCGGCTCCCCGAAGAGCCGCGTGCCCCGGCCGTTGCAGGTGAAGACGAGCGCGGCGTCGGCCCGGCGCGCCGCCACCAGGGCGTGGAGGTCCTCGTCGGCGGTGGCGGCGTCGCGCAGATGGAATTGCACGGTCGTGCCCACGGGCATGGGGTCGCCGACGGCGATGGCACCCGAGGAACGGTCGGCACCCACCACGTTGCGCACCAGGAAGTCGCCCCGGCCGAAGTGGTCGCGGTGCTCGTCGATGACACGACCCAGGTGCAGGCCCCCGGTCTCGAGCAGTACCACCTCCTCCTCGCTGAGCGAGTCCCGGGCCTGGGCCAGGACCTGCTCGAGGGCGGGGCGCCCGGCCAGCTCGTACAGGAGGTTGTGCTCGGCCCTGGTCACCACCAACGGGTCGCCGAAGGGCCGACATCCCTGCGACACCAAGGTGGTGACCTCGGCGCCGGGGCCGAGGAACGCCCCGACGGCACCACCGGTGCGGACGGTGGTACCCAGGGCGAGCCGGTTGCCGCCCGGCCCCCGGGCCGCCGACGCCATGCCGCCCACCACCCGCAGACCGGGATGGTGGGTGTCGACCCAGTGCAGGAACGACTCCGTGGGGAAGCTGTACGGGTCACCCACGAGGACGAGCGCCTCGGGGGTGAAGGGGATCTCGGCCGGCCACCCCCGCAGCATCAGGCCGTCGCCGGTGTCCGACGGCACGGCGTCGAGCACCAGGGGCACGAGGGGGCCGACGTGTCCGGCGAAGAGCGTGACCGCCGCGTCCTGCTCGACCTCACGGTGGGGGCCGAGGACGGATTCCGCCGCGCATCCCAGTGCCACCAGGGGATGGAGCACTTCGTCGACGGTGCGCATGATGTCTTCCAGCGCGCCGGCGTGTGGGGGGGTGACGAAGACGGTGGCGAAGTCGGGACGTTCGCCGATCTGCTCGAGCACGGATCCGGTGACCTCACCCACGGCGTGGGCGGTGAGCGGGTGCTCGCTCATGGCGGCCGCGAAGGGCATCGCGCCGACCCTACCGCCGGGGCCGCGCGCTCAGGACTCGGGGCTCAGGACGCCGGCCACCCACACCGATGCCACGCGCCAGCCGCCGTCTTCAGTCCCCTCGAGGGCGACGAGATCGGCGCGTCGACCTGGCTCGATGATGCCGCGGTCGTCGAGCCCGAGCAGCCGGGCGGGGGCGGTGCTGGCCGCCTCGACGGCGTGGGTGAGCGAGACCCCACTGTGGCGTACCACGTTGGAGATGGCCCCGGGCATGGTGAGCACCGAGCCGGCCAGCGTGCCGTCGGGCAGCCGGGGCGGTCCCGATGGTGTGGCCGCCGGTCCCCGGGGCGTCGGTCGCGGCGCCGGCACGGCCACGGCGTCGGTCACGAGGACCACGCCTCCGGAGGCCCCGTCACTGGAGGCCCCGTCACCGGAGGCCCCCCCGCGCCCGGTCTTGGCCGCGAAGGCGGCGGCCACGAACACGGGGTGGGTGTGGACCAGGTCGGCGATGACCGACACCGACAACCGGTCGTCGGCGAGGGCGGCCCCGAGGAGCCCCGGGGCGCGCTGGTGCAGGGGCCCCATGGCGTTGCCGAGATGGGTGACCAGTCGGGCCCCGGCCTCGGTGGCCTCGAGGGCGACCTCGGCCGAGCACGCCGAATGGCCGAGGGCCACGAGCACCCCCCGCCCGCTGAGGGCAGCGACGGCGTCGAGGGCTCCGGGGAGCTCGGGGGCCAGGGTAAGGACGCGCACCCGGTCCCCGAGGTCCTCGAGCCACCCCAGCTCGACGTGGTCGCGCACGAACTCGCGCCGATGGGCCCCGTGCACGGCGAGGAACGGGCCCTCGAGATGGGCCCCGGCGATGTGCGGCCGTCCCTGGGCGGGGCGGCCCGCGGCGGCGGCGATCCCGGCCAGCGAGGCCTCGAGCGCCTCGAGCGGGGCGGTCACGACGGTGGGGCACCACGTGGTCACGCCCTGGGCCAGCAGGGCCCGGTCGAGGGCGGCCCAGTCCCCACCGGCGGCGCCGGCCACGTCGATGGCACCGATCCCGTTGACCTGGAGGTCGACGAACCCCGGCACGACCGTGACGTCGGGAACGGGCCCCTGTGCGGGCCGGATCTCGATGATCAGGCCGTCGGCCACCACGACCTCGGCGTCGGAGCGCGGCCCTGCCTTGGTCACCACGGTGGCGCCCCGCACGACGGTGTGCCCCTCCGGGCCGGAGGGGGACCGGGGGCGAGCGGTGTCGGTTCGTGGCCTGGGCACGCGGGTCGTACGGTATCGCCGTGGCCGATCCGCAGGTGCAGGTCCCGCCCAACTGCGACCTCACCCTGGGCATGGTGTGCGTCGACAAGTCCGAGCCCGGGACGACGGTGTGGCGGATGGCCGCCGACGAGCGCTTCACCAATCCCGTCGGGCTGATCCAGGGCGGGTTCCTGGCCGCCTGGTGCGACTCGGCCATGGGTGCGGCCACCGTGACGTGGGCCAAAGGGCGCAAGGTGTTCTCCGCCAATGCAGAGATGAAGGTGAGCTTCCTCGCCCCGGTCCGCCCCGGAGGCACGCTCACCTGTACGTCGAGGGTCGTCTCGGGTGGCAACCGGGTGGCGTTCGTGGAGGCCGAGCTGACCGACGACGACGGGCGCCTGGTGGCCAAGGCCAGCTCCACCTATCTCCTGTCGCCCCGGGGTTGAGGGATCGGCGGGGTCGGGTGCTTGCGGCAGCGAGCCCGGGCGGGGGAGGATGGCGCGCTCCGGAGGAGGGTCGGTTGGAACGTGATGGTGGGGATTCGGGGCGCGGCGGCGGGTTGACCGCGGCCGGTGGCGACTTCTTCCACCTCGTGCTCGACTACGCCAAGCAGGAGACCCTCGGGCCCCTCAAGAGCCTGGGACGATTCCTCGTCTTCGGCCTCGTCGGGTCGGTGGCGATCACCGCCGGGGCCGTCCTCCTGCTGCTGGCCGCCCTGCGGGCATTGCAGTCCGAGACCGGGTCGTCGTTCACCGGCCATCTCAGTTGGTTGCCGTACCTGATCGTGGCGGCGGCGGCCGTGGCGGTCATGGGCCTCGCCGCGTGGCGGATCGTCAAGGGCCCCGGGACACAGCGACACCGTCCGGTGGCCGGGCACGACACCAACGACAAGAAGGGGAGCTGACGATGGCGACGACGGCGAAGATCAGCCGCGATGACCTGGAGGCCAAGCTCCGCGAGATGTCGGGGGGCGTGGAGGAGACCGTGGAGGCGGCTCGGCCCAAGTTGATCAGCTCGGCCGCGGCGGGGCTCCTGCTCGTGGTGCTGGTGTCGTATCTCCTGGGCCGCCGGCGGGGCCGGGCCCGTTCCGCCGTCATCGAGATCCGAAAGGTCTGAGGCTCGTCCCATGGACCGGATCCTGGGATACCTGGTGACGCGCGCCATGCGGCGCGGCCGGGGGGGAGAGCCGATCTGGTTGGCGGTGGCAGCTGCGGCCTGGATGGTGCGCCGCACCCTGAAGAGCCGGGACCGGGTGGCCTGGAGCGGGCGGGTGGCGCCCGGCCAACGCCTCGTGATCGCGGTGGGGGACCGCTCCACGCCCGCACCGTCGACCGGCGGGGAGTGACGCCCCAGGGCGAGGGGGGTGCGGGCCGCGTGGGGGCCGGCGAACGCGTGTTGCTCGTCGATCCCAAAGAGCGGCGGTACCTCGTGACGTTGCACCCCGGCGCTTTCTTCCACACCCACTCGGGCATCGTCGCCCACGACGACGTCATCGGATGCCTCGAGGGGTCGACGGTCGCCGCCACCACGGGGCGTCGCTTCGTGATGTTGCGACCCACCCTGGCCGACGTGGTCCTCAAGATGCCACGCGGGGCACAAGTGATCTATCCCAAGGACCTTGGTGCCATCCTCATCGCCGCGGACATCGGCCCCGGCATGCGGGTGCTCGAGGCGGGCGTGGGGTCGGGCGCGTTGTCGATGGCGCTGCTGCGGGCGGGCGCCGACGTGGTCGGCTACGAGGTCCGCCCCGACTTCGCCGCCGGGGCGCGGGCCAACGTGTCGGCGTGGGCGGGCCCCGACGCTACGTACCGGGTGGAAGAGCGCGACGTGTACCAGGGGATCGAAGAGCGCGACCTCGACCGCGTGGTGCTCGACCTTCCCGAGCCGTGGCGGGCGTTGCGCCCCGCCGCCGAGGCCATGCGCTCGGGGGGGATCCTGCTGTCGTACCTGCCGTCGATCACCCAGGTGGCCACGCTACGCGCCGCGATGGCGTCGCGGTCGTTCGGCATGGCGGAGACCTTCGAAGTCTTACGGCGGACCTGGCACGTCGAGGAGCGCTCGGTCCGGCCCGATCACCGCATGGTGGCCCACACCGGATTCATCACCACGGCGAGACTGCTGGTGGCGCCACCCGATGCGGAGCAGTGAAGCGTTCAGCCCTGCTCGATGAAGATGCACTCCCCGGGACATTCCTCGGCCGCCTCGGTGACGGCGTCCTCGAGGTCGCCGGGAACCAGGGCGAGCCCGGCGGAGCCTCCCGGCTCGTTCTTGACCTGGTCACCCTCTTTGACGTAGGCGAGGCCGTCGTCGAGCAATGTGAAGACGGCGGGCGCGATCTCCTCGCACAGTCCGTCGCCGGTGCACAGATCCTGATCGATCCAGACCTTCATGAGCTCGTATTCGCCTTTTCTCGGGTCTTTTCTCGGGCACTGCCAGCGCTTGGGAACGTAACGACGGCCGCTTCGCGGTGTCAATTGAAGGCAATTGTCCCGGTCATGCCCCGGCCACCGTCGCGACCTGCAAGCCACAGGGCGTGCCGGTCCCGCCCGTTGTCACTCGGGCCAAGAGTCTACCGGGACGTCGACCTGATTCCGGCAATCCTTGAGCGTCAATTTGGCTCCGGGGCCGGTGTATGGTCGCTGAAGGCGCCCGGATACAAGCCCAGGAGGTGGTTCCGACGGCCGAGCCGGAAGAGGAACGACAGCTGGCGATGCGCGAAGAGCTCGACCGTCTTCGCGAGCGGTGCCTGCAGGCCGACGAGGAGGTCGCCGTCCTCCGCCGACGTTTGTCGGAGGGGCCCGGTCGCGTCCAGAGCCTCGAAGAGCGACTGCTCGAGACCAAGGGCCAGCTGGCCCAGGCGGTCTCGCAGAACGAGAAGCTGACCTACACGCTGCAGCAGGCGAAGGAGCACATCGCGGCGTTGCGGGAGGAGGTCGACAAGCTCACCCAGCCGCCCAGCGCGTACGGGACCTTCCTTCACGCCAACGATGACGGGTCCGTGGACGTGTTCTCGGGCGGCCGCAAGATGCGGGTGGCGGTGCATCCCGAGATCGAGGGGGTGGAGCTGCGCCGGGGCCAAGAGGTCGTCCTCAACGAGTCGCTGAACGTGATCCTGGCGCGCGAGGGCGAGGACTCCGGTGAGGTCGTGACGCTGAAGGACCTCCTCGAGGACGGCCGGCGCGCCATCGTGTACGCCCGCGCCGACGAGGAGCGGGTGGTCGAGCTGTCGCATGACCTCCTCGGTGTTCACCTGCGCGCCGGCGACTCCGTGCTCATGGAGACCCGCTCACAGCTGCTGGTGGAGAAGCTGCCCCGGCCCGAGGTCGAAGAGCTCGTGCTCGAGGAGGTGCCCGACGTCACCTACGCGGATGTGGGCGGCCTCGACAGCCAGATCGAGGACATCACCGACGCCGTGGAGCTCCCCTATCTGCACCGGGCACTGTTCAAGGAGTACAAGCTCCCGGCCCCCAAGGGCATCTTGTTGTACGGGCCCCCGGGATGCGGCAAGACCCTGATCGCCAAGGCCGTCGCCAACTCCCTGGCCAAGAAGGTGGCCCAGGTGACGGGCAACGCCAACATCCGGAGCTACTTCTTGAACATCAAGGGCCCCGAATTGTTGAACAAGTACGTGGGAGAGACCGAGCGCCAGATCCGGCTGGTGTTCCAACGCGCCCGGGAGAAGGCCGAAGAGGGCGTCCCGGTCATCATCTTCTTCGACGAGATGGACTCGCTGTTCCGCACCCGGGGCACGGGCATCAGCTCCGACATGGAGTCGACCATCGTGCCCCAGCTGCTGGCCGAGATCGACGGGGTCGAGGCGCTGCGCGACGTCATCGTCATCGGCGCCTCGAACCGAGAAGACCTCATCGACCCCGCCATCCTCCGGCCCGGGCGCCTCGACGTGAAGATCAAGATCGAGCGGCCCAACGAGGAGGCGGCATCGCAGATCTTCTCGCGCTACCTCACCGCCGACCTTCCCATCGACGCCAAGGAGGTGGAACGCCTCGGAGGAGGCGATGCGGCCAAGTCGGTGCAGGCCATGATCGAGGACACCGTGGTGGAGATGTACCGCGCCGACGACGAGAACAAGTTCCTCGAGGTGACGTATCAGAACGGTGACAAAGAGGTGCTCTACTACCGGGACTTCGCCTCGGGGGCGATGATCGAGAACATCGTCCGCCGGGCCAAGAAGCTGGCCATCAAGCGGGCCATCGCGGGGGAGGGGAAGGGGGTCCGCACTTCGGACCTCTTGGAGTCGATCCGCCGGGAGTACAAGGAGAACGAAGACCTGCCCAATACCACCAACCCCGACGACTGGGCCCGGATCTCGGGAAAGAAGGGAGAGCGCATCGTGTACGTGCGCACCCTCCTGGCCGACACCGAGGAGACCAAGGGCGGCCGTTCCATCGAACGGGTGGGTACCGGCCAGTATCTGTGAGAAGGCTGAAGGGGTCCGTACCCCCTTCACCAGAGGGCCGCGCCGCCCCAGCCGCCACGAACTAGGGTCGGTTTCGTGGTCGTCGCGAAGGTGTGCGGGATCGAGACGGAGTACGGAATTCACCACGTCGGTGGCGACGGCAACCCCGTCGCGTCGTCCTCGCTGCTGGTCAACGCGTACGTCTCGGACCTGGCCCGGGCCGGGTGGGACTTCGAGGACGAGTCACCGGGCAACGACGCCCGGGGATTCGCCCGCGAGGGTTCGATGCCCCCCGAGATCGAGACCCATCTCGTCAACGCCGTGCTCACCAACGGAGCCCGGTACTACGTCGACCATGCCCACCCGGAGTTCTCGACTCCCGAGTGCGCGGATCCCCTGGAGTGTGTGCTCTACGACCGGGCGGGCGAGGAGGTGCTGCGCCGATCGATGGCGGCGGTGCGCCGGACGCTGCCCGAGGGCCAGTCCATCGTCGTCTACAAGAACAACTCTGACGGCAAGGGCAATTCGTACGGCACCCACGAGAACTATCTGATGGACCGCGCCGTGCCCTTCGCGCGCATCGCGCATCTCATCACCCCGCACTTCGTCACGCGTCAGATCTTCGCCGGGGCCGGCAAGGTGGGCAGCGAGACGGCGGGCAACGCGGGGCGCGACATCACCTTCCAGATCTCCCAGCGAGCCGAGTTCTTCGAGGAGGAGATCGGCCTCGAGACGACGTTAAAGCGTCCCATCGTCAACACCCGCGACGAGCCCCACGCCGATCCCCAGCGCTACCGGCGGCTGCACGTGATCGTGGGGGACG
>DATCBU010000045.1:0-5398 GCA_036511675.1 Acidimicrobiales bacterium | reverse complement strand
GCCGGTGCTGTGGATGCCGCCGAGCACACCCGAGTCGGCAATCAAGTGCACCCGCTCGGGCGCCGAACAACGCGCCAGAACGACGGTCTTCGCCATCCCGGCCGCGGCGCGGAACGGCACGTCAGGCGCGCTCGCGTGCGGCAATCAGGCTCGGCGTCAGGCCATGCGGGCTACGCCGCGAACCATTGATAGGGGACAGCGGCGCGTGGCCAAGGGATAGTGCCCCTGACCATTGTGTCGATAGGTAGTCGCACGGTTGGCCAATGAGACAGTGGGAATCCGATGAGCAGATTGGTGGTTGTCAAGAGAGCGATTGCAATGGCACAACCGGACGCGGTCGACCATTTTGCATATTGATCGAGACGAGCTGGAGGAATGGATATGAAAATTGGGATCATCGGTGCAGGCAATATCGGCGGTAACCTCACCCGGAGGCTGACGGCGCTCGGTCACCATGTCTCGGTGGCCAACTCGCGAAATCCGGACACATTAGCCGACCTGGCCGCTGAGACAGGGGCGACCGCGGTCTCGGCCGCCGATGCGGCGGCGGGGGCTGATGTCGTGGTCGTGACCATTCCCCTCAAGGCGGTGCCCAGCGTCCCACGAAGCTTCCTGGACGGTGCTGCCGAAGACGTGGTCGTCATCGACACTTGCAACTACTATCCCCAACAGCGCGACGGCCGTGTCGCCGAGATTGAGGATGGGATGACCGAGAGCCGGTGGGTCGAACAGCAGCTGGGCGTCTCGGTGGTCAAGGCGTTCAACGGAATCTACGCCGACCATCTCCTCACCCTGGGACTTCCCACTGGAGCCGACGGCCGGATCGCCCTTCCGGTCGCCGGCGATGACGCTGCGGCGAAGTCGGTCGTCATGGAGCTAGTGGACGCCCTTGGGTTCGACCCCGTCGACGGGGGCGGGCTCGACGATTCGTGGCGCCAACAGCCCGGGACTCCGGTGTACGGGAGCGACTACGACAGCGAGGGCGTCCGGCGGGCACTGGCCGAAGCAACACCTGAGCGCGGGCCCGATTGGCGGGCCTGAGCACAGGCGGCGGGACCTCTACTCATCCGGGCCTTGCAACGTGTCCTGCATGTGTTGTTCCGGGCGCAGCAACAGGAGCAAGCACGGAGGCCGCCTGCCCCGACTGTAAAGGATGCAGAACCGCACTCGGCTGCCGGTGCCGTGGATGCCACCGGCCGCACCCGAGTCGGCGATCGAACGCACCCGCTCGGGCGCCGAACAACGCGCCAGAACGACGGCCGTCGCAACCCTCACCGCAGTGCAGAACGGCACCTACGTGTGCGCCCGCGAAGGTGATTCGCTGGCCACTTCGAATCCGAGGTTCAGGCGCCGGCTGCGACACGCCCGACCCGTCGATCAAGCGAGTTCGGGCGCCGATCTCGATTTGCGGCCCGACCGCTCGGATGGAGCGATCTGGACCGCTTGCTGGAGTTAGCGGACCGCCCAGCGCCGTGCCGGATATCGATCCCCGAGCCGGTTCGGGGGCAGCCTGGCAACCGAGTCACGATAACTTTGGCTCGGCCGGCTTTCCTGAGAAATCTTTAGGGGCATTTCTGACCCTGATATTGCAGCCCGGTAGTTGAACGCTCCATCGAGCCCTCGGAATCCCGAGCAGAAGGTCGGTAGTCATCCCGATGCCCGCATGGAGGTCGTTGCACGCCGTCGATCGGCGTGGACGAGTGCATTTTGGGCGGTCGAAAGTGACCAGAGGCATGGCTCCGCCGCCTCTGAGGCGATTCTGTGCGGAGCTTGCTCTTGTCAGGCGTATGTCGGTAACGCACGTAGGCGTTTGAGCGCGGTGATGAACGCGTCAGCATGGCGATAGGCGCGTGGCAGACGGAGATGGAGGCGGCGTGCGGTGCGCACGACGCGTGCAGGCACGTTGAAGAAGCTGGTGCGCAAGCGCTTGCCCCGACAGGTGCGGAACGGCTCGGGTAACGCCAGGACCCGCACCCACCGGGCCACGTTGTAGGCGAGGACGGAGGCCAGCCACCACAGCCAGTTGGCGTAGAAGTTCTGCAAAGGGGCGTGGTTCATCCCGAAGTCCTCTTTGAGCTGGCGGATCGCCTCTTCGGGGGCACCACCCCGCAGTCGGTGGTGGCGGTCGATGTCGACTGCTGACGCGAACATCGGGGGGATGTTGGTGATCACGGCGAAGAAACGCCATCCCCCGAGATCATCGAAGGAGAGCTGCTCACCGGCTGCCTTGCGTTGTCGACGCACGATGAGGCGGAGATCCCGCTTGGCGAAGCGGTAGGTGCACTCGGCCACCTCGGACCCGGCCAGCTCGCCGTCGGTCTCCTTGGCAGACATCCAGACGGTCTTCGGATCGCCGGCCAGGGACTCGATGGCCCTGCGCACGGACTTGTTCTGCACGCAGGTGATGGAGAAGGCGGCCGAGTGCCTGGTGGCTGTGTCCACCACCGAACGGGAGAACCCCGCCGAGTCGATGCGGATCCAGAGCTGGTAGTTCGGACGAGCTTCAGCTGGGATGGCGGCCACGCACTCGTCGATGAAGCTGGCCAGCTTGCGCTTCGGCGAGGCATTGCCTCCCCGGGCTCGGATGGCGAGCACGTCGCCGGTCTCACCCACCACCCCGACCAACGGGCTCATCTGAACCGAGCCCTTGTAGGAGAACTTCGAGCCCTCCTTCTGCTTGCCGAACGTGTCGGTGTAGGTGGCATCGGGGTCGATGGTCAAGAGGCCGGGAGTAGGGGCTGCACCCATGGCCCAGGCACGCCGCACCATGTCCCGGTTCACCGCCATCGCCTTACTCACCCGGCCGAGGTCGGCTCCAGCCAGGAACCGGTAGAGGGTGGTGTGGCTCGGCAACGCGTGGTTGCCCCGAAGGCGCTGGGTGGCCTCGTCCTGCAGCAACGACACGTCGGAGATGAAGTCCCCACCGGCGAGCTGCAGCTCCACCACGGGCCGATAGCACTCCCCACCGCTGTAACCACCCGGCCCAATCGGACGGAGCCCACGCCGGTCTGCCGCGTCAACCAGTCCCAGATGGTCCAGCAGTTCGCCGAACAAGGCGATGCCGGCCACACCGGTAACGTCGTCCTCGGTCGCCTCGACGACTACAGGTGCGATCCGCTGGAAGGACCTCGTGATGACCATGTCATCGATGTCGAAGAAGGTCGGGATATCATTCACCTGGCAGGTGCTCCTTTTGTTTGGGATCGGTGTGGCGTCAACACCTACATCGTCCCAGGTAGGGGAGCACTTTCCGCGTCAATCACACGGCCGTCACCAGCGCGGATGCAATATCAGGGTCTGAGTATTCCTCAGGTCACCCATGTGCGCTCGCGGCGCGATTGGAGGGGCACCTTTGCATTGAGGGCGACCGACGCTGAACTCGCACCATTTGCCGTCGCGAATGAGCATCAATTTCGTGACGCTCATGTCTTCACAATGCATTTCAATACGGGATTCTCGGCTCACCTGATGTCTTGCGTCGGGTGGTGCGGCTCAATGCAACAGTGCCCTCCGCCCTGCCGTTCAAGTGCGTCCTCCCCGTACCAGACGACGCCCGGCGCGCGGGCTACTGCAGCCCCAGCCAGCGGACCTCGGGAGGAAGCCGGGGCCGAATCTCCCCGTCCGTGGCCGTCTCCCTACGTAGAGGCAGAGTTGCGCCGACTAGGTTGCCCGTCGACCCCTGACCCCCTACGGTGGCTCTGGGGCAAGGTTTCCCGTGGCACGTAGTTGTACAAGGGGCAGGGTGGTTCAGCGTGCGGAAGTTCATCGGCGTGATCGTCGTCGTCATGGTTGTCATCACGGGCATGGGGGTGGTGCACCAGCCGGACGCCGGCGCGTCAGGCACGCCCCCGACCGAGCCCGGGACCATCACGGTCTCGGCGGTGACCTCCACTTCCGCCACCCTCACCTGGGCCAGATCGACAGACCCTCTGGGCATCGAGGGCTACCGGGTGTACCGGACCCTGTCCGGCGGTCCGCAGGAATTGATTGCCACCACCGACAACATCCCCACCTACACCGCGGTTTCCCTGCGGAGCAACGCCAACTACACCTTCGGCGTGACGGCCATCGACGTGGCCAACAATGAATCTGCCATGCAGACCACCACGGTCAGCACCGCCACCAGCACCAGTACCACGGTCCCGGTTGCTCCTTCCAGCGCCAGCCTCACGATCAAGGTGTTCTCGTCGACCCGGCTCGACGTGGTGTGGGGTGCTTCGACGTCCACCAACGTCGCCTACTACGAGGTCTTCCGGGCCGGCGTCCTGGTGGCGACGATCGACGTCCCCAACGCCCCGCGCTACTCCGACAACGGTCTGGCCCCCTCGACCACCTACAGCTACACCGTGGACGCCGTCAGCTCGAACGGTGTCCACTCCGCACTGACCACTCCGAAGTCGGGCGCCACCACCGCCACCGGTGTCGTGCTGATCGCCCGGGGCCCCGTGGTCTCCGATGTGACCGCCACCGCTGCGGTCATCTCGTGGTGGACCAACATCCGGACCACCGGGGTCCTCAGCATCGGCGGCCAGACCCTCCCCGACGGGGCCGGGTCCGTCCAGCACCACCAGGTACCGGTGTCCGGCCTTGCGGCAGCCACCACCACCCCGTACTCGGTGTCGGGCACCGACCCCACCACCAGCCAGTCGGCCAACGCCGCTGGATCGGTCACTACCGCGGTGGCACCCGGCACGACATTCAGCTTTGCAGCCATCGGTGATTACGGCGGAGGCGGGGCCGGTGAAGTCCAAAACGCCGCCAACATCGGCACGGCGGGGACGCAGTTCATCCAGTCCCTGGGGGACAACATCTACCCCTCCGCCGGAATGCCCGACCCCAACTTCACCACTACCTACTCGGACTTCGACACCCACTTCTACAAGGAGTTGGGTCCCGACGTGAGCACCCAGGCGTTCTTCCCGGCCAACGGCAACAAGGAGTACTACTCCAACGGCCAGTTCTGGGTGAACTTCCCCATGCCCGGCACCAACCACGAGTGGTATAGCTACAACTGGGGAGATGCCCATTTCTCCGTCATCGACAGCGAGCAGCCCATGGGCCCGGGCTCGGCGCAGTACCAGTGGCTCCAGTCCGACCTGGCCGCCAACCAGAGTGAGAAGTGGCGGATCATCGCCATCCAGCGGCCGCCCTACAGCTCGACATCGGCCAACTCCAGCTCGCAACTGGCTCAGGGCCTCATCCCGCTGTTCCAGGGGTACCGGGTCAACCTGGTGCTCTCGGGCAACAGCCACAACTACGAGCGCTCCTTCCCCCTGCTGAACGGGGTCCAGGACAACACCAACGGGATCACCTACATCGTCTCGGGTGCCGGAGGTTCCGGGTTCGACAAGTTCAACGACGCCACCTACCCCGAGCCGACCTGGAGCGCGGTCCGCGA
>DATCBU010000044.1:0-2449 GCA_036511675.1 Acidimicrobiales bacterium | reverse complement strand
CGCGCTGGCCCTCCTGCTGGCCCACTCGGATCTCGAGGACCTCACCCTCGAGCGCGACGTGGCGCGCGAGAAGGCCCGGCTCGAGCCGCGCTGGGCCGAGCTGGTGTACGACGGCATGTGGTTCTCGCCGCTCAAAGAGGCGATCGACGCCTTCTTCGCCAGCACCCAGCGTCACGTCAGCGGCGAAGTGCGCCTGGCCCTGTCGCCGGGAAGCTGCATCGTCACGGGCCGGCGCAGCCCGGTGTCGCTCTACGACCACGGGCTCGCCACCTACGACGCGTCGGACACCTTCGACCACGGCGACGCCCAGGGTTTCGTGCGCCTGTGGGGCCTGGGCCTGGCCACGTGGGCGGCGCGCCAGGGTGGTCCCTCGCCGTCCGAGCCCGGCACCGCCGACCGATCGTGACGCTGTGGGAGGGCCGGCTCGGCGGGACGGCCGAGGAGGTCATGACCTTCACCGCCAGCCTGCCCTATGACCGGCGTCTGGCCACCGACGACCTGGCGGGCTCGCGGGCCCATGTACGCGGCCTGGCACGTGCCGGGGTGCTCGACGCCAACGAGTCCGCTGTCCTGCTCACCGCCCTCAACCGGGTGGAAGAGGAGCTGAGCTCGGGGATCTTCGTGTTCGCGGCGGGAGACGAGGACATCCACACCGCGGTGGAGCGCAGGGTGACCGAGCTCGCCGGCGATGTGGGGGCCAAGCTCCACACCGGTCGGAGCCGCAACGACCAGGTCGCCACCGATCTCCGCCTCTACACGCGCCGGGAGCTGCTGTCGGTGGGGGCGGCGGTGATCGAGCTGCAGGACACGCTGTTGCACCGAGCGGTCGAGGCGGGCGACGCCTATCTCCCGGGCTACACCCACATGCAGCGCGCCCAACCCGTGCTGCTCACGCACCACCTTTTGGCCCATGGGTGGGCCCTGGCGCGTGACCTCGACCGCGTGTTGCACAGCGTGGTGCGCATGGACGTGAGCCCGCTGGGGGCCGGCGCGCTGGCGGGGTCGTCATTGCCGATCGACCCCGACGGAGTGGCCGAGGACCTCGGGTTCGGGGGCCGGTTCGAGAACTCGCTCGACGCCGTCTCCGACCGCGACTTCGTGGTGGAGGCGCTCTTCGACCTGGCCCTGTTGGGCGTGCACCTGTCGCGCCTGGGCGAGGAGTTCGTGCTGTGGTCGAGCGAAGAGTTCGGGTTCCTGATCCTCGACGACGCCTACGCCACGGGGAGCTCGATGCTCCCCCAGAAGAAGAATCCCGACGTGGCCGAGCTCGCCCGTGCCAAGGCGGGCCGGTTGATCGGGCACGTGGCGGGGATGCTGGCGACGCTCAAAGGGCTGCCGCTCGCCTACAACCGCGATCTCCAGGAGGACAAGGAGCCCCTGTTCGACTCGTTCGACCAGATCAAGCGGGCCCTCCCCGCCGTCATGGGGATGCTCGGGACCGCGCACTTCGACACCGACACGATGCGTAGCGCCGCCGACGGGCCGGCCGCCGCCGCCGTCGACCTGGCCGAGTGGTTGGTGGAACGGGGGATGCCGTTCCGCCAGGCGCACTCGGTGGTGGGCTCGCTCGTGCGCGACTCGGTGCAGCGTGGCGTCCCGCTGGCCGAGCTCGTCCAGGCCAATCCGCATCTGGGGACCGACGCGCTGGGGTTGCTCGAGCCGGGCGTGGCGGTGACGCGCCGCACCTCTCCGGGTGGTGCGGGCCCCAAGCCGGTGGCCGTGCAGGTGGAGCGGTTCCGTCACCGGCTCGACCTCGACCGCCAGCGCGTGAGCCACGCCGCTGCCGCCGCCCACATCGTGTCGATCCCCGATGACGAGGCGCGCAACGGGGCGTGAGCGAGCCGGTGGCCCCACGGCGTCCCCGGGTGTTGGCCCGAGAGTTCTACGACCGGGGTGCGCTGGAAGTGGCGCCCCAATTGCTCAACAAGCTGCTGGTGCGCGACGGCAGGGTGGGCCGGATCGTGGAGGTCGAGGCGTACCGGGGGAGTGCCGACCCGGCGTCGCACGCCTTTCGGGGCCCGACCCGGCGCAACGCCACCATGTTCGGGCGCCCGGGGCTGCTGTACGTGTACTTCACCTACGGGATGCACTTCTGCGCCAACGTGGTGTGCATGCCCGAAGGCACGGCCGAGGCCGTCTTGCTCCGGGCCCTGGCGCCGGTGTCGGGCCTCGACACCATGCGCGCGGCGCGACCCGGGGTCGACAAGGACGTGCAGCTGAGCAGCGGCCCGGCCAAGTTGTGCCAGGCCATGGCCATCACGCGTGCCGACGACGGCGCCGATCTGGTGACGGGCGGCTCCGGCATCGAGGTGGCAGACGACGGGATGGCACCGCCGGCGGCCCCGGCGTGCTCGGGTCGGGTGGGGATCCGCCTCGCCGCTGACCTGCCGTGGCGGTGGTGGGTGCCGGGAGATCCCAATGTGTCGAAGGCACGCGTTTCACCATCGGT
>DATCBU010000043.1:0-5141 GCA_036511675.1 Acidimicrobiales bacterium | reverse complement strand
AGGTCGTGCGGTGGACCGTCAAGGCTCGGCATTGGTGCCGGTGGCAGCCTCCTCGGCCCGCTTTACTTCGACCTCAGCCAGCCACTCCATTACGGCCTCCCGCGAGTCCAGCCGTCGACCGTCCCAAAGGATCGTCACGTCGTCGGGGGTCGGGGGTCGAGCTTTGCGCATTCCCTCGAACCACTCCTCGGCGGTCATCACCGGTTGCGCAGCCATGAATCAAGGATACCGCGCCTCCCCCCCAACAGTACGTTGACGATGCCGGGTCAGACACCCGAGGCCGACAGCGGTCGACCTCGCATCCTGAAGGGATCCGGCACTTACGAGGAGGAGAGAATGCCCTCGACGGACCCAACTGGCCGGCAAACGAGCAGACTTCAAAATGTAAGCAATTGTGTAAGCAACGGGGACGGATTTTGCTGAACCGGGCCGAACGGCCCTGAACAATAATCCCAGGTAGAGCGCCTGTAGCGGCCGCAGATGAACCCTTCCGAACACCCAGAATATGACTGGCAGTCAAGAGGTTCGTGGGTTCGAGTCCCATCGCCTCCACCCGTTTGCGCAGGTTAGGTAATCGTCCACGCGTGGTGCAGATCACGTGGCACTACGAGCGGGACCCATGCTGACCCCAACTGCCAGACGACGCTCGTGTGGACCCAGGCGCAGGGCACCAACGTGACCGTCGGAGGTGCCGATATTTGCCCGTCGGGGCTGAACCGGTGTCGATCAGTTCGGACGCGCAGGAACCCAATCTCTCACGTCGTCGCTCCGCTGTACATATCGAGGAACTCGGCCAGGCCTGGGGGGTTGACGTTCGCCGCGTGGTCAACAACTACTTGCACGACGGCCGTCCGGCCCGAGGCGCTCGCTCGCTCGAGCGCAGGCACGATCTGCTCAGGCGCGTCCACGAGCTCCCCGTAGCAACCAAGGCCCTCTGCGACGAGGTCGTAGCGGACGACAGATGTGTGGACGCCGATGGTGCGTCCCACCTCATCGAGCATCCCCTGCTCCTCCATCGCCCAGGCGTAATCGCAGTTCACAACGGCTACCAGTGCCGCACCGACTCGGGCCGCTGTCTCGAGTTCCTGCAGATTGAATCCGAAGGCACCGTCGCCACTGAACAGGAACACGGGACGATCGGGGCAGGCCAGTTTCGCCCCTATGGCATAAGGGAGACCGGTGCCGAGGTGCCCGAAGTGCCCCGTCCACAACAGCGACCGGGGCCGGGTAATCACCAGGGCCAGGTGGGCCCACAGGGCAGAGTTCCCGCCGTCCAGGCAGACGAGCACTTCCTCGGGTAGGAATCGGGCGAACTCGGCCGCCAGCCGTGCGGGGTGGATAGGCAACCCGTCGAGCTCGAGGCCGCTGGCGGCCATGATGGCCATGACGCTGTGGGCCTCAGCGGCCCGCTCGCGCGCCCAGCTGCCGTCATTGCGAAAGTTCGAAGCACCAACGGCTTTCGTCAGGGCACTCAGGCTCTGGCGAGCGTCGCCCACGAGGGCGACGTCGACCGGTCGGTTCACGCCGATGACCAACGGATCACGATCGATATGAATGAGCCGCTGGGCGGCAGGCCCAGCCCACGCTGGGAACTGACCGTAGCCGATGACCTCACCGATGCCGGTGCCGACGGCGACCACCACATCGGCCTCCTGCATCACCGGCGATAACAGGGCGTGGGCCATCCCGACGGCATGGGGGTGGCGCTCGGAGATGGCCCCTCGGGCCCCCGGCGTGGTGCACACGGCCGCTCCGGAGACCTCGGCGAAACGGGCCAGCTCCCCGGATGCTTCGGCGATGTGGACGCCGTTGCCGGCCAGCACGAGCGGCCGGGCAGATTGGCTGAGCAACGCCACGGCGTGCTCGACGGCGTGGGGGTCAGGCGCTCCGACGGCGGCTCGGTAGGCCACCGGAGCATGCACGGGGTTGGCGCCCTCGTCGGCCTCGTCGCGCAGCAGCTCTGGGGTGATCTCGAGGTAGACGGGCCCGGGCCGGCCCCCGAGCGCGTGGCGGAACGCCTCTCGCATGTACTCCGGGACTCGCCTTGTCTCGGGGATGGCGGCGGCGAACTTGGTGACCGGGCGGAACAGATCCAGCTGTGGTGTGTACTGGAAGCGGTTGCGGCGAATGGCCTGGCCCACTCGGGAGCTTCGCTGGGTGCCGATTACCACCACGGGGACCCCTTCGATCCAGGCGTTGACCACGCCTGGGAGCAGGTTGGCTACTCCGGGTCCCATGCCGCCGACCACGACGGCGGGAACCCCCGTGGCTCGGGCCCAGGCGTCGGCCATGTGAACCTGCGCACTTTCATGTCGGCCTGCCACAACGAGCATCCCGGCGGCCTCGGCCTCTATCGACAGGGGGGTGAAGGAGATGTCCGTGATGGCGAACATGGCGCGGACGCCTTCGACCTGCAGCGAGCGGACCAGTAACTTGGCTCCGCTGACCATCGCCATTTGACCTCCCTCGACATCGCGGGCCCGGTCGTCTTCCGGCAGGGCCCCCTGTGCGCCTGACTCCTCCTCACAGTCTCGGTCACGCCAAGGCGCCGAGCCAGAGTCCAAAGCCCCAGAACAGGCCCGCCTCAACAACATCTGCGGGATTGGACGCTTGGGACGAAAGGCCCTATCCCGTGCACGTCCGACGCAGGATGCTTGTATTCGAACAAGGAGGCTTCAGTCATGGGTGGTTCACCGTCGATTGCTCCGCTGTATCCGTTCCCGCCGTACGAGTACCACCGCTCGCGCATGGTCACGTGCTTCCTGGAGGGCGCCGCCCTCGGAGATGTTCTCCCCGACGGCCTGCAGCTCCCCGAGTCACCATCGCGGGCCGTGGTATTCGCCGATTATCCCGACACGACGATCGGCCCGTATCGCGAGGTTGTGGTGTTGATCAGCGCGGAACGAGAAGGAACGCCAGGCATGTTCTGCCCGCTCATCTACGTCGACTCGGATGCCGCTCTTTGCGCCGGCCGCGAGATCTGGGGCTTCCCCAAGAAGCTGGCCCACATCGAGTTCGAACAGGAAGGCGACGAGGTTCGCGCCCAACTTGTACGGGCTGGCATCGAGCTGCTGTCGCTGAGCGGCTCTATCGAGCAGCGTGTCGACCCGACTGCGTTCGCGGCGCTCGGAGCGCTGCCGCTCTACAACCGCAAGCTGATCCCAGGAGTCGCCGCCAAGGAAGCGGATGTCGATCGTCTCACCCAGGTCCACCTCGAAATCGTCACTCACGAGGCGACCACAGGGACGGGCCTGCTCCGGGCGGCCGGCGAAGCGGCAACCGTCGTCGGAGAACTCACCAAGATCACCCTGCTCGCCACAGTGGTGGACAGCGTCTTGCCCGCAGGTGAAGACCTCAGCTGATCCTCTGATCGTTACCTGGCTTGGGCGGCGACGGGCGGCCCTCGGACGTTGGGCCGCGCCCCTCAGGGTTCTTCGAGCGAGTACCCGTCGATGATCGCACGAGCTGCGAGCAGGCCCAGGAACTCGTTGACCCCGTCCTCGATCAGCGAGGCTCGGGCATCGCGGAAGTACTTCTCGACCGGAAGCTCGGTCGAGAGGCCGATGCCGCCGAGCACCTGAAGGGCCTCGTGAGCCACCTGAAACGCGCTCTGAGTGCAGGTCACCTTCGACGCGATGGAGTACTCGAGGTCCGCTGGAAACGTCTGGCTGTTGTGGATGAGGGCCGCACGCGACAGGGCCCGGGCCTGCTCTACCGCCGCGAACATGGCGAACAGTTTCCCTTGCACCAGCTGGTGCTCAGCGATCGGTTGGCCGCCTTGGGTTCTGACCTTGGCGTAGGCGAGGGCGTCCTCCAGGGCGGCGCGCGCCAGGCCGGTGAAGATGGCCCCCATCCCCGCGTTGGCCAGGGACAGGACTGTGGACAGCACGAGCGGGTACAGGTCGGGGCCGACCAGCAGATAGTCAGCTGGTATCCGGGCTCCGTCGAAGCGGATCCCCCCCTGGTTGAGGTCCCGCTGTCCAAGCTTGTCGAGCGCTGGACCACGCTCTATTCCTGGGCCGTCGAGCGGGATCATGGCCACGCCACCTCCGGCCGGCCCCGACGGCGGCGCCACCGTGCAGAACAACAGGGCATGGGTGGCGATGGTGCCGTTCGACACCCATGCTGCCTTTTCGCCGGTGATGACCCACTCGTCGCCGTCGGCCACGGCCCGACAAGATCCGGCGGCTCTGGCCCTGGTGAAGGCGTCTACTCCAGCGTCGAGCGCGTCGGAGCCGTGGGAGGGCTCGGTAATGGCCCAACAACCGATATGAAGGGCCTCGCGGTCGGCCACGAAGGGAGCCACGACCTCGTCGAGCAACCGATGGTTGCCCGTCATCTCCGCCAGCATGGCGGTGAACTCGAACGGCAGGGCCGCTACTCCCAGCCCGGCGGCAAGACCGGCGCTGCCCCATCCGAGTTCCTCGAGGATGAGGTGGCGGGTGAGGCCGTCGATTCCAGTTCCGCCGTGCGCGGGGGCGAGGCCCGCAGTGTGGTTCCCGAGCTCGTACCAAGACCGAAAGACGTCCCACAGAGGGGATCCCCCAGCCACCACCTCATCGGGTGTCATCCGGTCCAAGCGTGTTGCCGCTGGACGCAGCACCCCGGAAGCAAATCCATGAGTGGCGGACCGGACCTCGCGCTGCTCGGAAGTAAGATTCGGGTCGAGTTCGAGATACATAGTTCCCAAATCCTGCTCCCTCCGGGAGCCTGATGTCAGGGTCCAAGGTCCCGATCGCGGCCTGATGTGCAGTGAGCAAGTTCGGGTCCGATTGCTGGCGCCGAGCCATAAGGCTGACGATCCGAAGGACCCGGTCATGTCACCGAAGAGGGCTGGCGACCCTTGCCTCTTCACAGGTCGTCAAGTCGCGCCTCGACAGTCCAACTGCTGGGGACCAGCGCCGGGACCAGAGCGCGGCGCTACTCCCCCACCAGCACCGATCTTTTGCCGTTGAACGGTAACGAGGCGAAAGCGCTTGACACCTGACCGTTTGGCGGTCGGTGTCCGGCGGTTAGAGCGGAGGGCTCAAGCCTGGCAGTCAAGAGGTTCGAGGGTTCGAGTCCCTTCGCCTCCACCAAACACCCCAGGTCAGAGTTACTTCTGGCCTGGGGTGTGACGCGTCTGGGGGTAAAACGTAAGC
>DATCBU010000042.1:0-27215 GCA_036511675.1 Acidimicrobiales bacterium | reverse complement strand
TGGCTTTTCGGCAATGACCTGGTCGGATTCGCGAACCAGGCTCAGCTCAAGCTCCACCCGGTAAACGCAGCGGAACACCTGTGGGAGCTCGAGACACTCGTGCGGCACGAGCACCGGCCAGCACGGATCGCCGGGGCGGCTCCAGGCGCAGGGCATCGAGTGACGAGAAAGGTGCGCCGCTCGTTCGGTGATGCCCTTGCGGGGACGCTGAGGTGGACCTGTTCACCGACGATCCCTCGTTTGACGCCCGGAGCCGCCATGACGAGCGGCGAGCTCTGGAACCGGCATACGCCGAGCCGCGAGCTCGAGGAGGATCAGCTCGACGATCCCTCGGACGCCTTCGGCTGCTGGCGCCCTCGGTGAGCGCCGGCCATCAGACGCCTCCAACGCCTGTTGCACCAGCGGGGCAGCCTCTTGCACGGTGGCCGGCTCCTCCGTACGCAGTAGAGGCGCCAGGGCGTGCGCGAAGTCCTCCATTCCCACCGGCGCGACCCGGCCCCAAAGGGGATCGAGGAGGTGAGCCAACTCGTGACTCATGGAGTCCCCGATGGCACGGTCGTCATAAGAGGCCTCGAGAACGACCGAGGCGCCAAGGTTCCGGACCACCGTGCAGTAGGCACCCCGGCCAGACTGCCGGGCTTTGATCCTCAAGCCGCCGCACCCCCGAGCAATGTCTTCGGCGAGAGGGATCAGGGGTAGCCGGCGGTCGACGAGACACGGGTCGATCTGGAGGACCCCGGGCTCGGTCGAGAAGTCTTCCAGGACCGCCTCAGGAAGGGTCGAGGCGACTTCGGCATCGATATGCAAGTCGAGTAACGCCTCCTCGAGTGCCGCCATCGCCACCACCGCGTCAAACGGGTCGATCAGCTCCACGCCACCGGCGCGGAAGGCGTTCTGGAGGCGCCCCGGAGTGGGTCGTGCCTCCCAGGCTCGAACCAAGGCTTTGACGTCACGGCCATCGGCGCCGAGGTCGTCGAGGAAGGCGTCAACGTCGAGACTCACGGCGTTTCCCCGATACCCAGCCAGCGCCCGATCTGCCCACCCTCGGCTGGTATCGCGGTCACAAGAAGCTCGTAGTCCGCGGCCTCGAGACCGCGGATTCCGGCGGCGGAGGCGGCCTCCGCCAGGCGTGTCGGTTCTCTCGGCCCGCTGTAGCTGTTGACGAGGTCCAAGACCCCCTGGTGGGTCAGGAGGTCACCGAGCTGGAGGGCCTGGCGGTGGAGCTCGCGATCGTCGCTCATCGGTCGGCCAGGGCAGCGCGGGCCTGCGGAAGCGCCTCCCGGCGCCATTCTCCACGAATACGCTCCGCCAGGCTGTCGCACAGACGAAAGGTGGCTACGCCGGTCGTGGACCGGGCTCCACTCAGCTGCTGGTGAACGCCCGGGGCGAGATGCTGGGGAGCTCCGGCCTCGACGGCCGCTCGTCGCACCGTGTCGATCTCCTCGATCGCCTCCAGGATCCGCTGCAGCGGCGCGTCGGCGGCCACCATGCACTCGGCTACCCGCTGCGTGCTCAGTTCCTGCTGCAGACGGATGATCCCCTCCTGAGTCCCTTTGAGCTCCGTGGCGAGGCGAGGGCCTCGGTTCCCGATGACCCGTAGCTCACGTTCGTGGTCGGCCAGCTCGTCCTCCGCCTCCTTGAGCTCGTCCGTGGTCGACGCGGCCTCGAGTCGCCGCTCGAGCTCCGGGCGGCGGGCGGCGATCTCACTCGAGCGTCTCGCGAGCTGACCCTCTTCCCTCCCCAGCTCGGCCTTGCGGGCGGCCAGGGCGGCGATCCGGTCGCTTGTGCTCGTCACTGCCCGGGCTGGCGCTCGTAGAGCCCCATCTGGCCGGTGAAGGTGGCTGGCCAGCGGCCGTAGCGGAGCACCCCGGTGCGCCCACCGGCGTCGGGCTTGTCGGGAGGCACGATGATGTACTGCGTGCCGTCCTGGTGGTCCACCACGACGCCAGCGTCGGTCTCCTCGAAGCGGACGATCTCCCGGGGATGGGCGCCGAGTTGCTGGCACACGTGTTCGTGGGTCATGTGAGGTTTTCAGTCCTGGAGCGGAGGAGCTCGTCGGCCGCCGCCTGAGCATCGGCTACTGCGCGCCCCCGGGCGGTCGTCTCGGCATCCACATCAAAATCCTGGCGCTGGAAGGCGTCGCGCATTGCAGCGGCGTCCTCGTCGGGGTTCGGCATTTCAGCCATGGTTTCCTCCTGCTACTTGGGCCGGGGGTTCCCGGCATTCCTGGCGTTTCGATCCATCGCGAACACTTCGACGGCGGGCTCGGGGAAACGCCAATGCCCGAGCTGGTCCTTGTCGCCGGCCAGTTCGCCGCTGTCCGCCCATTGACGGACCCGCTGAGGCGTTACGTTCAACCTCTTCGCGACATCGCGGGTCATGAGCATCTTCGGCATTGGGTCACGGCTTGCGGACTCCCGTCTAGCGCTGCGCAAGCAATCCAGGTGCGGGGCTATTGCGGGGGCGCAAGCGCGCACGGCTCCGTCGTTCTCTCGTTGGGCCCGGCGCATGGTGATGACCGCCCGCAAGGTGGAACCGGCGACAGTGTCGGGGAGCTCCAGCCCGTCACGATGGAGCTCTCGGACGAGGAGCTCACCTGCGGCGCCGAAAAACTCAAGGGTCTCGGGATCGGACACGTCGACGAAGGTGCCCGTCTTGATGGCCGGCTGGGTCACTGCACGCCACCACGGTGCCGACGACCACCGATCGACCGGTCGCGCTGCGCCTGGTGCCGCTCCCGGTCGCGGATCTCCTCGAGCGCGACGGCGAGCACAAGGATGGGCCAGTCGTCGAGGGCACCAGCGGCCTCGAGGAGCTCGCAGACCTCGGCGAGGGGCAGGAGGGCCACGGCAGCAGGTGCGTCGGGCAGCCGCTTGCCGAGAGCAGTCGCCAGGGCCTCGATGAGCTCGTCGGCGTGGCTCATTGGGCCGGCTTCCGGCCAAAAAAATCGAGCGCCCCGAAATCTGGCTTGGAACCGAAATCTGGCTCGGAACCCGTACGCGGAAAAAAGGCGCATACGAGGTCGCCAGGCACGTGACCTGCAATTGGAGAATTTTCGGTCGATTCGGGCCGGGTCCGTCGTGCCCTGGCGGCCCGCTTCCTCGAGCAAGCGGTCGAGCAGACGACCCGGCGCCGGCCACCGCGGCTTTCGTAGGTGAACCGCGCCCCGCACTCGGCGCACGTGGCGGCCAGGGTGGTGCCCTTGGCCGCGAAGCGTTCCGAGTCCCTGGCCCGGTACCTACAACGGGGGGAACAAAAGCGCTGGCGCCCTGTCCCGCCGAAGGGCTGCCCGCACCAATCGCAACGGGGAGAAGCGGAATTCTCCGTTTGGCGATCGTCGGGCGCATGACCCGCTTCGTTTTCGCCCCCCCACGTGGGATTTAAGGCCGCGGGCGTCACCACTGGCGAGATCCGCGCTGGACACGCCCGGCCGTGGCTCGGTTGCACCGTCGGTGCTCGGGCCCGGTGTAGAACCGGCGGTCGCTGTCATCGTGGCCGAGGTCCCAGGGTGATCCGGGCTGAATGAGCTCTCGGCATCGAGCACACCTGACCCTTCCGGCAGCCACCAGCGGGGCCCACCGGCGTCGGAGGGCCTGGTGGGCGTTCCCGTAGCCACGCTCGGTCGTATTTGCCCTGGTAGGGCTTAGGCAAGTCCGCATGCGGACTTGAGGCGCGGCATTTCCCCGTTTTCGGCTGGCCCTCCAACGGCGGCATGACGTGCAGTAGCGAACCCGGCCGCTGAGCGTGGGAGCCCCACACCGGTCGCACCAGTGCATGGTCACGCAGTCGCCGTGTTTGACGCTAAGGGAGGGAAAAACGACTCACGGGTCATGCGACCACCTGCTTCGAAACGGAGAATTTCTCGACGGAATGGCAGGCGCACCGGCAGCCGGTGTCACCGTTGCACGGACAGTGCGCCTCGTCTTCGGCGATCGGCTGGTGGTCGATGTCGCCGCACTCTGGGCAGAGGACACCGTTCCTCACGTCCACACCTCATCGACCTGATCCCACGACCTGATCCGCACCCCCTGCCCGTAAGGGCAGGTGGGAGCAGGTGGGAGCAGGTCATGGTGGCGACCTGATCCGGGAGCAGGTGGGAGCAGGTGGGAGCAGGTCATCGAAGGCCTCGCCGGCGACCAGATCGAGAGCCGGCGCGTCGGGATCGAAGCGGTACAGCCGAGCACTCCGAGCGCCAATGCGCATCGTGATCGGCTCCGCTGGTGAGTGCGCCAGCCGGTCGGCCGCCTCCTGCACGGTGGAGCGACGGAACGACAGGCCGATGACTTTCAGCGCCGCCAGGAGCTTGGCGACGGACAGCTCGAGCCCGGCGTCCTCGAGCACCTTACGGATAGCCGCCATGCACTCAGTCGGTCCGTCCCACGGCGTCATCGCCACCGCCAGAGGTGGTCGGAGCTCGACTCGGAACTGTCCAGCGATATTCGCCCCGAATACGACTTCGGCGGCGATCGTTCCCTCCAGGACCGATCACCCCGTGCCTGTCCTTGGCGATGCGCAGGACGGCGCTGCCGTCATGGCCACGAGCGAAGGACTCGACGAGCTCGAGGCTGTACCCGACGTCGAACTCGCCGAGCTTGGCTCCGGAGCCACGTCCCCACTTGCCACGGCTGGTCTTGTCCTTCGTCACATGGTCGATCACGAGCACGCCGGCGCCGGCGATCGCCAGAGGCCGGCACAGGGTGCGCAGCAACCAGACCACGTCGAGCGCCTCGTTCTCGGACTTCTCGTGCTCGGCCAACACGGCCGCCAGGCTGTCGACGATCACGAGACTCGGTCCTCGGCGCATCAGGGCCCGGGCGACGATGGCAGGTGATATCGCCCCCGGTCGCAGATAGACCAGGCATTCCGTGGCCATGGCAGGCGACACACCGAGCTCGCCGAGGCGCTCGGCCCACGTCCGTTCGCTTCCCTCGTAGTCGAGGACAGCCACCGTCTCGCCGGCGACCATGGCCTGCCGCGTGGCCTCAACGCTCAGGAACGTTTTCCCCGCACCTGGCTCGCCCGCGATGCCGTTCACCCCACCACGAACGAGCACAGCGACGCCATCAGTCCGACGCAGCACGTCTGCCTTGACCGCCGGCACGCCCTCGAGCATCACGGCGCCGATGTCGATGGGCGTCAGACCACCTGACGCTGGTCCGGCGTCAATCCGGTCCGACAGAGCCCGTTCAGCCACGTCGAGAGCGGCCCGGGCGTTGCCGGCGAGGGCCTCGGTGGCCATTTGCGTACCCGCTTCGGCGAGCTGCCGCAGTTCGGCACACTCGAGGATGATCCTCGAGTACGAGCGGGCAGCCGTGGGCGACGTCCCATGCGACGTGTTGGCCATGTACCCGGTTAGCTCCGGGCCGTCACCTTCGTGGACCAGCCCCGAGCCTCGGAGCTCATTCAGCACGGTCACGACGTCAACGACATCGCCTCTCTGATTCACGGCCGATATCGCGCCCCAGTAGCGGGCTCTTGTCAGGTCGTAGAAGTGCCTCGAGGTGATGCCGCTCTCGATCGCGGCCTCTGTAGCGTCGGCCGAGGTCAGCGCCGCGCCGACCAGTGATTCCTCGGCCTCGAGGTTGTGCGGCGGTGGTTTGCCGTTCGCCTGGCTCATGCCGCGAGGTGAGTCCACACGGCGAGCTCGTCAGCCGCGAGCTCGAGGAACCACGCGAGATTGCGCAACACCTCCGGACGCCGCTCGACGTTCCCCAGAGCGATCCCCCGGAGCATCTGGGCGACAAGGCCGATCCGCCACTCTCCCGGCTCGGCGGTGCATCCCATGAGGTGCCAGGCCTCCTCGAACTCGTACGCGGGCATTGTGCGGCCTCGCAGCCGCCACAACGCGCTGTAGTCCGCCGCGACCAAGAGCTCGATGAACACTCGCGGAGTGACGCCGTCCAAGGTCGGCTCGAGCGCGGCCATGAGGTCTTCGTCGGCCGCAAGCGCCGTTTCGGCCATCCGAGCTGTAAGATCAGCGTGACGTCGTGGCGATGTCGTGTGTGTTTCGGCCGGCGAGCCTTCCCAGGGCTCGCCGTTGCCGCGTCTTGGCGGGCCTCTCACCGAACGGCCTCGACTCGCCCGACCTCGGCAAGCTTGTCGATGTCATCGAGATCGAACAGCAGCCGTCCGGGCGATGGCTTGTAGAAGGTGACTCGTCGCTCGGCCACGAGGCGGCGTAGGTACCGTTCCGTCAGCCACGGACGTTCGTCGAGTACCTGGCGCAGTGTGACAAGCCGCCGGCTCACGAGTTGCCCGCCTCGTCAGCCAGGGGGTCCACCTCGAAGAGGTCCCCGACTGGCACGTGGAGGCGGCGAGCGATCGTCACCCCTTGCTCGAGGAGACAGCTGTCGTAGTCCCCTCTCGGCCAAGGACAGCATCGCCTCGCTCACGCCGGTGAGATCCGAAACCCTCCTTCAGTGAGAGGCCTTCGGTCGTACGCCAGGCCCGCAGGCGGCTCAAGGTTGCGTCCATGCACGGCAGACTAGCCACGGCCTGTCAAGGTTGCAGTGATGCCCGCTTCAGACTACGGTGCGCCCTGTGATGGTTCGAGTCAAGGCACAGCCTCTCCGTGCGATCGTCGGTCAGCTCCTCCGAGAACGTCGCGAGGAGCTCGGCCTTCGCCAGGATGATGTCGCAGAGTACGTGCGGGCATTCGGGCTCACCGATTGGACCAGGGCGACGGTCGCCACGCTGGAAGCAGGAAAGCGCGAGATCGACCTCGACGAGCTATGGCCCGTGTGCGCCGGCTTGGAGATCGGAATCGTGGAGTTGCTCGAGCGGTCAGACGCCTGGGTTGCCGTTGGCACGCCAGTGGGGACGAAGACGGTCACCACGTCGTCGGCGTGGCCGATTACAAAGGTACGAGAGGTCTTGTTCAGCCGAGACTCGCGAATCGCAGCGTCGATGGCCGGGATTCGAGAGGCACGGGAAAACGAGGTAAGGACGCGAGACCTTGAGCGAGACGCCAAGAACGAGAGTGTCCGTCGCATCGCCCGGACTCTCAAGACGGAGCCCGAGACAGTCGCAAAATATGCCTGGACCCTGTGGCACCGCTCATTGCCGCACGAGCGGGATGCCCGGGTCGAGCAGCTGGCTCCGCCTGACGCTGATCCCAGAACCGTGCAGGCGCTCCGGGGCCACGTGACACGCGAGCTCCGCAAAGAGCTCGAGCAGCGCATCGTCTGAGGAGGAGAGACGAAAATGGCATTCGTCAAGAAGCAACCGAACGGCCGGTGGCGAGCTCGTTGGCGTGACCCTCAGGGTCGGGCCCGGTCCCGCAACTTCGCCCGCAAGGTCGATGCCGAGCAGTTCCTCACCAAAATGGAGAACTCCAAGCTCGTGGGCGCCTACGTGGACCCCGCCGGCGGCCGGATGCTGTTCGAGACGTGGGTCGCACAGTGGCGGGCGGGGATTGTTGACCTGCGACCCTCGACGCTCGCTCGAGACCTCGGCTATGTCGACCGCTACCTCGTGCCGACCTTCGGCGGCATGAAGCTCGGCGAGATCACCCACGCCCAGGTGCGCGCCTGGGTGGCCGAGCTCTCAGTGCAGAAGCGCAAGCCGTCAAAGAACGCACCGAAGGATCAGCCGGCCGTCACATTGGCACCGGCGACCGTCGTCTGTGCCGTCGGGCTGATGAAGAAGATCATGGCCACGGCCGTCACTGCCGGGCTGATCGCGAGCTCCCCGTGCGTCGGCATCAAGGTCCCACGCATCGAGCGCGAGGAGATGCGGTTCCTGGCGCCCGCCGAGATCTCCGCCCTGGCCGACGCCATCGACCGGCAGTACCAAGCCCTCGTGCTTCTGGGCGCCTACGGCGGACTGCGCATCGGCGAGATGCTCGGCCTGCGCGCCAAGTCCGTCGATCTCCTCCGGGGCCACGTCGACGTCTCGGAGATCCTCGTGGAGGTCTCCGGGCACTTGCACCACGGACCGCCGAAGACCCGGGCGGGCCGCCGGGTGGTCCCGCTTCCCCGGGTCGTCGTCGACGCCCTGGCCGACCATCTCCGTATGCATCCTGCATCGCCCGAGGATCTCGTCTTCCGGGCCCCTGAGGGTGGGCCCGTCCGCCTGGCGGCCTGGCGCCGGCGAGTCTGGGCCAAGGCGGTCGGCAAGGCTGGGCTCACGCCCCTGCGCCCCCACGACCTTCGGCACAGTGCGGTGGGTCTGTGGATCGCGGCAGGTGCTTCACCGAAGGAGATCGCGACGCGGGCTGGCCACACGTCGGTCAGCTTCACACTCGACCGCTACGGCCATCTCCTGCCGGGCACTGAGCAGCGCGTAAACGATGCACTCGACGCTCTGGCCGGGGGCAAAACGGAAGGGGTCGGGGGGGCGACAATCACGGCGATCGAGAAAGCTCGATAGTCGTGCAGCGCGTCGTTTGGCACCCGGCGTCGTTGACGGTAGCGGCGGGATGGGTGCACCCAATGATCCTCGCGTTGCTCATCCTGTCGGCGATTGGAGAGCTCTTCGGGACGGCAACAGTGGCCGTGAACTATGCCCGAGGGGCAGCGGTCGCGCGTGAGCTACGGGCCGAGATGGCTGGCGAGGGGCGTCCCCAGGCCGTCGGGCCCAATCCTTCTTACGATGAGTCCCAAATGACGCCAGAGCGGGTGGATCAAGCCTCAGCTGCGCTCTTCGCTCTTCGGGAGCGCGTGTCCAACCTCCTTCGGGCAGATCCTTTGCTCGTTGCGGGCCTTATTGCATTAGCAATCGGCGCCGTCGCTGGCTTGGCAGCCGGCATCATCGCGCTCAACTACCTGTGACCGGGACCCGGTATCGCAACCGCCCGCGTCAGTCTCGCGTCACGTTGCGAAATGCACATCGACCGGCGGTAGACGCACTGTGGCCGTGAGCAGGTGCGGAACTGGTGGGGCTAGCTGGACTCGAACCAGCGACCTCAGCATTATCAGTGCTGCGCTCTAACCAGCTGAGCTATAGCCCCGTCTCGGAAACGCCTTCTCCCTGTGGAGGTGGCGATTGTAGGCCGTAGCGAACCGGGCCACGGACGACCGGGTCTGAGGTCTCGGTCACTTGGCTTGCGACGCCGCCTCGGCGCGCTCGAGGGAGGTGAGCGGCGAGACCACCGACGACCGGGACGCCTTCAACAGGGCGGTAGGGTCCTGGCAGTCGGGACAGACCGCCCACACGCGGACCTGGTTCTCGTTGTTCGTCTCGGCGACAAAGGCACCGTCGGGGCTCACCGACGGAGCGCCCGGGAACGACAGGTCGCGGTCGACCTGCAACAGCTGCCCGGTGGTCGCGTTCCACACCCGCATCGTGCGGTCGATGCTGGTGGTGATGATGTACTGACCCCGGGCGCTGTAGACGGTGCCGTCAACGCCGCGCGTATTGCCGACCAGTTCCGAGACGGGCTTGTCGGTACGCACGTTGAGGATCGTGACGACGTCGTCCCACGACCCCAGGGCCAGCCGGTCGCCGGCCGGGTCGAAGGCGGCCGAGGACAGCTGTCCGTGTTGGTTGAACGACTCGAACGGTCGGGCGGTGGCGACCCGCCCCACCCGCACCTGGCCGCAGAACGAGTAGACGGCCACGAGGCGGTCGTCGGCGCTGGTCGCAGGTGGATTGCCCGAGCCGTTGCACGAGTCGGACCATCCGGCTCCGACCACGGTGTGGCCCGTCGCCAGGGTGGTGATATGGAGATGGCTGTTGGCGTCGATCACGAGCAGCAGGCGATCGTCCTGGCTGAAGCTCACCCCCGCCACCGTCGTCGCCGGCAGGGTGAAGACGGGTCGTTGCGTGGCGGTGTCCTGCACCGTGACCTTCGATTGGGGAGCCGATTCGCTCCATGTGGCGGCCAGCGTGCCGTCCCCACTGAGAACCGCCCCCGCATTCTGCTGGTCGGTGTTGAGCACGGGCGGGTCGGGGAGCGCTTTGCCCGAGGGCAGTGACCAGGCTTGGAGGACGATGTCGTTCCCCTTCCGGGCCAGCGCCACCACCTTGTGGGCTTGCCACCCGATCTCGTTGCCGCACCCGCACAGCTGGGCGTTCAACGTCGCCCGCCAGGGCCCGTTGGCCCGGTAGATGCGGGCCGTCCCGTCGTTGGCGGCGGTGAGGACATCGGCGCCACTGCGACTGAAGGAGATGGCGTTGAGATCCGCCGTCTGGCCTGCCAACGGGACGAGCTCCTCGTCGGGGAGGATCGACCACACGCCCCCGGTGCCGTCGTAATTCCCCACCGCGACCTGCTGGCCGTCGGGGCTCATCGAGACGGCGCCCACAGCGGTGCCGGTGATCGAGGTCAGCGCGTCGAACATGGTCCAGGTCTTGGTGTCCCACAGGTCGATCTGGGCGCTCACGTCGCCGGCGCCGGTCACGTTCGCCCCCACGACGAGGATGTCCCCCGCGATGGCGACCGGGTTCGGCTGGCTGGTGGACAGGGTCTGTCCCGTGGGAGACAGCCTCTTCACGACCCGCCCGCTGGCCACGTCGACGACCTCGGCGGGGCCCCGGGTACCCACCACGAGGGTCCGACCATCGGGGGTGAAGGCGAGGGTCTGGTCCGACGAGGGCTCGACGAGGGTGACGAGCACCTTGCCCGTCGCCGTGTCCCACACCGTCGTGCCCAGGAAGGTGGTGGCGGCGAGCTGCGTGCCGGTGGGGTTGAAGGCGAGCGCGTTGGGGGCGCCCAGGTCCTGCACCTTGAGCCCTGGAGGGCCCGCCCCGTTGGGGCCGCCGTTGGGCCCGCCAGGGGCGAGCGCCTTGGGCCCGGCGGGGGTCACCAACCGGGACCGGACGGCCCCGGTTGACGGGTCGAGGAGGTCGACCCCGGTGGTCGTGCCCACGGCCAACACCCGGCCCGTGGGGTCGTAGGCAACGGCAGCGGATGGCCCCTTCACCGGGCGCCGGTACACGGTGCGCCCCGAGGCGGCGTCGACCACGACGACCTCGTTGTTACAGGCGACCTCGGCCACCCGGCGACCCGTGGGGCTGTAGGCGACCGAGGGGCCGCTGTTGGGCGCACACGGCCCGACCGACTGCGTGGGCAGCGCCACCCGGACGGGGGACGCATCCATGGCCTGCCGCAGGGCGGCGACGGCCTGGGGGATGGGGCGCTCCTGCACGGCCTGACGCGCCAGGAGCACCGAGACCTCGGGATCGGCGGTGAGCTCGTTCTGGCTCTCGGCCGCCAGGGCCTGGGCCCGGGCAGTGGTGCCCGTCGACACCGCCTGGTTCCGCGACACGAGCGCGATGATGCCCAGACCTATGGCCACGACGGTCACCGCCGCGCTCACCCCCAGGAGGGTGCGCCCGCGCCGGGCGGCGGCGCGCCGGCTAGCCAGGGCGTACTCACTCTGGAGCGTCGTCGGGGTCGGGTCGGCGTCGAGCGGAGTGCGGGCGAGCCAGTTCTCGGCCGCCTTCAGCTCGCTGCCCCGGAGCAGGAAGCTCCGGTCACGCCCTTCGGTGTCCCACTCGATGGACTTCACCAGCCATCGGGTGTGCTCCTTGCGGTGCTCGAGGTCGGTGTCGAGGGCCTGCACCACGCGATCGGCGGCGGCGTCGAACTCGGTGTCCTCGGTGAAGGGGATCCAGTTCCGCTCCCGGATCTCGGTCGGGATCTCGGAGTCCGGGACGGGGTGGCGCAGCACGGGGACGATGCGCTTGCCCAGCTCGCCGGCGTAGCTCACCTCCTGCTCGCAGTACGCCGAAGTCACCGCCTCGGGAGTGATCACGAACAGGAAGGCGTCGGAGGTCTCGATGGCGTTCCGGATGGCCTGGGGGAAGACCTCGCCATCGGCGATGGAGCCGGTGTCGAGCCACACGTCTTTGCCCCGGATGTCGAGCGCCGTGCTCAGGCGGTGGACGAACTCGCTGTCTCGCCGCGAGTACGACAGGAACACGTCCGCCATCGAACACCCCCGACCAATCTGGTCCTCTTGACGGGCCAGAACCTAGCGAGCGTGCCCCACCCGGTCACCCGGGGGCAAGTGCATCGACCCGGGGGCAAGAGTGTCACCCGGCGCGGAGCAGTGCCCGGGGGCGCCCGGCGTCTACCATCTCGCCCTATGCAGCCGAGCAACCGGAGGCGACCCGATGCCTGAGGACAGCCCGACGCTCCGATGGCAGCCGACGGTGACCTTGCTTCTGAGCCTCATCGGCCTCGTCGGGTCCATCTATCTGACGATCTCTCACTACGACACGCGCTTCTTCGTCTGTCCCGAGTTGGGGCCGTGCGAGAAGATCCTCACCAGTAATTCGTCGCACTTCCTGGGCATACCCGTGCCCATCCTGGGTCTGGCGTACTTCGCCCCCATGAGCCTGTTGTCCCTGCCGTTGGCCTGGCGATCAGCCGACCGGCGTATCCACCTGGCCCGACTGATCCTGTCGATCCTCGGCATCGGGATGATCATCTACCTCTTCGCCGAGGAGTTGTTCATCATCCAGTCCCTGTGCGTCTGGTGCTCGATCATCCACTTCGTGGGTTTCCTCCTCTTCGTGATCATCGTGACGACGTCCCCGGCGTTGCTGGCGTCCGGCGGCGGCCGTGTTCCTGCCGGCGCCGACTGATCCGACCGCACAGACGCCCGTGACCGAGACCGGCAGCGACGCGGAGACCGCGCCCGACATCTACGACTACTGGGCCGAGTGCCGGCGTGACCGGCCCGTGGGGCGCTTCGGCGGGGATGAGTCCGACGTCTGGTTGGTGACGAAGTACGCGGACGTGGAGCTCGTCCTCCGGGACCCCAAGCGCTTCTCGAGCCGGGTCAACGCCGACACCATGGGGCCGGTCATGGGGACCGTCATCCTGGCCATGGACGGTGAGGAGCACCGTCGCTACCGCAACCTCGTCGCCCACGCCTTTCGCCCCTCGGCGCTGGCGCGCTGGGAGAGCGAGCTCATCGCCCCCACCATCCACCGGCTCATCGACGACATGGCCGGTGCCACCAGCGCGGACCTCGTGGCCCAGATCACCAGCCAATTCCCCGTCCAGGTCATCGCCGAGGTGCTGGGCGTGCCCTCTGAGGCCCACGAGCGCTTCCACGCCTGGGCCCTCGACATGAACAAGGGCCCCGAGGACTACCCCGTGTCCACCGCCGCGTCAGCCGCCATGCGCGCCTACCTCACGCCCATCGTGGAAGACCGCAAGGTCCATCCCACCGACGACCTGATCTCCGACATCGTCACGGCCGAGATGGACGGGGAGCGCCTCGGCGACGAACACATCTACGGGTTCCTGCGCCTGTTGCTGCCCGCCGGGGCCGAGACCACCTTCGCCGCCATGGGCAGTTGCTTGTTCGCCCTGCTGTCGCGGCCCGACGTGCTCGACCGGGTGCGGGCCGACCCCAGCCTCCTCGACGACGTCATCGAGGAGACCCTGCGGTGGGAGACCTCGGTCACCATGGTCAACCGCGAGACCACGTGTCCCGTCGACATCGACGGGGTCACGATCCCCAAGGGCGTGTCGCTCGTGTGCGCCACGGGGTCGGCGAACCGCGACGAGTCGCGCTACAGCCATCCCGATCAGTGGGACCTCGACCGCCACGATCCGGCGCACATCGCCTTCGGCACCGGGCGCCATCAGTGCCTCGGGATGCACCTGGCCCGCATGGAGCTGCGCATCGGCCTCGGGGCGCTCCTGGAGCGTCTCGAGGGCTTGCGCTTCGACGACTCGGCCTCGGTGGGCGGCGGACCGCCGGTGCGGATCGAGGGCCTCGCCTTCCGCTCGCCGCCCCAGCTCCCGGTGCGCTTCGACTCGGTGCGGGCCGGGCCCAGGGCCTGAAGGGCCCGGTACCTAAGAGGCCCGCGCCTGAGGGTCGGACCTACTCGTCTTCTTCTCCTGTCACCGCCGCCACGGCGGCGACCGTGTGGCCCTCTTCCAGGCTCATGAGCCGGACCCCGGTGGCGTCGCGACCCTGAGCCGCGATCTCGCGCACGGCGGTGCGGATCACGATGCCCCCCGTCGAGATGAGGAGGATCTCGTCGTCGAGCCCGGCCATGAAGGCGGCCACCACCCGCCCTCGGCGGGCCGTGAGCTTGATGGCCCGCACCCCCTGGCCGCCGCGGCCCTGGCGGCCGAAGTGGTCGGTCTTGGTGCGCTTGCCGAAGCCGGCGTCGGTCACGATGAGGATGTCATTGTCGGGGCGCACGACATCCATCGACACGACCTCGTCGCCGGTTCGCAACCGCATTCCCCGTACTCCCGCCGCGTCCCGGCCCATGGGTCTGACGTCGGTCTCGGAGAACCGGATGCCGCTGCCATTGTGGCTCACCATGACGATGTCGTCGTCCCCCGAGGTGGCCACGACCCGCACCAGCTCATCGTTGTCGCGCAGTGCGATGGCGATGAAGCCCTCGCGCCGGGACTTGTCGTACTCGGTGAACGCCGTCTTCTTCACCTGGCCCATCTTGGTGGCGAAGGTCAGGAACCCCCCCGAGTCGAAGTCCCGCGTGGCCACGATGGCCTGGATCTTCTCGCTGGGGCTGAGCGGGAGGAGGTTGACCACCGCCGTGCCCCGCGCCGTGCGCTCTTTCACGGGCACCTCGTGGGCGCGCAACCGGTAGACGCGACCCCGGTTCGAGAACAACAGGAGGAACGCCAGGGTGGTGGTGTGCACCACGTCGTCGACCAGGTCCTCTTCTTTGAGTCGTGCCCCCTGCACACCGCGCCCGCCGCGGCCCTGGGTCCGGAACGACCCCGCCGGCACGGCCTTGATGTAGCCGGCGCGCGTCATGGTGACGACGATCTCCTCGTCACTGATGAGATCCTCGACGCCGAGCTCGCCCGGATCGTGGGTGACCTGGGTCCGGCGGTCGTTGGCGTACTTGGACCGGATCTCGCCCAGCTCGGTGGCGATCACGGCGCGCAACCGGGCCGGGTCGCCCAGGATGGACTCGAGCTCGGCGATGGTGCGGCGCAGCTCTTCCATCTCCTCTTCAAGGTTGGCCCGCCCCAGGCGGGTCAACCGGCCGAGGGTCATGTCGAGAATGTGCTCGGCCTGCTGCTCGCTGAAGGAGAAGGGCTCGGCCATGAGCGCTGTGCGCGCCGCCGGTCGGTCGTCAGAGGCGCGGATCGCCGCGATGACGGCATCGAGCATGTCGATGGCCCGCAGCAGGCCTTCCACGATGTGGGCGCGCTCGCGCGCCTTCTTCAGCCGGAATTCCGAACGGCGGGTGATGACCTCGATCTGGTGCGTGGCGTAGTACGACACGCACTGGGCCAGGTTGAGGGTCCGGGGGACCCCGTCCACCAGGGCCACCATGTTCACCGGGAAGTTGGTCTGAAGGGGAGTGTGCTTGTAGAGGTTGTTGAGCACCACGTTGGCGTTGGCGTCGCGCTTGAGGGTGACGACGAGGCGCGGCATCTTGCCGGCCGAGTCGTTCTGGACGTCGGAGATGCCGTCGAGCGCGCCGGCGTTGGCGAGCTCGCCGATCTTCTGTTCGATCACCTCGATCGAGGTCTGGAAGGGGATGTCGGTCACCACGATACGGGTGGCGCCCCGGCTCTCGTCCACCTCGGCCAGGGCCCGCATCTTGATCGAGCCCTTCCCCGTCCGGTAGGCGTCGAGGATCCCCTGGCGGCCGAGGATCTGGGCCCCGGTGGGGAAGTCCGGTCCCTTCACGAATTGCATGAGGTCGTCGGGGGTGGCCTCGGGATTCTCGAGCACGTGCACCACGGCATCGATGACCTCGCCCAGGTTGTGGGGTGGGATGTTGGTGGCCATGCCCACGGCGATCCCCTGCGAGCCGTTGACGAGGAGGTTGGGAAAGCGCGCCGGCAGCACCACGGGCTCCTCGGTAGAGCCGTCGTAATTGGGGACGAAGTCGATGGTGTCCTCGTCGATGCCGGCCAGCATGTCCATGGCCAGCGGGGCCAAGCGGCACTCGGTGTAGCGCATGGCGGCGGGACCTTCTTCGGGCCCGCGACCGCCGAAGTTGCCGTGCCCGTCGATGAGCACGTGCCGGAGGCTGAAGTCCTGGGCCATGCGGGCCAGCGCGTCGTAGATGGCGGTGTCACCGTGGGGGTGGAAGTTCCCCATGACCTCGCCCACCGCCTTGGCGCACTTCGTGCGCGAGCGGTCGGGACGCAGTCCCTGCTCGTACATGGAGTAGAGGATCCTGCGGTGCACGGGCTTGAGCCCGTCACGCACGTCGGGGAGGGCCCGTGACACGATGACGGACATGGAGTACTCGAGGAACGAGCGCTCCATCTCCTCTTGGATCTCGATGGGCTCGATCGCCGCCGGCGTGGGCTCGGGTACGTCGGTCCCCGTGCCGCTGTCTCGGTTACCGCCGCGTTTGGCCATGTGGGCCTGGTCCCTCCGTCGTTGTCGCGGGGTTGTGCAGTCCCCGGTGCGCTCCTCAGATGTCGAGGAAGCGCACGTCCTTGGCGTTGGTCTGGATGAAATGGCGGCGCTGTTCGACGTCGTCACCCATGAGCACAGAGCACACGTTGTCGGCCATGGCGGCCTGCTCGACGTTGATCTGCAGCAGTGAACGGCGTCCGGCGTCCATCGTCGTGTCGCGCAGCTCGCCGAAGTCCATCTCGCCCAGGCCCTTCAGGCGCTGGAAGTCCTGTTTGTGGTCGGGGTGCCCGGCCAGGAACGCCGTCTTGGCGGCGTCGTCTTTGAGATAGATCTTCTCCTTTCCGATGAGGGTCGAGTACAGCGGCGGTTGTGCCACGTACACAAACCCCCCTTCGACGAGCGGCTTCATCTGCCGGAAGAAGAATGTGAGCAGCAGCGTGCGGATGTGCGAGCCGTCGACATCGGCGTCGGCCAGGATGATCACCTTGTGGTAGCGGATCTTGTCGAGGTCGAACTCGTCGGCCAACCCCGCCCCGATGGCCGAGATGAGCGCCTGGATCTCGGCGTTCTTGAGCATCTTGTCGATGCGGGCCCGCTCCACGTTCAAGATCTTGCCCCGGATGGGCAAGATGGCCTGCAGGCGCGGGTTGCGGGCGTCCTTGGCCGAGCCGCCCGCCGAGTTGCCCTCCACGATGAACAGCTCGCTCTCGCGCGGGTCGCGCGACGAGCAGTCCACGAGCTTGCCGGGCAGTCCCGCCCCCCCGAGGGCGGACTTGCGCCGGGTCAGGTCGCGTGCGGCGCGGGCCGCCACCCGGGCGCGCGCCGCGGTGGTCGACTTCGCCACGATCTGGTTGGACTCGCGGGGGTTCTCCTCGAGCCAGTCCACGAGCTTCTCGTTGGTGGCCCGTTCCACCAGTGACCTAATGGAGACGTTGCCCAGCTTTCCTTTGGTCTGGCCCTCGAACTGCGGATCGCGCAGCCGGACCGAGATGATGGCGGTCAGGCCTTCGCGGATGTCTTCGCCCTGGAAGTTCTCTTCCTTCTCCTTCAAGGTGCCCTTGGCCCGGGCGTAGCGGTTGACGGCGTTGGTGAGGGCCTTTTTGAAGCCCTCCTCGTGCATGCCGCCCTCCATGGTGGAGATGCCGTTGGCGAAGGAGTGGATGGACTCGTGGAAGCCGGTGTTCCACTGCAGGGCGATCTCCACCTCCTGGTCGTCCTCGGACTGGGCGTAGGAGCACACCCGGCGGAACAACGCCTCTTTGGAGCTGTTGAGGTGCTTCACGTAGTCGACGATGCCGCCCGCGTACTTGTAGGTGACCTGCTGCTCGCGCTCGGGACGCTCGTCGGCGAAGCGGATCTCGAGGCCCTTGTTGAGAAAGGCCATCATCTGCAGGCGCTCGAGGATCGTCTGGGCGCGGAACTCGGTCTCCTCGAAGATCGACCCGTCCGGCCAGAACGTCACCGTGGTGCCAGTGCGGTCGCGGGGCGCGGGCCCGCTCGCCTTGAGCTTCTTCTTGATCTCGCCACCGTTGCCGAACTCGGCCACGTGGTGCTTGCCTTCGCGGTCGATCTCGAGCACCAGCTTGGTCGACAGGGCGTTCACGACCGAGACACCGACGCCGTGGAGACCACCCGAGACCTTGTAGCCCGAGCCGCCGAATTTCCCCCCTGCATGCAGGGTGGTGAGCACCAGCTCGGCGGCGGAGATGTCGGGGTACTGCGGACTGGGCTTGACGGGGATGCCAGCACCGTTGTCCCTGACCCGGCAACCTCCATCGGCGAGCAGGGTCACGTCGATCTGGGTGGCACGGCCGGCCATGGCTTCGTCGATGGCGTTGTCGACGACCTCCCACACCAGGTGGTGCAGACCCGTGG
Source organism: Acidimicrobiales bacterium (assembly GCA_036511675.1). GTDB lineage: Bacteria > Actinomycetota > Acidimicrobiia > Acidimicrobiales > UBA8190 > Chersky-840. The sequence continues at coordinate 9,069 of DATCBU010000042.1, read as the reverse complement.
GCCCCGTCGACCCGATGTACATACCGGGGCGTTTCCGGACCGGATCGAGGCCTTCGAGAACGGTGATGTCGCTGGCGTCGTAGGACCCCGCGGAGCCGTTATTCACGACTCCCACCTCTGTCTTCAGCGCCACGCACGCGCCCTTTCTTGTCCCGTTTCGATCGGGGGACGCACCGTCCCGACACAGTCCCGAGGGGGCTGATTTCAGTGCGTTACCGACGCATTGCAGTCTACCAGGAAGGGGTTACGCGGCGAGCCAAATCGGCGTCGTCGAGGGGGCCCTCGACACCGCTGTGAGCAGGGTGTTCAACGATCCGATGGAGTGTCTATCGACGCACGCGCACGTCGAGTCGTTCGAGGGCGTGCTGCGCTCCGCACACCTCGCGTAGACGGCCGAGGATGTCGGGCGCGAGATGCCGCATCTGCGTGGCCCAGGCGGGGTGATCGGCGCTGACCACAAGCGTCACTCCGTCCACGCGCACGGGGCGGACGTGCGCGGCGACGGCCGGACCCACGATGTCGTCCCAGCGCCCGAAGACGACCCCGACGACATCGGCACGGCCCGCGCCCAGATGGCTGGCGACCTCGCCCAGGGCATCACCGATCCGGACCATGCCGGAGCTCGATCGCCCGCGCCCGTCTCGTCGAGGGGCCGTCACGATGCCCCTCCCGCCGCTGCCGTGAGTTGGCCCTGGGCCACCTCCACCACCCGGCCGGCGTGGACGACCGACGGAGGGTCGACGGCGGTGCTGAGCAAGACCTGGCCGGCGGGGAGCAGGTCCACCAGGGCCGCGGCCCGGTGGGCGTCGAGCTCGGAGAAGACGTCGTCGAGGAGAAGCACGGGCGCCTCGGGGAGATCGCCGCGCCGGAGCTCGTGGGTAGCCAGGCGCAGGGCCAGGGCCACGCACCGTTGCTCGCCCTGCGACGCATGGGTGCGGGTGGGGCGCGTCCCGATGGAGAGCTCCAGATCGTCACGGTGCGGGCCCACCGACGTCGCCTGGCGGCGGACGTCGTCGTGCCGTGCCGCCCCCAGCGCCTCGGAGAGCTCTCCGTCCCACGACCGGCGGTAAGCCAGGGTCACCGGCTCGGCCACCCCCGCCAGGCGCTCGTAGGCCCGGCTGGCGTAGGGGGTGAGCTCGACGGCCAGCGCTTCGCGCTCGACGGCCAGCTCCGTCCCTGACTCGCCCAGGCGGGTGTCCCACACGTCCAGGGTGGCGGCGATGGCGCTGTCAGGGCGGCCGCCGGCCTGGCGGAGCACTGCGGCGCGTTGGCGCAGGATGCGTTCCACGTCGGTCACGAGCGCGTCCAGGCGGGCGTGGCGGGCCACGAGCACGTCGTCGAGGTAGTCCCGCCTTCCCGCCGGGCCTCCCTGGACCAGGTCGAGGTCGTTGGGGGCGAAGACCGTGACATTGAGGGCATCGGCCAACTCCGACCGACGTCGCACGGGTTGGCGGTTGACCTGGGTCCGGGCCGAGCCCGTCACGGGGATCTCGGCCTCGATGAGCACGGCCCGTGCTCCCACCGACGCCTCGGCCCGCACCACGGCCCGGTCGACCCCGCTGCGCACAAGCACGTCGCGCGCCGCGCCGCGGATCGACCGCTGGGTAGCCAGCCATCCCACCGCCTCGAGGACCGAGGTCTTGCCCGCGCCGTTGGGGCCGCGCAGCACGGTCAGGCCCTCGGGATCGGGTCGGAATTCGGCTTCCGTGAAACACCGGAAGTCGGCGAGCCACAACGTGGAGATGGCCACGGGGTCGTCGTGGGTGTCGGCGGTGACGGGGTCTGGGTCGCTACGACACCCTGACGGGCATGAGCAGGTATCGGTAGTCCTCGTGGTCCGGTGCCCGCACCGTGGCCGGTTTGGTGGCGTCCACCGTCTCGAGGACCACCTCGTCGCCCAGGACGGCCTCCACCCCGTCGATGAGGTACGAGGGGTTGAAGGCCACGGTCAGCTCCTCGCCCTCGTACTCGGCGTCGACGTCCTCGCTGGCGTGGCCGACCTCCTGGGACACCACGGTGAGCTCGACCGAGCCGGCCCGCATCGACAGGCGGACCGGGGTGGTGTTGTCCCGCACCAGCAGGCGCACCCGGCGTAGGGCGTCGAGCAACGCCTCGCGGCCCACCCGCAACAGGTTGGGATACCCCGGGGGGATGAGCTGGCGGTAGTCGGGGAATCGCCCGTCGAGCAACCGTGTGGTGAGGCGCACCCCACCCACGGTGAAGGTGGCGTCGAGCTCGCTCACCGAGAACCCCACCGTCGCCTCGCCGTCCTCCTTCGAGCCCGCCGCTGGCATGAGCCGCTGCAGCTCCGTCAGGGCGCGCGCCGGGACCAGGATCTGCTCGGCTCCTTCGGCCAGGGGGCCCTCGCCGGCCAGGTCGCGCATGGCCAGGCGGTACGAGTCCGTCGCCACCAGTCGCGTCCCCCCGGCTTCGGCCGCCACCAGCACGCCGGTGAGCAGGGGCCGGGCGTCGTCGTTGGAAGCGGCCCGCACCACCTGCCGCAGCGCCTCGGCCAGGGCCGGAGCGGGCACCGTGACCTGGTCCGGACGCGGGTCGGCCAGCACGGGGAAGTCCTCCACCGGGTAGGTGCGGACCACGAAACGCGACCGCGCCGCGGAGATCTCGACCTCGTCGTCACCGCCCTCGAACGTCACCGCCCCGGGCTCGAGTGAGCGGACGATGTCGGCCACCAGTCGCGCCGGGGCCACCAACGACCCGTCGTCGAGGCCGATGGCCTCCACTTCGACGCGCACCGTCAGGTCCAGGTCGGTCCCCACCACGGTGAGGCGGTTCCCTACCACCTCGATCCGAACACCGTTGAGCGCGGGCGTGGTCGACGCCCGTGACGTCACGGCCCGACTGGCGGTGGCGAGCGCCTCGACGAGGGTGTCTCGCTCACAGCGGTACTTCACACAGGGTCCTTTCCTACAAGGAATTTAAATTCTGATAGTGACGGTAATAGGCCCTGTGGATTGTGGATGACATCCCATCGCCCGAGGTCAGCCCCATCATGGTCGTCCACCGGGCTCAGGGGTTGTCCACCGGGGCGGGGGTGCGGGGCCCCGGGGTGTCGAGGCTGTCCACCGCGCCCCCCGGCGCGTCCACAGCGCCCGGTGGGTTCCCCACAGGGTCATGCACCAGTCTTGATCCGGACGATCAGGTCGTTCACCTGGTCGAAGATCTGACGGCGCTCGCCCATGAGCGAGGAGATCTTCACCACGGCGTGCATGACGGTGGTGTGGTCCCTCCCGCCGAATTCCTTGGCGATGGCCGGGTAGGAGTAGTCGGTGAGGTCCCGGAACAGGTACATGCCGATCTGGCGGGCGATGACCAGGGGCCGGCGTCGGCTGGGCCCGCACAGGTCCTCGATGCTGAAGCCGAAGGTGGCCGCGGTGATCTCGAGGATCTGGGCCGGGGTGATGACGCGGGGCTGGCCGGCGTTGACGATGTCGGACAGGACGTGTTCGGCCAGCTCACGGGTCAGAGGCTGGTTGTTCAGGCTCCCGTAGGCCGTCACCCTGATCAAGGCCCCTTCCAGCTCGCGGATGTTGTCGGTCACGTTGGAGGCGATGAACTCGAGGACCTCGTGGGGGACATGCGACGGCTCGCGTTCGAGCTTCTTCTGCAAGATGGCCAGGCGGGTCTCGAGCTCGGGGGGCTGGACGTCGGTGATGAGCCCCGACAGGAAGCGGCTCCGGAGCCGGTCCTCCAGCGTGGCGATGCTCTTCGGGGGGCGGTCCGAGGTGAGGACCACCTGACGGGAGGCGCCGTAGAGGTGGTTGAAGGTGTGGAAGAACTCCTCTTGGAGCGCCTCTTTGTTCTCCATGAACTGGACGTCGTCGATGAGCAGGACGTCGCACTCGCGGTAGCGGCGCTTGAAGGCGGTGGTGGTGTTGCTCCGGATGGCGTCGACGAACTCGTTGAGGAACGTCTCGGTCGAGACGTAGCGGACGCGGCTTCCGGCGAAGTTCTCCCGGACGTAGTTCCCGATGGCGTGGAGGAGGTGCGTCTTGCCCAACCCGGCGTCCCCGTGGATGAACAAGGGGTTGTAGGACTTGGCCGGCATCTCGGCCACTGCCTGGGCCGCGGCGTGGGCGAAGCGGTTCGACGACCCGATGACGAAGGCGTCGAAGGTGTACCGGGAGTCGAGGCCCCCGACGTCGCGGTCCTCGGCGGCCGAGGACCGCCGGTTGGTGCTGCGGCCCGAGCGGGTGTCCCCGTAGTCCGACGAGTTCGAGGAGTTGGGGGAGGTGTGCTCTTCGTCGAGGAGCGAGGTGAGTGCCAACGGGTCGGCGACCGCCATGGGGCCGAGGTCCAGTCGGACCTTGACCTCGTGGGAGGCCACGTCAGCCGCCGCCGCCGCGATCAACTCCAGGAACCGGTTCTCGACCCGTTCACGGATGATCGAGCTCGGCGCGCTCAGGACCAGCAGATCACCGTCGTAGGCCTCGGGGCTCAGGCCTTGGAGCCAGGTGCGCCAGGTGGCCTCCGATACCTGCTCGCGCAAGGTGTCTCCACAACGCTTCCACAAGTCGTTCATCTCATTCACCAGGGCCTCCACCGTCCCGCCGCCAAAATTGTCCACAAGTAGATCCACACGTGTGGATTGTCCGGGAAGTTGTCCGCCGTCCACCTACGGCCTCTGTCTGGTGGCCCTGGGGAAGGAGGACCCTGTTGTCGGTTCCGACACGTCGGTGACGCACCGGTAGCGAGGAACGGTACACCGGCGGGTCGGGTGCTGCTAGTGGCTCCGGAGCCCACGCAACCCCCCGCACAGACCCTGGTGGGGACCAATTTCTTCGTCGCCCACCAGGGATGTTTTCGCGCGTCGATCCGTGAAAACTCTTTGTGAAATTGCGCGCCGCCGGCCCCGGGACGCCCCCATCCTGCCTGGTGGGCGCGCGGGGACGCGCCTAGCATGGGACCAGGCACTCGGGGCGGGCACCTGTTCGTACGGCGCCCCGGCAGACGAGCCGCGCCGCAAACCGGCCTCGAGCACAAAGGACAAGGGAGTGAAGAGGACTTACCAGCCCAACACCAGGAAACGGGCCAAGAACCACGGATTTCGACACCGCATGTCCACCCGTGCCGGGAGAGCAATTCTCAAGGCGCGCCGGGTCAAAGGTCGCCACCGCCTCTCCGCGTGAGAGCGGCAGGGCCCCTGTGGGCTGGCGAATCCGGGACCGGGCGACATTCGAGGCGCTGCGGCGCTACGGGCAGCGGAGCCGACGGGGCCACATCACGGTGACCTTCGTGGCAGCCGGCGACGACAGCGTGCCCCGGGTGGCGTACGCCGTGGGGAAACGGGTGGGCGGTGCGGTCGTCCGCAACCAGCTCCGCCGCCGTCTGCGGGCGGTGGTGGCCGAAGCGTCGGGGTCACTCGAGCCCGGTGCCTACCTGGTGGCGGCGGGTCCAGAGGCGGCCGGGCTCCCTTACGAGGATTTGAAGGCACAAGTGACAGCAGCGATGACAACGGCTTCTCGGGGTCGGCGCCGGTGAGCGCCCCCATGACCCTGCCCGCAGCTCCCGCGCCCCTGGGCGCCACCACCCCTGGGCCGTCGGCCGCCGCGCCCCGGACCCGTCGGGGGCCCATCCGGGCCGGACTGCTTCGAATTATCCGCTTCTACCAGGTACTTCGCACCGGGCGACCGTCGCCGTGCCGGTACTGGCCCACCTGCTCGGACTACGCCGTCACCGCCATCGAACGCCACGGGACCGCTCGGGGGTCGCTGCTGGCCCTGCGCCGGGTCGCCCGGTGTCATCCCTGGGGCGGCCACGGGATCGATGAGGTGCCCGAGTGATCGTCCATCTCATGTTCGCCAGCACCATCGGCCAGATCTTCAAGCCCCTGTACGAGCTCCTGGCCGGGATCATCGCCTTCTTCTACTCGATCATCCCCAACTTCGCCGTCGCCATCGCCCTGTTGACGGTGGTGGTGATGATCGTGACGGCTCCCCTCACGGTCAAGAGCACCCGCTCCACCATCAAGATGCAACGGGTCGCCCCCGAGCTCAAGAAGATCCAGGCGAAGTACAAGGGCGACCGGGTAACGCTCAACGAAGAAATGATGAAGCTGTACAAGGAGCATGGCATCAATCCGGCCGGTGGATGCCTGCCCATGCTCATCCAGCTTCCTGTCTTCGTTGTGCTCTATGGCGTCATCCGTGGCTTGACGAATACCGTCAAAGGCAAGAACGGCATCCCCTTTGCCCGGCCGGACTACGTCTCCCACAGCACCCGGCTGTACCACGACCTCATCGCCGCCAAGGGCCACATGCAGGCCTTCGGCTTGGATCTGGGCAACAACGTGTTCTCGCACCACGCCCATTGGTACGGGGCCATCCCCTACGTTGCCATCGTGGGCGTGGCCATCGGCCTGCAATATCTGCAAATGCGGCAGCTCAATAGCAGGAACCCCGGGGCAGCCCAGGCCAATCCACAGATGCAAATGATGCAGCGGTATATGCCGCTTATCTTCGCCGTTATTTACATCAGGATCTCGGCTGGGGTGAACATCTATTTTGTGGTTTCCAGTCTGTGCCGCATCGGCATCCAGGAAGGCATCTTCCGGTCCGGGGTACTGGACAAGGCGTCCACGCGCGGTGAGGGGAAGCTCCCGGGGCGTGGTGGAAGTGCCGGCGCACCGCGGCGGTCGATCATGGAGCGCCTGGCCAACGCCCAGCAGCGGGCGCTCGAGCAGCAGAAGGCCCGGCAGTCTGGCCTTCAGGCAGAGATCGACATGCCCCGCGAGCCCAAGGACGAACAGAAGCCCGCGGGAACCAAGCCATCGGGGGCCAAGCCTCCGGCCGGAAAACCCCCTGTCACCAAGCCCAAGGGCGACGCTGCCTCCTCGAACGGCGGCGGATCTTCGAATGGGACGGCCGCACCGAACGACGCCGGCAAGCCCGGCGGCACGGCCAAGCGCCCCAACGGCGCACATACGAACGGAGGCGCGCAACGCGGATCGGCGAAGGCGGGGAGCAACGGCGCCCCGGCCCCGAAAGAGCAGCCCCCGGGGCAGCCCCGTTCCGCCAAGAAGCGACCGAGAAAGGCGCGTTGAGCGATGGAGTGGGTCGAGACGACCGGAAAGACGATCGAGGAGGCCAGAGACGCCGCCCTCGACCAACTCGGGGTGGACGAGACCGATGCCGAATTCGTGACGGTGACCGAGCCCAAGGCAGGCCTGTTCGGGCGCATGCGGGGAGAAGCCCGGGTCCGGGCGCGGGTCCGGCCCACGAGCCCCCGCCCCAAGCGCACCCGGACGAGGCGCACGGGCGAGCAGCGTGACAGTGGGGCCAGGCGCAGCGGAGGATCGGGTCGCACCGGGGACAGAAGTCGGAGCACGGCCACCGTGGCCGACGGGGCGGACGCCGAGGCCGGGGACGGGGCGACCGGTGCCCCGTCGACGAACGGCACCGGATCCTCGTCCAACCGGCGACGCCGCTCCCGATCCCGAGGCGGGGGCGCAGGTCGGAGCGGGGAACAGAGTGTGAACGGGGACCGGGACGGCGAGCCCGGTGAAGGCGCGGGAACCCCACCGCAGTCCTCCACCAGGAGGAAAGGGTCCCGGCCGTCCGGGTCGACGAAGGAGGAGGCTGTGGGCGAGACCATGACGCTCGAAGAGCAGGGGGAATCGGCCCGGGAGTTCATCGCCGGGCTGATCGACGAGCTCGGTCTGGACGCGGACGTGTCGACCAGGGTGGTGGACGAGGAGACGGCCGAGGTCGTGGTCGAGGGCCAGGAGCTCGGTGTCCTCGTCGGGCCGGGTGGCGCCACCTTGGCCGCCCTGCAGGAGCTGGCCCGGACCTTCGTCCAGAAGCGCACCGGCGGGCAGAGCAGCCGGATCAACGTGGACGTGGCGGGGTACCGGGCCAAGCGCACGGCCGCGCTGCAGCGCTTCGCCACCCAGGTGGCGGAGGAGGTCACAGGTTCGGGGTCGGACCGGGCCCTCGAACCCATGTCCGCCGCTGACCGCAAGGTCGTGCACGACACCATCAACGAGATCGACGGCCTGTCCACCCGGTCGGAGGGTGAGGAGCCTCGGCGCTACGTCGTGATCTCCTCCAACCACCCCGCCGCCGACGTGGCCGAGGGCGCCTGAGGCGCCCGACACCCCCCGGTGGGGATCCTCCCGGATCCCCCGATGCAGCACTTCCAGACCCACCGGGTGGCGCCGTGAGCGACGCTCCCATGCCCAGCTCCCTGCTGGCGATGCTGGATCAGGCCCGCTCCCTGGGCTTCTTGGGCCCCATGGAGCTCGAAGGACAGGTCGACCACGCCCAGGGCTTCGCCCACGCTTTCGAGCAGGCCCAGGCGCAGCGCCACGATGCCGAGGGGCACCCCCGCACCGACAGTCCCGATCGTTGGCTGGACCTGGGCTCGGGAGGCGGACTTCCCGGCCTGGTCCTGGCGCAGTACTGGCCCGCGTCCACTGCCGTGTTGCTCGACTCCTCCGAGCGTCGGACCACATTTCTGTCCGAGACGATCCTCACCCTGGGCTGGGACGATCGGGTCACGGTGGTCCGGGCCAGGGCGGAGGCAGCGGGGTCGAGCGAGGATCTCCGCGCCTCGTTCGACGTGGTGTGGGCCCGGTCGTTCGGGAGCCCACCGGTCACCGCCGAGTGCGCCGCCCCTTTTCTGAAGACCGGTGGCCTGCTGGTGGTGTCCGAGCCTCCTTCCCCTGGTCAGGACGGTGGGCGGTGGCCTCGGGGCGGTCTGGCGGAGCTCGGTCAAGAACCGCTGACGACGGTCAGGGCCAGGTTCGGCTACCAGGTGGTCCTGCAGGCCACCCCGTGCCCGGAGCGGTTTCCGCGGCGGTCCGGTGTGGCTTCCAAACGGCCCCTGTACCGGGTCTCCGAGGGTTGACGGAAAACGTCGCGGGCAACACCGGCCGGCATCACCGCAGCTCAGGGTACCGAAATCGCGAATGTTCCACGTGTAACTTTACGGTGAAACACCCCTGAACGCAGCAGGATCGCCGTGGCGGTGTTTCACGTGGTACCTTACGGTGAAACACCCCAGCAGGCACGGGACGGAGGCGTGGACCCATGCCCAGCGACTTCGAAAAAG
>DATCBU010000041.1:0-29278 GCA_036511675.1 Acidimicrobiales bacterium | reverse complement strand
GCCTCTTTGAGCGGCGAGAACCACATGCCGTCGTACACCAGCTCGGCCCAGCGCGGCTCGAGCCGGGCCTTCTCGCGCGCCACGTCGCGCTCGAGGGTGAGGTCCTCGAGATCCGAGTGGGCCAGCAGGAGGGCCAGCGCGGCGGGGCATTCGTAAGTCTCGCGGCTCTTGATCCCCACCCGGCGGTTCTCCACCATGTCGATGCGGCCCCACCCGTAGGAGCCGACGACCGACGCCACCTCGGCGATGAGCTCGGGGAGCCCCATCGTCGCGCCGTCGACGCTGACCGGCACCCCGGACTCGAAGCCGAGCACGAGATCACGCGGCTCGGTGGCGGTGGGGCGCGTGAGGGAGAAGACGTCGTCGGGCGGTGCCGCCCACGGGTCTTCGAGGGCGCCGCACTCGATGGCCCGGCCCCACAAGTTCTCGTCGATGGAGTACAGCTTCTCCTTGGTGGCCTCGATCGGGATCTCGAAACGCGCCGCGTACTCGACGCAGTCGGCTCGCGTCATGCCCCAGGTGCGGGCCGGCGCCAGGATCTCGAGGTCGGGCGCCAAGGTGCGCGTCCCCACTTCGAAGCGCACCTGGTCGTTGCCCTTGCCCGTACAGCCGTGGGCCACGGCGTCGGCCCCGTGCAGGCGCGCCTGCTCCACCAGATGGCGCACGATCACCGGACGCGACAGTGCGGAGACGAGGGGGTACTTCCCCTCGTAGCGGGCATTGGCGGCGATAGCGGGCACCACGAAGTCCTCGGCCATCTCAGCCCGGGCGTCGATGACCACCGCCTCCACCGCGCCGGCGGCCAGGGCCCGGCGGCGCACTACGTCGAAGTCGCCACCCTGGCCGACGTTCAACGCCACGGCGATGACCTCGAGCCCCAGCTCCTCCTGGAGCCACCGGACCGCCACGGAGGTGTCGAGCCCCCCGCTATGGGCCAATACGACTCTCTTCGCCATCAGTGCGCTCCGTTCATGTCCGAGGTCATCGCATTTCCCGCATCCCCCGCCGCAGTGCCCGCCAGCTCGGAGAGCCGCGCCGCGAGCACCGCACCGCCGGTGTCCCCGGCCGCGACCACGAGGACCGTATCGTCCCCCGCCACCGTGCCGATCACGCCGTCGAAGCCGCTGCGGTCCAGGGCCGAGCCCACCACATGCGCACATCCCGGTGGGGTACGCAGGACCACCAGGTTGGCCGAGTGCGCCACCTCGACCACCCACTCCCCCAGGACCCGTCGCAGATGGTCTTCGGGCGCCACCTGGCGCACGGGCAACTCGGGCAGGGCGTAGACGGTCTCGCCCCCCGGGACGCGTACCTTGATGGCGCCGATCTCCTCGAGGTCACGCGACACCGTGGTCTGGGTGGCCTCGACCCCTTCTTCGGCCAGGAGCCCAACCAGTTGCGCCTGGTTGGACACGGCATGGGTCTCGAGCAGGCGCGTCACACGATGCTGACGCTGGGGCTTGCCCATCTTCACCGGGGATCACCCCCGCCCGGTCCTAGCAACCACGCCAGCAGCCCCCGCACGGCGTGCATCCGGTTGGCGGCCTGGCGCCACACAACGCTCCTCGGCCCTTCGAGGACCGACGCGCTGATCTCCTCGCCGCGGTGGGCGGGCAGGCAATGCAGCACCACAGCGTCGGGTGCGGCGTGGGCCACCATGTCCTCGTCGATGGTGAATCCCGCGAACGCCTTGCGGCGGAGCTCCTGCTCCTCCTCTTGGCCCATCGAGGTCCACACATCGGTGTACAGGGCGTCGGCCCCCGCCGCCGCCTCCATGGGATCCGACGTCACCTCGACCTCGCCCCCGAGCCGGGCCACACGGGCCAGATCGTCGGCGTCGGGCTCATAGCCCTCGGGCGACGCCGTACGGACCCGGATGCCGGTCATCGCCGCCGCCAGCGCCAAGGAGCGCCACACGTTGTTGGCGTCCCCGATGTAGGCGACGGTGCGACCCTCGACGTCGCCGAACACCTGGCGCAGCGTCAACAGATCGGCCAGCGCCTGACACGGATGGGCCCGGTCCGAGAGCAGGTTCACCACCGGCACCGGGACGGGGAAGCGCTCCCCGTCCTCGCCGTCGGCGTCGATCACGGTCGCCGGTGCATCCAGCGCCGCTGCCATGCGGACGAGGGTGGTGTGGTCGAGGACGCGTGCGCACAACACGCCGTGGTAACACGCCAGGGTCCGAGCCACGTCCTCGACGGTCTCGCGCACGTCGAAGCCCACTTCGGGTCCCTGGATGTAGACGGGGTGTCCCCCCAGCCCGATGACGGCGAGCTCGGTCGAGCTGCGCGTGCGGGCCGAGGGCTTCTCGAAGACAAGAGCAGCGCCGCGACCGGCCAGCACCTTCGGCACCTCGGCCACGGGAAGCGACGCCGCGGCCAACACGTCGTCGAGCTCGTCGCACGACAGGTCGTCGACATCGAGGAAGTGCCGGGTCATGACGCCGCCGCGCCCGTGGGGGCGTCGCTGTCGGCAATGGTGGCGCCGATGACGTCGCCCAGGGCGGCGCCGAGCAAGGCCAATCCCTCGTCGATCTCGCCCTCGCTCACCAGCAGTGACGGGGCCAGTCGGATGGTGTCGGGTCGCGGGGCGTTCACCACCAGCCCTCTCGCCAGCGCCGCGCCCACCACCTCCTTGGCCCGTTGGTTGTCGAGTGCCACACCGAGCAGGAGCCCCGCACCCCGGACGCCGACGACACCCTCCAGGCCTTCGAGCCCGGCCCGCAACCGAGCCCCGGCGCGCCGGGCCCGGGCGCAGACGTCCTCGGCCTCCATCACCGCCAGGGTGGCACGTGCCGCCGCCGCCGCCAGCGGTTGCCCGCCGAAGGTGCTCCCGTGATCCCCCGGCGAGAACGCCGCCGCCACCTCGGCACGGGCCCAGCAGGCGCCGATGGGCACGCCGTTGCCGAGCGCCTTGGCCATGGTCACCACATCGGGCTCGACGCCCATGTGCTGGAAGGCGAACCACCGTCCCGTGCGGCCGAGCCCCGTCTGGATCTCGTCGACCATGAGCAGGATCCCGCGCGCCGTGCACATCTCGCGCACCCCGCTCAGGTAGTCCGACGACGGCGCGATCACTCCCGACTCCCCCTGGATGGGCTCGAGGAGCACCGCCGCCACCCGGGCCGGGTCACACGCCGCCTCCAGCGCCGCGAGGTCGTCGTAGGCGACGTGCTCGAAGCCCTCGGGCAAGGGCGCGAACGGGGCGTGCTTCTCGGGTTGGCCCGTGGCGTGCAGCGTGGCCAGGGTGCGTCCGTGGAACGCGTCCCACGTGCTCACCACCACGTGCCGGCCCGGGCCCGCCCATTTCCGGGCCAGCTTCAGCGCGCATTCGTTGGCCTCGGCCCCGGAGTTGGTGAAGAACACCTGCCCTCCCGCCCGATCCGTGCCTCCCCCCACGAGCCGGTCGAGAGTCACCGCCACCTCGGGGCCGACGGTGTTGCCGAACAGATTGGACACGTGCACCAGGGTGCGCGCCTGCTCCGACACCGCCTCGGCCACGGCCGGGTGGGCGTGGCCGAGACCGGTCACCGCCAGTCCGGACAGGAAGTCGAGGTAGCGATTGCCGTCGGTGTCCCACAGCTCCGAACCCGCACCCCGCACGAAGGTCACGGGCGGCTCGGCGTAGGTGTGCATGAGCGCGCTGCGATCAGCGACGTCACTCACGTGACCACTCGCCCTCACGAAAGATCATGGTCCCTACTCCTCGATCGCTGAACACCTCGAGCAACAGGGCGTGCGGGACCCGCCCGTCGAGGATGTGGGCGCGCGGCACCCCGGCACGCACGGCCCGGGCGCACGCCTCGACCTTGGGGATCATCCCCGATGCCGCCGCCCCTGACGCCACCATGGCGTCGAGCTGGTCCACCGAGACCTGCCGCAGTCGTGAGCTCGGATCGTCGGGGTCCGAGCGCAGTCCGGTGACGTCGGTCAGACACACGAGCTTCTCGGCGTGCAGGGCCGCCGCGATCGCTCCTGCCACGGCGTCGGCATTGATGTTGTAGGACTGGCCCGTGGTGTCCCCGGCGATGGTGGCCACCACGGGGATGATGCCCTCGGCCAGGAGCCGATGGAGAATCGACGGGTCGACCACCCCCACGTCGCCCACGAACCCCAATGAGGCGTCACGGGCGGTGGCGGTGATCATCTTGGCGTCGTCGCCCGACAGTCCCACGGCCAACGAGCCGTGCACGTTCATAGCCGACACGATCTCCCGGTTCACCTTCCCGATCAGCACCATGCTGGCGATCTCGAGTGTCTCGGCATCGGTCACCCGCATCCCGTCGACGAACTCCGGAACCTTCCCGAGCCGCTCCATGAGCTCGCCGATCTGCGGCCCCCCGCCATGAACGACGACGGGCAGCATCCCCACCGAGCGCATGAGCACGACGTCCTCGGCGAACGAGGCCAGTGCGTCGGCCTCACTCGGTGCTTGGCCCTGGGCCATGGGCTCCCCGTCGACCGGGGTCAACACGTTGCCGCCGTACTTGATGACGACGATCTTCCCCCAGAACCGCAAGATGTAGGGAAGGGCTTCCACGAGCACCGCGGCCCGTTCGGAGGGGCCCAGCTCCACCGTCATGAGGTGGTCCTGTTCTCGTCGATGTAGCCGTGGCCGAGATCGGTGCTCAACATGGCCCCGGTCCCCGTACCCAGGCCCAGGTCACAGCGCATCTCGATCGCCCGGCCCGCCATGTGGGCTCGCACCGCCTCGGTGTCGTGGTCGACCGCCACGCCGTCCCGACAGACCACCACGCCGCCATAGGACACCTTGACGCGGTCGAGGTCGAAGGGGACCCCCGCTGATCCCAACTCGCTCACTACTCTCCCCCAGTAGGGGTCCTCGCCGTTGAGCGAGCACTTCACGAGCGCCGACTCCGCCACCTTCCGGGCGGCGCGATGGGCGTCGTCGTCCGAGGTGGCACCGGTCACCACCACGTGCGACACCTTGCTGGCCCCTTCGGCGTCGGCCACCATCATCCCGGCTAGCGCGCTGCACGCCTGTCCCAGGGCTTCGGTCAACACGTCGACGTTCACCGCTGTGGCGGCGGCCCCGCTCGCCAGCACCAGCACCGTGTCATTGGTCGAGGTGCACCCGTCCACGCTCATCCGGTTGAAGCTCGAGCCCACCGCGCCGCGCAACGCCACGGCCAGGGTCTCGGGGTCGCAGCGGGCGTCTGTCGTCAACACGGCCAGCATGGTCGCCATGTTGGGCGCCAACATGGCCGCTCCCTTGGCCATGCCCCCCACCAAGAACCCCGCGCCTTCGATAGTCACTTCCTTGCACACCGTGTCGGTGGTCATGATGGCCGTCGCGGCGCGCTGGGCGGCGTCGCGGCCCCCGAGGCGCGCCTCGACCAGGGCCGGGATCCCCGATTCGACGGGGGCCATGGGCAGGGGGATCCCGATCAAGCCCGTCTGGCACACGAGGACCTCGGTGCTCGGCACCCCGAGCCCGGCACCGACCAGGGCGCACATGCGCTCGGCGCCGGCCACGCCGGGCGCACCCGTGGCCGCGTTGGCGTTGCCGCTCGAGAGCACCACGGCCGCGGCCCGCCCCGCCGTGGCGGCGAGATGGGCGCGGCTCACCTGCACGGGCGCGGCAGCGGCCAGATTGGCGGTGAACACGCCGGCGGCAGCCACTGTCCCCGACGCCGACGCCACCAGCGCGAGGTCGGGGGCACCCGAGGCTTTGATCCCGCATGCCAGCCCGGAGGCCACGAACCCTTCGGGCGCGGTGACGCTCACGGGTACACCCCCACGGCGGAGAGCCCCGAGCTCTCGGGAAGGCCGAGGGCAATGTTGGCGCACTGCACGGCCTGGCCGGCGGCGCCCTTCACGAGATTGTCGAGCGCACACAACACGATCACCCAGCCCGTGCGGGGGTCGACGCGCGCCGTGAGGTGCGCGCAGTTGGATCCGAGCGTGGCCTTGGTCGAGGGCGACGTCTCGCTCACCACCACGAAGGCCTCACCGGCATAGACGTCACGCAGGAGCCCGAGAGCGCCCTCGGTGGTGAGCTCGAACGTCGGACGCGCGTAACAGGTGGCCAGGATGCCGCGGTTCATGGGGGCCAGGTGCGGCGTGAACAGGACCTGTGCCCCCGACGCCTGCTCGATCTCGGGGGTGTGGCGGTGGTTCAGCAGTCCGTAGGCGGTGAAGTCCTCGTCGGCGGTGTTGAAGTGCGTGGTGTGCGACAACTTCCGCCCCGCCCCCGAGACGCCGCTGGCGGCGTCCACGACCACCCCGGTCGTCTCGATTCTGTCGGCGCGCACGAAAGGGGCGAGCGCCAGGGCTGCGGCGGTCGGGTAGCAACCGGGCGCAGCCACCAACCGGGCCCCGGACAACTCGGGCCGGAACAGCTCCGGGAGGCCGTACACGAACCGGCCCAGCAGCTCGGGGGCGACGTGGTCGTGTCCGTACCACCGCGGATAGGCGTCGACGTCACGCAGCCGGAAGTCGGCGGACAGGTCCACGAGGAGCCCGACCCGGTCGACCAGCGCCGGAGCCAGGTCCTGGGACTCCCCGTGCGGGAGCGCCAGGAACACGACGTCCAGCCCGGCGAGGTCGTCGGCACCCACCTTGGAGAACTCGAGCTTCGGGTAGGCCGCCGTCAGCGACGGGTACAACGCCGCCACCCGCTGTCCCGCCTGGGTGTTGGCCCCCGCCAGGACCACGTCGAAGTCCGTATGGCCCGCACACAACCGCAGGAGCTCGGCCCCGGCATAGCCGGAGGCGCCGGCGATCCCCACGTGCATCGCAAGAAAATACAACATCGTGCATGGATATGCAAGACTCCGCTTCACGAACCCTTCACAGAGGCGGGCGTACCGTTGACTGGGCACCCTCCTTTCTCTACCCCAACCCGGGCGGGTGACTCGTGGGGCGGCGGGGCACGGGCGCTAAATCCCCCAGTCCGTGCCCCCTGCACCCACCCCGGTCGTCGATTCGAAGCGCGTCGTGCATGACGTCGCCGCCGTTGACGGCATTCTATGTTGTTTCATATGCTCCCAGCATGACGGAGCCCGAGGTAGCGGTGGTCCTGGCGACGGCACCGGGATTCGTCGACCGGTACCTCGACCTGGTCGAGGCGGCAGACGGCGACCCGGGGATGGCGGCGACCTTCACGGAGCTGGCCGACTACGTGGCCGGACTGGCCGACGAGATCGGGCGCCTCGGTCCCGTGCTGGCGCAGTGCCTCCTGGGCGTCGAGTCCGTGGCGGCGAGCTCGGACGAGGCGGCCGAGGTGGTGGCGTGGGCATTTCTCGACAGCCTGTCCCCCGACGACCGACGTCGCCTGGTCGACTGGCTGGGCCCTCGGACCCGCGCCCTGCTGCACGACGTCGACCCCGAGCCGGGGTCGAGCCGGTAGACCGGTCGACGCCTACGCCACCGGCCCCAGCGCGTCGAGCAGCGCCGCGGGGATGTCGCACTTCCCCGACCCGTCGGTGCGCACCGCCACGTAGACGGTGCTCGCCTTGGCGACGAGGCGGTCGGAGGACATCACCTCGAACCCGAGTGTGAACGACGTCCGGCCGATGTGCGACACGATCACCCGTGCCTCGGCTTCGTCCCCGAATCCAAGGGGCCCGTGCCAGTCCAGTTCGGTGTGCACGACCTGCACGTCGAAGCCGGCCGCCAGCATGTCCCGATACGGGAGGCCGCCTGCGCCCAGAAAGGCGGTGAGGGCGTCGTCGAGGTAGGCCAGGTACCACATGTTGAAGACCACGCCCTGCTGGTCCACCTCCAGGTACCGAACGGCGATGGGATGGACGAATGGTGCGCCGCGTGTCATGGGCCCGAGTCTCTCAGGTCGCTGGCGCGCCGGCGCCGGCCGCCCGCGCTTCGACGCGTACGGTTCGCCGCGACTATAAGTGGGCGCCATGCCCGGGCCCGTGCGCGTCGCCACCCATGGCGACACCGGGCCGTTGGCCGCCAGCCTGGCACGCGCCTTCTACGACGACCCGGTCATGAGCTTCCTCATCCCCACCGAACCGTCGCGTCGTCGACGCATCGCCCAGTACTTCGAGACCGCGCTCACCTTGCAGCACCTGCCCCACGGTGGGTGCTACACCGACACCGACCGGGCGGGCGGTGCCCTGTGGGACCCGCCCGACCACTGGAGGTTGCGGTTCGGGCAGATCCTGCGGGGATCTCCCAAGATGATCGCCGCCTTCGGTGTGCATGTCCCCCGGGCATTGCGCGTGGTCTCGACGATCGAGCGCCAGCACCCCCGGACGCCGCACTGGTATCTGGCCGTCCTCGGCACCGATCCCATCCATCAGGGCAAGGGCATCGGCTCTGCCCTTCTGGCGCCGGTGCTCGAGCGCTGCGACCGCGACGGCATCGGCGCCTATCTCGAATCCTCCAAACAGAGCAACATCGCGTTCTACCGCCGGCACCGCTTCGAGGTCACGGGTGAGATCGCCCTGCCGGGTGGGCCGACGGTGTGGCCCATGTGGCGCGACCCCCGGCCGCCCGACCAATCGTGATGTCGCCACCTCGCCGCCCCGGCGGGGCCCTTCGATTCAGGTCAGAGCGGGAACGACGGCGTCGAGGAAGGCCGGGGGAGACTCGAGCATCGGGTAGTGCCCGACGTCGTGCAGCCAGCTGAGCGCGGCATCGGGTCGGGCCTCGTGCAGTCTGGTGGCCATGGCCGCCACGGCGATGGGGTCGTCGGTGCCCCACACGATGGCCAGGGGCGAGGGATGGGTCTCGATGGCTCCGGTGAAGCGGGCCTGGTTCCGCCGCCGTTCCTCGATGTACCGGATGGTGCGCGGCAGCAGGAGGTGCCCGTTGTCGTGGGAGATGAGCTCCCACTCCCCCGCCAGGTCCGAGGGGTCGACGCGCGAGTGCGACGAGAACGTCGCCGCCAGGCTGGCCTGCAGGGCGGGGCCGTCGATACCGGCAGTGTCGGGGAGGCGCTCGTCGGGAAGGCTCAACAAGAGCTCCTGGCCCGTGCTGAGGTGCGCCATCTCGATGTAGATGCTGCCGTTGGTGATCACGCGTCGTGTGATCTCGACCGGCCATCGACCTTCGGCCTGTCGCGCCAGCAGCTCGCCCCCCACCGTGTCACCGAGGTCGTGGGTCAGCAGCGCCAGCCTCGACACCCCGGCGTCGGCGACGAATGCCTGAGCCACATCGGCCTGCAGGTCGATCCCATAGGCCCGGTCGGGTTTGGCTGAGAGCCCGTAACCGACCATGTCGAAGAGCAGGACGCGGCGGTGCGCGCCGAGGGCGTCGACCACATGGTGGAAGTCGAAGGAACTGCTCGGAAACCCGTGCACGACCAGCAGGGGCTCGAGCGTCTCGGCCCCGGTGGCGGGCACGTCGAGGGTGAAGGTGCGGTACCCGGCCAACGTCCGGTACGTCCCTCGGTGCTCCCACGCCGCCACCGACGGGGACTGCCAGGCCATCGTGGCGCCCTAGGACTGCGCCTGGGCGTCGAGCAGGCGATCGGCCCGGATCGCTTCGCGCTCTTCGAACCTCATCCAGTGGTAGACGACGATTGCCATGGCCACGAAGGTGGTGAGCTCTCCCACCACCCACAGGATCGATCCCCCGCGCTGGGTGTCGGCCACGGAGTGGAAGAGGGGGGCGATCGAGTCACGGGCGCCGGTGAGGCTCACCCCGAGCACGGCGGTAACGGGGATCCCGACGGCCAGGACCCCGAGCTTGACCGGATACGACAACCGCCACCGCGACGGGTCGCGCCCCACCACCAACCACCAGAACAGGCATCCCGAGATGAGGAAGTGGAGATGCGTCAGGTCGTGCACGAGCGGGTGCTCGAGCGAGAAGTTGTAGAACGGCGTCAAGAAGAAGACGATCATCGTGCCGTAGCTGACCAGGACGACCAGCACCGGATGGGTGACCAACTCCACGATCGGGTGATGCAGGACCTTGAGCAGGCCCCGTTGGGTCCGGCGGTCCGAGGACTGCAGCGCCAGGGTCACCGGGGCACTGAGCGCGTAGAGGATCGGTGCGAAGTTCATCAGCAGCAGGTGCTGGGCCACGTGCGCGGCGAAGACCTGGTCGTCATAGGCGGCCAGTCCTGACTGCACGGCGATGATCACCAGAGCCGTGGCCCCCAGGAACGAGGCGGTGCGCCATGGCGACCAGGTCCGGCCCCGCTTGGCCAGCCGCCGCACCGCCGTCACGTACCACACGACCAGGGCGAGCTCGATGCCGAGCGTCACCAGGCTCAATCCGTCGGTCGGAAAACCGGTGAGCAGCGTGTGCACACGGATGGGCGGCGAGATGGCGTCGGCGAGCACCACGGCGACGGTAGCCCTCTCCACCCCCCTACGCACATCGCCGAGCACTGCGACCGGCTAGGGACGCGCCGCCTCCACGCACTGCACACCGTGGGGGCCAACGGAGGCACCGTGTTGGACTCCCGGTGCGAGCTCCATGCGATCTCCCGGCTCGAGGTCCACGTCACCGGCATCGGTGTGAAAGACGATCGACCCCGAGACACACACCAACACCTTGTGGTAGCCGTGGGTGTGCCGATCGTAGGAGACCCCGGCGACGTTCCCCCACGCGTGGGGCGTCAGGCCCTCGGCCAGCAGACTCCGTTCGACACCGTGTCGTGACGGCGTCGGGACGGCGGCGCGCCGGACATCGATCCCCGGGGCGCCCCTCGGATCACGGCTGGCGTCGGCCACGAACCGTCAGCTCCGCAAGTGCGCGTCGTGGGCCTGCTCCACCGCTTCGATGCACGCGGCGCGCCGTTGCGCGACCTCCTCATCGGTCAACGTCCGGTCCGGCGCGCACAAGCGGAGGCGATAGGCAAGGCTGCGCATGCCGGCCGGCATGGCGTCTCCCCGGTACACGTCGAACAGCGCCACCGACTCCAGTAGTTCGCCCCCGGCGCGGCGAAGCGTCGCCTCGACCGCCGCCGCCGGGACGACCTCGTCCACCACGAAGGCCAGGTCCACGTCGCTCGACGGGAACCTGCTGACCGACGCCAGCAATGCGTCGCGCCTCGACGCCAGGTTGAGGAGCCCGTCAAGCTCCACCTCCAGCCATCCCACGCGTCGGCGTGCGGCGTCGAGCCCGAACTCCTCCAGCACTCCCGGGTCCACCTCGCCCACCACCCCGATGGCCCGCCCCGGCGCCGGGGTGCGACCCCCCAGGACCAACCGGGCCGACCGGGTCGGATGCAGGCCGGGAGGGACCGAGCCGAGCCCGGGCCCGGTGTCGGGCCCGGGAGCTACGAGCTCCACATCGACGATCCCGAAGGCGTCGGCCAGTGCCACCCAGGCCGCGGCGGCGCTGTGGGCGTCGTCATGGTCCCCCGCCAGCGCCAACCCCAGGACTTCGCGCTCGTCGATGACGGTGTCCCCCGAACGCGCCACGGCCCGGGCCACGCGTTCGGTGTCGGGAGGGGGAAAGACGTGGCCGACCTCGAACAGCCGCACGTCACCCTGCCGGCGATCGGCGTTGAAGACGAGCGCCCCCAGCATCCCGGGCAGGAGGCTCTGGCGCAGCACGCCCTCGTCGGGCGTCAGCGGGTTCGTCACCCGCACCCCAGCCGCGATCCCCACCCGCGGTTGGACGTCGGGACCGAGCAGCGACGCCGTCCACGCCTCGTGCGCACCCAGGCCGGCCATGACCTGGCGCGCCAGGCGCCGCTCCCGTTGATACGTGGTGAGGTGACCCACCTGGGGCGCGCTCGGACGTCGCCGGGGGAGCTTGGCATACCCGTGGTGCCGAGCCACCTCCTCGACGACGTCGATCTCGCGCTCGGTGTCGGGGCGGAACGTGGGCGCCGTCACCACCAGGACACCCGCCGACTCCGGTGCGCACCGGAACCCGATGGGTTCGAGGTACCCGACCACCTGGTCGTCGCCGAGGTCGCTCCCCAGCACGGCGTTCACCCGCGCCGTTCGCACCCGCACCCGGGCGGGCCCGGGAACGGGCCCGCGGATGTCGAGGACGCCCTCGGCGCTGCGGTACCGGTCCCCGGCGGTGGCTCCCAGGAGCTCGCACAGGCGCAGCCCGGCGCGGTCGATCCCCTCGGGGTCACATCCCCGCTCGAACCGGGCCGAGGCTTCGGACCGGAGGTTGAGCCGTTTGGAGCTCCGGGCGATGGCCATCGGCGTGAAGTAGGCCGCCTCGAGCAGGACACGGCGCGTCGCCGGCGAGATCTCACTCGTCGCTCCGCCCATGATGCCGGCGATGCCGATGGGCGCGTCGTCGGCATCACAGATGAGGCAGTCACGCCGGTCGTCGCCGATGCCCACCGAGCGCCCGCCCATGGGGCGCTCCACGCCATCGAGCGTGGTCACCACCTCCCCCGGTCGCGCCGCTCGAACCCGCAACCCGCCTCCGGTCACGAGGTCGAGGTCATAGGGGTGGGTGGGCTGACCCAGGTCCAACATGACGTAGTTCGAGGCGTCGACGACATTGTTGATGGGCCGCATGCCGGCCAGAGTCAGGCGACGAGCGATCCAGTCCGGCGACGGACCGACATCGACATCGAGCAGGACGCGGGCGGTGAAACGCGGGCAGAGGTCCTCGTCGACCACCTCCACCGAGGTGAGCGTGGAAAGCGGCGCGCCCGCATCGGTGGCCGGGGACCCGGGCACAGGCATGGTGAACGGCAGGTGCAGGGCGGCGGCGAGGTCGCGGGCGATCCCTGCCACACACCAGGCGTCGGGTCGGTTGGCCTCGACGGCGATGTCGAAGACCGTGTCGGGTCCGATACCCAGGGCGTCGACGAAGAGGGCCCCCGGCACCATCGCACCGGCGGGCTCACCCCGAGCGGAGGCGCCCACGATGAGGATCCCCTCGTGGTCCTCGGTGAGCCCGAGCTCGCGCCCCGAGCACAGCATCCCGTTGGAGACCACGCCTTTCATCTTGCGTCGGCTGATCTCGAAACCACCCGGGAGCACCGCACCGACCGGAGCGAGAGGGACGATGTCGCCCTCGTGGAAATTCCAGGCTCCGCACACCACGTCCACCGGTTCGCCGCCCGCCTCCACGACGACACGCCGGATGCGGTCGGCCCCGGGGATGGCGCTGATCTCCAGCACGCGCGCCAAGACCACGTCGCCGAGGCCCTCGCCCACGTGCACGACCTCCTCGACCACCAGGCCGAGGTCGTCGAGCGCCGACGCCAGGTCGGCAGGGTCGCCTGCGAAGGGGGCGAAATCGACCAACCACGACAGAGGGACGCGCATCGCAAGTCGTCAGATCTGGCGCAACACGCGCACGTCGTTGTCGAAGAAGACCCGCATGTCGGGGATCTCGTGGCGCATCTGGGCGCACCGGTCGATCCCGAACCCGAAGGCGAACCCGGTCCACTCCTCGGGGTCGAGACCGACGGCGGCGAAGACGGCCGGATCCACCATGCCGCACCCTCCGAGCTCGATCCACCCCGTGTGCGAACACGTCCGACAGCCCTGGCCCTTGCAGATGGTGCACGTGACCTCGTATTCGGCCGAGGGCTCGGTGAACGGGAAGTACGACGGACGCAGGCGGCTGTGGATGTCGGGGCCGAAGTACGCCGTGGTGAACGTCTCGATGGTGCCGGCGAGATCGGCGAAGCTGATGCCTCGGTCCACCACCAACCCCTCGATCTGGTGGAACGTCGGGATGTGGCGGGCATCGGGTGTGTCGCGGCGGTAACACTTCCCGGGCATCACGGCGTAGATGGGCGGTCCCTGGCTCTGCATCAGACGGACCTGCACCGGGGAGGTGTGGGTGCGCAGCATCACCGTCTCGGGCTCGCCCAGGTCGAGGTACAACGTGTCCCACATCCCCCGGGCGGGGTGGGCCGGCGGCATGTTGAGCGCCTCGAAGTTGTACCAGTCGGTCTCGGCCTCAGGCCCCTCGGCCACCACGAACCCCATGCCGACGAAGACGTCCTCGAGCTCGTCGCGCGTGCGCTGGACCACGTGCAGTCGCCCCCGCAGGGCGGGTGCGATGACCTCGGTCAGATCCAGCCGGTCGGCCTCGAGCCGCGCCGATCGCGCCGCGCCCTCGAGGGCCCCGCGCTTCTCGGCCACGTCGGACTCGATCTGCCGTCGGGCCTCGTTGAGACGGCGCCCGGCCTCGGGGCGATCTCCCGGCGCCAGGCCCACCAGGCCCTGATGGGCACGGGCCAGGGCGGATCGCTTGCCCAGCAGCTCGGTCTGCAATTCGTCCAGCGTGCCCAGTGTGGACGCCGTGGCCAGCTGCGCCCTGGCCGCCGAGACGAGCGCGGCCGGGTCGACGCCGGGCACCTCGGTCGGAGACCCCTCGCCCGCGGCCGGCGGCGGGGTCACGGGGCCTCCTCCATGGGGTGCAGGTTAGAACGCCGGCGTGCCGCCTCGAAGCAGAGCACGGCGGCCGCCGTCGAGACGTTGAGGGACTCGGCACCTCCGCCCATGGGAATCGTGAGTCGGGCGTCGAGGAGCTCCTCGAGCGCCGGCGGCAGGCCGTTGGCCTCGTTGCCGAGCACCAGCGCGAACGGAGAGCTCAGGTCCACCTCGGTGTAGGGGATGCCACCTCTCGACACCGCCGCCAGGCACCGCAGGCCGTGGCCGCGCAGCGCGTCGAGGGTGTCGATGGCATCGCCGGCCATCACGATGGGGATATGGAGCACCGAGCCCGCCGAGGCCCGCACCGTCTTCGGGTTGAAGGGATCGACCGTCCCGTCGCAGCACACCACGGCGTCGGCACCCGCGGCGTGGGCCACGCGGATGACCGCGCCGGCGTTGCCCGGGTCACGGACATCGACGCACACCACCACGAAGGTGGTGCCGGCCAGGTCCCCGAGGGTGGCATCGGGCATGGCCACCACGGCCAGCACCGGCTGCGGGGTCACGGTGTCGGCCACCCGCTCGAGCACCCCCGGTGCGAGGTCGAAGATGCGCGCCCCTCGCTCCCTGGCGGTGTCGAGAACGGTGGCCACGTCGGGGTTCGACCGACCCCGGTCGTCGACGAACACCGCCTCGACCGGCGCGCCCGCCTCGAGCGCGCTGGCGAGGAGCTTGACCCCTTCGACCACGAACGCTCCCTCCGAGCGGCGCGTGCTGCGCCGCGCCAGGAGTCGGCGCAGGCGCTGGACCCGCTGATGCCGAAAGGCGAGCCCCGTGGTCAGGAGCGGTCCCCGGCCTCCGCTGCCACCGGGGTCGAAGGCCTGTCAGCCAACGCTGCGGTCGCCACACCCACCAGGCGGGTGAACGCCTCGGGGTCGGTGACCGCCAGATCCGCGAGTACCTTGCGGTCCACCACGACCTCGGCTTCGCGCAGGCCGGCAATGAGCCGGCTGTAGCTGGTGCCGTTGGCCCTGGCCCCGGCATTGATGCGCTGGATCCACAGCCGCCGGAAGTCCCCCTTGCGCGCCCGACGATCCCGGTAGGCGTACTGCAGGGAGTGCATGACCGCCTCGTTGGCGGATCGGAACGAGCGGCTCCGGTTGCCGTAGTAGCCCTGGGCCGACTCGAGGACGGCGCGACGATGCTTCTTGCCGTTGATAGCGCGCTTCACCCTGGCCATGACCAGCTCCTTTCGTGGACGACGTGGAATCGCGCCACCGCATCCGGTGCGAACGATTCCGGCGGCGGGCCCGAGCCCGCCCTTGCGTTACCGACCGAGCAGTCGCCGAACTTCGCGACGGTCCGCGGCCGCGACCTCGGTCTCGCGCCCCAGTCGACGCGTGCGGACACTGTTCTTCTTTTCGAGCAGATGGGAGCGGTTGGCTTGGCGACGGCGCAGCCGTCCCGTGCCCGTGACCTTGAAGCGCTTGGCGGCGCCCCGGTCGGTCTTCATCTTCGGCATCTCTACGTTCCTTCCTCGCGGCCGGGCGCTACATCCCCTGTGGCCGCTGTCGGTGCCTCGGCGGGCGATCCGCCGTTCGTCGCCACCACTCCTGTGCTCCCGCTCTTCACCGGTTCGTCATCGTGCTGCGCGGCCCGGGCCGCCGCCGACTGCTTGGCCCGCTTGTCCGGGGCCAGCACCATCACCATGTTGCGACCGTCGAGCCTGGGGTCGGATTCCACCCGTGCCGCGCCGTCGACGTGTTCGGCCACCCGGTCCAGGATCTTCTTCCCCAGCTCGGGATGGAACACCTCTCGACCCCGGAACATGATCGTGACCTTGACCTTGTGCCCCTCGTTCAGGAACTTGAGCACCTGCCGGGTCTTGGTGTCGAAGTCGCCGGGACCGATCTTGGGCCGGTACTTCATCTCCTTGATCCCGACGCTCGTCGTCTTGCGCCTCGACTCCTTGGCCTTCTGCGCCTCGTCGAACTTGTACTTGCCGTAATCCATGATCCGGCAGACAGGCGGATTGGCCAGCGGTGCGACTTCGACAAGATCCAGATCGAGCTGCCGAGCGATGGCCAGGGCCTCGGGCAACGGGCGTATCCCGAGCTGAAGGCCATCTGGGTCCACCAGGCGAACATCTCGCGCACGAATGCGGTCGTTGATCCTGGTCTCGTTGGTCGTCATGGGTGTGGCGATGCGACATCACTCCCGTCGTTACAGGACTCCGGGTCTCCCCGAAGCCATTAGCGGAAGCGCGGTCGCTGCCCTCGGGTTCCCGTCACGGACCCCTGCGAAACCCGACGCACCGTTGCCGGTGGCGGGTGGGGGTGCGCCCGACGACGTGACCCCGCTTTCCCTTGTGGCTCAACGTTCTACGCTACCAGGCGTGAGCAGCCTCTGGACACCTGAGGGCGAGCACCGTGTGCGGCCCGCCGACGACGAACGCAGCGCCCCCGACGCCCCGGGAGCAGCGGCGCACACCGAGGGGACGGGGGGGGCCGGCGGGGTCCCGGCGGGGTCGGTCGACGCCGAGGAACTCGATCTCGACGACCTCGGGCCCGAGGAACGGGCCGAGCTCGCCGGTCGGCTCGACGAGCTCCGACGCCAGCTCTTGAGCGCCCCGGCTGACGTGGTGGTGGCCAATCACGCGTACGGGTTGTTCGAGCTCGCCGCCATCCACCTGTCCCAGCAGCCACCGCGACGCGACGAAGCGCGTCTGGCCGTCGACGCCATGGCGGCCCTGGTGGAGGGTTTGGCCGGCAGGCTGGGCGAAGCCGAGCGCTCGCTCCAAGACGCCCTGGCCCAGATCCGGCTCGCCTTCATCCAGATCAGCGAGTCCGCCGCCGTCGACGGGGAGGCCGGCGACCCCGAGACCTGACCCGGTCGGGCTCGGGGAGGAGCCTCAGGAGCCCGTCACCGGTCGGGCACGGTGGTCAGCGCCCGCGCCTCGTCGCGTCCGCCGTGGGCGGGTGCCACCGAGAACACGACCCGGGTGCCCAGCTCCACGTTCCTGGTCCCGTCGGCGATGGCCGCACAATGGAACGGGTAGCTCTGGCCGTCGTCGGCGCGCACTACGCCCAGACCCCGCGGCTCGTCGAATTCGGTCACCACGCCGATCTTCGGTGCCCGGGGACCTCGACGCGCCTGGGCCATCGTCGGTCAGGCCCTCAATGGACGATCTTGGAGAGCGGAAGCTCGATGATGTCGGTGGCACCGCGATCCTTGAGGGCCGGGATCAACACGTTGACCTCGGTCTTGGGCACGACCGTCTCCACCGCGAAGCCGGCCCCGCCCGACAGCTCCGACACCGTGGGCGACTTCAGGGCGGGCAAGACCGAAACCACGGACTCGAGCTTGTCCGCCGCCACGTTGAGTTTGAGCAGGACCTTGCCCCGAGCCTCGAGCGCACCCTGGAGCAACGTCAACAGGTGGCCCATGGCGAGCCGCTTCTCGGGGTCCGAGGCCGACAGGGGGTTGGCGATGAGCTCGGTGCGAGACACGAGCAGCGTCTCGACGACACGGAGCCGGGCGGCGGTGAGGGCCCGGCCCGTCTCGGTGATCTCCACCACGGCGTCGGCGATGTCGGGGATCTTGGCCTCGGTGGCCCCGTAGGACATGCGGATCTCGGCGTGGACGCCGTGCTTCTCGAGCACCCGTCTCGTGAGCTCGGGATACTCCGTCGACACCCGCACCCCGTGGGGCAGATCGGCGATGGTGGTCACCGGAGAATCCATGGCCACGGCCAGCACCACCCGGATGGGGTTGGCCGTGGCCTTGGAGTAGGCGAGCTCACCGAGAGAGATCACTTCGGCGCCGGTCTCCTCGATCCAGTCGCGACCGGTGATGCCCAGGTCGAAGAGGCCCTCCGCGACGTAGCCGGGGATCTCCTGGGGCCGCAGGATGCGGACCTCGTCGACGCGAGGGTCGTCGATGGTGGCCCGGTACTCGACGTCAGAGCCCCGCACCACGGGGAGGTCGGCGGCGGCGAAGAGCTCCAGGGTCGCCTTTTCGAGCGAGCCTTTGGGCAGGACGAGTCTGAGCATGCCGTCGTGGCCTGCGCCTCAGCGCGTCGGTGCCGTAGAGCCCGGCAGCGTGCGCAGCAGGTCGGCCATCTCCAGCGCGGTCACGGCCGCTTCGTAGCCCTTGTTGCTGTGTCCCGGGCCGCATCGGGCCAGGGCCTGGTCGACGGTGTCGGTGGTGAGCACCCCGAACACGACCGGGACACCGGTGTCGAGCGCAGCGCGCTGCAGACCCGACGCGCATTCACCGGCGACGAAGTCGAAGTGCGCGGTCTCGCCCCGGATCACCGCGCCCAGAGCCACCACGGCGTCGATGGTCCCCGACTCCGCCAGGCGCATCGCCACCAGGGGCAGTTCGAAGGCTCCCGGCACCCAGGCCACGGTCACCGTAGCGGGCTTGACGCCGCTGTCCTCGAGACCTTCCAGGGCGCCGTCGAGGAGACGTTCGGTGATCCCTCCGTTGAACTTGGCGCACAAGAGCGCCACGCGGGCTTCGCCACCCACACCGCCGACGTGGGAGGCGCCCACACGACGCGCCGCGGCGTCGATGGCCTCGTCCGACAGCGCTGTTTCGTCAGAGCTGGTCATCGCCCACCTCGTCGTCGAGGCCCTCCATGAAGTGCCCGAGCCGCTCGCGTTTGGTTCGGAGGTAGGCGATGTTCTCGGGGTTCGAGTGCAGCATGAGCGGCACGCGTTCGACGATGTCGAGGCCGAAACCCTCGAGGCCGCCGTACTTCATGGGATTGTTCGTCATGAGACGCATGGTGGTGACACCCAGGTCCACCAGGATCTGGGCACCGATGCCGTACTCCCGGTTGTCCACCGGCAAGCCCAGCTCCAAGTTGGCATCGACGGTGTCGTGGCCCTGCTCCTGGAGGTTGTAGGCCCGCAACTTGTGGGCCAGCCCGATGCCCCGCCCTTCGTGGCCCCGCAGGTACACGACGACGCCGGTCCCCTCTTTGGCCACGAGACGCAGTGCTTCGGTCAACTGGGGGCCGCAGTCACAGCGCAGGGACCCAAAGGCGTCTCCCGTCAAGCACTCGGAGTGGACCCGCACGAGGACGTTGCTCTGACCCCGCACCTCGCCGCGCACCACGGCGAGGTGGTGCTCGCCGTCGAGCTCGGACTCATAGACGTAGCCGGCGAAGTCCCCGAACTCGGTGGGGATGCGGGCCGGGCCCGCGATGCACTGCACCAACTTGTCCTTGTGGCGGCGGTACCGGATCAGATCGGCGATGGTGAGCAGGCGCAGTCCGTGGGTCTGGGCGAATTGCTCGAGCTCGGGGAGCCGGGCCATGCGGGTCTTGTCGGCGGAGACCAGCTCGCACAGCACCCCGGCGGGATACAGGCCCGCCGCCGACACGAGGTCGATGGTGGCTTCGGTGTGCCCGGCGCGCTTGAGCACCCCTCCGGGTCGGTAGCGCAGCGGGAAGATGTGCCCGGGGCGGTTGAGCTCGGCCGGGCGGGTGTGGGGATCGATGAGCGCGTGGATGGTCGAGGCCCGATCCTCGGCCGAAATGCCCGTCGTGGTCCCGTGCGCGTAGTCCACGCTGACGGTGAAGGCGGTGCGCTGGGACTCGGTGTTCTCGCTGACCATGAGTGGGAGCTCGAGCTCGTCGGCACGTCCCGGCAGCAGCGGCACACAGATGACCCCCGACGTGTGCGCCAGGAAGAAGGCGATCTTCTCGGGCGTGACGGCTTCGGCCGCCATGACCAGGTCGCCCTCGTTCTCGCGGTCCTCGTCGTCGACCACCACCACGATCTCGCCGTTGGCGATGGCGGCGATGGCGTCTTCGATGGCGCTGAAGCTGGTCACGACGTCACCTCGGCACCGGCGCCGACGGCCCGGGCCGGCGCCAGTTCGACGCGGACGTCGGAGCCGAGCTGGGTCACCGACACCAGTCGGCCCCGCCACAGGTCTTGGACCCGCGGGGCTCCGGGCCCGCTGAACATGGGCACGGCGTCGTCCCCCCCGAACAGGGCGGGGGCGAGGTAGACGACGTAGCGGTCCACCACCCCGGCCCCGTGAAAGGCGTGGGCGACGCGCGCCCCACCCTCGACCAGCACCTGCAACACGCCTTTGGCCCCGAGCTCGTCGAGCACGGCGCCGGGCTCCCCGGTCATCTCGAGAGCGGGATGGACCTTGGCCCCGTCGGGTACGTGACCGAGGACGACACGCAAGGGCTGGTGCGGGGGCGGCGGTCCGACGCGCACCGTGAGCTCGGGGTCATCGGCCCGCACCGTCCCCGCCCCGACGAGCACGGCGTCGGACAGCGCCCGCAGTCGATGGGCGTCGGCCCGCGCCGCGTCACCGGTGAGCCAGCGCGCCGTGCCGTCGGGCGCCGCGATCCGTCCGTCCATGGTGGCGGCCAGCTTGAGCACGACCCACGGCCTCCCGGTGCGCCGGTGTTTCAGATACGGCGCCAGGATCTCAGCGGCCTCGTCCTCTCCCACCCCCACGTCGACGGTGGTCCCCCCCTCCCGGAGGGCTTCCACGCCTCGCCCCGAGACCTGGGGGTCGGGGTCGAGCACCCCCACCACCACGCGCGCCACCCCGGCGGCGAGGATGGCCTTGGTGCACGGCGGGGTACGCCCGTGATGGGCGCACGGTTCCAGGGTGGTGAACAACGTGGCCCCCCGGGCCCGGTCCCCCGCCGCCTCGAGGGCGACCACCTCGGCATGCGGGCCCCCCGGCGGCGCCGTGGCGCCCTCGAACACCTCGCCGTCGGGCGTCACCACGATCGCACCCACCCAGGGATTGGGGGACGTGGTGCTTCGGACCGACGCTGCGAGCACAAGGGCCCGACGCATGGCGGCGAGATCTTCGTCCCGGGCACCCGGCCCGGGCGGCTCCTGGGTGGCCGTCATGGGTTTCCCAGTCTACTTGGCCCCGTCTCCTTGGCCTCCGGGCAGGGCTTCTTCTCCCGCCGCCCGGAGCCGTCGCGCCGCTTCCCAGGGGCGGTCATCGGCGAAGATCGCCGACCCCGCCACGAGGACACGCGCCCCGGCGCGGACCACGGCACCGACGGTGTCGGTGTCGATGCCGCCGTCGACTTCGAGCTCGGCGGTCAGCCCGCGCCGATCAAGCTCGGCTCGGGTGCGGGCGATCTTGGGCAGCACCTCGGCCATGAACCGTTGCCCGCCGAAGCCGGGGTGCACGGTCATGCACAGAATCAGATCGGCGTCGCCCAGGAAGGGGTCGATGGCTTCGTAGGGAGTCTCGGGGTTGAGCGCCAGACCGGCCCGCAACCCCAGTGCCTTGGCCTGCGCCAGCAACGCAGCAGTGTCGCCCACTTCGACATGCACCGTGCACCCGTCGGCGCCGGCGCGCCGGAACGCCTCGAGGAAATCGCCGGGGTTGGTCATCATGAGGTGGCAGTCGAAGAACAGGCCCGAGTGTTTGCGCAGCGACTCCACCACCGGTGGACCGATGGTGAGGTTCGGGACGAAGTGGCCGTCCATGACATCCACGTGCAGCCAGTCCGCCTCGGGGGCCACTTCGCCGACGGCTTCGGCCAAGCTGCCGAAGTCCGCCGACAGCACCGAAGGGGCGATCCGAAGCATCCGCGCCGAGCCTACCGGCGTAGCTCTTGGCTCCCGAACCTCTCGCCCGGCGCCACCCGGACCCCGCGCCACCACGCCGAGGCCGGCATGCGCCGTTTCCCGGCCGGCTGGACGTCGAGCAGCTCCAGCACCCCTTCGGCGGTGTGCACCCAGGGCCCGCCTGCGGCCCCCGGGCCCGTCACCGCACCGAACTGCTCGTCCGAAGGTGCCGGCTCGTCCGAGGGTGCCAGTGCTTCAAAGGGATCGGGAGCGGAACGGGCCACGGCATCGAGCACGAGGAGGCGCTCGCCCCGGAAGGTCGTCCACGCCCGGTCCAGTCGCACCACCCGCTCGAGGTGCTCGGCGGGTCGGGCCCAGTCCAGGCGGAGCTCGTCGGGTCGCACCTTCTCGGCGTAGGTCGGCTCTCCCTCTTGGGGCGAGCCGGCGGGAAGCGCCCCGGTACCGGGGGCGAGGGTGTCCACGAGCAGTTGCGCCCCGAGGGCGGCCAGCCGGCTGGTGAGCATCGAGGCGTGCTCGTGCTCGGCGATGACCACCCGCTGCGAGGCCAGCACCGGCCCGGTGTCGAGGGTCTCTTCGAGTGCCATGACACAGACCCCGGTCTCGCTGTCGCCGGCGAGGACCGCCCGTTCCACCGGTGCCGCCCCGCGCCACCGGGGCAGCAACGAAAAGTGCACGTTCACCATGGGAAGGGCCTGGAGGATGCCTCTGGGGATGATGCGGCCGTAGGCCACGACCACACCGAGCTCGGCCCTTACCGCGGCGACGTCCTCGAGTCGATCGGTGACCTCGAGCCCGTGGTCCGATGCCACGGCTTTGGTGGGGCTCGGTGTGTGTGCCACCCCCCGTCCCCGTCGCGTATCGGCTCGGCTCACCACCAGGGCCACGTCGTGCCCGGCCCGCACGAGCGCGTCCAAGGCCACAGCGGCGGCCGGGGGTGTCCCCAAGAAGACCAGGCGGGCCACCGGCGGCGGCGGGTGGCTACAGGCCGGTGTGCCGGACGGGCCGGTCGGAGCCGAGGGTCCCCAACCCGTCGGGATCAGCGTCGGGCAGGCCGAGGGCCCGGGTCCGCAAGATGCGCTTGGCCTCTCTGCGCTGGTCGTCGTCGAGTCGCTCGACGAGCAGCACGCCGTCGAGGTGGTCGACCTCGTGCTGGAACACCCGGGCCAGGAACTCGTCGGCCGCGACGGAGATCTCGTTGCCGTCGAGGTCGAACCCGGTGAGGTGGACCTCCTTGGGGCGCACGATCGGCCAGGAGAGCCCGGGCACCGAGAGACAACCCTCGTCGAAGGTCCACTCCCCTCGGGCCTCGGCCAACACCGGGTTCACGACGGTGACCGGACCCGCCCCGTCACCGGTGTCGTAGACGAACATCCGCTTCTGCACACCGACCTGGGGTGCGGCCAGGCCCACGCCGGGCGCCTCGTACATGGTCTGCACCATGTCGTCGGCCAGCTGCTTGAGCGTCCCGTCGATGTCCTCCACGTCCGCGGCGCGCTGGCGCAGCACGGGGTCGCCGTAGAGGCGGATGGAGTACGTCGACATGCGGGCCATCGTACCGGGACCGCCCGGGCCGTCCGCACCGTCGTCGTTCAGGACCGCACCGGGTCCACCTCAACCCGGAGCCGACCCGCCGGGCGCGCCACACTGGCCAAGAGGTCGCACAACATGGCGTGGTCCGGCGCGCGCACCGACCACGAGCCGTCGACAGGCCCCTGCACCTCCACGCCGTCGGGCGCCCGGTCCCGCAACGCCAGCCCGTAGGCGTCGGCGGCCGCGCCCGACACCACGGCCAGAGCGCTGAAGGGGGGAAGGCCGAGGCTCCGGCGAACCTCGGACTCCGCCGCGGCCAGCACACCGGGATCGGCCGACACCGCCGCCACCAGTGCGGGGTGACGGGGTTGGCGGGTCTGGACGGCCACACGACCCGGGGCGCGGTCGCCGCGGCCCGCCGTGGCGCTGCCGGCGACGAGCCGCCCGGCGCGGGCCAGGAGCGCCAACGCCTGCTCGGCGGCGCGAAACCGCGGGGCGAGTAACTCCGAGTCGAACTCCAAGAAGGCCACGGCGGTGGCGTCGGGCACCCGGTGCAACGCCGCCTCGGTGCCCACCACCACCCTGGCGCTCTGCACCCGATCATCCTCGCCTTCGTCTGCCGCGGCGGGGCCCCACACCTCGGCCACCGTCACGCCGGCCAATGCCTCGAGATCGTCGCGCACGCGCGTGACGCCCAGTCGCAGCGCCTTCATCCGGGTGGCACCGCAGCGCGCACACACCACCGGCCGCGCCGCACCGCAACGCCGGCACTGCAGGGTGTGATCACCGATGAGCTCCAATGCGGCCCCACAGGTTTCGCACCGAGCCAGCTCCCCGCACGCCGCGCACCCCAGCAACCGCACCCTCCCGGTCCGGTTCACCACGCACACCACCCGTCCGCCCGGTGACTGTGTCACGTCGCGCACCAGGCGCACCAGGCGTTCGGAGAACAACCCGGTGCGCGGGTCGTCGCTGCGCCGGTCGATGACCTCGACCGCGGGCCAGCTCCGGCGCTCCATGGTGCGGGGCCCGACCTCCAGCTTCCCGGTGGCCAGGATCTCGAGGGTGGGACACGGCGAGACCAGTGCGCACGGCGCGCCCTGGCGCCGGGCGCGCTCGGCCACCACCGCCCATGCCGCCCAGGTCGGAGCGCGCTCTTCGTGATACGCCTCGTCGTGCGCGTCGAGCACCACGGCCGCCGCCAGTCGCGCCACGGGGGCGAACGCGCCGGCGCGTGCCCCCACCACTACGCACCCACCCGCCCGCGCCTGGGCCCAGTCATCGGGAAGCAGGGCGGTGGGGACGCCCGCCGACCGCAGTCGTCGCGCCACGTCGCCCGCGGCGCGCAGCCCCGGGGCGAGCACGAGGGCGCCGGCGTCGTCGCCGGCGAGCCGGCGGCGATCGGCGGCCGCCCACACGATGGGCCAGGGATCGGCGGCCGGGCCCAGGCGGACCACCGTCGTCCCCCCGTCGAGGCCGGTCGAGCCCTGCGGTGCGACGTCAGGGTGCGCCGTCGCCGTGGCCGGGAGCCGGCCCGGCGGGAGGGCGCGCACCGCCAGTGGCGACGAGGCAGTGCGCAACAGGGTCGGGACGGGGCCTGCCCAGCGCCACGCCGCCCACACCGTCAGCTCCAGCACCGCCGGCGGCGGCCCCCAGCCCCGCACGGCCGAGATGGGGCGGAGCACGACACCCGGGGCCGGCGCCACGTGGTCCTCGATCACCCATCCCCCCACGCGCCGCGCCCCGAGGGCGATACGGACCTGCGTGCCCACGCGCACGCGGTCGGCGAGCGCGGCGGGAACTGTGTAGTCGAACGTCTTGCGCAGCGCGCCCACATCAGGCAGCACCCGAACGACGTGCTCGATGGGCGCCATGGGCTCAGTGGGGACGACGCTCGCCGCGGGCGCCGTAGTCCCTCTGGGCTGTGCCGGCATGCCGGCAGTCTGACGCGCCGTTGGGTCGGGATGTGCCGACCCGGGCGCCCCTACAGGCCCAGGGCGCGCTTGAGGTCGTCCACCCGAGGCGTGGCCTCCCAGGTGAATTCCTTGTCCGATCGACCGAAGTGCCCGTAGGCGGCGGTGCGCCGGTAGATGGGGCGCTTAAGGTCGAGGTCGCGGACGATCGCCGCGGGGCGGAGGTCGAACACCTCGCGCACGGCACGCTCGATCTGGTCGGGGTCCACGGCCTCGGTCCCGAAGGTCTCCACCATGAGCGAGACGGGGCGGGCCACGCCGATGGCATAGGCCACCTGGACCTCGCACCGTTTGGCCGCGCCGGCCGCCACCACGTGCTTGGCCACCCACCGCGCCGCGTAGGCGGCGGAGCGGTCGACCTTGGACGGGTCCTTGCCCGAAAAGGCCCCGCCCCCGTGACGGGCCATCCCGCCGTAGGTGTCGACGATGATCTTGCGGCCGGTGAGCCCGGTGTCGGCGTGGGGCCCGCCGAGCTCGAACCGTCCTGTGGGGTTGGCCAGGATGCGCAGGGCCGAGGTGTCGAGGTCGGGAGGGAGCAGCGGGTGGATGACATGCTCGCGCAGGTCGGGGAGCAGCAGCGTCTCGATGTCGACCCCCGCGGCGTGCTGGGTGGAGATGAGCACGGTGTCGATGGCGACGGGCCGACCGGACTCGTAGACGACGCTGACCTGGGTCTTGCCGTCAGGGCGCAGGTAGGGGAGGACTCCGACGCGTCTGACCTGGGCCAAGCGCTGCGCCAGGCGGTGCGCCAACCAGATGGGCAGCGGCATGAGGTCGGGTGTCTCGTCACAGGCGTACCCGAACATCATCCCCTGGTCGCCGGCCCCCTGGGCGTTGAGCTGGTCCTCACCTCCCGAGCCGGTGCGAAGCTCATGGGCCGCGGTCACGCCTTGGGAGATGTCGGGAGACTGCTCGTCGAGGGCCACCAACACCCCACAGGTGCGTCCGTTGAAGCCGTGGGAATCGCTGTCGTAGCCGATGTCACACACGACTTCTCGGGCCAGGCTGGCGATGTCGATGTAACAGTTGGTCGAAATCTCCCCCGCCACGACCACGAGCCCGGTGGTGAGCAGCGTCTCGCACGCCACCCTGCCGTCGGGGTCCGACGCCAGCACCGCGTCGAGCACCGCGTCCGAGATCTGATCGGCCATCTTGTCGGGATGCCCTTCGGTCACCGACTCCGATGTGAAGGTGTGGCGCGTGGTCACGAGTCGCTCCTCGAGTTGTCGTCCCCCCCAGGGGCACCGGCACGCCGGTTGCCCCTGCTCGGACGTTGTCCGCCCAGGCGATCGATCACACTATCCAAAATGGCGTGGGCCACCTCGAGCTTCGAGGTCAGAGGGACCTCCCGGCACGTGCCGTCGGATCCCAGGACGGTCACGGCGTTGGTGTCGTGGTCGAAGCCCACGGCATGGGCCGAGACGTCGTTGGCCACCATGAAGTCGACCTTCTTGCCCCGGAGCTTGGCCGCGGCCCGGGTCGCCATGTCGTGGGTCTCGGCCGCGAACCCCACCAGCACCTGTCCCTCGGCTCGGCGCCGACCGAGCTCGGCCAGGATGTCGGGAGTGGGCTCGAGCACGAGCTCGGGCACTCCGTCGGCTTTCGACAATTTGGCCTCCGCCGGCGTCTTCAGCCTGAAGTCGGCCACGGCGGCCGCCATGACCACGACATCGGCACCGGCGCTGTGTTCGAGCACCGCCGCCTCCATCTCGGCCGCGGTCTCGACCACCACCACCTCGATCCCCCCCGCCACCGGACGGCGCGCCGTGGTCACGAGCACGACATCGGCGCCCCGTGCCGCGGCCGCTTCGGCCACGGCATGGCCCTGCTTGCCCGACGAGCGGTTGGAGATGAAGCGCACGGGGTCGATCGGCTCGCGCGTGCCGCCCGCGCTCACGACCACCCGCCGGCCCACCAGATCACGCCGGTGCGTCGCCGACCCCAGCACCGCCAGGGCGGCGGTCACGATGTCGAGCGGATCGGCGAGACGACCGGCCCCGACGTCACCACCCGCCAGACGTCCCTCGCCCGGCTCGACCACATGGACGCCGCGCCGGCGCAACGTGGCCAGGTTCTCCACCACGGCGGGGTGCTCCCACATCTCGGTGTGCATGGCGGGGCACACCATCACCGGGGCGCGCGTGGCCAGGACGGTGGCGGTGAGCAGGCTGTCGGACATCCCGGTGGCGTAACACGCCAGAAAGCGCGCCGTCGCCGGTGCCACGAGCACGAGGTCGGCCCGTTGACCCAGATGGGTGTGGGGAATGGGGTCGTCTTCGGACCACAGGCTCTTTTGGACGGGCTCCGACGCCAGGGCGGAAAACGTCACCTCACCCACGAACCGGGTGGCGTCCTCGGTGAGCACGGGAACGACGTGCACGCCGGCGTCCACGAGGCGGCGACACACCTCGATCGCCTTGTAGGCGGCGATGCCACCGGTGACGCCCAGGACAACGGTCGTGCGGTCGCCAGGGCCTCTCGTCATCTGTCGGAACTCCTGGGCCGGGGGCGGGCGGGCATCCCGCCTGCTACTCGCCGGCCTCCGGCTGCTCCGCCACGACCTCTGCGGCAACGTCGGAGACAGCTTCGGCGGCGAGCTCGCCGGTCAGCGCCGTGAGCTCGGGGCCGCCGGCGGCGTCGCCCTCGGTGCCTTCGACCCCCTCCTCGCCCTCTTCGATCGGGTCGATGCGGTGGTAGGTGGCCTTGCCCGCCGCCACTTCCTCGAAGGCGATGGTGAGGGGCTTGCCCGAGACCGAGGTCACCTGGGGGGGCACCACGAAACCGAGGCCCTCTCCGAGCTGGTTGTAGTACGAGTTGATCTGCCGGGCCCGCTTGGCCGACAAGGCCACCAGCGTGAACTTGGAATCGACTTTGTCGAGGAGGTCTTCGACGGGTGGATCCATGAGCGTCGAGCGGCGCTGGGGCAATTCAGGCTCCTCCACGGTGGCCGGCCGGCGGATCCGGCGGGAGATGGCGGTGAAGGTCCAGTATACCGGCCACCTCGGCTACCGCCCGGTCCACCTCGTCGTTGACGA
Organism: Acidimicrobiales bacterium; assembly: GCA_036511675.1. Classification (GTDB taxonomy): domain Bacteria; phylum Actinomycetota; class Acidimicrobiia; order Acidimicrobiales; family UBA8190; genus Chersky-840. Next base: position 894 of record DATCBU010000041.1, on the reverse strand, counting down.
CCACGAAGGGTGTCAGCTCCTTGCCCAGGCGCATTTCCTCGGTGCCGAGGGCGATCCGACGATCCACCTCGGCTGCGTCGTCACCCCGGTGACGCAGACGCTGGCGCTGGATCTCCTGAGACGGCGCGACCAGGAGGACCACGAGTGCGTCAGGGTGCCGCTCTTTGACCTGCCGTGCGCCTTGGAGGTCGATCTCCAGGACGACGTCTCGGCCCGGCGGCGCATCGGGAAGTGGGGTGCCGTAGAGGTGGCCGAGGAACTCGGCCCACTCCAAGAATCCGTCGGCGGCGACCTTCTCCTCGAAACTCGCCCGGTCGACGAAGGTGTAGGCATCCTGCGCTTCACCGGTTCGCCGGGGACGTGTCGTCCACGAACGGCTGAGCCAGAGCGCGGGGTCGCCTGCGACCAGCCGGGCGACGACGGTACCCTTCCCCGCCCCACCGGGGCCGGAGATGACGAGGATCAGGACTTCGAGGTATGTGTCAGCAGAGCGTCACGCTGGTTGGCACCGAGGCCCTGCAACCGACGACTCTCGCTGATTCCCACTGTCTCCATGAGACGACGAGCTTTGACCTTGCCGAGACCGGGGAGCGACTCGAGCACCGACAGCACTTTCATCTTGCCGACGGTCTCGTCATTCTCCGCGCGCGTCAGAAGCTCGGACAGGGTGATCGACCCCATCTTGAGCTTCTCCTTCACCTCGGCCCGCTCGCGGCGGACCTTGGCGGCCTTGTCCAGCGCCGCCTGGCGCTGCTCCGGGGTAAGTGCAGGAGGTTGCGGCATGCGGGCCACCATAGCGCCCTCGCCAGTGGGGGTCATCCGCGAGGCGCGGCGATTGACGACGCAACTTCGTCGGACAGCGCCGCGGCCGCGGCTTCGGGATCCCCGGCGGCG
>DATCBU010000040.1:0-6752 GCA_036511675.1 Acidimicrobiales bacterium | reverse complement strand
GGGCGGCGAGCAGCAGATGCTGGCCCTGGCCCGGGTCATGATGAGCAAACCCCGCCTGCTCATGATCGACGAGCTCGCCTTCGGCCTGGCGCCCATGACCGTGGAACGCCTCATGGACATCGTCCGGCGGGTGAACGCCGAAGGGGCCACCGTGATCCTGGTGGAGCAAAGCGTCAACCGCGCCATGTCCCTGGCCGAGCACGCCTTCTTCCTCGAACGGGGCGAGGTTCGCTTCGACGGCGCCATCACCGACCTCCTCTCGCGCGACGATCTCCTGCGCCCCGTCTTCCTCGCCAGCGTGGGCGCTGCCCTCGGCAACGGTGCCACCGCGCACAACGGTGCCGAACACACCGCACCCAACGGTGCCGGGCAGAGCCCGGTCGCGACATCCGACGCGCCCCACGCCGATGGTCTGTGGCTGGGCGGGAGCGGCGACGACGGCGACGGCGAGCGCGACGGCGAGGGCGGGGCAACGCCGTGATGGCGGTGTCGATCCCGTCCTCGGTGGTCCTCGAGGGCGCCATCCTGGGCCTCAACTACGGCTTGCTGGCCACGGGCCTGGTGCTGATCTACCGCACCAACCGGGTCATCAACTTCGCCCAGGGCCAACTCGGGGTCGTGGCCGCGGTGTTCCTGGTGAAGCTGTACTACGACTACGGGATCAACTACTGGGCCGCCCTGGCCGCCGCCCTCCTGCTGGCCGCCGCGGTGGGGGCGTTGTCGGAGCTGTTGCTGCGGCGTCTGTTCAACCGGCCCCGGGTCATGGTCATGGTCGCCACCATCGGTCTGTCCCAGGTCCTGTTCCTGTTCACGCTCTTCCCCTTCATCCGGCCCAAGAAGCTGTTCCGGAGCTTTCCCGTTCCCGTCGACTGGTCGTTCCACATCGGGACCTTCCTCTTCGGGCCGGGTGACGTCGTGACCCTCATCGTGGCGCCGGTGGTGGCCCTCGGTCTGGCCGCCTTCATCCGTTTCTCCCCCTGGGGACTGGCCATGCGGGCCTCGGCCGAGAATTCCGAGTCGGCCCGACTGTCGGGCGTCTGGGTTCGGCGCACGTCCACCGTGGCCTGGACCCTGGCTGGAGCGTTGTCCGCCTTCACGGCCATCCTCACCTCGCCCAGCACCCAGACGAGCACCCTCACCGAGGTCCTCAGCCCCGGCCTCCTCCTCCTGGCGCTGCTGGCCGCGCTGCTCGGCGGCATGGTGAGCTTGCCCGTGGCCTTCGTGGCCGGCATCGGCCTGGGCATCGTCCAGGACCTACTCATATGGAACTTCATCAACCCGTCGACGGGATCGGCCCAGGTCGAGCTGGTCCTCTTCGTGTTGTTGCAACTGGCCCTGCTGGTGCGGGCCGCCTCGCTTCAGAAGGGCTCGCGCACCGCCGAGCGCACGTCGTGGATGACGGGGACCCTGGGATTCCGCTACACCGGCGACGCGCTGCGAAAACGGGTGGGCACCACCGGCGTGGTGGCCACGGTGGTGGTGGCCGCGCTCTTGCCTCTGGTGCTGGACGTGGGTCGCTCGTTCCTCATGTCCCAGATCTGCATCTACGGCGTCATCGCCCTGTCGCTCACCGTGCTCACCGGATGGGCGGGCCAGGTGTCGCTGGGCCAGTTCGCGCTGGTGGGGGTGGGCGCGGACATGACCGCGCATCTGGGAGGGGGCGTCCCCCTCATCCTGCTGCTCCCCTTCGCCGGTGTGGTCACCGGCCTGGTGTCGGTGCTCGTGGGCCTCACCGCCCTGCGCATCCGCGGCCTCTATCTGGCTGTGAGCACCCTGGGCTTCGCCCTGTTCATGCAGACCTCGGTGTTGGCCACGTCGTGTTGGACGGTGCCCCTGGTGCACAAGACCATCTGCTCGGGGCTGCCCGACCCCCAGTCCACCTTGATCTCGCGACCCACGTTGTTCGGCCTGGGGCTGTCCTCGGAACGCGCCTTCGCCTGGTTCTCCCTGGGCGTGTTGATCGTGTCGGTCCTCATGGTGCGGGTGTGGCGCGACCGCGGCATCGCCCGGCGGCTCATCTCGGTGCGGGACAACGAGGTGGCGGCGGGCTCGGCCGGCATTCCCGTGATCCGCACCAAGCTCATGGCCTTCGCCCTGTCGGGCTTCATGGCGGGCTACGCCGGGGTGTGCCTGGCCTTCGCCACCGAGCGCTTCAGCACCGACACCTTCGACCCCACAGTGTCCATCCTGGTGGTCTCGATGGTCGTGATCGGCGGTCTCGACGCCATCCCCGGGGCGATACTCGGGGCGCTGTACCTGAAGGGCGTGCCCGCCATCTTCGGCTCGTCGACCACCGTCGAGTTCCTTACCAGTGGCTTCGGGCTCATGGCCTTCATCCTCTACCTCCCCGGCGGCATGGCCGAGGTCATGCACCGCTTGGGCGACCTCGCCACCGCCGGGGTCGTGCACCTGCGCACCCGCGGTCACGATGCCGCCCCGCCCGGCGACGCGCCGCCCACCGCCATCGACCCCGCCACGGGGAAGTTGACCGCGGCGGGCGCCGGTGCCGTGGCCGAGGTGATCTCGTGAGCTCCACCGACCCTGCGCCCTTCACCGACCCGGACGGAGACGCCGGGCCCTCCGACAGGAAGACCAGACGGGAAGGGCCCGCCCGCCTGGACATCACCGACCTGGTGGTGTCGTTCGGGGGGCTGCGGGCGGTGGACACCGTCACGGTGTCGGTCGAGCCGGGAACGATCGTGGGGCTCATCGGGCCCAACGGGTCGGGCAAGACCACCCTCCTCGACACGGTGTCGGGGCTGGTGACACCGGCGGAAGGGTCCATCGCCCTCGACGGCGAGGACCTGGCCGACTACATCCCCGAGGAACGGGCCGCCCTCGGGTTGGTCCGCTCCTTCCAGGACTGCCGCCTCTACCCCGAGCTCACCGTGCAGGACACGCTCATGCTGTGTGAGGACGCCCGCCATCGCGTCAGTGTGCTGTCCACCACCCTGCAACTGCCATGGGCCCGTCGCGCCGAAACCGACAAGCGCGTGGCCGTGGACCGCGTCATCGCGTCGTTCGGCCTGGAGCGGTTCCGCCACCACCTCACCGGGCATCTCTCGACCGGCACCCGCCGCGTGGTCGACCTGGCCTCGATCGTGCTGGCCGGCCCCCGGCTCCTTCTGCTGGACGAGCCCACGGCGGGCATCGCCCAGCGCGAGGCCGAGGCCTTCATCCCCCTCCTGCGCCAGCTGCAGGAGGTCACGGGGTCCACCATCCTTCTGGTGGAGCACGACGTCCCCCTGGTCTTCGAATTGTGCTCCACCGTGATCGTCATGCAGACGGGGTCCGTGGTGATCTCGGGCAGCCCCGACGTGGTGCGCGAGGATCCGCGCGCCCTGGCCGCCTACCTCGGTGCCAGTGACGCCGCGCTGCAGGTGACGGGCCCGGTGCGAAGCGACACCGGCGCGCCCGGCTGAGTGCCCGGCTAAGTACTGGGCTGGAGGGGACGGGCCGGTCCGTAGGGCCGGTCCCCGCGCAGGGTGACCCGGTGGGCGATGCGCAAGGCGTCGCCGTAGTCGTCCAGCGCGTAGTGCAGCGTGGCCCGGTTGTCCCAGAACGCCACGGCACCCGCCTCCCAGCGATACCGGCAGCTGAACTCGGGCCGCTGGCAGTGCCGGTAGAGCAAGTCGAGCAGGCAGTCGCTCTCAACCTTGGAGACCCCCTCGAGGAAACGGGTGAACTGCGAGTTCACGAACAGCCCGTGGCGCCCGGTCTCGGGGTGGGTGCGCACCACGGGATGCGACACGGGGAAGAGCCGGTCGTGATGACGGCCGTCCCACTCATAGCCACCCCGGGCCTCGACGTCGGCCGCGAACCAGGGGTCGTGATGCCAGGCGATCAACGCGTCGCACAGCGAACGCACCGGCTCCGCCAGCGCGTCGTAGGCGGCTTGGAGGCTCACCCACATGGTGTCGCCCCCCACCGAGGGGGCTTCGCGCATGTGCAGGATGGACCCCAGCGGGGGTGTCTGGAGGAAGGTGACGTCGGTGTGCCACCACGAGGCGCGGTCCTCGCGCCCGTCGATGTTCAGGACCTCGGGGTTCCCCTCCAGTGACGGGAGGACGGGGTGCGCCGGTGTCACCTCGCCGAATTGACGGGCGAAGTCGGCCTGGACGTCGGGGGCGAGGTCCTGGTCGGGGAAGAACAGCACCAGGTGCCGGCACAGCGCGTCGCGCACCTCGGCCACCACGGCGTCGCCCAGCGGGCGGGCGAGGTCGAGGCCCCGCACCTCCGCCCCGATGTGGGGGGAGATCGCCCTGATGTCGAGGCCCGTCGCCAAGGTCATGCGGTCCATGGTGCCCCTTGGGGGGCGCGGCCACAACCCCTCCCACCCTGCCTCCATCCCTCGTGCCGGGCGGGTCGGCGACGCCCAAGCCGCATATCGTGTGGCCACTGCGGGGTGGGCGGGGCGGACACAGGCGGTGTCGACAAGACGGGGCCCGCAGGCGAAGAGGGGAAGAGCGACATGGCGAGTTCGGGTCCGGCGGCACTCAGGCGGTCGTGGCGGCGCTTTCGGCGCCGGCCCGCCGGCGTCCAGGTCGTGGCCCTCGTAATGGTGATCGCGGTGGTGGCGGGCGCGGTGTACGGGGCCACGGCCTCGTCGTCTCCGAAGAAGACGGCCACGACCGGTGCGGGGGCGGGGGGATCGGGCGCCGCCAGCGGGCTGGGGCTGGGCAAGCCGAGCGGGGTGGGCGTGGACCAGGCGTCCACCAGTACCCGGGGCGTCACGGCCACCTCGATCAACGTGGCCTTCCCCGTCTCGAACCTCACCTCCCTGGCGTCGAACTTCGGCTTCGCCGGTGACACCGAGTTCGGGGCCCAGAAGGCCGCCATCCACACCTACGTCAATGCCATCAACGACGCGGGCGGGATCAACGGCCGCAAGATCAATCCCATCATCGTGAATTTCGACCCCACCAACGAGTCGGCCATGCGGGCCCTGTGCAAGCAGTGGACGGAGGGCAATCCCCCCGTCTTCGCCGTGCTGGACGGGATCGGGTCGTGGACGGGTGACAACGAGCTGTGCATCACCCAGGAGGGCCACACGCCGTTCATCGGGCAGTGGACCACGGTGACCAACTGGACCCAGGAGGGAGCCCCGTACCTGTGGTGGACGGGACCCGACCAGGCCCAGATCCTGGCCACGGTGGTGTCGTGGGGCAAGAGCTCGGGCTTGCTCAGCTCGACCAGCCGCATCGGCATCGTGGCCGGGGACCGCACCAGCGACCAGGTGGCGCTCAACCAGTACCTGCTGCCGGACCTGCGCCGGGCGGGATTCGCCGACCCTCTGGTGGAGACCCTGCCGTCGAATCCCTCCGACACCGCCGCCACCAGCTCGGCGGCCCCCCTGGTGGTGCAGCGGCTGAAGGCGGCGGGCGTGAAGTCGGTGATCCCGCTCATCCCGTTCAACTCGTTCTTCCCCTTCCTGTCCCAGGAGAACGGGCAGAACTACTTCCCCAAGCTGCTGCTGTCGGACTACGAGTCCTCCATCACCGTCACCCTGGGGCTCATCCCCATCCCCTATGAGAAAGGCCTGGACCATCAAGAGGGTGTGACGGTGGAGACCCTGGGCGGGACCGACGCCCCGGTGAGCGTGACCCCCGGTGGCGGCGGGTACAACGCCGCCGTCCAGAATTGCTACGACACGTGGAGCGCCCACAACAAGCCCACCTCGTCGGTCTCCCCCTACATCGAGGAGCAGGGGCCCATCGTGGGGTGGTGCCAGGCCATCCGCCTGTTCGCCGCCGCCGCGCTGGCGGCGGGCCCGCACCTCGACCGCCGCACCTTCGTGCAGTCCATGTCGCGCATCTCGAACTTCTCGGGGACCTACACGCCGACGTTGACCTTTGGCCCCGACAGGTACGCGGGGCCGACCCAGTACCAGGTGGTGGAGCTCTACAACAACGATCCCCCCTCGCCCCTGTGCGTGCCGACCTACACCGGCAAGCCCCAGGGGACGTGCTGGCACACCGTGCAGAGCTGGGCTCCTCTTGCCGGCTGACCAACCCGTCGACGCGCCCGTGAACGCGCCCGTGGACGCGCCGTTGGTGCTGCCCGTTCCCGATCGGAATTACTCGCCCTGGTACTCGTGGATGGTGCGGCTGGGCGAGACGCGCCACGTCGACCCGTTGCCCACCTTGGACACCGCCGATGCACGCGTGCTGGCCCAGTGGCGCCAACGGTGCCGGGCCCGGCTGGACACGCTGCTGGGGCCGATGCCCGAGCGCGTCCCGCTGCGGCTCGAGACCCTGGAGTCGGTGCCGTGCGACGGGTACCGGCGCGACAAGGTGGTGTTCGACACCGAAGTGATGATGTCGGTGCCGGCGTACCTCTTGGTGCCCGAGGGCCGCGTGGGACCCGGCCCGGCGATGCTGGCCGTCCACGGCCACGGGCCGGGGAAGTCCGAGGCATGCGGGCTGGAGCGCACCGGGACCCCCAACGCCGACTACGCGCACCAACTGGCTCGGCGCGGGTACGTGGTGCTGGCACCGGACCTGCGGTGCTTCGGGGAGCGTCTGGACTGGAACCCCGACGACCACTACGCCTGTGACACCAACCTCGTCCACGCCGTGATGGCGGGCATCAATCCGCTGACACAGAACCTGTGGGACCTGGCCCGGGGGCTCGACGTTCTCGAGGCCCATCCGCTGGTCGACCCGGCGCGCATGGGCATGGCGGGGCTCTCCTACGGGGGCACCGTCACGCTGTTCCTCGCCGCGCTGGACCGGCGGGTGGCCGCGGCGGTG
>DATCBU010000039.1:0-23104 GCA_036511675.1 Acidimicrobiales bacterium | reverse complement strand
GTGAGGTCGACCACCCAGGCGGCGAGAAAGGAGAACACCACGGCGAAGAGGCTGAAGGGCGCCACCAGCTTGCCCAGGAGCTCGGCCATGCCCCCCGAGCGCGGCAGGAGCTGCAGCAGCATGGGCGCCAGGGCGATGACGAAGGCGGCGAAGAACGGTCCGCCCACGAAGGCCAGGACGACTGACTGCCAGATGTGGGTGGTGGTGAACTGCACGAGCGACACCACCGAGCCCGCCACCGGCGTGAGCACGGCGATCTGCTTGCGCGTGAACAGGCGGCTCAAGCCGTAGCCCAGGGCCAGGCCGAGCATGACCACCGGCACCCCGCTGACCCAGCCGGCGATGGTCTGGGCGTTGGCGCCGGCGTGCTGGACCCTCTGGAAGTAGACGATGGCGAGGTAGCCGGTGGCGCTGATCCCGGCCCAGAACACCAGGACCCCGGTGATGAGGACCTTGGCGTTGGGCACGCGCAGGATCTCCGACAGCTCCTCGCGCCACGGGCGGGCGCGGTTGTGGCGCTCGCGATCGGCGACCTCGCGTGCTGCAGCCGATTCGCGCACCAGCACGAGCACGAAGAAGGCCACCACCACCATGAAACCGCCCGCCTCTCTGAAAGCGAGGTTCCAGGTGGAGGGATCGTGCGCCTTCCACGTGGCGATGACGGTGCCTTTGATGACCAGGCTGACGAGAATGCCGAGCACGCCGATGAGGGCAGCGGCCTTGACCGACCGGCTCTTGCCGAAGGTCTCGGGGATGGCGGCCACATTGGTGAGCCCGAACACCACGCTGGCCGTCTTCACGCACACGATCAGCAGGACCAGGGGCCAGAATCCCGACACGAGCGTGTACGCCCATGTGCACACACCCATGATCAACAGGCCCGCCGCCATATACGGCGCCCGGCGCCCGGCGGCGGACTTGGTGCGGTCGCTGGCCCGGCCGAGCAGCGGATAGGCGATCCACCCGATCAGGCGGTTGGCGGTGAGGGCGAAGGTGATGGCCAGGGCGCTCGACACCCTCGACGACACGAGCAGGGTGAGCAGGACCCCCGACACCGCCAGGTTGGCGCGGGGCCCCACCAGGCCGAGGGTCAGGCCGATGAAGCTGCGCAGGCGCATGCGGTCGATGCCCGAGCCCGGGGCCGGGCTCTCGACACCAGAATCGGAGGGCCCCGCCTCGGGCACGACGTCGGTCACCGGAAAGCCATCGGCAGCCCCGGGACCCGACACGAGAAAACGATCACCCGATCCGGCCGCATCGGGTCCATTCATCCCCGCCAGCCTACGGGAGGGCTCCGTGGCGCAGGGCTCGCGGGGACCACCCGGGGTGGCCGAATGCGGTCCCCACTAGGGCCGACGGTCCGGGAGCACCGCCGCGATCTGGTCCCGGACGGGGACGAACTCGGGCATGACGAAGTCCCGGCGGAGCCAATTGGCCCCGTCGACCACCAGGGTGTGGCCCGTCACGAACGAGGCATAGGCCGAGCACAGCCACGTGGCCGCCCACCCCAGCTCGTGCAGCCTTCCCAACCGACCCGCCGGAGAGCGCCGGGCGTCGACGTCGTCCCCCTCGGTGCGCAGGGCCTGGAGGTCGGCCCGCATGTCTTCGTGGGGGAAGAGCCCGGGGGCCAGCGCGTTGACCCTGACCCCCGAAGGTGCCCATTCCACGGCCAGGGTCTTGGTCAGGTTGCCCACCCCGGCCTTGGCCGCGGCCGTGTGGGCCATGCCCGGGCCTCCGGTGAACGATTGGGTGGCCAAGATGTTGCAGATGGCCCCCGGGTCGCCGGCGCCGCTCGCCCGCCGGAACAACTCCTGGGAACAGAAGAACGTGCCGTCGAGCACGATCTGGGTCACCGCCCGCCACCCGTTGGGGCTCAGGTCCTCGGCGGGAACCGGGAAGTTGGCGGCCGCGTTGTTGACGAGGACGCGCGCCGGCCCGAGGGCCGCCTCGAGCTCGTCGAAGGCGGTGGCGATGTCCTCGGCTCGCCGGATGTCTGCTCCGGCATGCGCGGCTCGGCCTCCCACCGCTTCCACCGCGGCCACGCCGGCGCGGCGGTGGTCTTCGCTGCGAGACAGGATCCCGACTGCCGCACCCAGGCGGGCGAACTCGACGGCGATGGCCTTGCCGAGGCCGGTCCCCCCGCCGGTCACCACCACCGTGGTCCCGTCGAAGGTGCCCGCCGGCAGCATGGTCTGCCCCAGCTCGGGTGGCTCGGGGAGCGGCACGCCGGCTACTTGCCCTCGAAGACGATGGGCTGCTTCTTGGCCTTCGCCGCGTACCCCGCCGGCATGTCGTCGGAGACGAATTCGATCGACGAGCTCATGGCACCGAACCGCATGGCCTCGGTGAAGCCGCGGTAGGTGAAGCCGTCCACCGTGCGCTTGATGCTCTGCACCGCCAGCGGGGCGTTGGCGGCTATCTCCTGCGCGATGCCCATCGCCGTGGGGAGCAGATCCTCAGCGGAGGTCACCTGCTGGACCACCCCGATGCGCTCGGCCGTGCGGGCGTCGAGCCGGCGACCCGTGAAAGCGAGCAACTTGGCCCAGCCCGCTCCCGCTTCGTGCGCCAACCGGAGGTCCCCGCCGGCGTCGATGCCGACACCCACCTGCGCCTCGGGCAGAGCGAACACGGCGTCCTCGGCGGCCACCCGGATGTCGGACATGAGGACGAGCTCGAACCCGAAGCCCAGGCAATAGCCCTGGACCGCCGCCACGATGGGCTGGGGAAGCTCGGCGAACACCTTGAAGCGCTCGTGGGCCCAGCGGATGCCCTCGTAGTAATTGCGCGCCTTCTCCGCCGGAGAGCGACCCGTGACCCGGTCCTCGGGCATGCCCAGGTCGATGCCGGCGCAGAAGGCACGGCCCTCACCGCGCAGCACCACCACGCGCACCCGCTCGTCGAAGCGGATCTGGTCGGCGCGCGCCCCCAGCTGGCGGGTGGACTCCCAGCTCCAGGCGTTGAGCTTGTCGGGCCGGTTGAGGCTGAGCACGGCCACGTGTCCCTCGACGGTCAAGTCGAGATGCCATTCGTCCTCGGCGACGACGGGCGAGGTCCTGAACATGCGCACTCCGATCGTGGGGCGGTGCGCAACGGAAAGCCAATGCCACCGCCGTTTCTCCGGCGGGTGAGTATCGCACGGGCGGCCTCACCCCGGCCGACCGAGACGGTCATGGGGGAACGGCCCGGATCAGGGCAGGTTCTCGGTCCCCCCGTCGTGTCAACCGTCGCTGGCGCCGACCATTCTCTAGTTCCGATGATGACAAAGTTCACATGCCTGACATGCGCCGTTAGTAGCTCGTTCACGCGGGAGGACGAGGCTGGTGGGGATGCTGGTCCGGATCGGCTGCCAATTCGAGTACGAGACACCGGATTGGACGCCGTCCTTGTGGCAGGTGCGTCCCCGTTCCAATGTCGACCAGCGAATCGTCACCGAGATCTGGGAGCCCCCAGCCTCAGCCCGGATCTACTTTGACGCCTACGGCAATGCGTGTGACCGCCTAACGCTGCCACCGGGGCGCTCGGTCTTGCACTACGACGCCACAGTAGAGGTGCCACCAAGCTTCGACGACGCCGACAAGGGGGCGACCCAGGCCGCCATCGGAGACCTACCCGACGATGCTTTCGTGTACCTACTCCCGAGCCGGTTCTGCTGGCCGGACGTGCTCCATGACTCAGCCTGGGAGCTGTTCGAATCGGTGGAGCCGGGGTGGCTCCGGGTTCAGGCGGTATGCGACTGGCTTCACGATCATGTCCGTTACGAGCCTGGTGCCAGCACCGGCCTTACTACTGCGTACGACATATGGGAGTCGCGCACCGGCGTGTGCCGCGACATCACTCAACTCGGTATCACACTGTGTCGAGCCCTCAACATCCCTGCCCGATACGTCGCCGGCTACCTGCCCGATATCGCCGTTGCCCCACCCGAGCTTCCCATGGACTTCTGTTCGTGGTTCGAAGTATGGCTCGAAGGCCGATGGTGGACCTTCGACCCACGCAACAATGAGCCGCGCATCGGTCGCGTGGTCATCGCTCGAGGTCGCGACGCCCTCGACACTGCCATGGTCACTACCTGGGGGGAGGCCCAACTCCAGGTGATGACAGTGTGGGCTGATGAGGTCGGAGGGGAACTTCGCTGACACACCCTCCGGCTCTGCATGTCGTGGAGGGGTTTTGACCACGGTCATTTGCCGAGGTCAACGATTCACCTCGACATTCCAAGGGGCGCCGTGGCCGGTCCCCCGCGACTTAGATAGGATTCACTATCTAAGTTTCCGGACCGGATACCCGGACCACGGAGGAGGCGAGTGCCCCGGACCCAGGAGGAGCGAAAGGCCGACACCAGGGCCCGCCTGCTCGACGCCGCCGCCGGCCTGTTCGCCGAACGGGGCATCGACGCGGTCTCCGTCGACACCGTGGCCTACGCGGCGGGACGAACCTCGGGAGCGGTATACGCCCACTTCGGCTCGAAGCAGGGTCTGCTCATGGCGCTGCTCGACGAGTGGGCTCACTCCCTCCTGACCGTCATCGCCGCCGAGTTCGAATTGGCGGCCACCGTGGAGGACCGGCTGCGGGCCGTGGCCGCCAACGTGGTGACCAACCCGAGTGACCAGACCCGTCGCTTGCTGTTGCTCGAGCGCGAGCTGTGGCTGCGCGCCACGCGCGACCCCGAGGTGGCCGAGGCCATGCGGGCCCGGTCGCGCCAAGCCCACGACTGGCTGACCAAGGGATTCGCCACCTGGATCGACGACGGTCTGGTGGCCCGCATCGCTCCTCCCGACGTCCTGGCCACGGTGTTCCGCGCTCTCGTGATCGGATTCGAGACCCAGCACCGCATCGACCCCGAAAGCCTCGACACCACCGTCGTGGCCGCCGCGCTGGCGCTCGTCACCGGTGCTGCACCCGCGACCGAGCGCGCCACGCCCGCCACCGTGCTCGCCGTTACCGAACAACGTTCCTGACCACCGTTCCCAGAACCCAGAAATAAGGAGAAAGCCGTGCACACCGAGATCTGCGACCGACTGGGCATCGAGTTCCCCATCTTTGCCTTCACCCACTGCCGCGACGTTGTGGCGGCCGTGTCCAACGCCGGAGGGATCGGCGTCCTCGGTGCCATCGGCTTCTCCCCCGAAGAGCTCGAGATCGAGCTCGAGTGGCTGGACGAGCACGTGGGGGACAATCCCTACGGCGTCGACATCGTCATCCCCGGCAAGTACGAGGGCATGGGCGAGATGGACCCCGTCAAGCTCGAGGCCCAGCTGCAGTCCATGGTTCCCGACGACCACCGGCGTTTCGCCCGTCGCCTCCTGGCCGAGCACGGCGTGCCCGAACCCGCCGAGGACCAGAAGCGCAGCGGCATGATGGGGTGGACCGAGGCCACCGGCAAGCCGCTGCTGGCCGCCGCGCTGCGCCACGACAAGGTCAAGCTCATCGCCAACGCCTTGGGCACACCCCCGGCCGACGTGATCGCGGAGGTGCAGGCTTCGGGCCGGATGATCGGCGCGCTGGCCGGATCGGTCAAGCACGCCATGAGCCACAAGACGGCCGGGCTCGACTTCATCGTGTGCCAGGGCACCGAGGGCGGAGGGCACACCGGCGACGTGGGATCCCTCGTCTTGTGGCCCGAGGTCATCGACGCCGTGGCTCCGCTCCCGGTGCTGGCGGCGGGCGGCGTGGGCAGTGGACGGCAGATCGCGGCGGCACTGGCCATGGGAGCCCAGGGCGTGTGGGGAGGCACGCTGTGGCTGACGGTGGAAGAAGCCAACACCTCCCCCGGCCAGATGAAGGCCTACCTGGCCGCCACGAGCCGGGACACGGTGCGGTCCAAGTCCTTCACCGGCAAGCCGTGCCGCATGCTCAAGAACGACTGGACCGAAGCCTGGGACCAGCCCGACACGCCCGACCCTCTGCCCATGCCGCTGCAGATGATGGTGGCCATCGAGGCCGTGGGAGCCACGCACCGCTACCCCGAGGAGGCCAAGGACGTCGCCTTCAACCCGTGCGGACAGGTCATCGGGCACGCCACCCGGGTGCGCAAGACGCGTGACGTGATCTTCGACCTCGTCGAGGAGTACGCCGACGCCGTCGAGCGGCTGTCATCCACGGCCCGGGTCGAGGTGTGATCGAGCCCGTCAGCGCCTCATCCCGGCGGCCGTCGTTGTTCGGGTGACGGCGGACCGTCGGGGAAGCTGAAGAACATCATCTGGGTGGCGTAGGCGACGAGGCCGCGCTCGGGGTCCCACAACTCCATCTCCACCGACGCGTAGCCGTCACCGGCGTGGCGGGCGCGGTTGTGGCCGAGCAACCACGGCGACGACGCCGTTCCCAGGATGTGGACGGTCAAGTCCGCACTGGGCCCGAACCAGGGGGGCAGACCCGGCCCCATGCGCTCGCCCACTGCGCCCGGCATCGTGTCGCACAACGTCACCAGGGCCAACGGGTCCCACTCCCCGGCCTCGGTGACCGGGGGGTCGTCGAACCGGTACCAGTAGACGCGCTCGGAGGAGACCGGCTCCCACTGGTGCCAGGGGGCATGGCCGATGGCGGGACGGGACTCGACGCGTTCCCAGAACGAGGCGGGCGCGAAGCCCGTCACACCCTCGGGGAGCGGATCACGAAACGACGGGCACTGTTCGGGAGGGGGCACCTCGGGGCAGGTGACGTCGGTGAATTCGAATCCGTGCCGCGACCCGCCGAAGATCGCCACGGCGGTGTGCCCGCTGTCGGCCCCGACAGGGCGGACCGTGGCGGTGGCCTGGGACATCGTCCGGCCCCGCCGCAGCACGGTGACATCGATGTCGACAGGGCCGGGAGGCACCTGCGCGGCGAAGACCGTCGTCACCGAGCGCAGGGACTCGTCGGGAAGGTCGAGCTCCGCCGCCATGGCTCGGAGTGCCAGTGCCGTGACCACCCCACCATGAGGGAGCACGGGGGCGTTCCACTCGTCGCTGACCACGGCGCCGTACCGACCGCCGCCTCGGGGGTGCCGCTCCACCGTGGTCTGCTTTCCGAAGGCCGACGTGCGCATGAAGGGTGGATCGTAGCGACGGGATGGGACGCCCCGGTCCCACACGCAGCACCCGATAGGAGCATTGGCGTCGGCCCCCGTAGGATCTCCGCCGTGGAACCTGCCGTGCTCAAGCGCTATCGCGTGATGGCCTACACCACCGCCGTCCTGCTGATCGTGCTCGTCTTCGTGGGCGTGCCGCTGCAGGTGGCTGGTCATCCCGGGGTCGCCACCGTGGTCGGCACCCTCCATGGCTTCCTCTACATCGTCTACCTCGTCGTCGCGTTCCAACTCACCCGGACCATGCACATCCCCATCTTCCGGACGCTCCTGGTGCTCGTGGCCGGCACGATCCCCTTCGGGGCGATCATCGCCGAGCGCAGGCTGACGTCGGAGTACTCGCGCCAAGCCCGCCGTGACGCCCGGGGGAACGCGGGGACCGCACCCAGCGAGGCCTGACCAGCTGTGTCGGTCCGAGAGTCGCCCCCGGTGTCCTTCGACCGTCGACGGTGGTTCACGACACGGGCGTTGGTCGCCCACGCCGTCCTCATCGTGTGGGTGCCCGGATGTGCCGTCGCCTGCTGGTGGCAAGTGGGGATCGGCCTCTCAGGAGACTCCCTCGGTTGGATCTACTCGGTCATGTGGCCGTGCTTTGCCGTGCTCGGGACGGTGTTCTGGTGGCACTTCGTCCACGACGATCCCGACACCGTCGGAGCGCGCGGCCTGCGCCGCCTTCAGGAGGCCGCCGCGCTCGAGAGCACCGAAAGAGATGAATCGCTCCAGCCCGATGTGGGTGCGATCGCGTTGGCACGTGCCGAAGCCGAGGATCCCGAGTTGGCCGCCTACAACGCCTATCTGGCCGCGCTGGCCCGCGACGCCCGTCCGGGATCGTGGCGCGGCCGCTGAGCCACGCCGTCTCCTCGTGACGTCGATCGTGGTGCGGCCCTACCGGTTCGAGGACCGCGCCCAGGTGCGACACATCTGCCACGTGACCGGCTACATGGGTGAGCCGGTGGCGTGGATGTGGCGCGACGTCGAGAGTTTCGCCGATCTGTTCACCTCCTATTACACCGATGCCGAACCCCAATCCGCGTGGGTGGCCGAGCTCGACGGCGTGGTCGCCGGGTACCTGCTGGGGTGTGTGGACTCGCGCCGAGCGTGGAACCCTGCCTCCATCTTCGGACGGCATTTCGTGCGACGAGGGATCGGGTTCCGACCCGGCACGGCCGGCGTGGTGTGGCGCTCGTTCGGCGACGTCGTGGTCGACGGCCTTCGGCGCCGGCTTCCGCCGGTGTCGCTGACCGACGACGCCTGGCCCGCCCACCTCCACATCGACCTGCTCCCCGCCATCCGAGGACGCGGCGTGGGGGCGACCTTGATGCGCCGCTGGACCGACCACCTGCAGACGGCGGGCGTCTCGGGTTGCTTTCTCGAGACCCTGGGCGAGAACCGGGGGGCCATCGCCTTCTTCGAGTCGTTGGGGTTCCACCGCCATGGTCGGCCGACCTCGGCACCGGGGCTGCGGTCTCCCACCGGCCAGCGCCATACCGTCCAGCTCATGGTGCAGACCTTCGACCACTGACTGGCGCGAACCGACTGTCGAGGACCGACTGTCGCCCAGCGACCGTCGGTCACTCCGCCCCGTCAGGGGTGGATGAACATCACCGCGATCGTGGCCACCATGAGCACCACCATGTACGTGGTCAGGACCACCAACCACCTCGGGCTCACGTGGAGGTACCGGCCGGCCCTGATAGCCCGGTCCCCGGCGCGCTGGCGGAAGAGGCCGAACGAGACCAGGCCGACGGCCAGCGCGCCCCACCCCGCTCCCACGATCAAGAAGGGCACCTTGGGGAGATGGGCGATCTCGGGGAGGAGTCGACCGACCGCCAAGGCCACCCCGATGGCCGCGAACGCCGTGCGCCACCAAGCCAGCAACGTTCGTTCCTGAGCCAGATAGGTGCGGCGTGTGGGATCCCCGAAGTCTCGCTCCGGGTCGGTCGGCTCCACCGACTCATCATGCCCGAACAGAGGCGGAAGCCTCCGCATCGTCCGCGGCCCCGGGAGGTGGCTTCAGGTCGTGCAGGTCCAGGCGATAGTGCCCGAGATCGCCCCATGCCACCCGCGATGAGGACTGTCGTCATCCCCCGGCGCGTGGGTGAAGGTGACGCTGCCCGAGCCGTCGGTGTTGACATACATCGACGTCGTGGCGTCTGCGCTCGTCACGTCGTAGGACTCGGGGCCTGCGTCCATGGCTCCGTTCCCTTGGGCCAGGACTCCCTGGGGATAGTCGCCGGGACCGTGATAGCCGCGCGCCGGCGTCCCCACCTCGATGTCGACGGCATTGTCGAGCGGCGGCGTGGGCACGAGCCAGGTGTCGGGGGCCATCGACGGCCGGTCACCGTGCAAGGCGGCCTGTGCGCACGAAGACAGGTGACTGGCTGTCCTCTTGTCGGTGTAGCTCTCCTTGGTGCGGATCTCGCCCGTCACCGTGATGGTGGCATGGAACACGACGGGTCCCTGCGTCGACGACGAGCTCGCGCCCTGCCCCACCAGCACGGCAGCCAACAATGCGAGACCGACCACCACGAGGACGAGAGGTCCCCTCACCGGCCGGCGACGAGGCGGCGCAGGAGTGCCGGGGCATCGGCCCCGGCTCCCGGCTCCCCTCGCTGCGTCCCCGAGGGCGAGCCCGGCCCCCCGTCGACCGCACGCGACCGCCCCACCGGCCAACACGAGAAGCGACACGCATGGCGAGTTTCCTTCGAACGGACCAGACAAGCCGAAATCTTGCGATCTCTTAGGTTAGGCTAACCTAAAGTTCACCTGTTGCCCCAGCAAGGCGGCCACTTCTAGGGCTCCCCGGAGGCCTCCGGTGCCGAGGCCCGACCTCCGCCCCGGCTCGGGTGGCGACATGACCGCGGGGGATCCGCCTCAAGGCAGATTCGCGGTCCGCCGATGTCACCACAGTGACGGAGCCGAGCCCCGATGGACCGAGTGGCGAGTCTCCTGACCGCATGACACCCGCCGCGCCCCGACTGCCGAGCGGTCCCCGCCGCGCCTCTCCTCCCCCCGAGCCCGTGGATCTGGTGCTCCGCCGGTATCGCGATCGCGCCGCCACCCCCCCACCTCCGGTGCGGACCGCCGCGCCGGCGCCGGCCGAACCGGCCTTCGTGTCCTCCCCCACCGCCATCGACGACCGGGGCGAGGACGAGGAGTGGACATTCGGCCCCGACGAGACCGTCGAACCGAGCTGGCCCTTCCAGAAGGTCGACCCCGGTGACGTCGCCGAGCGCGGTCACATCCCCCGCCGCCGAGTCGGCGTGGCTCCACGACTGGGCGTCGTGGTCATCGTCGCCGCGCTCCTCACCGGCATGTTGGCCCTGACGCATATCGGTCCGTTTCACTCGGCATCACGCGCCGCCGCCACGCCCACCACGACTGCCGGCACCATCACCGGCATCCGCGGGGTGTGGAACGTCCTCAACGCCTACGGGGGCGCCCTGTACACCGCCTCGATGCACATCACCACCGAGAGCAGAACCAGCGGGGCATTCTCGGGCACCATCACGTCGCCCGTCGGCCTCGAGACGATCCAGGGCACCGTCAAGGGGGCGACGCTGTCGTTCACCATCGGTCTGGGCGACGGGACCGAGCAGGGCAGTGCGGTCGTGTCGCGCACCGGGACCAAGGTGCGGATGCAGGGTGTCTTCACCAACGGCAGCGGCGGGCACGGGACCATCGTCGCTACCCGGACCGCCCCTTAGGGTCTCGACACCCCGACCGGTCGCTCCCCCTCGAGTGCCACCCGCAGCATCCGCCTGCGCTCGGGGCCGAAATCGAGCAGCGCGTAGTGCATCGTGCACCGGTTGTCCCAGAAGGCCACGTCGCCTGCCTCCCACCGCCAGCGCACCACGCGCTCGGGCGCCACGGCGGCCTCGTAGAGCAACCCCAGCAACATGTCGCTCTCGTGGCGGCGAAGCCCGTCGACCTTGTCGGTGAACAGTGGGTTCACGAACAAGCTGCGCTCGCCGGTCTCGGGGTGCGTCCGCACCACGGGATGTCGCGTGGCGCTGAGCGCCGTCCGGTCGGCCGCCGCACCCCCGGTGCGGTCGCGGTCGGCGAAGTAGCCCCCGGCCTTGGTCGGTGAATGCGTGGCGGTGAGCCCGTCGACGAAGCCCCGCAGCGACCCCGACAGCGAACCGTAGGCCCCGGTCATGTCGGCCCACATGGTGTCGCCGCCCACCGGAGGCACCTCGAGCGCGTGCAGGACCGCTCCGAGCGGTGGGCGCTCTTGGAAGGTCAGGTCACTGTGCCACACGTCGGCCCGGGCCCCCTCGTCGGAGTCGAGCGGCAACACCTCGGGGTGCCCCTCCAAGCTGGGCTCGACGGGGTGAGCCTCGGTCGGTGTCCCGAAACGCGTGGCCACGGCGGTCAGCGAGGAGGCATCGAGGCTCTGCCCCCTGAACCACACCACCTTGTGTTCGAGCAGCGCCGCCCTGATTCCCCCCACGGTGGCGTCGTCGATGTCGGCGGCCAGCTGTACACCCTCGACGACGGCCCCCAAGGCCGGGCTGATGACGCGGGTGTCCATCACCCCAACCTACCGGCGAACGAGTGTCGCGGTCCGTGGCATCGACCGCCGGTCACCGGGCGAAGGCGTGCCACCCCAACCACATCCACGCCAACACCAAGAGATACCGGCCCGCGCCGCGGTGGATGATCGGCCCCACGAGGCTCCCGAGACCCGGGACACGACCCTTCGACACCGTCGCCGCCAGTTGGCCGAGAACGAACACCGCACCGAGCGCGACCCACACGATCAGGGTGGCGTGGCGTCCGATCACGCCGTCACCAAGAACCAACCGCCGACGAGCCACGAGGCACACGCGATGGTCTTTCCCACCCGCGTGGAATCGACGATGTCGAGCAGCGCGCTCAACGTGGGGTGCGCGGCTCGGGGCAGGCTCGACAGGCAATACAGTTCCCAGCCGACGACGGCGAGTACCGGCACCATCCAGACCAC
This sequence comes from Acidimicrobiales bacterium, assembly GCA_036511675.1. Taxonomy (GTDB): domain Bacteria; phylum Actinomycetota; class Acidimicrobiia; order Acidimicrobiales; family UBA8190; genus Chersky-840. The sequence goes on along the minus strand of DATCBU010000039.1, from coordinate 11,075 downwards.
GAATCCGGGCACCCAAGAGGGTCCGGCGTCGATGGTGGAGCCGGCCCCGCCGTTCTCCGTCGCTCCACGCCTGATCGGGATGACCCGCGCCATGACCGCGACGCCAATCACGAGGGGAACAGCGGTCACGACGTCGGCGCCCCACGTAAAGGGTCGCGTCCACGATGCCAGCACGGCGTAGGAAAGCCCCGACCCGGCCAGGACGATGATCCCCCGCCGCTCGAGGGCCCAAGGGTGAGGTGGGCGCACCCCGTAGGTCTACTTTCCCGAGCGCGGCAGTACCGCTCGCTCTAGCCTCCACGACATGACACTGCGGATCTTCACCGAGCCCCAACAGGGCGCGTCGTACGACCAGCTGCTCGCCGTGGCCCGCACGGCCCAGGAATGGGGGTTCGGCGCCTTCTTCCGGTCCGACCACGTGCTCAAGATGGGCGCCGCCAGCGGGTTGCCAGCCTCCACCGACGCCTGGGTGACGCTGGCGGGCCTGGCCCGGGACACCACCACCATCCGGCTCGGAACCCTGGTGACACCAGTGACGTTGCGTCACATCGGAACCTTCACCGTGGTGGCGGCGCAGGTCGACGAGATGAGCGGCGGCCGGCTCGAGATCGGCCTCGGCGCGGGGTGGTACGACGCCGAGCACGAGGCCTTCGGCGTCCCCTTCCCTCCGCTGGGCGCCCGCTACGACCTGCTCGAAGATCAGCTCGCCATCCTGCACGGCACTTGGTCGTCAAGCCCGGGCGCGACGTTCGATCTCGAGGGCCTGACGTGCTCGGTGCACATCGAGGCCGACACGGTCCGGCCCCGGCAGCGGCCCCATCCCCCACTCGTGATGGGAGGGAAGGGCGGTCCCCGCTCGGCCCGGCTAGCGAGCAAGTATGCCGACGAGTACAACACGTCGTTCGTGGCCGCCCCGGTCATGCGCGCTGTCCATGACGGGGTCAGGCGGCGGTGCGAGGACGACGGCAGGGACCCTTCCACCCTGATCTACTCGGTAGGTCAGGTGCTGTGTTGCGGCCGGACCGAGGCCGACGTGGCCCGCAGGGCGGCGGCCATCGGCCGTGAGGTCGACGAGCTCCGCCAGAACGGTCTAGCCGGATCCCCCGCCGAGGTGCTCGACAAGCTCGGCGATCTCGCCGCCCACGGAGCGGAACGGTTCTATCTTCAGGTGCTCGACCTGGCCGATCTCGACCACCTGCGCATGGTGGCCGAGGATGTTCTCCCCCACGCTCCGGGCCGGTGACACGCCCGGGCTCCTCAGGGTTTCGATGTCGCCGTGGCCGTCCCCGGCTCGAGGGGCGGGTAGTCGAGTTGCGCATACAGTCCCCTCTCCCGTGCGGCGTGAGTTCGAGGAGGTGCCACGCCGGTGCGAGGAGGTCGATCCCGCGCTGGTTGATGTCGTCGGCCATGGTGGAATGGGCACTGTAGAAGTGCCGAGGGGTGCCGTCGGGGTCGAGCGTGAACACCAAGATGGTCGACTCCTGACCACCGGCGGAGTCTTCGCTGCAGAGGTCGTACTTGAAGGTGCTGTCGACGCTCGACACCAACCGCACGTTGTTCCAACCTCGGGCCCGGGCGTGTGCACGTAGCGATACCGGGTCGGCTGCCGCCACAACGGCTCCTCGCGCCGCGCCGTGTACTGCGGCGATTCCTGGAGACGGGTGGTCCACCATCGCTCCTTTGGAGATTCGAGAAAATCCCGCTACCGTCGGGACTGCGTGCGACAGCACATGCCCCCGCCGATCCAACCAGGGAGAACAGCCATGGGCACAACGCCCCCATCGAGGTTGTCGCTCGTCGTCGCGCTGGGGTTGATGGCGGTGTTGGCGACGGCATGTAGCTCGAGCCCGACGGCGAGCCCCAAGGCGAGCCCGACCACAACCACCCTCACGCTGGCCACCGGCGGTGTCACCTGCACCGACATCACCGGGTCATTGACGTTCACGCCCCCGCTCACCACCAAAGGCACCACCGCCGAGTCCACCGCCATCTCGTTGCGCGCCGGTGCGTGTACGCCGGTGGGGTCCAACGTTTCAAGCCTGACCGGGGGTACGGCATCGGCCACGATTTCGAGCACATCGAACTCCTGCACTGGTCTCCTCAATTCGCGGACGCTCGCCATCGACATCACGTGGGCGCCGGCAACTATTCACCCCAGCGTGCTCACATTCTCGGGCTACGGCGGAACGACGGGCACCGCGGGCGGCGAAGGGTTCAAGCTCCCCAACACCGGCGGTGGCGCCAAGGTGACGGGCTCGTTCTCGGGTTCGGACCACGGCGCCGGCTCCACGGCGGTGACCCTCTCCGACCAAACCGCCACGCAACTGCTCGCCGCATGCGGGTCGGCTGCCGGCCTCACCTCGATCCAGGTGACGTCAGGCACCGTGTCCCTGAACTAAGCCGTGTCCCTGAAGTAAGCCGTGTCCCTGAAGTAAGCCGTGGGCACCGGTCGGTAGACTGGGGACCACACCGGCGACGCGGAGGTTGAGCGATGCGTGCCCGCGACATGATCTCCGATGACGAGCTCACTGCTCTGGCGCTGGCCGCCGACCCTGATCAGCCTCTGGACCCCGACGCCGTGCCACTCTCCGACTATCTGGCCGACACCTACGGGCCGTTGCCCGAGTGGTACATGGCACCCGTCATGGCACGCCACAGCGGGCGGCGGCGCCAGGCCATCATCCTGGCCGTGATCGGCGCCTTCTTGTTGATCGAGGCATTCGGCTTGTGCAGCACCTACGGCCAGTTCCCCTTCCACTGAGCGCGGAGGGGCCGCTCTCGATGCCATGAGCGAGCCCTTCACCCACCGGATCTCGACCTTGGCACCAGCTCCGGCCCCTTCGGACAAGGTGACGCTCGGGCCACCGCCGTGTCTCGGGCGGCATCGATCGCTGTGCCGCTTCACCGCGGCGGGCAGGCGCTACCTTTGGTGTCCGGCCGTGGGGGGAAAAGAGGAATGACAGGCAGCGACGCGTGCGTCGAGAACGGCTCGCGGTCGGAGGATCCGGCACGCCTTCGGTTCCTGGCATCGGGCGACGAAGCCGGCACGGCTCCCGAGGATCGCTCGTTTCGGCCCGACGTCGAGGGCCTGCGTGCCGTAGCAGTGCTCTTGGTCGTCCTGTATCACGTGGGGATCCCGCACCTCGGTGGGTACGTCGGCGTCGACGTTTTCTTCGTGATCTCGGGCTACGTCATCACCGGCCTCTTGTTACGCGAGCGGGCCGCCACACACAAGACCAGCCTGTTGGCGTTCTACGGGCGACGGTGCCGGAGGATCATTCCCGCCGCCACGCTGGTCATCGTGGCCACCGTCCTGGCCAGTCGGCTGCTTCTGGGCGTCGTCACGAGCGAACAGGTCGTGAGCGACGCGCGCTGGGCCGCGGTTTTCCTGGCCAACTTCCACTTCACTGCCACCGGCACCAATTATTTCCTCGCCCAGGGCCCTGCGTCACCGTTGCAGAGCTTCTGGTCCTTGGCCGTCGAGGAGCAGTTCTACATCGTGTACCCGACCATCTTCCTCGTCGTGGCCACCATCGGCCGTCGACTGTCGCTGCGAGCGAAACTCACGGTCTTTCTCGGCCTGGTCGTGGTGGCGTCCCTGACGTGGTCCGTGGTGCAGACTTCGTCGAACCCGACGGTGGCGTACTTCTCGCCCTTCACCCGAGCGTGGGAACTTGCGCTCGGGGCATTGGTGGCCGTGGGCGCCGGCCAACTCCGACGGCTGCCTCGGGGTGTCGCCGCCGTCATGACCTGGATCGGCCTGGCGGGCATCGTGGGAGCCGCTCTGGGATTCACGAATTCGACCCCGTATCCGGGATCGTGGGTGGCCGTGCCCGTCGTGGCCACGGCCTTCGTGATCGCCGGTGGCACCGCGGCACCTCGCCGCGGGGCCGAGGCCTTGTTATCACTCACTCCGTTTCGCTGGATGGGCCGCTGGTCGTATTCGCTGTATCTGTGGCACTGGCCCATCTTGATCATCGCCGCCCAGTACGAGGGTCGTCGCTCCCTGCCGGTGTCGGAGAACCTCTTTCTGGCGGTGATCGCACTGGGGTTGTCGGTCATCACCTATTTCTTCGTCGAGAACCCCATTCGCCACGCTCGAGTGCTCACCCGCATCCGGTGGACCAGCCTCGGCGTGGGGGCGGCGCTCACGGCGTTGTGCATCGGCATCATCGCCGCGGCCGCACCTGTCGCCACTGCGGGGACAGCAGGACCCGCCATTCCCGGATCGGGAAGTCCCCCGGCGTCACCGGCCGCGGTCCACCAGGCAGTACTCAACGCCCGCCTCATCAAGAGCCTCCCCGCCGATATCCGCCCTTCCCTGGCGGCCGCGCCCAATGACTGGGGGGGTCTGCCTGCCGATGCGCTGGGGTGCGAGGCTCACCTGGCGGTGACGTCTGTGCCCGCCTGCGTGTTCGGCGACCCCCACGGAGCCCACACCATGGTCCTGTACGGGGACTCCCATGCATTGATGTGGTTCGAGGCACTCGACGCTGTGGCCAAGGAGGCGAAATGGCGCCTCGTCGTGCTGGGCAAGGACTGGTGCCACGTGTCGCTCGTGGCCCGGACCAACCCCCCCGGATTCGGATCACCCGGTGGTCGCTATACCCAGTGCGACACCTGGCACCGGTTCGCCATGCATCGGATCAACAAGCTCGACCCCGACCTGCTGATCGTCACCCAGGAGCCCGGGGGGCAGCGCTACCCGAGCGGGACGATCACGCCCGCCCTGTGGCGGCAGGGCCTCTCGAAGGCATTGAACGACGTCACCTCCCCGAGGACGCGCAAGATCGTGTTGGGAAACATTCCCATCACGTCACACATCAACCCGAACTGTCTGGCCCGACACGAGGTCAATGTGCGGGTGTGCGCCGGGCTCCCCGATCATTTCTACCGGTCCATGAACAGCGCCGAACTCCTGGCGGCCCGGGACAGTGGTGCCCAGTACGTCGACGTGATGCCGTGGTTCTGCTCGACGACGTGCACCGACGTCATCGACGACATCATCGTCTACAAGGACGGTGACCACATCACCGCCACCTACAGCCGCTACCTCGAGACCGAACTCGCCCTGGCGCTGGGGTTCGGGCCCGTGCCCTGAACCTCAACGGCGTGGGACTCGCCGACGTCGGCCTTCACCTCACGCCAGCTCTCCGGTCAGCACCAGCCGGACCAGCTCGGTGCGCGATTCGATCCCCAACTTGGCAAAGACGTGACTCAGATGGCCTTCCACCGTCCGCATGCTGACACCCATTCGAAGGGCGATCGCCCTGTTCGTCAGGCCCTGCGCCACCAGCTCCACGGTCTCCCGCTCCCTCCACGTCAGTCGTCCACCGACCGACCCGCCTGACAGGGCAACCTCGGCGGGGGGCGCGGTGGCCCGACCGTGGTCGACGACCCTCTCCCCTCGACCGGCCGCCCGTACCGCCTCGATGAGCTCCTGGCGCACCATTGTCTTCGACAGATACCCGGCCGCTCCTACCTCGAAGGCGTGGCGCACCAACACGTCGTCGTCATACCCCGACAGCATCACCACACGCATGCCGGGGTGGGTCTGCGTGATCTGACTGGCGACGTCGATCCCGCTCTCCCCCACGAGCTGCACATCGACGAGCACCATGTCGGGTACCAACGCGTCGACGAGAGCGAAGGCCGCGGCACCACTGTCGGCCTCACCGACGACGGTGATATCCCCCGACGTCTCGAGCACCTGACGGGTGCCAGTCCGGACGACGGCGTGATCGTCGACGATGAGCACGCGCAGCAACCTTGCGCCACACTCGGTCTCGCCCCAGGTCGCGGTGTCGACCACCACTTCATGCTATCGCCGCCGCGGTGCAATCCACGTCGTGGGCCGACCGAGAGAAATCACCTACGTCGCCCCGGGTGCAACCACTGATGACCCGGTGTGGAGCGGTGTGCGAGAACTGAACCAGGCCACGGCGGTGGTCGCCCGACGATCGTGGGGAAGTGTGCAGTCGTCGTCGCACGACGATGCAATGTGTCCGGGAGGTGATCGATCGAGGCCGTTAGCACCATCGACATCGACTCAGGCGCCAGTAGAGGACCAGGCGTCCGCCGGCCCGACCCCGGGCCCGGGGGTCCGGGGAGGACAGGGATCCCCCCCCGCGAGGCATCCCGCCAAGCCTCGCACCACAACGAGCGGGGCCCGAAGGCCCCGCTCGTTATTTCCGTGCCGGGACTCCGGGGCGACAAAAGGTGCGTCGCGGTTCCCGAACCGACGATCTCGAGATCAGGGTGCGAGATAGAGTCGCATCGTGAGTTTCATCTTCCGCAAGATCGTCGCCATTCTCAGAGTACGACGGGAGCGTCGCAACCGGTCACGCGGTCGGTAAGCCGGCCTACCCAAATCGGCGGCGGCGCTTCCAGTCAGCCCACAGGAACGTGAGGAATCCGAACACCACACCTCCGGCCGCGCCGGCGATCAGTGACGTCATCGCGTTGGACCCCAGGGCGAGATCCGCGAGGAATGCGGCGACGGCAAATGCCGTCCCCATGACCGCTCCCCATGCCACAGGGTGTGCGTAGCTCCACGCATTGATCCGGTGCGTGGAAAAGGATCGGCGCCCCATGCCCAGATCGTAGGGCCCCGGAACCGCCACGACGGCGGGAGGGCCCGTACCCGAAAGGCCCAACTCGCCCGACCCCCGTCTCAGCCCATTGCCGGTACGGAACATCCAGCGGAGATCCGGAATTGGGGCGGATGACTCATTGAGGACGTCGGCGACCACCGTTACCGTGTCCTCATCGCCTGGCGCAGGGACGACGCACCCAGCGCAGACGACGGGCAACTACTGGGGTTCGAGGCACCCGATTTCCGGGGGGGTACCGGGTGCCTCGCCTCAGTACCGTGGCCCCCTCGCCTGTCTGGCATCGGGACAGAACCCACACAACACGCAGCCCCGTCGTGCATCTGTTGCTCAGGCTGAGCTCGAGGCGCGCCGATAGCTGACTCTCGTGCGCTACCAGGGACTCGACGAGGAGAGGGACCGACTCCGATGAGCTACACCCAGGCCGAGAAGGACGTGCTCGTCGCAGGCCTCGTGGGCGGGTACGAGAGAGACGCGGTGTGGTCGGGCCTTCCCGAAGCCGTGCGAACTCTGGCTCGTCTCGGCATGGTGCGACTCGGTCAGGAGATGCTGCCCGACGGCACGGTGTCATCGTTTCCCCTCTGCCTCAGTCCCACGGGGGTTGTCGAGGCCAGGGCGCTCCACGACGTGACGCACACGCTCTGGGGCGAGATCGCGCAGCTGGCGGGCTTCGGAAATATCAGGGCCTAGACCCGCCAGGGCGCTGGCCCGTCGACGGGCCTCGACCCCCCCGAGCGCTGCCCGTCGACCCATTGGCCCCCGTGGTCACGGTCTGCGTTCGCCACGTCTCGGGTTGCGATCAGAGCGTCCGTAGGCGCTCTCCATGCGATCGGTCGGTGGCGCTGAACAATACGCGGGTCTTGTTCGTACCTCCCGAGAGCGCTCCAACCAAGGAGGAGTCTGACCATGACCCACCTACCCAGAAGCACACTGCCGCATGGTCATCCAGGCTCGCCCCGATCAGGAACGCGGACACGCCGCACCCTGCTCCGAGGCCTTGGAGCCTTGTCGGCGGTCGCTGTTCTGAGTTCCATGATGTTTACGACGTCCATCGCTGGTGCCTCAAGCGCCACGGTCGATGTCGCCACCAACGCTACCTATGGCTTGATCCTCACCGACGCGCCGGGATTTACCCTCTATACCTTCCCGAGCGACAACAACGGAATCAGTAGCTGTACGGGCCCCTGCGCCCCGATATGGCCGGCGTTGACAGTCCCAAGCGGGACCACCCCGACGGCAGGCCCTGGAGTGTCCGGAACTCTGAGCGCCGTCCGCCAGCCCGACGGCGCCGATCAGGTGACGTACAACGGCTCCCCGCTCTACACCTTCGTCGGAGATACATCGCCGGGACAGGCCATTGGAAACGGCGTGGGCGGATTCAAGGTGGCGCAATTGGCGACCATCGATGGCATCAAGAGCAGCCCCAGCGCCACCGGCGCCGTGGGTTCACCATTCTCCTTCACCGTGACCACGACCGGCACCCCGACGCCGAAGATCAAGGGGAAAGGCAAGCTGCCCAAGGGCGTGAAGTTCCACAAAGGCACGGGCACGGCCATCATCTCGGGGACTCCCACTTCTACCAAGCACAGGTCGGCGGCCGGGACCTACCGCCTGACCATCACCGCTACCTTCGGGAAGGGCACGACCAAGCAGGTGGTGACGCAGAGCTTCACCCTGACCATCACCTAGCCGGCGGACCGCACCCGCCGCCGCAAAAGCGGCCGGAGCGGTGGCCCGGCTGGTGGCTCATGGAGAGACCGCCGTGACGACGCGCCAGATGCCACCGAAGGTGTTGAGGCCGTTGCCTTTGACCTCACCGGCGGCCGTGTCGCCCACGTAGGTGTACAGGGGTAGGCCCAAGTGCATCACTTGCGTGGCGCCATGAAGCAAGACGGTTCCCAAACCGCTCACTCCTGACCCCCCCGTCGGTGTCGTCTCTCCTTGGGAGAGCACGAGGGGGGGCCAGATGCCCGCACAGGCAGCTTCGCAGCTGACGGGCCGGCCGCCATTGGTCAAGGTGTAGAGCGTCATACCCTCACTGTTGACCAGGATCGTCCCGAGGCTGGTGGATGCGGCGCGGACCGTGGTCGCGACCCCCGACGTCCCTGACGCTCCGGCTGTGGTGGACGTGGCCGCGGTGGTAGTCGAGGAGCCTCCGCAGGCGGCGGCGGTGAGCGTGACCACGGCCATGGCAACGGGCAAGGTGCAGCGGGATCGGATGGTCATCGCGGGACTCCTCGTAGGCGGCCGTGAGCGGCCTTCCACGAGAGATAACGGACCAGGGTCGTTCAATGTTCATCGTGCTTCGAGCGGGCTGGTGGCAGGTTTCGGGAACATGATGCCCGGCCGCCTCGAAGGCGCTTGCCCGCGTCCCGCTTGGACCCCTTCCTACGGCTGGGTCACGGTGATGTCGGACACCTGGAGTACCGCCGGCAATTGTGCATCGTCGGGTGTCCCGCCGGCGCCGCCGGTCTGTGTCTGGATGAGCATGAACATCGGCTCGTGGGGGATGGCGTATCCCTTGGACGAGCTGAACGTGCAGCCCGTGGACCGGCCGTCCATCGTCATCGTGATCGACGTGGCGGTCCAGATGAGTGAGTACGTGTGCCAGTTCGTGTCAACCGGGTAGAGGCACACCGGGAAGCTCGACGGCTGTGCCAAGGCCAGCTGACACCACTGCGATTGGTAACACTCGGTGGTGTCGATTTCCCGGTACCCCGAGCCCGGCTTCTCGATCTGGGGACAGCTGGCATAGCCGGTGTCGGCGGTCTCGGGATTCGTGGCCTGGCAGTTGCTCCCCAAGAACCACACCGCGGGCCAGGTCCCGGTGGCCTGCGCCGGGAACTTGGCCCGGTAGGTCACGGTGCCGAAGGTGAAGTTGAAGCTCTTCCATTGCACGTCGCCGGTTGTGTACGGCCACTGCGTGGGTGCCGTGCGGACGCTGCCGTCAAGGTTGAAGTCCCCACAGGTCGCGCTCTGGGCCGTGGTCGTGATGGACAGGATGTTGTTGGCGACCGAGACGGCGTCCGGCACGTTGCATTCGGTCTCGGCCTGCGCGTACTCCCCGTGGCGATCGATCACGGTCCAATTCGAGTCTACCGAGGTCCCGCTGAAATAGTCCGAGAAGATCGTCTTGCCGGCCGCTGGGACGGTGAACGAGGCCCGTGCCGTCTCTCCTCCGCCACCGAGCTGAACGACACCCGCTTGGATGTAGCACCTGCTGGGGCTACTCAGCGCGGTGCAGCTCCCGTCGCCGATATTGCCGAAGACGATGGTGAAGGCGTTGACGGAGAACCTTCCGCTGTGGCCGACGGTCCGTTGCGCGACACGGGTCGAGTCACAGGCGTGGGGGTCACCGGTCACGACATTGGCATTGCACTCCAAGACATCCACCACCGAGGTCCGCGGCCAGCCTGTCCCTCGCATGTGAATGGAGCAGCCGTTGATGATCGTTCCCTTCTTGATGCTGCAGGGCTTGGGTGTACCTCCCGACAGCTTGATCGTGGGCACCCCTTGGGCCGAGGCAGTGGCGTGGACAGCGACCAGACTCCCCAACCCGAGAATCAACACGGCACTGGCGAGGATGACGAAGCACCTCTTGATGCTCATCACGCCCGCCCCGATTGCGCAGCATGCGTGCGCGCGCATCGAATCAGCAATGACCGGTCGGCGGTGACAGCTGGCTATCCCCACCGATTGCCCCCAATCAGCTTGTCGGCCGGATTCTTACCGAACCGAGGATTGAGCGTCAACCGATGTACCCAGCCGGGCGCGAGGGCTCGGGGAGGCGTCATGGGAGGTGCGATTTTGTGGACGCCGGGGTGGTGGGCGCAGGGGGACTCGAACCCTCGACCTCAGCCGTGTGAAGGCTGCGCTCTAACCAACTGAGCTATGCGCCCGGAACCCGCGATGCTACCGCGTCGCCGGGAATCACAGGGCGTCTCACGCTGAAGAGATATGGACCGGGCGGTGCTTGTCGATCCGACCCTCGATGATCTGCTGCAGGGCTTCGGTGTCCAGGTGCTCGGCGACCATGTCTGCCAACCTCTCGAACCTTGCCTCTCGGAAGTCGGCGAAACAACAGGAGGGAGACACCGTGAACGAGCGACCCGCTTGCGCGGCGCACTCCATCAGGAAGCCCCGCCGAAAGCGGTCGTTTTCGAACAGCCCGTGCCATGACGTCCCGGTCACCGCACCGACTCGGCAGCCTTCGTCGGCAAAGAAGGGCTCCCCACCAGATCGCTCCACGGCGCCGTGGTGGATCTCGTACCCCTCGATCCTCGACCCGTCGACGAGATTCCTGCTCGGGCGGGACAGGGTCTTCTCCGGACCGAACGTGGTGTGCAGCGGGAGGAGGCCGAGACCTTGCACGGTCCCGCGTCGGCTCTCGACCGGATCGTCGATCGAGTCCCCCAACATCTGGTACCCACCGCAGATCCCGAGGATCGGGCGTTGCGCTGCAGC
>DATCBU010000038.1:0-14413 GCA_036511675.1 Acidimicrobiales bacterium | reverse complement strand
CGGCCCCCAGTCCAACCTGCGAGCGATCTACAACCTCATGTGGGGTCACATCACCCCCGGCGAGGGGTGGATCGCCCTGGTTGTCATCGCCGGCGTGTTGGGTCTGAACCTCTGGCTCCGTGACGCACGTCGACGGCGCAGCGGCCTGGTGGCGCCTCCGGTCGGCCTCACCGTGGCCAAGATCGTCCTCATGGCAGTGGTGGGAAGCGCCGTCGTGGCCGTGTGCAACGTCAACCGTGCCGCGGTGGGGACGCTGGAGGGGGTCCCGTGGGCCATCTTCATCGTCCTCGGAGTCCTGGGGGCGTGGACCTTCCTCCTCCAGCGCACGCGCTACGGGCGCTACATCTACGCCATCGGCGGCAATGCCGAGGCGGCCCGTCGTGCCGGGATCAAGGTTCGCAGCATCCGCACGTGGGCCTTCGTCCTGTGCTCGGTCACAGCCGGGATCGCCGGCTTGCTCTACGCCTCATACCTGGGCGGCCTGTCCAACAACGTCAACGGCGGTCAGCTCGTCCTCTATGCCGTGGCCGCGGCGGTCATCGGCGGCACCTCGCTGTTCGGAGGCAAAGGAAAGGCCGTCCACGGCGTCCTCGGAGGGTTGGTCATCGGCGGCATCTACAACGGCATGTACCTCCTCGGGCTGGCGGTGCAATGGGAGTTCATCGTGACCGGTGGCTTGCTCCTGGGGGCCGTGACCATCGACGCCCTGTCGCGTCGGAGCAGCGCCCCCGGGCGCGTCTGATGCGACCGGTGCCCGCCGGCTCCCTCCCGTAGTCCCGGAGGACCGGTGGCGGCGCTTCGTGTCGGTGTGCTCGGCTACGGCCTCGCCGGCCGGGTCTTCCACGCCCCCCTGATCGCAGCCACGCCCGGCCTCGAGCTCACCAGCGTCGTCACCGGGGATCCGCAACGGCGCGCCCAGGCGACCGAGGAGCTGCCCGGTGTGGAGGTGCTTGGATCGGCCGAGGCCCTGTGGTCACGGGCTGGCGACCACGACCTGGTGGTGGTGGCGACCGGGACCGCCGCCCACGCCGGGTTGACCCTGGCGGCGGTGGAGGCGGGGCTGCCGGTGGTGGTGGAGAAGCCGATGGCGGCCACCGTGGCCGACGCCCGGTCCATGGTCGAGGTGTCGCGGCGCACCGGGGTCCCGGTCGTGCCGTTCCACAACCGCCGCTGGGACTCGGACCACCTGACCCTGCACCGGCTTCTGGAGCAGGGCGCACTGGGACGCGTCCACCGCTATGAGTCGCGTTTCGAGCGGTGGCGTCCCCAGCGTGCTCCGGGTGCATGGCGCGAGGAGCTCTCCGCCCTCGACGGGGGAGGGGTGCTGCTCGATCTGGGTGTGCATCTCGTCGACCAGGCCCGCACCCTGTTCGGACCGGTGTCCCACGTCTACGGCGAGGTGGCGGCGCGCCGGGGAGGTTCCGACGACGACGTGTTCATGGCGCTGACCCACGCGTCGGGAGTGCACGCCCAGCTGTGGGCCAGTGCGGTGGCCGCCGCCCCCGGGCCGCGCCTGCGCGTGCACGGCAGCGCGGGGGGATACGTGGTGGCGCGCCTCGACGGCCAGGAGGACGCCCTGCGAGCCGGTCGCCGACCTGACGAGGCGGAGTTCGGCATCGAGCCTCCCGAACGGTGGGGACGCCTGGTGCGCGGCGACGAGGAGGAGCCGGTGCCGAGCGAACGGGGGTGCTGGCGGGCGTTCTACGAGGGCATGGTGCGAACCGTCGGTGACGGGGATCGGCCCCCCGTGGACCTCGAGGACGCATTGGCGACGCTCGAGGTCCTCGAGGCGGCCCGGCGCAGCGCGGCGGAGTCCGTGGTCGTGGCCCTGTGACGGGCGTGACACCGTGGTCGGAGCCGGGTTCGTGACCCCGTAAGCTCGGAAGCCGCAGGTGAGGTGCAGCCGCAGTCACTCGTCGGCCTCGAACCAGAGCCCGACTTCCACACCTCGCACCAGGACAATTCGCACCAGGACATTGCGCACCGAGAACCGCTCGCACCGAGAACTGCTCGCACCGAGGACAGAAAGCTCCCCATGACCAATGCCATCGAGGCACATGAGCTGCACAAGACCTTCGGCGGGGAGGTGCGCGCGCTGGACGGCGTGAGCTTCGCCGTCGAGGAGGGCACCATCTTCGGCCTGCTCGGCCCCAACGGCGCGGGGAAGACCACGGCGGTGCGCATCCTCACCACGATCCTCGCACCCGACGCCGGCACCGGCCTGGTGCTCGGCTTCGACGTCGTTTCCGACGCCGATCGCGTCCGGACCCTCATCGGGCTGGCCGGGCAGTACGCGGCCGTGGACGAGAACCTCACCGGCCGCGAGAACCTCACCATGATCGGACGCCTCAATCACATGGACCGTGGCGCCGTGACCCGGCGCGCCATCGAGCTGCTCGAGCAGTTCGGGCTCACCGACGCCGGGGACCGGCCCCTCAAGACCTACTCCGGGGGCATGCGGCGCCGACTCGACGTGGCCGCCGCCCTGGTGGCGCGGCCCAAGGTGCTCTTCCTCGACGAGCCCACCACGGGCCTCGACCCCCAGAGCCGGGTGGACGTGTGGGCGATGATCGACCACCTCGTGGGCGAAGGCACCAGCGTGCTGCTCACGACCCAATATCTCGAAGAGGCCGACACCCTGGCGCACCGTATCGCCGTGGTCGACCATGGCCATGTGATCGCCGAGGGCACACCGGCGCAGCTGAAGGCGGACCTCGGCGCCACGGTGCTCGACGTCGGCCTGGCCAACTCGGATCTGGCGCGCCAGGCGGCGGGAATCCTGGACGGCGTGGGCGCCAAGACCCCGACCGTCGTCGGGAACATGGTGGAGCTTCCCGTCGACGAGGGGCCTCGCGTCGCCATGGAGGTGCTGCGCCTGCTCGACCAGCACGCCGTGGTCCCCACCACGTTCCGCATCCGCGAGCCGAGCCTCGACGACGTGTTCCTGGCCCTCACCGGCAAGCGCACCGAGGCCGACGACGACACCACCGATATCCCGACCGACGGCAAGGGACGCCGCCGCCGGGCGCCCGCCGCCGCGGCGACGACCACTGACGGAGGGGAACGATGACCACCACGACTGCGATCTCATCCGGGTCGGGGATCGCCCCGGTCGCCAGCCCTGCGCTTCCCGGTGGCGGGGCCCGCCTCAAATGGGCGGTCGCCGACACCATCACGATCACCAAGCGGAACCTGATCGCCTACACCCGCATCCCCGAGTCCCTGTTCTTCTCGACCCTGCAGCCCATCATGTTCGTGCTGCTGTTCCGCTACGTGTTCGGCGGCGCCATCCACCCCGGCTTCGGACTCAGCTACATCGACTTCCTCCTGGCCGGGATCTTCATCCAGAGCGTGGGCTTCGGGGGGATCGGCACCGCCGTGGGCCTGGCCGAGGACCTGCAGAAGGGGCTCATCGAGCGGTTCCGCGCCCTCCCCATGGCCCGCTCGGCTGTGCTGGCCGGCCGGACCACGGCCGATCTGGTGCGCAACGTGTTCGTGCTCCTGCTCATGACCGGCGTGGGGGCGTTGGTGGGGTTCAACTTCCCCAACGGTGCCCTCGGCTTCATCGCGGCGTGCGCGCTCGTCCTGCTCTTCGCCTATGCGCTGCTGTGGGGGTTCGCCGTCATCGGGCTGGTGGCGTCCAACAGCGAGACGGCGCAGGTCATGGCGTTCCCCATCCTGTTCCCCCTGATCTTCGCCTCGCCGGCCTTCGTGCCCATCAACTCGATGCCCAGTTGGCTCCGGGTATTCGCCAACAACCAGCCCATCGGCGTCCTGATCAACGCCCAGCGTTCCCTCATGCTGGGCCAGGCACACCAGCCGGGAAGCACCTCGGGGTACGTCCTGGCCGCCCTGGCATGGTGCGTGGGACTGCTGGCGGTGCTGGCCCCTCTGGCGGTGTGGCGCTACCGGCGCAGTACCTGAGAGGTGAGCACGGGCGGTCCCGTGGTCGGCGTCGTGCCGTTGCCCACCCCCAGCGACGCGTAGCTCACGGCGCCCTTGGGGGCGGACACGGCGACCACTTCCCCCCATTTGCTGAACGTCATCACCAGCTTGCTGGCGACGGCGTCGATCTTGCCGTTCTGGGTGTACTGCACCGGGAGATAGGGGTGCGAGGTGGTGATGTACAGACTGGCCGTGCCCCTGGCCCGGTGGGTCTGTCCGTTCACGACCTCGTTGGTCATGGGCCCGGTGATCCTGAGCACCCGGTACCCAGCCCGTCTCGAGGTTCCCGACTCCAAGCGCGGGGCGAAGTCGATGTTGGCCCTCAGCGCCGAGCCGGTCGTGACCGCCACGTAGACCGCCGGGTAGGGGAGATCACCCGGAGAGAGCGAGATCCACTGCCCGGCGTGGGCCGAGGCGATGGAGACCGGGATGCCCAGTTGCGCCACCATCTGCTGTGCATCGCCCTGGAAGTAGCACGCCGAGCCGACCACGAGGACGGTGAAGGTGTCAGAGCCGATGGTGATGACCTGCTTGCCCGAGGAGGCTCCGGCGTCCCCGTCGGTGGTCTGGGTCTGACCCCCGGACGTGAATTGCGACACGTAGTGGAACGAGCCCCCGTCGATCGTCGATGTGAGCGCGGCGCGCACCATCCGTCGCGCCGCGGGCGCGCCCGACGCCGTGTTGCTCGGCCCTGACGTCACGATCAACGTGATGCCCGCCGCCAGGAGCACGACCACCGCCAAGCCCACCGCCACGGCGATCCGCCTCGGCCCCCGTGGGCGTCCGGGGGAGTCTGGCCCGGGGGCGTCCGCCCGCGCTCCCAGGCCCGGTGCGGCCTGCCCCGGGCCCGGGAACCCCGGGTGGGGGGGTGCTTCCCACGACGGCTGACCAGGGGGGTATCCCGGTGGGGGCGGATACCCCGGGGCCGTCGTCTCGGGCCCGGGGGGAGCGAGGTCCGGTGGGGCCGAGGACGGGGCGTCCCCGGCGGAAGGTCCGTTGGCGTCGTCCGGCACGGGGTCAGACTACGCCGCGTCTTGCCCGTCTCCGGGGCGGGGCCGGGGCGGCAACCGACCTCAGCCGAGCGGGGCGCGGGCCACGACGAGACGCGACGAGGCCTGCACGCGCAACACCCCGTCGTGCTCGAAGGGGCGCAACAGCTCGGTGACCCGGGTCAGGAACGAGAGACGGGCCTGCTGGGTGCACTCACGCCATGCCCGAGACAGCGGGGGCAGCGACGGGTAGACGTGAACCCACTGGGCCACACTGGGCAGTGCGGCCAGCATCCGGACGGTGCGGCACGACACATCGGTGAACCCCGCCTTGCGAACCAGGTCGCGCAGATCCTCCACGCGGTGGTAGGCGAAGGCGTCCAGGAGCATCTCGACCACCCCCGACTGGTCGAGGCCGGACTTGATGATGGCGTCGAGCTCGACGGCGAAGGCCGGGTTCTCCTCGATCGGGCCCCACGTCATGACGCCCAGGCGTCCGCCGGGGGCGAGCACCCGCCGCATGTCCTCGAGCACCGCCTGCGGGTCGGCGAAACGATGCAAGGCGTGCTGGCACGCCACGACGTCGAAGGTCTCGTCGTCGAAGGGGAGCGGAGCGTCGTCCCAGTCCGACCACTCGACGATGCTGGTGACGTCGATACGTCGAGCCGCCCGGACCGCGGCCGGCGACGGGTCGATCCCCACGACCTTCCCGCCCGGGCCGACGACGTGCGCGGCCATGCGGGCGAAGATCCCGGTGCCGCAGGCCACGTCGAGCACCCGCGCCCCGCGGACCACGACGAGTGCGTCGAGGGCCCGCTCCGCAAAGCGTCGCCCGAAGACCGGATCGAAGTGCTGGGCGTGGACCGCCGTCGACGCCTGGTTGTCGTCCGCGCCGGGACGCAGGAGCGGCCGTGTGGCGATCGTCATTTCCCCCCTAGGCCCCGACGGGTCGCGGCCGGTCACCACGGGGCACGACGCTACCGGGCACGGCATGGAAGATGGTGGACCATCACGGCGTGCTCGACGCGCCGCGTGCGTGGTGCCACCACACCAGTGGTCAGCTTGGGCGATCGATCGATGCCACCGCCCGCCGGTCAGAAGCGCAACGTTGTCAGCCGTCCGCAACCAGTGACCATGCCGCCCGGAGGTGGTCCACGAGCGATTCGAGGCGCGCGTGGGCGTTCGCTCCGCTCGTCGACGGCATGACGTACACGGGTCGACCCCCGATCCTATGATCCTGCGGCCCCGCTCGGGCCCCCCGGTCGACAGCGGTGCGCCACCCGGTGAGGCCCACGAAGCACACCGCGGTGGGCTCGAGCCACCGCACGAGGCGTTCGACGCGCGCCATGCCCGCCCGGTATTCCTGGGGTTGCAGGCTCGACGCATTCGCCGTGGCCCGCTTGACGAGGTCGGTCATGCCCAGGCCGTGGGCGCGCAGCGCGTGGATGGCGTCGCGGTCGCGGGTCACGAGGCCCGCGGCCAGCGCTGCGGGCCAGAAGCGATTGCCCGGTCGGGCATATCCCACGCCCACGTCGGCGGCATAGAGGCTGGGATTGAGACCGACCACGAGCAGGTGCATCCCCGGCCCGACGGCGTCGGGCAACGTACGGGCGCGCACCGCCCCCGCCCGGACATCGTCCCCGTCGACCGTGCACGCCCCGATGTCGAAACCGGCGCCGACGAGCACGTCCGAGAGGCGCTCGGGAGTCCACGCCGCGAAGAACCGACCGCCGATGCGGTCTTGCGGCAGGGCGTCGCCCTCGTACTCGCCCGCCAGGAGCTGGATGTGCAGCGGGGCACCGACGACGAGGGTCCGGTGGAGGTCGGCCAGAGCGATCGGTACGCGGACGCCCGGCACATGCAGGTAGCTCATGTGGGCCCAGCCGCCGTGCAGGGTGCCGGGCCCGAAGGGGAGTGCCTCGAGGTCGGCCCGGACGAGCAAGGCGTCGGGGGCGGCGCGGCGACACCGCGCCAGCATGCCCTGGGCCGCATCGAGGGCGATCACCGGCCTCCCCAGATCCGGCGCGTAGCGACCGGCACCGCACCCGAGGTCGATGCGCAGCGCCCCGTCACCGACCCGCCCGGCGAAGGCCCGTGCCTCGGAGCGGTGGACCGGGAGACGGTGTGCGGCCCACTCGCCCCCGCGCGCTTCGTAGATGTCGACGGTGGCCCGTTCCATGGGGGCGATCGCTTCGGCGGGGGCTATTCAGCCACGCCGACCGGTGACCCGTCCACGATCTGGTCGAGGTACTCCGAGAGCCCGTAGCCGACGCGTCCGTCTTCCAGGGTCCAGCGGGTGAGGCCCTCGGAGATGCGCGTGACGAGCTCGTGCCCATCGGCGTCGGCTCGGCGGTTGCGCAGGGGGATCATCCGGAGCACCGATCCGCGTACCACGAAGGTCCGGTCGTCGGTGACGAGCTCGGCCTCGATGCTCCGGTGGTAGCCGGCGTCGCCCTCCCAGGTGGAGCGGATGCGGAAGTCGTGGCACACGTGCAGCGCGTCGCCGTCCCACACGAAGCCGCCGCGTGTCCCCGGTCCGTCGCGCCGGGCGATGCGCGAACCCATGAACCCGAACCCTTCCCCGACATTGCCCGTGAGCCAGCGGTAGTACCACGGTGCCTGCCAGTACCGCGGGCCCCAGCTGTGGTCCCGCAGCCCGAACCCGTCGAGGTCCCACTGCTCGTCCCCGACCTGCACCGTGCCGCCGGCCCGGACCAATTGCTCGTAGTGGCCGCGGGCGAATTCCTCGCCGGGCCGTTCCACGGGATGGTCAGGCTCGCCGCCGAACATGGCCGAGCACCCCCGGTACACGAGATGCACCGCACATGAGGTGTGGGGGTTGCTCGCAAAGGCCCGGCGCGGATCTGCCATCTGCAAGGGGTCGTCGAGCACGACGGCGGTGCCGGCGTAGGACACCCGGAGCTCGACGAAGGGCTCGATGACCTCGAATCGCAGCCCGGCGGCGTCGAAGGCGTCGTTGGTCGTGACGTGGGGGCGGCGGAACATGAACGCCACCCGGCCGTCGGGAAGGTACAGGCAGATCGTCATCTCGCCGCTGCCCTCGTTGGCACGGTTCCCGAGCCGGAAGAACCCGCCCAGGTTGGTGCCGGGGTCATAGGCGTTGAAGTACATGGACTCGTTGAAGTTGGGCTCGGGACCCAACTCGTGCATGTACTCGTCTTCGGGTTCGAGGCGGACGCCGATGCCGGCCACCCTAGTGGCGCCTCGGTGGAGCGGGGTTAGTGTCCGGTCGTGGGCGCCCCCGACCTTTCCCGGCAACTGGGCGCCGTCGTGAGCGCCGCGCTGGGGAGCCCCGTCGACGTCGAAAGCGTGGCCCGACTGCCCGGAGGGGCCTCTCGAGAGACGTGGAGCTTCGTGGCCCGCCACGCCGATCGCACCACGACGAAGCTCGTGTTGCGCCGGGACCCCCCCGGGGCCCCCATCTCGGGACTGCGGCTCGAGGCCGCCCTGGTGCGGGCGGCGGCGCGCGCCGGTGTTCCCGTTCCCCGGGTCGTCGTGGCCGGAGACGAGACCGCCGGGCTCGACGCCACGTTCATGATCATGGAGTTCGTCGAGGGCGAGACCATCGCCCGCCGCATCCTGCGCGACGACCGGTTCGCCGACGTCCGCCCTCTGCTGGCCGCACAGTGCGGCCGGGCGTTGGCGGCGATCCACCGCATCCCCGCCGTCGAGATCCCCGGCCTGGCCGGTGGCGACCCCCTCGAGCAGCTCCGGGGCCTGCTCGACCGCCTGGGCCAGCCCCACCCCGCCTTCGAGCTCGGGCTCCGCTGGTTGGCCGGGTCCCGTCCGGCGCGCTCGGCCGAGACCGTGGTGCACGGGGACTTCCGCAACGGCAACCTGATCATCGGCCCCGACGGGATCCGCGCCGTCTTGGATTGGGAGCTGGCCCACCGGGGCGACCCCCTCGAGGACCTCGGGTGGCTGTGTGTGAAGGCGTGGCGCTTCGGCGCGTCGCTGCCCGTGGGTGGGTTCGGCACCGTCGAGGAGCTGCTGGCCGCCTACGAGGACGCCGGCGGCAGAGCCGTCGACGCCGGGGCCCTGCACTGGTGGCAGGTCCTGGGCACCCTGCGGTGGGGGATCATCTGCATCGTGCAAGCCCTGACCCACACCACCGGGGCGGTCCGGTCCGTCGAGCTCGCCGCCATCGGTCGCCGCGTGTGCGAGGTCGAGTGGGACCTGCTGGAGCTCCTCCCGTGACCGCCGGCGCCGGATTGCCCGAGCCGCCACCGACCCCGGCCACGAGCTCGGACCCCGTCGACGCCGCGGCGGGGGGAGGGTGGGCACCGCACGACATCCCCAGCGCCGCGCAGCTGCTCGACGCCGTGCGGGAGTTCCTCGAGTCCGACGTGCTCCCCGCCACCGAGGGCAGGGTGCGCTTCCACGCCCGGGTGGCCGCCAACGTGCTGTCCATGGTGGGCCGCGAGCTCGCGCTCGGGCCCGGCCACGCCGCAGCCCACGCCTCGCGCCTCGATGCCCTCGGCGTGCACAGCGACGCCGAGCTGGCTGCCGCCATTCGCTCCGGTGCGCTCGACGACCGTGCCCAGGAGGTACTCGCCGCCGTCCGGGCGACGGTGGCGGACAAGCTGGCCGTGGCCAACCCCAGCTATGTCGGTCGAGACCTTCGCCCTCCCGGCCCGGCATCGAGCTCGTAGGCCCGTCGCGTCGGGGACGACGCCGGTATGGTCGGGCCATGCGATTCGGTATCGACGTGGCCCAGCAACGGATGGAGTTCGGCGAGATCGTCGAACGGGTGCGGCTGGGCGAAGCCCTCGGCTTCGACGGCGCCTGGGGGTTCGACCACTTCGTCCCCATGTACGGCGAGGGCCCCGGCAATTGCTTCGAGGGGATGACGACCCTAGCCGCCCTGGCCTCGGCCACCACCACCATCCGCCTCGGCCTGCTCGTCACGGGGGTGACGTACCGGCATCCGTCGATCCTCGCCGCCCAGGCGGTGACGGTGGACCATGCCAGTGCGGGCCGGCTCGAGCTCGCCATCGGCGCGGCCTGGTACGACGCCGAGCACCGCCAGCTCGGCCTGGAGTTCCCGCCCACGGCGCGTCGCTTCGACCGGCTCGAGGACGCGCTCGAGATGCTCACACGGCTGTTCACCGGAGAGGTGGTCTCGTACCGGGGCAAGGAGTTCAGCCTCGACGACGCCCAAATGCGACCCATGCCCGTACAGCGACCCCACCCACCCATCTGGATCGGCGGGTCCGGTCCGCGGCGAACGCTCCCGCTCGCGGCGAAGTGGGCGGACGTGTGGCACACCTACGGCAGCCCACAACAGATGGGCGCCCTCTCGGCACAGATCGACCGCCTGGCCGAAGCGGCCGGGCGCGATCCGGCCACCATCGAGCGGGCGTCGTCGCTCTCGTTGTCCGAGCCCTGGGACGAGGTCCGACGCGAAGTGGAGGCGATGCGTGACGTCGGTGTCGGCTACCTCGTGTGCGGGTGGCCCGGTCAGGGCCGCGCTCGCGTAGAGGAATTCGCCGCCACCGTCATGTCGGAATTCGGCCCGCGCTGACTTCGCCAGCAAGGTGAGTTGAGGGCCGTACAATTCTGCGGCCGGAGGAAGTCCCCGGACATGGCGGGCGCCGTTGTGGGACTGCGCCTCCCTGTGGCACCTGGCCGCAAGCAACGAGGGGCCCGATGAATGGGGCCCGCCGGCGCACGGGACCAGAGCCCAACTCCAATGCTGAGGGTGAGAACGGTGATCGCCGCGCCGATACCGGTCGGGTACACCGAAGGCAGTGGGTCCGCGCAACCAGCACTTCCCGCTCGGTCCGGATGGATACACAGTGCGAGCGGGATCCCCGACTACCGGTCGCCCCAATCCCCTTCGCCAAAGCCATATCCCGATCCGTCGAGATTGGCACGTACCGTTCGTTCCGCATAGATACACGGTGCGAGCTGGTCCCCGACTAGGGAGCTACCTGGGTCTAACCCTCGCCCTCTCGTCTCTCTCGAAGGGAGCGTAGGAGCAAAAGAGATCGCTGGAAGTGGTGCTGCTCACGAGGAGCGGATGGCCGACCCACCCGAAAGCGAACGGCACTCCAAATCGTTTGACACTCTAGCAGCCAACCCACTGAACCTGAGCCCCAGCCAACTCCTATTGAACAGTGAGAGTCAACATCTGAGTGACGAGGAGCGCGGGATTGCCCCTCGATCGGTGCGTCTTCGACTGGACCGTAAAGGTGAATGTCCCAGGCGACAAGGTCCTTGGAGTTCCCGAGATCAGTCCGCTCGAACGCAGCCTGATCCCCTTGGGCAACGTGCCACCAATTTTCTTCCATTTGTACGGAGCCGTTCCGCCAGTCGCTTCAAGCTGCGTTCTGTAAGAGTGTCGGGGCAGGGCGCTGGGCAGTGAATCTGTGGTGATGCAGAAGCTGCCACACGTCGGCGGAGGCGGCGGTGGAGACACCGCCGACGTCACGCTGAACGATTGAGTCGCCTGCGGAGCGGCCAGGTAGCTCCCGTTTCCCGCCTGGTTGGCGTCGACTACACAAGCACCTGCCCCAAGAAAGGTCACCGTCGAGCCTGCAATCGAACAAACGGACGTGGCCGAGGAGTCGATCGTCAGTGTGACTGGCAGTGATGATGAGGCGTTTGCAAAATCCGAAAACGATCCGCCGACCGCGGCGTTCGGCGGCGGGTTCGACGCAAACACAATGGCCTGTGGCAGGGGACCTGCAGGGGCCGAGTACACCGTGAACGTCTGTGTGACCTCGGGCGCAGCGTTGTAGTTCAAACTTCCAGGCTGGTCGAGCGCGATGTCACATGTCCCAGTAGTGAGAAACCTCACGACGTTGTACGCCGCCATGGTACACACGGGAGCGCCGGTACCGGGGAAAGAGAGGACGAGGTAATTACTTGATGGTCCTCCCGTGGCTCCCACGAAATAATACGGTCCGCCCACGAAAGCGTGTGTCGGAGGAGTTGTGGTGAAGGTGATCGCTTGGGGTGCCTTGTCCACGATGATCTCTTCGTTCTGCGTCCCCGAATATCCGTTAGCGTCGGTGGCGGTCACAGTGAAGAAGAACGGCCCAACCGCATTGGGAATGCCTGAAAGGGTCCCACCACTGGACAAGCTGAGCCCGTCCAAGGATCCACCATCGAGGACGAATGTATATGGGGCCTGCCCGCCATTCCCCGACAGATTCGCTGAATAGGCGGTGTTGAACGCCGGATCTGGGATGGTTGTGCCGATAGTGATGTTGGGCACAGTCTTGATCACAACCCCTGCGGGAGTGTGCAGCGTTGCGGTGGTCATCGAGGTGTTGGTAGCCGAGGGGATCCAGTAGCTGGATCCGCCGCCACCACCGCCGCCGTATCCACCGCCGCCACCGCCGAAATACCCGCCGCCACCGCCACCGCCAGCGCCGTATCCGGCGCCACCACCGCCGAAATACCCGCCGCCGGTGCCCGCCACGGAATTGCCTTTGCCACCTTGACCCAGCGAGCCGGCCGAAGCGGAGCCACCCCCTGGAAGTCCTCCTGACGTACCCCCGAATCCGCCGTCGCCAGCAGATTGGTCGCAGGGTTCATAGCCGCAACCGCCGTTACCAGCGCCAACTACCGAAACGTCCCCGGCGTTACCCCCAGCTTCATCCTTGTAGAGCCCGGGTCCGGCGGGGCCGCCACCTCCACCGGCCACCACGAGCCGGGTGTCGTCAGTGGTGAGGCTGCAGGTGCTAATTGAACATGTCCGTACGTCGGACGCACCGCCCCCCGCTCCGTCGCCCGAACCTGTGCCAGTGGAGATGGACCCACCTACTTCTACGTAGAGCGTCTCTCCGGGGGTAACCGGCACCGTCGCCGTCACCGACGCCCCAAGTCCCGCAGGGCCACTGTTGTAATACTGTGAACCAATGGCTCCGATGGTGGTGATGGTCAAGGCACTGATACGAGCAGGCACTGTGTACTGCTGTTCGGCACCGGTGTAGGAAAACGCTGTGCTCGTTGCGTGAGCGGCCGGGATTTGAAGCACTGTGAGCACCACAAGCCCTACAACCAGAGTGGCGAACAGGGCAAGAAGCCGGAAGAGGCGACGAGAATCCGAGAGCATCATCGTCTCCAAGGGGTCCGCCAAGCCCTGAGACTCGTCCCCGTGCGCCCGGAGACCCCGCCCCGAGCAACCGTATGTTAGTTGCTTCTTGCACCTCCGACTTGACGATTTCTAGAGGCTCTCGATGTCATCGCTCGCTATGGCCATAAGGGTCGCCATGAGGGAGGAGCGGCAGTAACAAGGCGACTGCAAAAGGTCGTTCCGTGTGCCGATGCGCCAATGGATGGCCAGACATCGGACACTTGCCCCAGGTGAAGGGCCTGGCCAGACCAACCTCAGGCCGATCGAGATCACCCGGACTGGGATGGAGGTCGGGTGGAACTGCCAGGCCATCCGTCGCTGGCTGCGACTTGACCGGGCCGCCCGGGATCACGCGACCTCGCGATTATGAGCGCCGTGTCTCCCGACCAGCGTCAGCTCCGTGGGACGACGTGCGGGATGTGCAGTTTGGAATAAGGGGTGGGCGGGATCCCCGATTATCGGACGCGGTCAGGCCCCGATGCCAAGAGGGGTCGGGCCCCCATCCGATTCCGGTACAAACAGCCTCGACATTCAGACATTCGTTTGACCGGGATTGCGGTCATCGGCGACGCAAGTGCTTCGCCTTCGCCGGTGAAGACTGCAATGTCAGCGCCAGTGTCTCTGGTGAAGTTGTCTGGAATGGGTGCCGATGGTGGGAAATGGCTTCCACCATGAAGGTATAAGTACCCGCTGAGTCGTGTTTGCTCGGTCTCCCTTCGAGCATTCCCTTGGCCGTGAGATGCAGGCCCTTGGGAAGGGTGCCTCCGGTGAGCTTCCACTTGTACGGCGTCACAGCCCCGGATGCTTTCAGCAGGATGGTTGGATACCGCACACCGGCGGTCCCGCTCGGCACAGAGGTGGTCGTGACGACGAATCCTCCCGATCCTCCCGATCCTCCCGATCCGCCCGATCCGCCCGATCCGATGAGGAGGCTCTGTCCGGCGGCGGGAGCTGCCGAGTAGTCGGCATTCCCTGCCTGGTTGGCCGTGATGTCGCACCAACCTGTTCCGACGAAACGCACGGTCGAGCCCGTGACGGTGCAGACAGACGGGTCCTCCGATGAGAAGATCACGGGGTTCCCCGAGCCACCCCCTGTCGCGGTCACGGTGTACGGAGGTCCACCGACACCAACGCCATAGGGTGGCGTCGAGGTAAAGGTGATTCGCTGTGCCCCCACGATGAAGGACTGGTAAGCGGTAGGGGCTGCTCCATATCCGTCACCGGCCGCCTGGTTGGCGTCGACGGTGCAGGTGCCCGCCCCAGTGGGCGTGACCGTGTCGCCCGAGATCGAGCAGACCGAGGTGGCCGAGGGGTCGATCGAAAACGTGACCGGGTTGCCAGACGCACCGCCGCCTGCCGACACGGTGTACGT
>DATCBU010000037.1:0-2479 GCA_036511675.1 Acidimicrobiales bacterium | reverse complement strand
CGAGTGCGTAGATCCCGTCGTGCTCCACGCGCATCAACGGGGTCTTGCGCAGCTTGCCGGTCGACACGCCCCGGTTGGTGACGATGACCACCGGCATCCCGGTGTCGAGCAGGGCGGTCCCTTCGGTCCCACCGGAGGTCTCGTACAGGTCCACCTGGTTGCGGACCCATTCCTGCGGGCTCGGCTCGTACTCTCCTGTAAGCGGCATGGTCCCAGTGAACACCGTGGGGCCGGCTCGTGCCAGTGGGCGGGAGCTGCGGCCGCGCGGTGGGCGGGAGCTGCGGCCGCGCCGAGTACATCGGAGCCGTCCGCCCGTCGATCGGTGCGCTCAGGGTGCGGGCGAGACAGTGCGGGCGAGAGGATTCGAACCTCCACCCCCGAAGGGACCGGGACCTAAACCCGGCGCGTCTGCCGATTCCGCCACGCCCGCGTGGTACTCAGCCTACCGAGCGCGGGTCGCGGCCCGGGGGTGCCTCACAGGGCCCCCCGAGGCCCCTGGCTATAGTCAGCCTGTGCCGACCTCGCCCTCCGCCCCCTCACCTGTGAGCCCCGACGTTCCGGCTCCGGACGGCGGCCCCGATGCCGATGTCACCAGCGACGTGGCCGACCGGATCCGCTACCTGGACGAGGTGATGGCCGAGATCGACGCCGAAGTCCGCCGCCGCCGGGCCTCGGGTGACCTCCCGGCCGGACTCGAGCAGGAACTCGACGAGTTGTTCCTCGAATTCTCGCCCGTCGGGCTCCAGGGCCGGGCCCGCCTGCGCGAGACGCTGTCGCTGGTGGACGGATCCGCCTACGTCGACATCGCCGTGCCGACCGCCTCCAACAAGGCGGTGGGGAGCTACGTCAAGCGGGCCATCCGCAAGGGCCTCGGCTGGTACATGAACTTCGTCGTCGCCCAGATCGTGAAGTTCGCGTGGTCGGTGTCGCGGATGTTCCATGTGGTGGTCGACCACATCGAGGACCTCGAAGCCACCGTGGAGGCCAATCGGTCGCCTGATCTGCCGTCCGGCCTCGTCCCCGCCACCCCCACCGGGAGCACCTGGTGGGCGCCGGCGGCGGTCGATGCCCTGGTCGGCGTGTCGGACCGGGTGGTGGTGGGTGACTGCGGAGACGGATCGCTGGTGGAGGCCCTCACCGCGGCCGGCGTGGACGCCTACGGGATCGACCCCTCGGACATCGCCCTGGAGCCCGCGCTCGACCGCGGTGCCGACGTGCGGGCGGAGCCGGTGCTCGGCCACCTCGCCGTCGTGTCGGACGAGGCACTGGGCGGCATCGTCCTCACCGGCTCGGTGCAGTGGCTCCGCCCGAACGAGCGTGTGCGCCTGCTCGACCTGGCCTCCACCCGCCTGGTGGTGGACGGCATCCTGGTGCTGCACTCGTCCTCGCCCGCGGCGTGGGCCGCCACCGCCTCTCCCGTCGTCCGGGACCTCGCCCCGGGGCAGCCGCTGCATCCCGAGACATGGGCGCACCTCCTCCGGTCCCGTGGATTCACGGTCACCGCCACCATCTTCGGCGGTGACGATCGGCGGCTCGCCCGCGTCGGTGCCGGCGCCGCCGACGCCGCCGAGGTCAACGCGGCCATCGACGCCATCAACGACCTGCTGCTGGGGCCGACGGAGTACCTCGTGGTCGCCACGCGGGAGCGGTGACCGCCGTCCACCAGTTCGTGCCGGCGCTCCTACCCCGCGACGCGACGGGGGATCACACCCGCGCTTTGCGGGACGCCTTCCGTTCGGCCGGCTGGGAGTCCGATATCTACGTCGAGGCGGCCCACGACGAACTGCAGGACGAGGCGACCTACTTCGAGGAGTACCCGGCCCGCGCCCGCCCGGGGGACGTACTGCTCTACCAACTCGGCACGTCGTCGCCGGTGGCCGAGTTCCTGCTCGGGCGCGCCGAGCCCCTGGTGCTCGACTACCACAACGTCACCCCCGAATCCTTCTACGAGGGCTGGGAGGAACACACCGTGGCCAAGGTGGCATTGGCGCGCCGACAGGTGGCCGCTCTCGCCCCGAAGGCGGTGCTCGGCATCGCCGATTCGGCTTTCAACGCCCGCGAGCTCGAGGAGCTCGGCTGCCCGGCGACCACGGTGGTCCCCATCCTCGTCGACCTCCACGTCGACGCCGATCGGGTGGACGGGCACGAACGGGTCAGGCTGGCCGCCGACCATGGAGCATCCACCGTGCTCCTCTTCGTCGGTCGCATCTCTCCCAACAAGGCCCATCAACGCCTGGTCGAGGCCCTGTGGATCTACCGCCGCATCTACGATCCCGGTGCCCGTCTCCACGTCGTCGGCCCCGCGGTGACGCCCGCCTACGCCGATGCCGTCTTCGCCTTCGCCGACGAGCTCGGGCTGGCCGACGCCGTCCGTCACGGCGAGCACCTCACCGAGGCGCAGCTCGCCGCCTGGTATGAGGACGCCGACGTGTTCGTGTGCCTGTCGGAGCACGAAGGATTCTGCATCCCGCTGCTCGAG
>DATCBU010000036.1:0-20148 GCA_036511675.1 Acidimicrobiales bacterium | reverse complement strand
GCGTAGTCGTCGTTGCCGGGCACGTCGCGGATGCGGAAGCGTCGGTACTCCGATTTCCGGGGCAGCCCGTCCTCGAGGACCACCATCGACCCCACGTAGTCGGTGCCCTGGAGGTGGCTCATGTCGTAGCACTCGATGCGCAGGGGGGCCTGGGCCAGGCCCAGCACCTCCCGGAGGGACTCGAGGGCCCGGGCCCGGCTGTCGTGGTCCGAGGCCCGGCGCAGGCGGTGTCGGGCCAGCTCCTCCCCGGCGTTGCGGGTCACGGTCTGGATCAGGGTGCGCTTGCCGCCGCGCCGGGGCACGCGCAGGGCCACCGGAGCGCCGCGCCGGTCGGCCAGGAACTGCTCGTAGACCTCGGGGGTGTCGGGGAGATCCGGGACCAGGACCTGGCGCGGGACACCGGGAGCGGCGGTGCCCTCGGTGCCCCACGACCGGGGGTCGCCGGCGCCCGAGGTCCAGCCCGAGCTGTCCCCGCCCCGGACGCGGGCCACCTGGCGGGGGGCGGGGGCCAGGGGCTCGGCGTCGCCGTAGAGCTCTTCCAGGACCCGGCCCACCAGCTGGGGCCTCGTGAGGTCCTCCACCTTGTCCACCACGAAGGCCCGTCGACCCACGATGCGGCCCCGACGCACGTGGAAGACGCACACCGCCGCTTCGAGGGGATCCTCGTCGATGCCCACCACGTCCAGGTCCTCGGGGCGATCGGTCACCACCTGCTGGCGCTCGCACGCCATGCGCAGGGTGTGCAGGCGGTCGCGCAGCCGGGCGGCACGCTCGAAGTCGAGGGCGGTGGCGGCCTCGTGCATCTCGGCGTCCAGCCGCCGTTCCACGTCATCGGTGTCCCCGGCCAGGAACGCCATGAGGTCGGCCAGCATGGTGTCGTAGCGCTCGTGGTCCACCGCCCCGATGCACGGGCCCGAGCACCGCTCGATGTGGAACAACAGACAGGGCTTGCCCAGCTTGGTGTGGCGGTCGAGCTTGCGGTCCGAGCAGGTGCGCACCTGGAAGGTGCGCAGGAGGAGGTCCAGGGTGTCGCGGATGGCCCCCACGTGCGCGTAGGGGCCGAAGTAGCGGACCTCGGGACGGCGCCTGCCCCGCACCACCGCGGCCCGGGGCCACTCGTCGGCCAGGGTCACGGCCATGGAGGGATAGGACTTGTCATCGTTGAGCCGGATGTTGAAGCGAGGCCGGTGGCGCTTGATGAGCGCGTATTCGAGGAGGATCGCCTCCACCTCGTTGTCGACCTGGATCCACTCCACGTGGTCGGCCAGGCCCACCATCTGGGCCGTCCGGGGCGCCAGGGTGGCGGGATCGGCAAAGTAGTTGGCGAGCCGGCTGCGCAGCGACTTGGCCTTGCCCACGTACAGGACCCGTCCCCCCGCATCGAGGAATTGATACGACCCCGGGGTGTCGGGGATCGTTCCGGCGGCCGGACGCGTACGCACGCTCTTACTGTGCCGTACCGAACCGGGCCCCCGTGCACCGAGCCGGGCCCCCGTGCACCGAGCCGGGCCGCACGTCGGGGCCCGAAGGGACGTAGACTGAGTCCAAGCGCCGGCCTGGTATCCCGGCGTACATAACACTCCGAGGCCGACAACCCCGCGGATGGGCGACCAGGCTGTCCCCGCCGGCCACCATCGGAGTGCTCCCCGAAGGGGGTTCACCATGTTCCGGTTGCAGCGGGCGCTCCCCGAGCGCTACGTCTACGCGACACCCGACCAACTCACGACGTGGATCGCCGAGGCCAAAGCAGCACTCGGTCCCAAGGTGTTGATCGTGGGGCACCATTACCAACGCGACGAGGTGATGCGCTGGGCCGATGCCCGGGGCGACTCCTTCGGCCTGTCGCGCACCGCGGCGCAGCGGCGCGACGCCGACTACATCGTGTTCTGCGGGGTGCACTTCATGGCCGAGTCGGCTGACATCCTCACCGCCGCCAACCAGCAGGTGATCCTCCCCGACCTCAATGCGGGGTGCTCGATGGCCGACATGGCCGACATCGACGCCGTCGAGGAAGCGTGGGAGTCCCTGGCCACGGTGACCGACGTCGAGCGTGTCGTCCCCGTCACCTACATGAATTCCTCGGCCGCCCTCAAGGCCTTTGTGGGCCGCCACAACGGGGCGGTGTGCACGTCGTCGAATGCCCGGGCCGTGCTCACCTGGGCCCTCGACCCGGCCGGGACCGGCGTCGCCCAGGGCGACAAGGTCCTGTTCTTCCCGGACCAGCATCTGGGGCGCAACACGGGCTTCCAGCTCGGCTGGGGTGCGCAGGACATGCGGGTATGGAACCCCCTGCTCGAGATGGGCGGCCTCGACGACGCCGACGTCAAAGATGCCACCTTGTTGCTGTGGAAGGGACACTGCTCGGTGCATCAGCGCTTCCGCCCCGAACACGTCGAGGCCTTTCGCACCGAGCACCCCGGCGGCCTCGTGCTCATCCACCCCGAGTGCTCCCACGACGTGGTGGAGATGGCCGACAAGGTGGGGTCGACCGACTTCATCATCCGGTCCGTCGACGAGGCACCACCGGGCTCGGTCATCGGCGTGGGGACCGAGATCCACCTCGTGAAGCGGCTCGACGACGAGCACCCTGACAAGACCGTGGTGTCGCTCGACCCCCTGGTGTGCCCGTGCTCGACCATGTTCCGCATCGACGCCGCCCATCTGTGCTGGGTGCTCGAGCGCTTGGTGGCGGGCGAAGTGGTGAACCGCATCACCGTCGACGACGAGACCGCCCATTGGGCCCGCCTGGCGCTCGAGCGCATGCTGGCCATCACCTGAACGCGGGTACCTGCACGCCGGTACCTGCACGCCGGCACCGCCCGGGCCGGGATCAGTCGGTGTCGGAGTGCCCGTCTTCGGAGTCGGGGGCGAAGGGCCATTCCTCGAACGACGCGCAGCGGCCGCCGGCGGCGAAGCGCAGCACCCACAGGTCACGCCACGGCGTGTCGGGGTCGTTGCCGTACTCCACCCATACCCGGACCACCGCCGTCTCGGCGTCCACGGCGATGATCTCGCTCGACATCGAGAACACCTCGTCGGCCTCGTCGCGCTCGGCGTCCCAGAACAACGCCAGCTCGTCGAGGCCCCGCACCGGCTCGGCCCACGGTGACGACGCGTAGGTGACGTCGGGGGTGAACAGCTCGGCCAGGCGGTCGGTGCCGGGGGTGCGCCACGCCTCCTCGTACCCCTCGAGCCAGCGGGCCACATGATCGCGCCGGACGACGGCCATCAGCCCGCCTTGCGGCGCCGCGGGGCGGCGGCCCGGGTCGGGGCCTTGGCGCGCTTGGCCGCCGCGGCGGACTTCACGGCACGCGCCGCCCGGGGTGGGGCGGCGTCGCCTTTGCGCCGTTTCGCCGGGGCACGGCTGGTGGCCGGTGCCCGCTTGGCACCGGCGGGACCGAGACGTTCCGGACGGGCACGACCGGCACGAGCCAGCACGGGGGCGAGCACTTCGCCGGTATAGCTCGTCGACGTGGCGGCCACGTCCTCGGGGGTGCCTTCGGCGATGACCTTGCCGCCGCGCTCGCCCCCCTCGGGCCCGAGGTCCACGATCCAGTCCGAGGTCTTGATCACGTCGAGGTTGTGTTCGATGACGATCACGGTGTTGCCCTGGTCCACCAGGCGGCTCAGTACCTCGAGGAGCTTCCGCACGTCGTCGAAATGCAGCCCTGTGGTCGGCTCGTCGAGCACGTACAGGGTGTGGCCCGTCGATC
The DNA here is from genome assembly GCA_036511675.1 of Acidimicrobiales bacterium. GTDB lineage: Bacteria > Actinomycetota > Acidimicrobiia > Acidimicrobiales > UBA8190 > Chersky-840. The sequence continues at coordinate 16,435 of DATCBU010000036.1, read as the reverse complement.
GCCTCGACAATTCCGAGGACAGCTTCACGCGCTGGGCCTCGCCCCCCGACAGCGTGGGGGCGGGTTGGCCGAGGCGGATGTAGCCGAGCCCGACGTCGACCAGGGTCTGGAGGTGTCGGGCGATGGTGGGCTGGTTGGCGAAGAACGACAGCGCCTCCTCGCACGACATGTCGAGGACGTCACCGATGTTCTTCCCCTTGAAGGTGACCTCGAGGGTCTCGCGGTTGTAGCGCGCCCCCCCGCACACCTCGCACGGCACGTACACGTCGGGGAGGAAATGCATCTCGATCTTGATGGTCCCGTCACCGGCACAAGCCTCGCACCGGCCTCCCCGCACGTTGAACGAGAACCGACCCGGCATGTAGCCGCGCACCTTGGCTTCGTTGGTCTGGCTGAAGAGCTTGCGCACGTGGTCGAACAGCCCGGTGTAGGTGGCCGGGTTCGAGCGCGGCGTGCGCCCGATAGGCGACTGGTCGATGTCGACCACCTTGTCGACGTACTCGACGCCGTCGATGGCCTTGTGCTGCCCGGGCGTGGTGCGGGCCCGGTGCACCTGCGCCAGCATCGACTGCAGCAGGATGTCGTTGACGAGGGTGGACTTCCCCGAGCCCGACACCCCGGTCACCGCCACCAGGCAACCCAGAGGGAACGAGACGTCGATGGCCTGGAGGTTGTGTTCGCGCGCCCCCCGCACCACCAGACACTCGCCCGAGCCCGGGCGGCGCTTGTCGGGAACGGGGATGGACCGCGCCCCGGTCAGGTAGCTCCCCGTCACCGACGCCGTGGCCTTGAGCAGTCCCGGGACGGCGCCGCTGTAGACCACCTCGCCGCCGTGCTCCCCCGCACCGGGCCCGATGTCGACCACGTGGTCGGCCTGGCGGATGGTCTCCTCGTCGTGCTCGACCACGATGACGGTGTTGCCCAGGTCACGCAGGCGTACCAGGGTGTCGAGCAAGCGGCGGTTGTCCCGTTGATGGAGCCCGATGGACGGCTCGTCGAGGACGTACAGCACGCCCACCAGGCCCGAGCCGATCTGGCTCGCCAGCCGGATGCGCTGGGCCTCGCCGCCCGACAAGGTGGAGGTCCCGCGCGCCAGCGACAGATAATCGAGGCCCACGTCGAGCAGGAACCGCAGCCGGGCCCGCACCTCTCGCAGTACCCGGTCGGCGATGAGGTGCTCACGCTCGCTGAGCTCGAGGGCGTCGACCTCGGCCGAGGCGCGCGTGATGGACAGGCTGCACAGCTCGAAGATGTTGCGGCCCCCCACCGTGACCGCCAAGGACTCGGGCTTGAGGCGCGCCCCGTGGCAGGTGGGGCACGGGACCTCGCGCATGAAGGTCTCGGTCCACTGCCGCACCGAGTCGGAGTCCGAGTCACGGTGCCGGCGCTTGAGCCAGGGCACGATCCCCTCGAACTGCGACGTGAACGAGCGTTGCCGGCCGTAGCGGTTGCGGTAGCGCACGTGCACCTGCCGGCTGCCCGAGCCGTACAGGAGCACCTTCTTGTCCTTGGCCCGCAGCTTCTCCCAGCTCGTGTCGGTGTCGAATCCGAACTCGCCGGCCACGGCCTCGACGATGCGGTCGAACCACCGGCTGTGGCCCCCCGTCCACGGCGAGATGGCCCCGTCCTCGAGCGAGCGCGTGGGGTCGGGCACCACCAGGTCGGGGTCCACCTCGAACTGGGTGCCGAGCCCGTCACACGCCGTACAGGCGCCGTAGGGGGAGTTGAACGAGAAATTGCGGGGAGCGGGCTCCTCGAACGAGAGACCGCAGTGCGTACAGGCCAGGTGCTCGGAGAACGTGATCAGCTCCTCGGTCCCGTCGTCGGCGATGATCCCGATCTCGGCGATGCCGTCGGTGAGGCGGAGCGCGGTCTCCATCGACTCGGTGAGCCGCTGGCGGATGTCGCCCCTTCGCACCAGGCGGTCCACCACCACTTCGATGGTGTGCTGCTCGTAGCGCGCCAGGGTGAGCGTGGCCCGATCGGAGAGCTCGACGGTCTCCCCGTCCACCCGGGCTCGGGCGAACCCCTGCTTGGCCAGGTCGTCGAGAAACGCCTCGTACTCCCCCTTGCGTCCCCGCACCACCGGGGCGAGCACCTGGAAGCGGGTTCCCTCGGGCAGGTCGAGGATGCGGTCCACGATCTGCTGCGGCGTCTGGCGGGCCACGGGACGCCCGCACGTGGGGCAGTGGGGATGACCCACCCGGGCGTACAGCAGCCGCAGGTAGTCATAGATCTCGGTCACCGTGCCCACCGTCGAGCGCGGGTTGCGACTGGCGGACTTCTGGTCGATGGAGATGGCGGGAGACAGCCCCTCGATGAAGTCGACGTCGGGCTTGTCCATCTGCCCCAGGAATTGCCGTGCATACGACGACAGCGACTCGACGTAACGGCGCTGACCCTCGGCATAGATGGTGTCGAATGCCAGCGACGACTTGCCCGACCCTGAAAGGCCCGTGAAGACGATGAGCCGGTCACGGGGCAGGTCGAGCGAGACGTCTCGCAGGTTGTGCTCTCGCGCTCCGCGAATCACCAGCCGGTCCGACACCGGAGCGAGGCTACCGGCGCGGCGGGGCACCGGTGTCGAAGCCGCTGTCGGGGTCGCCGAGGCGCGCCGCGTCACGCCGTGGGCACGGGCACAGCCAGACCGGGGGAGCCCGGTGCCCCCGGTGCGCCGGGCGCGTCCCCGGCCTCGACCAGGGCCAGGCGCAGCTCGGCGATGTCGTCGCGCAGCAGCGCCGCCTCCTCGTAGCGCAGCTCGGTGGCGGCCAGACGCATCTCCTGTTCGAGCCGGATCACCAGGCGCTGCAACTCGTCGATGGGAAGCGCACTGAGCTCGGCCATCTCGTCGACCGCCCTGGTGTCGTCGCCGGTGCCGGCCGAGCCCGACCCGGCCAGACGCCTTCCCCCCACCCCGTCGCGCCGGGGCACCCGCGGCGCCCGAACCGGGGCGTGCCCGGGGCGGACCCGGCCCCCGCGGCTCCCCCGGCCGGGCCCGTTCCCGGTGACGGTGCCGGCGGGGCGGATGCTGGCCAGGATGTCGGTCACCGCCTTGCGGATGGTGGTGGGGTCGATGCCGTGCTCGGTGTTGTAAGCCTGTTGCAGGGCCCGCCGGCGTTGGGTCTCGGAGATGGCCGAGCGCATGGCGTCGGTGATGGTGTCGGCGTACAGCACCACCAGGCCGTCCACGTTGCGTGCGGCGCGCCCCATGGTCTGGATCAACGACGACGCCGAGCGAAGGAACCCGGTCTTGTCGGCGTCGAGGATGGCGACGAGCTGGACCTCGGGGAGGTCGAGGCCCTCGCGCAGGAGGTTGATCCCCACCAACACGTCGTACTCGCCCAGACGCAGGTCGCGCAGCAATTCGATGCGGGTGATGGTGTCGATGTCGGAATGTAGGTAGCGCACGCGCACCCCGAGCTCGACGAGGTAGTCGGTGAGGTCCTCGGCCATCTTCTTGGTCAGGGTGGTCACGAGGGAGCGCCCCCCTGCCTCCGACGCCTTGTGGATCCGCTCCATGAGGTCGTCGATCTGCCCCGTGGTGGGCTGGATCACCACCTCGGGGTCGACGAGGCCCGTGGGTCGGATGACCTGGTCCACCACCTGGCTCGAGATATCGAGCTCGTAGGTCCCCGGAGTCGCCGACAGGAACATCACCTGGCCCACCCGCTCGGTGAACTCGTCGAAGGTGAGAGGGCGGTTGTCCAGCGCCGAGGGAAGCCGGAACCCGTGTTCGACCAGTGTGTCCTTGCGGGACCGGTCACCCTCGTACTGGCCGTGGATCTGGGGGACCGCCACATGGCTCTCGTCGATCACGGTGAGGAAGTCGGGGGGGAAGAAGTCCAAGAGCGTGTGCGACGGCTCCCCGGCGCTGCGCCCGTCGAGGTGCCGGCTGTAGTTCTCGATGCCGTTGCACACCCCGACCTCGGCCAGCATCTCGAGGTCGTGTTCGGTGCGCAGGCGCAGTCGCTGGGCCTCGAGGAGCTTGCCCGCCGCCTGCAGCTCGGCCAGGCGCTGGCGCAGCTCGGCCTCGATCGAGGCGATGGCCCGCCGCATCGTCTCGTCGCCGGCCCCGTAGTGCGTGGCGGAGAACACCACCAGCTCGTCGATGTCCTCGCCCGTGTCGCCGGTCAAGGCGTCGAAGCGCCGGATGCGTTCCACCTGGTCCCCGAACAGCTCGATGCGCACGGCCTGCTGCTCGTACACGGGATGCAGCTCGACGGTGTCGCCCCGGACCCGGAAATGGCCGCGGGTGAGCACGGCGTCGTTGCGGTCGTAGTGGAGGTCCACCAGCTTGCGCAGCAGGTCGCGCTGGTTGACCGTGTCGCCGGGACGCACGGCCATGATGCGTTGGCGGTACTCGTCGGGCGACCCCAGGCCGTAGATACACGACACCGACGCCACCACGATGACGTCGCGACGGAGCAGCAGGCTCGAGGTGGTGGCATGACGCAGCCGGTCGATCTCGTCGTTGATGGACGAGTCCTTCTCGATGTAGGTGTCGGAGGTGGGGAGATACGCCTCGGGCTGGTAGTAGTCGTAGTACGACACGAAATACTCGACGCGGTTGTTGGGGAAGAACTCGTGGAGCTCGGCCGCCAATTGGGCGGCCAGAGACTTGTTGGGCTCGATGATGAGCGTGGGCCGCTGCGCCCGTTCGATGGTCCAGGCGATGGTGGCGGTCTTGCCGCTGCCGGTGATGCCGAGCAGGGTCTGGTAGCGATCGCCGCGCTCGATCCCCTCGGTCAACAATTCGATGGCACGCGGCTGGTCACCCGCGGGGCGTAGCGGGGTCACCACCTCGAAACCGGGCACCTTCCGATGGTATCGGGGGGGTGTCACAGCCCCGACCGGGCCGCGGTCGGGGTCGCCGCAGGTGTTTCGGGCGCTCAGGCGAGGCCGGTCAGGGGGTGGCGGCCCCGGGGGCCGGGCCCGGGCCTCGGTGCGTGTCCTGATCAGGGGAGGCCTGCGGCCGGGATTCGAGCGCCTCCCACACCCGGTCCACCTCGGCCACGAGCTGGATCCGGTCCCCGGAGTTGTCGATGACGAAGTCGGCCCCCTCGCGGCGCTCGTCCCTATTGACCTGGGCCGCGATCCGGGCCTCGGCGTCGTGGCGCGAGAACCCCCGCTGTCCCATCAGGCGGTCGACGGCGATCTCGACGGGACAGTCGACCACAACGACGACCGACAACGACAGGAGGTCGCGGTGTGCCGGCTTCAGCAGGGGCACGTCGAGGACCACCACCCGATCCCCCTCCTCCTCCGCAGCGCGCCGTTGTGCCATGACGGCGCTGATGGCGGGGTGGGTGATGGCGTTGAGGGCCGCCACCGATTCGGCGTCGGCGAAGGCGAGGACAGCCAGCGCAGCCCGGTCGATGGTGCGGTCCGGGGCCAGGATGCCGGCACCGAAGCGGTCCACGAGGGGCTGGTAGGCGGGGCCTCCGGGCACCACCACCTCCCGGGCGATGCGATCGGCGTCGATGAGCACGGCGCCGCGTTCGACCAGGAGATCCCCCACCGTCGACTTCCCCGACCCGATCCCTCCGGTCAGCCCGACCGCCAGCACCGCGCTACCTGCCGGGGCGCTTCCTGGCGACGGCCTCGTCCACGAGGGCGTCGAGGGTCCCTGCGGCCGTGCTCTCCCACGTGAGCGCCTGGGCCCGGCGCGACGCGGCCTGGCCCAGGCGGGCCCGTAGGGCCGGGTCGACCAGTACGGTCTCCAGCGCGTCGGCGAACGACGTCGCCTGGCTGGGTGAGGGAGTGTGGGTCGCCGTCGAGGCCCGGCGGCGGCGATCGGCAGCGTCGAGGCTCACCACCAATCCGCTCACCCCGTCCTCCACCGCGTCGACGTGGCCAGCGATGCGCGACACCACCGCCGGGGTGCCACAGGCGGCGGCTTCGCTGACGGTCATCCCCCAACCCTCGCGCTGAGACGTGCTCGCCAACGCCCAGGCCCGCCGGTACAGGCCGAGCAACTCGTCGTCGTCCATGTGCCCGGGCAGGTCGATCCACTCCTGGGCACCGAGGGCGGCCCGGTGCGCTTCGAGGCGTGCCCGCTCGTAGCCCTCCCCGACGATCACAGCGCGCAGGTTGGGGACGCGCCGGCGCACCTGGCCCAGCACGTCCATGAGCACGTCGAAGCGCTTGACCGGGACCAGACGACCGACCGCCACCACCAGGGGATGGCGGCTGCGGTCTCCAGCGGGCGAGAAGCGGACCTCGACGCCGGGGCTGACCACACTGACCCGTGCCGGCCGCAAGCCGAGCATGGACAGGATCTCCCGGCGCGACGACTCCGACAGCGTGACGACGCGCGTCCCCCGGTACAACAACGGTGCCACCCTGCTCTCTACGAGCTCCCCGGCGCGCGCCCGCCCCGGCCGCAGCACCATCCGCCACATCTCGGCGTGCACATGATGGAGGAACACGACGCGCGGGACGCGGGCCCACAGGGGCGAGAAGAACGGCATGCCGTTCCAGATCTCCACCAAGCCGTCCGGCCTGCCCCGCCCCAGGAGCCCGCTGAAGGCACTGCGCGGGAACACGCTGTAGCGCCGGCCCCTGCGCAGCACGTGGTAGCCGTCGCGCTCGACGTGCGCCGGGTGTCCCGCGGCCGCCGACGTCCGCACCGTGACGTCGAGCCCGGCGTCGGCCCACCGCGCGGCGACGTGGTCGGCGTGACGCTCGGACCCTCCCGCCTCGGGATCGTCGAGGTCCCGCCACGCCAGCATCTGGATACGGCGCAGGCCGAGGTCGAGAGACCGGGCCACGACGTCGTCGAGCGTCACGGACCCGGCGCCGGGAAGCAGGACCAGACCCTGATGCGGGGCGCGCGTCACCGGCTCGGACGCGGTCACCGCACTACCCCGTCGATCGTGGACCTCGCTCACGATCGCCCTCTTCTGCTGAGCACCCCGGTCACGCTAGTGACTGGTCGACCTCCGACGAAGCATCGTCGACGACGGCCCGGCGGCGGACGCTCCGTCGGTGCACGCTCACGAAGCAGACCGACGTGACGGCGCACAACCCCACCTGGACTGCGAGGTCGGCACGGGCCGTGGCGAGGTACTCCCCGTGGGCCGCGGCCGTGGCCGCCGCCAGGGCGCCGGCGCCGGCGGCCAGGATGACGACCACCCAACGCCATCCGATGCCCAAGAGATAGATGGCCAGGACAACGGTCACAGCCATGAAGATCATGGCGAGCACGATGGTCGAGAAGGCGTGCGAGGCGGCGGTGAGGTGGTGCCCGAAAACCAAACCCAGCACGCCGTGCGCCGCCACCACGGCCATGCCCAGCAGGACTAGACACGGGATGGCCAGCACGGCGAAGGTCTGCGCCAGCTGTTTCAGCGCGTGCGAGCCGGCTTGATGTCGGATCGTGGCCTCGGGCAGCAGGTAGTTCACCAGGACGAGGGCGACGAACACGAGCGCCTTGGCCGGGACCGAGATCGCCGCGTAGGCCCCGGAGTGATGTCCATGCGACTTGCTGCCCAGGATGATCACGTCCAGGTTCTGGAGCAGGGCCAGGAGCAACAGGCTTCCGAGGGCGGTGAGCACGTCGGCGACCAGGTCCTTGCTCCCGTGCACGGCCGTGGCCACCACCGACTCTGTCGCCTCGGCCACCACCTCGCGCTCGAAGACCGTCGGCTCCTCGACAACCACGGCCGCCTGGGCCGGAGACCCCTGCACGCCCGCCGACGACGAGCCGGCGCCCACGCCCTCGGTTCCCAGCGGGGGCGCATTGCGCACCATGGCCCGGGTGGCGCTGAATCGGGCGTGCGTGGCGGTGACCACCTCGGCGATGAGCAGGCCCAGGGCGGCGCCCTCGACCCCGAGCTCGGCGGCCATGCCCACGGTCAGCGCACACCGCATGACGGCTTCGATGACGAGGTTGACCGAAAGATCGGTGTAGTCCCGGCTCACCTGGAGCAGGCCGCGGTCGATCGAGAGCACGACCCAGACACCGGCGGCGGTGAGGATCTCGGTGACGCCACTGGGACTGGGAAGGCTCAAGGCGTGCGCCACGGGCACCCGGATGAGGAACATGGCCACGGCGAGCACCACCACCCCGGTCTCACCGATGCGGTGGACGCGCGCCACCCAGGGCCGCACCTGGGCGTCGAGTCCCGCCGCCCGCCACGACGACACCCGTCGCACCACGCTGACGAGCAGAGCCGTGCCGGGCTGGGACACCACCAGGAACAGCCCCAGCAAGACGATGAGCGTCCCGTAGCCGCGGGTGCTGAGCACATGGGCGACGAAGACCGTGGTCAGGAGGCTGACGACACCCACGAGCGCGGCGGCGACGGCCAGGGGGATGGCGTGCCGGAGCTCCGATGCCTCCTCCTGCACGCGTCCGACCCGGGACACGCGCCCGGCGCTGCGGGCGGGACCTTCCTCGGCGAGCGGGGTCACTACGGCGCGCCGCTACCCGTGATCGCCGCCACGCGCCGAGGGACGATCGGTGCGTCGCGGCCCGTCCCCGTGGTGCCGCTCCCCCCCGACTTCTCCTCGTGGTACTCCTCGTCGACGTTCACCGACCAGATGTCGTGGCCCGCGTCGACCACGATGTTCTCGACGGTGAGCATGGCCGTGTACATCGAGTGGTCCTGATTGTTGTACTTGTGCATCCCGTTGCGGCCGACGGGATGGACATTGGGAACCTCGGCCGCCAGCCAATGGCGCATGGTGTCGACCGCACCCCGATAGGTGTCGTCGTAGACCGGATAGGCCTTGGGCATGCGCACGACGTAGCCGCGCTCGACCTGGGTCGGTTCGATCAGCCCGATGGTGGCCAGCTCTGCGGTGGCCAGCGCCACCAGCTCTTCGTCGTCGGTGTCCCACAGGTCGTCGCCTTCGAAGACGAAGTACTCCATGCCCAGGCAGGTGGTGCCCTCGCGCACCATGAACGGGGACCAGGCCCCGAAATTCTGGATGCGGCCCACCTTCACCTTGGGCGAGTGGATGTAGATCCAGTTGTCAGGGAAGCCTTCGGCGGCGGGCACGACCAGGGCCACGGTCAGAAAGTCGCGGTAGTGCAGGGCGTCAGCGGCGGCGAGGACATCGGGGGGAGGCGGTGGGTCCATGGCCCGTAGCAGCTCCGAGAAGGGCATGGAGCTGATCACGTGCTCGGTCTCCACCCGCTGTCGCCGGCCGTCGTGCTCGAAGACCACGGCGGTGGCACCCCCCGGCCCCCGCTCCACCCCGACCACCGGGCTCTGCAACAGCACCTCGACCCCGGCCTTCTCCACGACGTCGCGACACGTCTCCCACATCATCCCGGGCCCGAGCTTCGGGTACTGGAACTCTCCGATGAGGCTCGTGATCTGCTTGGCCCGATTGCGACGCCCCCCGGCCAGGCGCGACCGCAGGGGCTCCCACACCGCTTTGAACAGCGACATCCCCTTGATGCGCTGGGCACCCCAGTCCGCCGAGACCTCCGACGGAGGCACCCCCCACACCTTCTCGCTGTAGGTCTTGAAGAAGTGCTCGTAGAGGCGCCACCCGTAGTTGGCGACCACGTAGCCCTCGAGCGAGCTCTGGTCCTTGGGCGGGAACACCCGCACCTTCAGATAGGACAACCCGCACAGCGTGGCCTCGACCAGGCCCAGGTTGCGCAGGGCGTTGAGCACGTTGATGGGGTAGTCGTAGAACTTGCCCTCGTAGTAGATCCGGCTCATGCGGGGCCGCAGGAGGAAGTCCCCCGGGGCCAGGATCTCGTGCCACAGATCGTCGACGGGCTGGACCTTGGTGAAGAACCGGTGGCCGCCGATGTCGAAACGCCACCCGTCGCGCGCCACCGTCCGGCTGATGCCACCCACCACGTCATCGGCCTCGAGCACCACGGTGTCGCGCCCTGCTTTGGAGAGCTCGTAGGCGGCGGTCAACCCGGCCGGCCCGGCCCCGATCACCACCACAGGGCGATCGCCTCGCCATGCCGTTGCCGTCTGCGTCACCTCGCCTCGAATCCCCCGTTCGGCCTCCGGCCCCCCGCAAGGCTACCGGGTGCCACCCCCCCGACCCCAGCCAACGCGACCCTTGCGACCACCCTACGACCAGGTCACGGGACGTAGAGGTTGGTAAAGGCAAGCAACGCGTAGACCGCCAGCCCCGCCGCGGCCAGGCTCAGGACGACCCGCTCCGAGCGCGGCCCCGAGGTCAGGGTGGCCCCGGCGAGCACCAGCGGGAAGGCCGACAGCGCATAGCGCTCGAAACCGTCGAGGTTCGACGCCGTGAGCGCCACGACCAGGACCGCCGCCGCGAATGCCCCGTAGGACAGAGGCCAGCGGCGCAGGGCCACCACGACCAGCGCCAGCGCCAGCAGCGCCCACGGCAGGTGCATGGCGGATCCGAGATGCCGGCCGTGCAACAACAGCGAGGCGTCGTGCGCCAACGTGCGCAGCGGATCAGCGACGCCGCCGCGCAGTGTCCCCTGCTCCTGGACCCGCAACGGGGCCAAGGCGTCGCCGTAGCGCCAACCCACCCATCCCAGAAAGGCCCCGAATCCGACCGCCGGCCCCAATACCGCTGCGGCACGTGCCCCCAGCCGCTCCATCGGTGCGCGGCGCCATCCCCGCAGTACCTCGATGAGGGCGGGGACCACCAGCAACACCCCGAGGGGCCGGGTCGTCGCGGCGGCGAGGCCGAGGGCGCCGGCCCACCACCACGCCCGGGCCCGCAGGGCCACCATGGTCCCCACGCTCAAGGCCAACAGCGTCCCCTCGGCGTACCCCATCACCTGGGTGAAGGCGGCCGGAGCGAGACACACCAGCCAGGCGGCGCGCCGCGCCAGGTCGTCATCCCCGGTCTCGCGTCGAGCCAACACGGCCAGGAGCACCACGCCGACGAATGACGAGGCGTTCGCCACCACCACCAGTGCAGCGTTGAACCCGATCCCCGGCACATACGACACGGCCCGCGTGAGCAGGGGCACGAGCGGGAAGAACCGCAACGACAGGTGGCCTATCCCGGCGTACCCGTGCTGGGCGATGGACGCGTACCACCCCGCGTCCCACCCCAACAAGCCCTCGTGCACACGCGTCGCCACCGCGGCCGAGGGCCGGGCCTGGTTGACGAACTCGTGGGCGGCGACGAGCGCTCCGGCCACCACGACACGGGCCACCACCCACGGCACCACGGCGTTGCGCAGCCCCCACGACAGGTCCCCCTGACCGGTCACGGCGCGCCGGAGCCGAGACACCGCCCCGCGAAGGGGAGGGTCACCGGGGGCGCGTGGGCTCGGTGGTGCGTGGGTTGTCGAGGCCGTGGCCGGGGTCGGAGGCGGCGGCGAGGGGCGCGGGGTCACGACGGGGGCGGCCATGGCCTGGCGCCGGATCGGGGTCCGCATCTCCGCATGCTAACGACGCGCCTGAACCCCACCCGGGCATCGCGCCGCGACCCTTCGACGGCGGTGACCGACGGCCAAGGGCTTCGGGAACTACCCTGGCGCCGCCCTGGACGGCCTTTCCCGGCTGTTCGGCGGCGTGACGTCTGCCATGGCGCGCCAACGGCGCCAGGGGGCTGCGCGTCCAAGCAGGGGCGAGGGCGAGGGGGACCGATGGCTGACTCCGCGGACCGATACGACCGGCGGGCGTTTCTCGCCCGAGGCGCGACCACCGCCGCGGCGATGGGACTGGCGGGGGTCGGATTGCCGACGCTGCTGTCGGCCTGCGGGAGCAGCACCCCCACCGCCGCACCTCGCACGTCGTCCACGCCGGGGATCGGGATCGGCACACCCAAGCGGGGGGGAACGGTCACGATCGGCCTGAACTCCGAGATCGACGGCTTCTTGCCCTCGGCCAGCCACTTCGACAACTCCGGCCTGACCTATGCCAACACCCTCTTCGACACCTTGACCGTGGTGGCCGCCGACGGATCGGCCAAGCCCTACCTGGCGCAGTCGGTCGTCCCCAACAACGACATGACCGTCTGGACCATCACGCTTCGCCCCGGAGTGTTGTTCCATGACGGCTCGCCGTTGAACGCGGATGTCCTGCTGGCCAACATGCAGGCGCTGCAGACCTCGGCGCTCACGGGCCAGGCGCTGCGAGGCGTGGTGAACACCTTCTCCAAGGTGAGCGACCTCGCCGTGGAGGTGCAATGCGCCGAGCCCATCGTGGCCTTCCCCCACTACCTCGCCACCCAGGTCGGCTATGTCATCGCCATGTCGCAGCTCCAGAGCCAGAGCTCGACCAAGCCCGTCGGCACCGGGCCCTTCTCCCTGGTGGAATGGGTACCCAACGACCACATGACGGTGCAGCGCAACCCTCACTACTGGCGCGCCGGGCTCCCCTACCTCGACGGCCTGACCTACCGGCCCATCAGCCAGGACGAGTCCCGGGAGAACTCGCTCAAGTCAGGGACCATCGACCTCATGATCTCGCGCGACCCCAACGCCATCAAGGACCTGCGTGACAACGCGGCCTACCAACTCGTCCTGAACCCGTCGGTGGGCCAGGGCGACATGGACTTCGTCATCCTCAACACCACGGTCGACCCCACCAACGACATCCTGGTGCGCCAGGCCCTGGCCCATGCCATCAACGTGGACGAACTGGTCAAACTGTTCGGGGCGGGCATCGCCAAGCCGAACCTCAGCCTGTTCCCGCCGGGGTCCCCCTACCGCCCCACCGACAACGGCTACCCCACCTACGACCTGGCCAAGGCCAAGCAGCTCGTGGCCCAGGCCGCGCCCAACCACGGCGGCACCATCAAGATCTCTCTGGCCACCATCACCGACCCCCGCCTGCTCAACGAGGTCCAGGCCATCGCCAGCATGTGGGGACAGGCCGGGATTCAGACCACGGTGAGTGAGATCGAGCAGGTCACTTTCATCGACAACCTGGTCACCGGGCAGTTCCAGGCCTACACCGACGAGATGTTCGGGGCTACGGACCCCGACCTCAACTACGTGTGGCTCAGCCCCACCACCGCCAACGGGCCCATCGCGCTCAACTTCGCCCGCAACAAGGACGATGCGCTAGAGACAGCGCTGCAACAGGGCCGCACCAAGTCCAGCCAGTCGGATCGCGCCTCGGCCTATCAGGACGTGGACAAACGTCTCGCCCAGGACCTGCCCTACCTGTGGGCATCCCTGGCGACGTGGTGCTCGATAGGAAGCAACGTGGTGCAGAACTTCAACAACCTCACACTCCCCGACGGCTCCAAGGCCCTCGGGTTCACCAACGGAGTCCTCGACCCCACGCCCATCTGGCGCAAGGACTGAGTACCACCTTCCCCATGCTCCGGTTCATCGCAACCCGGCTCGTGCAGCTGGTCGTCATCTGCTTTCTGATTTCGGTCTTCGCCTTCCTGCTCGTCCACCTCCTGCCCGGGGACCCCACCCTCGCCATCCTCGGGCCCAACGACACCCCCGCCTCCCGGGCCGTGCTGCTGCACCAGCTGGGTCTCAACAAGGGTCTCGTGGCGCAGTACGGCACGTGGATCGTCAACATCTTCCACGGCAACCTGGGCGCCTCGTTCCTGACCAAGCAGACCGTGACCAACGCCCTGGGCGTGGCCGTGCCCATCGACCTCGAGCTCATCGTCGTCTCGCAGGTGCTCGCCCTCATCGTCGCCATCCCCATGGCGCTCGTCGCCGCCCTGCGCCCCAACCGCATCTTCGACCGCGTGGCCACCACCTCGACCTTCGCCATGTTGTCGCTCCCCACCTTCGTGGCCGGCCCGCTGCTGGTGCTCGTGTTCGCGGTGACGCTCAAATGGGTGCCGGCCACCGGGTTCAACCGGATCTCCCAGGGCCTCGGGCCCAACCTCAAGTCGGTGATCCTGCCCTCGGTGGCGCTCGCCATCGGGTCCATCACCGTCTACTACCGGCTCCTGCGCGCCGATCTCATCGCCACCTTGCAAGAGGACTTCGTGACCATGGCGCGTTCGAAGGGCCTGTCCACGCGCTACATCCTGATGCGCCACGTGATGCGCCCGTCGTCGTTCTCGCTGCTGGCCGGAGCGGGCATCAGCATCGGGACCCTGTTTACCGGCGCCTTCGTGGTGGAGGTCCTGTTCCAGCTGCCCGGCATCGGATACCAACTGGTGCAGGCGATCTACTCGCGCGACTACCTGGTGGTCCAGGGCATGGCCCTGGTGGCGGCCGTAGCCTTCGTGGTCGTGAACTTCGGGGTCGACTTCCTCCTCACCATCCTCGACCCGCGGGTGCGTCGTGCCTGAGGGCCCCGCCGTGGTCTCGGCGACGTCGGGTGGGTTCGAGACGCACGGCACGGTGGCCCTGGGGCTGGGGGGTCCCGAGGTCGTCATGTCGGCTGTCCCTGGCAGCGGCTTCCTCTCCAAGAACAAGGGCCTCGGCATCACGTTTTGGGTGTGCCTGGGGTGGGTGGTCTTCATGATCCTGCTGGCCGTCCTGGCCTCGACGCTCCCGCTCAAGGCACCCAACTTCCAGGACTACTCGGCCGTCAACGTCGGGCCCTCGACCCACCATCTCCTGGGGACCGACGACCTCGGTCGCGACCTACTGTCGCGCGTCATCTTCGGGTCGCGTGTGTCACTGGTCATCGGCTTCGTGCCCATCCTCATCGGCCTCGTCATCGGCGGGGCCACCGGGCTCCTGGCCGGCTACCGCAGCGGTGTGGCCGACACCGTCCTCAACGCCGTGTCCTTCGTGCTCCTGGCCTTCCCGGCCCTGCTGGCCATCATGGTGATCGAGACCTTCTGGAAGCCGGTGTCGCTGTTCAAGCTCACGATCATGTTCGCCTTCGTCTCCTCCCCCCTCTTGTTCCGCGTGATCCGAGCCACGACCCTGTCCTTCTCCAGCCGTGAATTCGTGGTGGCGGCGCGGGCCACAGGGGCCAAGACCTCGCGCCTGCTGCTGCGAGAGCTGCTCCCCAACGTGGTCCCCGCGGCGGTGTCGTTCGCGCTCATCGGGGTGGCGCTCGCCATCGTGCTGGAGGGGTCGCTCGCCTACCTGGGCCTGTCCATCGGCCTCCCCACGTCGTCGCTGGGGAACATCATCAACGACGGCGTCAACAGCAACAACCTGAGCGTCAACCCCTACATCGCCCTGTGGCCGTCGCTGTACATCTTCCTGCTCCTCACCGCCCTCAACCTCATGGCCGACCGCCTGCGGTCGTACTTCGACCTCCGCGAGGTGAGCCTGTGAGCCGGTGGAACCGACGTCCGCAGATCAGCTTTCCCGATGTGGGGTCGATCGAGGGCCCGCTCCTCGAGGTAATCGACCTCCACACGTCGTTCCGGACGGGCCGGGGGCTCGTGCGCGCCGTCGACGGGGTGTCGCTGAGCCTGGGACGGGGTCGCACCCTGGGTGTGGTGGGCGAGTCGGGCTCGGGCAAGACCGTCTTGAGCCGCTCCATCATGGGGCTGGTCCCGGGGACCAACGTCGAACGCTCCGGGATCGTGCGGTTCTCGGGTCACGACCTCACCGCCATGTCCCTCGACGAGTTGCGCGAGGTGTGGGGCATGCAGGTGGCGCTGGTATTCCAGGACCCCATGACCGCGCTCAACCCGGTGGTCAAGGTCGGGCGCCAGATCACCGAGTCCCTGCGCCTGCGGGTCGGGCTCGATCGCAAAGGCGCCTCCGAGACGGCGGTGGCCCTGCTGAAGTCGGTGGGCATTCCCGCTCCCGAAATGCGTCTGGACAACTATCCCCACGAACTGTCAGGTGGGATGCGCCAGCGGGTCATGATCGCCATCGCCCTGGCCTGCGGCCCCAAGCTCCTCCTGGCCGATGAGCCGACCACGGGCCTCGACGTGACTGTCCAAGCCCAGATCCTCGACTTGTTGGCCGCCCAGCAGCGCGAGCGCCACATGGGCATGATCCTCGTCACCCACGACCTCGGGGTGGTCGCCAACCGCACCGACGACATCGTCGTGATGTACGCCGGTCGCATCGTCGAGCAGGCACCCACGGCCGAGCTCTTCGCCCACACCCGCATGCCGTACACCGAAGCGCTGATGCGCTCGATCCCCCGCCTGGACGAGGCGTCGCACACCCGCCTGCGCGCCATCCCGGGCCGGCCGCCGGACCTGGCCGCGGATCTCCAGGGATGTCGCTTCGCGCCACGCTGTCCCTACGCCCAGGACGCCTGTCGCAAGGAGGAGCCTCCGCTGCGCACCGCCGGCCAGGGTCACTTGTTCCGGTGTTGGTACCCGGTGGGCTCCGCCGAAGGCGACGCGGCGCTGGCCTACAACGTGGCCACCCGGGTCCCCGCCGCGCTGGCGTTCACCGGCACCCCGGTACGCGACGCCGCCATGGTGGCTCCCAACGGCGCTGGGACACGCTGATGGCCGGGAGCGGCACCGCCCATATGCGCACCGAAGACGTGCTGCTGCGCGTCGAGCATCTCGTGGTCGAGTTCGGGTCCGGACATCACCGGGTCCGCGCCGTGTCCGACGTGAGCTTCGACGTCGCCGCGGGCGAGACCCTCGGTCTCGTCGGTGAGTCGGG
>DATCBU010000035.1:0-2935 GCA_036511675.1 Acidimicrobiales bacterium | reverse complement strand
TCGGGGCGGCCGGTGCCACTGTCGTCGGTGCCAGCGGTGCAAGAGGCGGGAGCGGCGGCATGGGGGGAGGCGGGGGGACCGATGCCCGCGTGTCCGTCTCGGGCGGGACGCTCGATTCGGGAGCTGGGGTCGGTGGCACTGTCGTCGGCGTCGGCGTCGGCGTCGGTGTTGGCGAAGGCGACTGGCGGTTGGACTTAGTGGCGGTCCCGTTCGATCCGCTGGTCGAGATGGTGGCACCCGAGGACTTGGATCCGGTTGCCGACTTGCGCTTGTCGGTTCCGTTGGTCGGTTCGCCGTAGATACGCACCAGACACGTGTCGATCTGTTCGCCGCTCGCCACCACCGCCACGAACTCGCGGCCGATGACCGCCCGCAGGTCGTCCATGGCCACGACGTCGGCAGGGTTCGACATGGCCACGACCGGCGCGCCGAATTTCCGACCGATGGGCACCACGTGATGCTTGCGGGCCACGGCCACGGGAATCACCGAGGACGCCGAGGCGTCCAAGTTGAACCGTTCGAGGTCCACAAACTCGAGGTGGTGTTCGTCCGCGAGCATCCGGACGGCATCCACATTGCTCATGCTGTGATGCATCGGCATGTGGGGAGCCAGGATTGAACGCCCTGTGTGACTACCGGGTGCCCGCCCTGTGGATCGGGGCGGCCGAGGTGCCCGTGCTAGCCTCACCGACTTGTGAATGAGCCGGGACCTCGTGGCCTTTTCCCTGGTCAGAGGCATAGTTGCTAGCCCGGACCGTCGGGGTGGCGGCCGGCGCCGGGGCTCGGGTGGCGGTCACGGTTGCGGCGGTGATGTTCGGACTCGTCATCGGCTCGTTCCTCAATGTCGTCATCTACCGGGTTCCACGGCGCCTGTCGGTCGTCCAGCCGGGGTCGTTCTGCCCCGCTTGCGGGACGCCCATCCGCCCGTCGGACAACGTGCCGGTGATCTCGTGGGTGCTCTTGCGGGCCAGGTGCCGACACTGCGGGGAGCCGATCTCGGCCCGGTACCCTGCGGTCGAGCTCGCCACCGGGGCCCTCTTCGGGGCCGTGGCGTGGGCGCTCGGAGCCCATTGGGCGGTGCCGGGCATGTGTGTCCTGGGCGCCACCGCCTTGGCACTGGCCGCCGTCGAGATCGACGGCCTGGATCCCCCGCCGAGGGTCTCGCTCATCGGCACCGGTATCGGTGTGGCGCTGCTGTGCGGCGCAGCGGTGGCCGATCGGCGCTGGTGGCACCTCGGCGGCATGCTCATCGGGATCGGTGCCGTCGGGTGCGTGCTCGTGGCCGGGGCGGGGGCGGCGAGACGGCGCCACGCCGTCGGATCGCTGTGGACCCTGTTGCCTGCCGGGGCCGTGATGGGATGGGTCGGACCGCTCGGTGCCGTCGTCGGCGTTGCGACCTTTGCCGCCCTCGTCGTCGGGTTGTCGGCGTTCGCTCGACCAGGTCGGATTGGTGGAGACCGGAGTGATGGGGCTTCGAAACGACCCAGCGCCGTCTCGGTCGCTGCCGCGGCGGGGGCAGGCGCGGCATTGATCGGCGCCTTCGTAGCGGGAGCCTCGATCGGCGTGTGAGGAGGGGGTCCGGCGCGTCGCCAGACCGGCCCGGGGGGAGCTGTCAGGACGCCGCTTGCGCGACGAATCCACGCCCCGTGGAGACGATCCCCATTCGCTCGAGCCTCACCTTGAGGTCGTGCGGGTTCGAGGCCGCGTTCATGGCCTCTCGCAAGTCGATCACTTCATCGCGCAAGAGCTCCGCCAGTGACTGGTCGAAGGTCTGCATGCCGTAGTACTCGCCCTCAGCCATGATCTCGTTGATGTCTGACGTCTGGATGGGGTCGAGGATCGCCTGTTGGATCCGTCCGTTCACGACCATGATCTCAAGTGCGGGAACCCGCCCCTTGCCGTCAGCGCGGGGGATGAGGCGCTGACAGATCGTCCCCGTGAGGGCTCCGGCCAAACTCACACGGACCTGTCCCTGCTGATGCGGTGGGAAGAAGTCCACGATCCTGTTGACCGTCTCGGTGGCCGTGGTGGTGTGCAGTGTCGAGAACACGAGGTGCCCGGTCTCGGCCGCCGTCAAGGCGGTGTGGACGGTCTCGGGGTCGCGCATCTCACCCACCAGGATCACGTCGGGGTCCTGGCGAAGAATGGTCCGCATGGCGGAGCTGAAGCTGTCGGTGTCGAACCCGACCTCGCGTTGATCGATGGCGGCCAGATCGTCCTTGTGGAGATATTCGATGGGGTCCTCGATGGTGATGACATGGCACGAACGCACATGGTTGATGTGGTCCACCATTGCGGCCAGCGTCGTGGTCTTGCCCGAGCCGGTCGGACCCGTCACCAGCACGAGCCCCCGGTGATGTTCGCTCAGACGGCGCACCACATCGGGCAGACGCAGATCTTCGAAGGTGGCGGCGTTGGTCTGCACCCTGCGCATGGCGAGGGCGACCGACGAGCGTTGGTAGAAGGCGTTGGTGCGGAACCGCCCGAGTCCCGGGACTGCGTAGGCGAAGTCGGCCTCGCGCTTCTCCTCGAAGATGGCGAGGATCTTGGGCGGCATGATCTCGCGCGCCAGCGCCAGCGTCTCCTCTTCGGTGAAGTCGGCCTCGCCCTCGAGGGTCCGCAGGAGTCCGTCGACGCGGACCCGCGGCGGGGCGCCGGCCTTGATGTGCATATCCGAGCCGTCGAGATCGGAGAGGACGCGGAGCAGTCGGTCTAGGTCATCGCGGTTCATGAATGGCTCAGCTTAAACGACTACCTCGGCTACTCCAACTGTTTTCGTGGTGAAATCAGCGCTCTTCGTGACAAAAAATGCTCTTGTCAGCGTGGGATATGGGACTTGCGACCCATGCCCGTCCGGCCCGGATGCACGGTCGTTGACCTCGGACCGCGCACGCGTCATGGTCATGAGCACAGGATCCGAGCCGGCCGGCGCGGG
>DATCBU010000034.1:0-27276 GCA_036511675.1 Acidimicrobiales bacterium | reverse complement strand
CCCCGATGGCGGCTCCGCCCTCACCTTCGGCGCCTCCCGCCCCCGCGTCGTCTGAGGTGCCAGGGAAGCTCGAGCGGCCCGAGGACGTCCTCGCCGCCGCACTCCAGGTGATGGACACCACGCTCGGGACCAGTCGTGTGGCGGAGGCGTCCGCGGACGATGGCGTCGCCCATGGCTCTGACATCGATGGAAACACGGCGACCGACGGGTCCGACCCACCCGTCTCGGGTTCCGTCGATCTCCCGAGCGAGACCGCGGCGGTGGTGGTGGCCGACGTGGTCGCCGCGGCCGACCTGGTCGACGAAGTCGTCGGAGAATACGAACAGCACAGCGATTCCGTAACCACCGAAGAGGTGCCCGAGGGGCTGGCGGGATTCCCGCCCCTGGCCCGGGTCTTGGTCGAGGGCGAGCGCGTGTCGCTCGAGGAGATGGAAGACGTCCTCGAGGAGCGGGCCCGCTCGGGCCAGGCCATCGCCCGCATCCTCACGCTGCGCGGACTCGTCACCGAGGCCGACCTCATGTGGGGCATGGCCCAGGAGATGGGCCTCGAATTCGTCGACCTCGAGATCCAGAGTGTCGACTTCGCCGCCGCATACCACCTTCCCGAAGCCACGGCCCGGCATCACAACGTGCTCGTCATCGCCCTGCGCGACGGCGTGCCCGTAGTGGCGGCGTCCAACCCCACCGACGTGTTCGCCATGGACGACCTGCGCACGATCATCGGGCGCAACTTCGCCACGGTCGTGGCCACGCGGTCCCAAATCAGCACGTACATCGACAAGGCGTACCACCAGGGTGGCGATGCCAGCGAGGTGGCCACCGCGGCTGCGTCGGGCTTCGAGGACCTCGGCGAGGAGGGGCTCGGGAACATCCAGGCCGTCGTCGACGACGCCCCCATCGTCCGCTATGTGAACCTTCTGGTCCTCCAGGCCCTCAACGAGCGGGCCTCGGACATCCACGTGGAGCCCACGGGGGAGAACCTGCGGATCCGGTACCGGATCGACGGCGTCCTCCACGACATCTCGACCGCCCCCCGGGCCATCGCCTCGGCGGTCACGACGCGTCTCAAGGTCATGGCCGACCTCAACATCGCCGAGCACCGCCTGCCCCAGGACGGCCGGCTGTCGCTCTCGGTCGGCAACCGCCCCATCGACCTGCGCATGGCCACGCTCCCCACGATCTACGGCGAGAAGATCGTCATGCGAGTTCTGGACAAGACCAACGTGGTGTTGGGCTTCGAGGACCTCGGCTTCGACGCCGATCTGATGTCGATCTACCAAGAGGTCTTCAACCGGCCCTACGGGACGATTCTCGTGACCGGTCCCACGGGATCGGGCAAGACCACCACCCTCTACGCCACGTTGTCCGCGCTCAACAATCCCGAGAAGAACATCATCACCGTCGAGGATCCCGTCGAGCTCCGCATCAAGGGCATCACGCAGGTGCAGCTCAACGTCAAGGCCGGCCTCACCTTCGCCGCCGCCTTGCGGTCGATCCTGCGATCGGACCCCGACATCGTGCTGGTGGGGGAGATCCGTGACCGCGAGACCGCATTGATCTCGATCGAGGCCGCTCTCACGGGCCACATGGTGCTGGCCACTCTGCACACCAACAACGCCGCCAGCACGCCGATGCGTCTGGTCGAGATGGGAATCGAGCCCTTCCTCGTCACCTCCGCCATCACCGGGGCGCTGGCACAACGCCTGGCGCGCCGACTGTGTGTCCATTGTCGAGAGCCCTATGAAGCCACCGAAGCCGACATCGTGGCGGCGGGGTGGAAACCGGCCGAGGTGTACGCCGATGCCACAACGCCAATGCTGCACCGGGCCGTCGGCTGCCCGGCATGTTCCAACACCGGATACCGGGGACGCAAAGCGCTCCTCGAGCTCCTCGTCGTCACCGAAGACGTTGAGCGGATGATCATCGAGGGAGGTACGGCTGATGACATTCACAAACTCGCGGTCGAACAGGGCATGGTGACCCTGCGCCGTAGCGGCATTCGCAAGGCCCTCGAGGGTGAGACAACCCTCGAGGAAGTGCTCCGGGTCGTCGCATGAGCCCGTCTGCCAACACCCGCGTCGAGTGGGCCCGCCGTCTGGCCCACTCCATCGTCACCGACGGATACGCCACTGACGCCGAGGTGGCGCCCGTGCTCAGCGAGGCGACCGACCGGGGCTCTTCGTTCCCGGCCCTGCTCATCTCGCGCGACGTGACCTCTCAGGAAGTGGTCCTCGGTCTGCTCTCTCAGCTCACCCGGCTGCCTGTGGTGGACCTCGACCACGACCGTCCCAGCGACCAGGCCCTGGCCTCGACGCCGGCGACCGTGGCGCGCGAATACGGAGCCGTCGGCTACCGCCTCGACGGGGACCAGCTGACCACCGCCTTCGGTGATCCGCCCGACGAGGACGACGTGCGGGCGCTGTCGGTGCTCGTGGGCCACGTCGTCATACCCGTGCTGGCCAACCCGATCGCCATCGAGCGCGTGCTGGCGTCGATCGAACCGCAGCAAGCCGCTCCGCCGCCCCCCCCGCCGCAGACCCCCCCACCGCCGACCAACGGGTCGGCACCTGCGCCCCCTCTGGGTGCGACGGTGGGCAACGGGACGGCCCATGCCACCAGTAACAGCGGCCAGAGCGGGGTCCTGCACGCCAATCCCAACCAACCCGAGACCGAGGCGCTGCATCTCGATGACCTCCTGCGTTACGCGGTCAGCGTCGGCGCATCGGACCTCCACGTCACGACGGGCCTACCGGCCTGCATCCGCCTGCACGGTGCCATCCGGCCCATCGAAGGCTGCCCGGTGCTCAACAACGAGATGATCCGAGACATGGTCTTCGGGATCCTCCCCCAGACCATGCGAGAGCGTTTCGAGGCCGAGAAGGAACTCGACACCTCGCACTCGATCGTGGACGTGGGTCGCTTCCGGCTCAACGTCTTCCAACAGCGGGGGACCGTGGCGGCGGCAATGCGTGCCATCCCGCACGAGATCCCGCCTTTCGAGGTCCTGGGAATTCCCGATGCCATCCGGTCTTTCACCGATATGCGGCACGGGCTCGTCCTCGTCACCGGTCCCACCGGATCGGGGAAGTCGACCACCCTGGCGTCGCTAGTGGACATCATCAACCGCACCAAGCCACTGCACATCGTCACCGTGGAGGACCCCATCGAGTTCTTGCACACCCACAAGCGGGCCATGGTCAACCAGCGCGAGGTCGGACAAGACACCATGTCGTTCTCCGAGGCGCTGCGCCGGGTGCTGCGCGAGGACCCCGATGTCATCCTCGTCGGTGAAATGCGTGACCTCGAGACCATCTCCATGGCCCTCACGGCGGCGGAGACGGGGCACCTCGTCTTCGGCACGCTGCACACCCAGGACGCTCCTCAGACCATCGACCGCATCATCGACGTGTTCCCCTCCAACCAGCAGGACCAGATCCGGACCATGCTGGCGGGGTCGCTCGAAGGCGTGGTGACCCAACAGCTGCTGCTCAACGCCGACGGAACGGGTCGTCTGGCCGCGTGTGAGGTCATGATCTGCACGGCCGCCATCCGCAACCTCGTCCGGAGTGCGAAGACCCACCAGATCTACTCGTTGATGCAGACCGGTGGTCAGTACGGCATGCAGACGATGGACCAGGGCCTGTCGAAATTGGTGCGGGCCGGACGGATCACCGAAGCAGTCGCGTTCGACCGGTGCCGCAGCGAAGAAGACCTTCGCAACCACCTGAACGCGTAGTAGGAGCCCATCATGGCAATGACATTCGACTACAAGGTGAGGGACCGCACCGGGAACCTGGTGGAGGGCCAGCTCGAGGGCGACAGCCTGGCGCT
Source organism: Acidimicrobiales bacterium (assembly GCA_036511675.1). Taxonomy (GTDB): domain Bacteria; phylum Actinomycetota; class Acidimicrobiia; order Acidimicrobiales; family UBA8190; genus Chersky-840. Next base: position 23,445 of record DATCBU010000034.1, on the reverse strand, counting down.
GGTCGTCGGGAAGCTCCGCGAGATGGGGTATCTCCCGTTGGCCGTCACGCCCAAAACCGGGGTGAACGTGCACCGGGAGATCTCGATCCCCGGATTCACCAACCGCGTCAAGCTCAATGAGATCGCCGTCGTCACCCGCCAGTTGGCCACCATGATCGACTCCGGACTGTCCGTCGTCCGGTCGCTCGGCATCCTCGCCGGCCAGGTCGAGAACAAGGAGCTGGCGAGGGTCCTCGGCGAGGTGCGGATGGAGGTCGAGCGCGGCTCGTCGCTGTCGGGCGCCTGTGCCAAGCATCCCAAGGTGTTCAACACTTTGTTCGTGACCATGGTCCAAGCCGGAGAGGCCGGAGGGCACCTCGACGAAGTCCTGCTCGAGCTGGCCTCGACCATCGAGAAGCAGGCCGTCCTGCGGCGCAAGGTCCGCTCCGCCATGACCTATCCGATCATCGTGTTGAGCGTGATGGTCGTCATCTTCTTGGCTCTGCTCATCTTCATTGTCCCGGTGTTCCAGAAGCTCTTCGCCTCCCTGCACGCCAAACTGCCGTTGCCCACGCAGGTCGTGATCGGGATCTCCAAGATCGTGTTGAGTGTGTGGGCCGTCCTCCTCGTCGCCATGCTGGTGGTGGGAATTGTCCTGCTCCGGCGTTGGATCAAGACTCCCGAAGGACGACTGAAGTGGGACGGCTTCAAGCTCAAGCCGCCCATCTTTGGGCCTCTTGTCCACAAGGTGTCACTGGCCCGCTTGTCGCACACATTGGGGTCGCTGATCCAGGCCGGTGTTCCCATCCTGGAGTCGCTCGACATCGTGTCCGATACCGCCGGCAACCAGGTGATCGGGAACGTCCTGCTCGATTCCAAGGCAGGAGTGCGCGAAGGACGGGCACTGGCGGACACGCTGCGCGATCACGAGGAAGTGATCCCGTCGCTGCTCACCCAGATGGTGGAGGTCGGCGAGCAGACCGGTGCGCTCGACGGGATGTTGCACAAGGTCGGGGAGTTCTACGACGGCGAGGTGGAGATCACGGTCAACAACCTCACGTCGATGCTCGAGCCGATCATGACCGTGTTCATGGGCGCCGGGGTCGGCATCATGGTCATCAGCATGTACCTGCCCATGTTCAGCTACATCAAAGCTGTCCCGACGCACTGAGCCGCTCTCCTGCAAGAGCTTGAGTTCGATGCCCACTTCTATTGTCGACGACCCCATGGGTCACCGAATGGCGACAGGCTTGCGTCGTCACTCGTGGCCAATCGGTGTCACCGTAGTGTCGTTGGCAACGGGGATGGCGTTCTGCCTGCTGTGGGCACCCTTGGTCCGTCACACGCACGGCTGGCTCGTCCCCTGGGATATCTGGGGTGCGTATCGTTCCGCCCATTTTATCGGATGGGGCGATCTCGGAAACATCTATGGAGCGGGCACAGGGCTTGTGACCTTTCCCGGGATCCTTCTTCTGTTCGCCCCCGTCGCGATGCTGACGGGTACCTTCGGCATGTCCGAGAGCTTTCCGTACATCCTTCTCCATCCCACGGCGTGGCTCGTTCTCGGTCCCTACGAGATCCTGATGAGCTGCAGTGCCATCTTCGCCTGTGACGCGCTGGCCGAGCGGCTGGGCGTGGGTCGGGGGCGGCGAAGGCTGTTGTGTGTCGCCGAAGGTGTCGTGCTGTGGAACGTGTCGGTGATGTGGGGTCACCCCGAAGACGCCGTGGCGGTGGCACTGGCCATCTACGCGTTGGTGCTCGCCCTCGACGGCCGGTGGAACGGGGCGGGGTGGCTCTTCGGAGCGGCGGTGGCGACGCAGCCCGTCGTCGTCCTCATGCTGCCCGTGATCCTGGCCTTGGCCGGGAAGAGCCGGGCCCTCCCCTTGCTCGTCCGGGTGACGCTTCCGGCGATGCTGTTGCTCGCCACCCCTCTCGCGGCCGAGTTCCATGTCACTGCCCGTGCTCTTGTCGACCAGCCCAACTTCCCCAACATCGATCACCGGACTCCGTGGACGTCTCTGGCCCCCAGATTGGGGGGATCGGGCCATGCACTAAGCGTTGCCGCTGGCCCCGGGCGCGTCGTTGCCGTGGTCCTCGCTTGTGCCACTGGGTGGATCTCGCGACGGTGGCGGGACCGCCCCGAGATGATCGCGCTGGCGGTCGCATTCGCGTTGGCCCTGAGGTGCTTCACCGAATCGGTCATGGTCTCGTTCTATGTCTGGCCCGTACTCGCCGTCGGGCTGGTCTTGGTGATGCGAGGCTCCCCTTGGCACTGGGTGGTGGGCCTCGCCGCGGCTGTGGGCGTCACGGTCTGTAGCGAATCTCACCTCGGTGAGTGGGCGTGGTGGGGGATCGTGAACGCTGGCATCCTCCTGCTACTCGCCATGGGTATTCCGTCAAGGCGTCGGGGCTCCCTGCCGATAACTACACGCATGGCGGATGTAATGCCCGTTCGTGACCATCCCCCCGTACTCGTGGGGGCAAAACCGTGACCAGGAGATCGGCGACATGGCACAGGTAGTAGGACTTGACATCGGCACGAGCGCGGTGCGCGCCGCCGAGCTCGAGTTCGGATCCGGAGCCCCGGTGCTCGTTGCCTTCGGGCAAGTCGGCCTGCCCCCGGGTGCCATTGTCGACGGTGAGGTGCAGGATCTCTCCGCCGTATCGGACGCCATCGCCCGCCTGTGGCAGAACGGGAAATTCCAGTCCAAATCGGTCGTGGTCGGCATCGCCGGCTTGCGCGCCATCACGCGCGAGCTCGACCTGCCCTGGGTGCCCGACGAAGACGTTGACAGCGCCGTGCGCTTCCAGTCCGAAGAGGTCATCCCCTTCCCGCCCGACAAGACGATCCTCTCCGCGCAGGTCCTGTCCGACAACACCGCATCCGACGGCACCAAGACCCGACGGGTGTTGGTGGCCGCCGCCCATCGCGATCTGGTGGAAGGCGTGGTCAAGGCGGCCGAGCAGGCCGGCCTCATCGTCGAAGGCGTCGACCTCGTGTCGTCGGCCCTGGTGCGCGCCCTCGGCGACCCTTCGGTGGCCGCCGAGCGCCCCGAGGCCATCGTCTCCATCGGGGCCGGTCTGACGGTCGTGGTCGTCCATCAACACGGACGCCCCCAGTTCGTCCGGACCATCGGCACGGGGGGAAATGCCGCCACCGCGGCGGTGGCCTCCGCGCTCGACCTCCCGCTGATCGACGCCGAAGGCATCAAGCGTCGTCTCGGCGAAGTCTCCGCCCAAGTGACCTCAGCCGAGAGCGCCGTGCAGCCGGCCATCGCCGAGCTGGTGGGGGAGATCCGGAACTCGGTCCAGTACTTCGCCACCCTTCCCGGTCGTGCACCTATCGCCAGAGTGCTCCTTACTGGCGGAGGGGCCCGCCTGCGGGGTCTGGTCAAGGAACTGCGGGCCCAGGTCCGCATTCCCGTCGAGCACGTGTCACCCTTGGAGCGACTCGACCTGTCGAAGATCGACCTCGATCCCGAACAGGCGGCGAGCATCGAACCGGTGCTGGCCACTCCCATCGGTCTGGCGCTCCCTGAGCCGAACCCGTCGGTCAAGAAGTTCAATCTGGTGCCGCCCGAGGTTACCCAGCGCGCCTTCGAGCGCCAGGTGGCCCGCAAGGCGTTCGTGGCTGCCGGTGTGGTCGTGCTTCTGCTTGTGGCCGCCAGCGCCGGCCGATTCCTGCAGGTGCACAGTGCCCAGAACGGTGTGAGCAACCTCCACAGCGCGGTGGCCGGGCTCAACGCCCAGATCCCGAAGTACGACAAGGTCGTGGCCATCAACAACGAGCTTCGAGTGGCCAAGACCCAAGTCACCACGCTCGGGAGCACAGCCGTCGACTGGTCGGCTGTGGTCGCCCAGCTCGGTAGCCGCATTCCGACGGGGTTGAGCGTCAACACGTTCACGGGCTCCGGCCTGACGGCGGGAGCAGCCACCGCCAGCACGACGGCAACGGCGTCTTCCGCCAGTTCGACGCCGGTGGCCGGATCCATCGGGTCCCTGTCGATGGGATTGTCGGGGAACTTCCCGATTTCGGCACACTTCGACCCCGTGGCCTTGTGGATCGACAACCTCACGGCGTCCCCGATGTTCAGCCCGCCCGGTGTGAGCTCGGTTGCCAACACGCCGGTGGCCGGAGCGAATACCAGCGTCACGTTCTCCTCGACGCTGTGGCTGTTGCCCACGTCCAACCTGATCAAGAACGCAGGCTTCTAATGGACCAGATCAAGCGGTACCGAATCCCGATCCTCACCGGCGTCGGTGCTCTCGTCCTCGCCCTCATCGTCTTGGTGGCGTGGATCTCACCCGAGGGGAGCAAGCTCTCGAGTCTTCACGCCCAGCAGACGCAGCTCGAATCGCAGCAAATGCATCTCCAAACCGAGCTCACGACGCTCAAGGCGGCCAAGGCCCATCTGGTGTCCAATTGCCAGGCTCTGTCGAAGGATCTCGGCGAGATCCCCGGGACACCGAGTGTGGACAGCTTCTTCAACCAGGTGACCGCGCTCGCGGTCGCCAGCGGTGACCCCAACACGCCCAGCATCAGCGTCACCCAGGCTGCGACAGCGACAGCAAAGGGCGGGGCCAATCCGGTTGTCGTGACGTTCACTCTGACGGGAACCTATGGCCAGATGTCCGCCTTCTTGAAGGGCCTGGACACATTCCCGCGGCTGTTCACGGTCACCAGCATCACGATCAACGGGGGCGCCATCGCCACCGGGGGTGCAACGATCAACCCCGCCACGACCGGCTACACCCTGGATCTGACCGGCAACATCTACTACAGCTCCGGGCAGCAGAACGTCTGTGCCGCCGCCACCACGGCCGACTCCCACTGAGCACCGGGAAGTCCAATCCCATTGTTCGGTCATTGGGGAAATCTGCTCAACGCCCTAAAGGAGCTGTGCAGCACGGCCGATAGTTGTTCCGATAGCCATTGCACATTAAGGGAGGAAGTCCATGCTCAAGTCCATGCTCACGCGACTGCGTGAGACACGTATGCAGGAGATCGAGGGAGACGGGGCGGCTGAAGCCGGCTTCACCCTGATCGAGCTCATGGTGGTCCTGTTGATCATCGCCATCCTGCTCGCCATCGCCATCCCCACGTTCCTCGGGGTTGCCAACTCGGCCGGAGACCGCGCTGCGCAGTCGAACCTGACCAACGCGCTGACCGAGGTCAAGGCCCTGTATCAGAACTCGGCCAGCTACAACCAGACTGCCAACACCCCTATGACGGCTGTTAACGAGTTCCTGGGCTCCGCGCCGGAGTTCGCCTGGGTCGACAACACGGCGTGCAACACGAGTCCCGGCAACTGCGTCAGCGTCAAGGTCGTCGACTCGTCGGCCGGCAACGACTCCCAGGGCGTGGAGCTGGCGGTCTACAGCGCCAAGACCACGACGTGCTGGTACGCGGTGGATCTCGAGTCCACCCCGTCGACATTGGTCGGTGACTCGGGAGTTCCGTTCTCCATCGCCGGGCATGCGCCGCAATTTGCAACCACGGCCGGCGTGTTCTACGGCATGAAGACCGGTGCCGCCGCTCAGGCCGCATGCAACGCCGGGTACCCGTCGCAGACGTCTGTCGCCTTCAAGTGGGGAGTCAGCTACTCCGCTGCTCCTGCCGGGAACTGATCGGTACCACCATCTGAAGCGCTCAGCCTGGTGCTGAGTCGCTGAGGACAGTTAAGAAAGACGATGGACCTCGCTTCGGCGGGGGCCATCGTCGCGTCTATGCCCCGGACGGGGCGATGGACAACCAACTCCGTATGCCGAGTCGGACTGTGTGACTCGTCAGCCCGGTAGCTCGCTCGGCATAGGCGCGGCCGACGCGATCACGTCCAGGATCTCTTTGCCGACGAGCTCGTCGCGCTCGAGCAGCGAGTCGCGCAGCGCCTCGATCACGTTGCGGTTGTCCTCGAGCATGGTGCGGACGCTTTCCTTGGCGTCGCGCAACAGTCGCTCGACTTCTTCGCGGCCGGAGTCGAAGGCGGTGACCTTGCTGACGATGTTGCCCGGCATGTCGAGCGCGGCGAAGGAGATAAGCGTGCTCCCCATCCCCAGGCTTCCCACCATTTGGCAGGCGGCCACCGTGGCGGCCTGGAGGTCCGATGACACACCCGAGCTCGTCTCGCCGAAGAACATCTCTTCGGCCACCATGCCCCCGAAGGCGATCTGGATGAGGGCCTCGATCTCGGTGCGGGTCTTGGTGAAGCGCTCCTCCTCCTCGGAATGCGACAGGAGCCCGAGGGCGTCCTTGCGCTTCACGATGGAGAGGACCTCCATCTTGCGACCCTTGCCGACGAGCCATGCCACCGTGGCGTGACCCGACTCGTGGGTGGCGATGGTCCGACGTTCGGCTTCGACGTACTCGACGGGCTGTGCCAGGCCGATCTCCTCGGTCATCTTGGCCTGCTGGATGTCGTCCCATCCGAGCCCCGTGGCGTTCCGACGCAGTGCCCACACGAGCGCTTCGTCGAGAAGGTGCTCGAGCATGACCGGTGAGTACCCGAAGGTCATGGCGGCCAGCGTGTCGCGCTTGGCCGGGTCGTCGAGCTCGGCGTCATGGGCCTTCTTGGCCAGGTAGTAGTCGAGGATCTCGCGCCGACCCGACTTCGACGGCAGGTCGAAGTAGATGGAGCGGTCGAAGCGGCCCGGGCGCACGAGGGCGGGGTCGAGGTCGGCGGCGCGGTTGGTGGCGCCGATCACGAGGATGTTGGCGGGCGGGTTGGCGGGCTTGTCGAAGTGGCGACCCGAGGGAAGCCAGTTGTTCACGAAGTCGACCAAGGCGCCGCGCAGCCGGATCGACTTCGGAGGCTGGTCGAAGGACTGGAGCTGGATCAGCAGCTCGTTGACGACCCCGGCCACACCGTCGTGGTGGCGACCGTTGCCCATGCCGCCCCGGGCGCCGCCGATGGCGTCGATCTCCTCGATGAAGCCGATCGCACCGCCCTCCCGCCGGGCGTACTTGCGAAGCTCCCGGAAGTACGAGCGGATCTTGCGGTTCGTCTGTCCGTAGAACATGGACTGGAACGCCGATGACGACACGAAGAGGAACGGCACGCCGGCTTCGGCGGCCATGGCCTTGGCCATGTAGGTCTTGCCCGTTCCCGGTGGGCCCTCGAACAGGATGGCCCGGCGGGCCGATCCCCCCATGTGGTCGGCGAAGGTCTTGTGGGCGAGAAAGAGGTTGAGGGTCTTCACGACCTCGTCGACGACCACGGGCGCGCCGCGCACGTCGTCGAAGTGGACGTCGATCTCATTGGGTCGGTACAGGATGTGCGGGGAGCGCCCCGCCCCGAGGAGCGGGAGAACCATCACCGAGCCCAGGATGACGATGAGAAGGAAACCCGGAAGATAGGGGGTGAGCCCCGACGGGATGTGGGGGAACCCGAAGGGCCCGCGGTGCAGCACCGTGGCGCGCACCACGAACCAGATGGCGAAGGGGGTCAGGATCAGTGCCAACCGGCGCAGCTTGCTCTGGCGGACCCGCTCGCGGTGTGTCCCGACATCGGCGGTGGTGACACCCATGACACCGGCCTGGCCGAGCGACTGCACGGCGGCGGCGTGGGCGTCGGCGGCGCGCGTGTCGGTGTCGTCCCCGGGAGCGAGGTCTGATGGCGCTGCGACCGCATCGGTCTGGGCGCCACCCTTCAGCAGCCGATGCCGGTCTTCCCGGTTCCCGTGATTCCCCATGCCCTCAGCCTCGCCCCCGGCGCCCAGCCTGGTCCCGTTCGAAGCGGGGGCTCTGGCGCAATCACACCACTCTCCGCGTCCGTTCTAACGCGCTCCCCAACAAGGGATCAACTCGTTCCCAATACCCATACCCGCCCTGCCTGGGCCGGGACCGTGCCCTCCCAGGCAGGGCCGTCCAGGCGGGGGTCACATGGGCCCGGCGTCGTGCTTTCGCTCGGGGAGGAACTCGCGCCGCGACGACAAGACGGCGAGGGCCCGGTGCAGGGCCGGGCGGGTCTCGGCGGGGTCGATCACCTCGTCGACGAAACCCCGCTCAGCGGCCACCCAGGGTGTGAGGAGCTCGGCGTCGTATTGCTCCTCGAGCACCCGGCGCTCGTGCTCGTCAGCGTTGCGGTTGAGGATCTGGACGGCGCCGGGCGCTCCCATCACGGCGATCTCGGCCGACGGCCAGGCCAGGCACAGGTCGTTGCCGATGCCCTTGGAGTCCATGACGATGTAGGCCCCTCCGTAGGCCTTGCGCAGCACGATGCACACCCGCGGCACGCTCGCCTCGGCATAGGCGAAGGCGAGCTCGGCCCCGTGACGGATCATCCCCCGCCACTCCAGGTCCTTGCCGGGGAGGAACCCCGGTGTGTCCACGAGCGTGACGATCGGCAGGTTGAAGGCGTCGCAGAAGTGGACGAAGCGCGCCCCTTTCTGCGACGCCGGGATGTCCAAGGTGCCCGCCAGGACGCGCGGTTGGTTGGCCACCACGCCGATGGGCATGCCGCCCACACTGGCCAGCGCCGTGACGAGATGCGACGCCCATCCGGCGCGGAGTTCCAGGAGGTCGCCGTCGTCGACCATGGCCCGGATCACGTCGCGTACGTCATACGAGGCGGATGCGGCGGCAGGGACCAATTCCCGCAGCGCGGGCGTGGCGCGACCGGTGGGATCGTCGGTGGGCAGCCGCGGCGGCTCCCCGTCGGCGTTGTCGGGAAGGTACTCGAGCACCGCCCCGAGCAGCCCGTCCACGGCGTCGACATCGGCGGCCAGCAGCGCGCACAGCCCACTCGTGCGCGCGTGCATGGCGGCGCCGCCGAGGTCATGGAGGCCCACCCGCATCCCGGTGAACCCCTCCACCGCGTCGGGGCCCGACACAAAGGCGAAGGCGTCGGGTGTCATCACCGTGACATCGGCGAGGCCGAGCAAAAGCGATGGTCCCGAGATGGCCGCACCGGTCACCGCGGCCAGGACGGGGACCGACCCCGAGCACGCCGCCATGGCCGCCGCGGCGCGCCCCCATCCGTGCAGGGCGTCGATTCCCTCGGAGACCTCTGATCCCGACGACGCCAGGACCACTACCAGGGGGAGTCGTTCGGCCAGCGCCACCCGCGCCGCCTCGGCGATGGTGTCGCCGTCGTCCTGGGTCAGCGCGCCGCGGTGGTGTCCCGAGACCGAGCGCGCCACCACCACCGTGCGGCCCTCCAGGGACTCGACGCTGGCGCGTACCGAGCCCGGGACGTGGGTGCGCAGGGGGACCTGCGTGCCCCAGCCCGACCCGGGACCCGCAGATGCCCGCGCCTGGGACCCGGGGGTCAGAGACACGGTCGCCACTGGCGCTCATGTTAGGAGGAAGGCTGGGGCGCCATGTGCGAGCCGCCCCGGCCCAGGTGCTGTGTCACGATCTGTCCCGACGGAAACGAAGGGTGGCGGCGATGCGTGCGTGTGTGATGCGACAGGGTCGGCTCGTGGTCGACGACACCGACGACCCTCGTCCCGAGACCGGCCAGATGCTGGTGCGCATCCTGGCCTGTGGGATCTGCGGGTCCGACCTCCACTTCTTGCGCCACGGCGAGAGCATGGTGTCGATGACCGACGCCATGCTCCCGTCGATGGGCTCGCAGGGCATGGGGATGGCGCCCATCGACTTGAAGCGCGACATCGTGATGGGCCACGAGTTCTGTGCCCAAGTCGTCGAGCTCGGCCCCGACACCCAGGGCCCCGCGCCCGGGGCGCGGGTGGTGTCGATCCCGGTGCTGCTCTCTTCCACCGGACTGCACCAGCTGGCGTACAACAACGCCTACCCCGGTGGCTATGCCCAGTACATGGTCCTGTCCGCCGGGCTCGCCCTCGAGGTCCCCAACGGGCTTGACTCCCGCCACGCCGCGCTCACCGAGCCCCTGGCCGTGGGGATCCACGGGGTGGCCCGCTCGGGGGCCGCGGCGGGCGACAGCGCCGTCGTGGTGGGATGCGGTCCCGTCGGGCTGGCGGTCATCGCCGGGTTGCGGGCCATCGGCGTCGAGTCGATCGTGGCCGCCGACCTGTCCCCGAAACGTCGGGACATGGCGCGCACCATGGGGGCGACCGAAGTCGTGGACCCGGCCGAGGAAGGTGTCGTGGACGCCTGGCGGCGCGTGGACGGGCGTCGTCCTCTCGTCGCCTTCGAGGCGGTGGGGGTGCCCGGCATGCTCCAGCAGTTGCTGAGCTCCCTGCCCCCCGGCACACGGGTGGCCGTGGTGGGGGTGTGCATGGAGCCGGACCAGATCCTCCCGTTCTTCGCCATCGCCAAGGAATTGTCGCTGCACTTCGCCCTGGCCTACGGCATCGACGAGTTCGCCGGCGCCCTGCGCGCCCTGGCCGAGGGCGACATCGATGCGTCGCCCATGATCACCGGCACGGTGGACCTCGACGGTGTGCCCGGGGCCTTCGAAGCGCTCGCCCACCCCGACGAGCACGTCAAGATCCTCGTGGAGCCCGCGGCGACGTGATGGAGCGGACGTCGAGGCTGTCGTGGCTTCGGCGCGCCTGGCCGTGGTTGAAGTACGTGGTCGGGTTGGCGCTGGCCGGCCTCGCCCTGTGGGCCCTCACCGGTCGCACCGGCGAGCTCTCGGGGGCGTCGAAATATCTCGAGCACCTCCGTTGGTGGTGGTTGGCCCTGGCGGTGGTGGTCGAGCTCGGGTCGTTGGTGGCGTTCGCCCAGATCCAGAAGCGCCTGCTCGCCGCGGGCCATGTGGAGGTGTCCACGCTTCGGCTCACGGGGGTGACGGTGGCGTCCACGGCCATCGCCAATTCCATGCCGGCGGGCCCCGTGGTCTCCGCCGTGTTCGCCTTCGGCCAGTACCGACGCCGCGGCGCCGACGAGGCGCTGGCGGGCTGGACCCTGGCCGCGGTGTTCGTGGCCGCTTCGGTCACCCTGGCCGTGGTGGCGGCGGCGGGGGTGACGGTGGCCGGCGCCGAGGGGGCCGGCCTCGACCTGGTCGGGGTCACCGTGGCCGTGCTGGTGGGGGCCATCGCCCTGGGTGCGGTCTTTCTCCAGAGACGTGCACTGGTGTGGCTGGTCTCGGCGCTGGTCCGGGCCTCGTGGCGGGTGGTGGGTTGGCCCCACGGTGAGCTGGCCGACCACATCGACCGCATCATCGGCCGGCTCACCGTGGTCTCGCTGGATGTCCGACAGGTTGTCTCGGTGGTGGTCTGGGGGGTGGCCAACTGGGTTCTGGACTGCGGGTGTCTGGCGCTCTCGTTCCTGGCCATCGGGGCCGGCATCCCGTGGCGGGGGCTTCTCCTCGCCTACGGGGCCGGTCAACTCGCCGCCAACCTCCCCATCACCCCCGGAGGCCTGGGCGTGGTCGAAGGGAGCCTCACCATCGCCCTGGTCCAGTTCGGCGGGGCCGAGTCCTCGACCGTGGCGGCCGTGCTCCTCTACCGGATCTTGAGCTTCTGGGCCGAGCTGCCCATCGGCTGGGCGACGTGGGGGTACCTGGTGTGGTCGGGTCGGTCGGTCACCACCTCCGAACCGCGTCCCGAAGGGGTCTTGAATGAGCCAGTGTCGTGAGGGGGCCAGTGTCGTGAACGAGCAAGTGTCGTGAGGGAGCCAGCGTCGTGAGGAGGCCGGTGATGAAGCGACCGGGTGGGGTGAGGTTCGGACGCGGGGGCCGCAGAGCACGGCGGCTGAGCGTCGTCGCCGTGGTGGTGGTGGGCTCGTCGTGGCTGTCGGGCTGCACCGCGGCACGCGACACCCTCGGGACGAACTCGAGCCCGTGCTTCCATGCCCTGGCCCTGGCGGCCGACGCCGTGCACGACCGGGGTGAGTTCGCCGGGGTGCGGCTCGTCGCGGACTCCACCTTGGCCCACGTCCATCAGGTGGAAGCGGTGCTCGAGCAACGCTCGTCCACCCCTTTGCACAACGTCTGCCTCGTCGCCTACCGGGGAGACTTCCGCCTGTCGCAGGTCAGGCGCCCGGCGGGCAAGATTCCGGCCTCGGGGGTGGGCCACTTCGCCATGGTCGTCGTCTCGACGCCGCAGAACACGCTGCTGGCCACGTTCGTGCTCGAGAAGGAGCCGGTTCGGTTCCGCCATCTCGCCCTGGGCCGGCTCGATCGACCCCGACCCCGCGGTCCGCTCTTAGCCGCCCGGTGACCCCGGTCCGCTCGCACCGGGGGGATCGGCGGGGTCGGCCCCGTCCTCAGGCTCGGGGGGATCGGCCCACGGCAGGGCGATGGGGCGCGGGCCGGCCCAGGCGTGGCGCCGCCGCCCCTCTCGGACGTGGCCTTTTCGTTGCGCCCGGGCCGCCCGCTCCAACTGCCGCTCGACCTCGGCCCAGGTGAGGGGCTCCCCGTCGTCGCCTTCGGCGCCGTCCTCGGCCCGCTGGGCGCGCAGCAACGAGACCCACGCCGCGCTCCACAACACCGGGAGCGTCGCCACCTTGGCGATCACCCCGGCCAACTGCTGGTCGACGAGGCGAGAGAACCCGAATGCGACGCGCACATTGATGAACGCCTCATACAGCGGGTGGCGGGCGAAGACATAGATGATGGCCGGGAAGGTGGGGATCACCGACTGGATGAACAAGTACGCCGTGGCGGCCACGGGGGTGGTGCGGTGCGTTCCGGGGATGTGGCGCAGGACCGGGCCCCACAACACCGCCCCCCCGAACAGCAGGGCCACATCGGTGAGGGCGCGCCACCACGGGGACGATGCCTGGGCGGCGACGGCGGGGGTGAGGAGCGTGCCGACGGCGACGACGCTGAAGGTCACCACCGCCACCACGGGACGGGTGAGGACCTCCAGACACGCGTCGAGCGGTGCGGGGCGCGTGAGGAACGCCAGGAGGGGGGCGGGCATGGCCAGCAACAACAGCGGTGCGGCGGCGAGGGTCAGCAGCAGGCGCTGCACCACGAGCGCGGTGAGCGACCAGTGCGCGGCGAGGTCGGCGAGGGGCCAGGTGAGGGCGAGGACGAGGGCGGCGAGTGCGCCCGCCATGCACCGGAGCTGGTGCCGGGTGGGAAGAGTGCCGGGCCCCGGTTGCCCTCCGAGGTGGCGGAGGCCGAGGCCGTAGGCGAGCGCCACAGCGGCGATGGCGAGCCATGCCACCAGGTGGAGGTGGAAGGCCAACGGATCGCCGGCGACCACCGACCGCAGGGCGTGGGGTGCGGCGGCGAGGACCATCGCCCTCATGGCCGCGCCCCGGCGCATGGTCGTCGAGGCCGTCGGGACGGCGCGTGGCGCCGCCTACGCTCTCGCCCATGGTGGACAGGCTCGAGCGGCTCACCGACCTGGTGCTCGTGCTGCTGCGCGATCAGCGGCCGAAGTCGCTGCGCGAGATCGCGTCCGAGGTGCCCGGGTACCCGGTCCAGGAGGGCGAGGCGCGTCGTCAGGCCTTCGAGCGCGACAAGCGCACCTTGCGAGACGGTGGGATCGAGGTCACGGCCATGCCCATCGACGGCCCCGAGCAGGTGGGGTACCTCATTCGTCCCGAGGACTACTACCTGCCCGACCTCGATCTGGCGCCGGACGAGCAGGCGGCCCTGAACCTCGCCGTCGCCGGGGTCCACCTCGGCGATCCTAGTGGTCGGGATGCGCTGTGGCGCCTGGGACTCCCGGCGTCGACCGGGGCGCGACCGGTGGCCGAGCTCCCCGCGCTTCCGGCCCTGCCCGTCCTGCACGCCGCGCTCCGGGCGCGAGCCACGGTCAGCTTCGACTACCGCCGCGAACGACGCCGGGTCGATCCCGCCCAACTGCGGTTCCACGGCGGGTGGTGGTACCTCGTCGGCCACGACCTCGACCGCGCCGCGCCGCGCACGTTCCGGGTGGACCGCATGAACGGGGAGCTGTCCGCGGCGGCACCGGGCTCGGTGCTCCTTCCCGACGGCTTCGACCCCGACGCCGCGCTCCCCGATGTCCCGTGGCAGATCGGCGACGGTGCGGTGGTCACCGTGGTGGTGCACGTGGACGCCGCCCTCGCCGGGTTGGTGCTCGACGAGGTGGGGGAGTCGGCGTTGGAGCGCCGCCACGACGATGGGTCGGTGGTGCTGCACCTCGAGGTGACCAACACCGCCGCGCTGCGGTCGTGGCTCTTCGAGTTGGGCGACCACGCCGAGGTCATCGGGCCCGACGAGGTTCGAGCCGGCGTGGTGTCGTGGCTCGAGGCCGTGGCCGGCGCGTCATGACCGCCCGCGTCGACGCCGGGTCGCGCCTGCTGCGCCTCTTGGCCGTGCTCACGTGGTTGGCTCGCCAGGGGCGGGCCACGGTGTCGGAGCTGTCCGAGCGTTTCGGGCTCGACGCCGACGAGCTCATCGCCGACCTCGAGCTGGCCGCCTGCTGCGGACTGCCGCCGTACTCGCCGGACCAGCTCATGGAGATCATCGTCGACGACCAGGAAGTCATCGCCGATCTGGGGACCGAGCTGGCGCGGCCCCGACGCCTCACTGCCGCCGAGGGATTCGCCCTGGCGGCGTCGGCGCGCGCCATCTTGGCCGTGCCCGGTGCTGATCCCGACGGCGCGCTGCGGCGCGCCCTGGCGAAACTCGAGGCCGTCCTCGGCGGTCGCGGCCTCCTGCGCGTCGACCTGCGCGAGCCCGCGCACCTGGCGGTGATCCGCGAGGCGTCCGACGCCGGGCAGCAACTCGAGCTGGTGTACTACTCGGCCTCGAGCGACCGGGAGTCGACGCGTGTGGTCGACCCGGTGTCGGTGCGGTTGATCGAGGGCCAGTGGTACCTCGACGGGTACTGCCACAACGTGACCGGTATGCGGCGCTTCCGCGTCGACCGGGTCTCCGCCGCCCGGCTCACGGGGGAGCCCGCGTGCCACGGGGCCGGGGACAGCGACACCGACGGTGACGATGCGGGACCTCAGAGCTCGGAGGCGTTCGTCCCCGGGCCCGAGGCCACGGTCACGCGCCTGGCAGTGGACGACGACGCCGTGTGGATCACCGAGGCGCTGCTCAATTCCACATCCGAGCCTCTGCCCGACGGGCGCACCGGTGTCACCCTGGCCGTGGCGAGCACGGTGTGGTTCGGCCGCCTCTTGCTGCGGCTGGGCCCGCACGCCGAGGTCCTCGACCCTCCGGAGCTGGCCGAGACCGGGCGCCAGGCGGCGCGTCAGCTGCTGGCCCGGTATCGGAGCACGCCCACGCCCTGAGTGCGGTGCCATCGACCCGTGTCCGGGGGCAAGGTCGCCGGCGAGGTTGCCGTCGAGGTGTCCGCGTCACGGTGCTCGGGTGCTGCGGGTGGCCAAGGTGCGCAAGGGCGGGCACGCCTACTACCTCGAGGTGGCGGGCCACGGGCCCGGCACGGGGATCGAGGCTCCCGGTCGTTGGCTCGGCACCGGAGCGGCCGCCCTGGGACTGCGCGGTGAGGTGGACGGCGACGCGCTGGGAGCGGTGCTCGAAGGCGACCACCCCCTGACGCGGCGGCGTCTGGGCCGGGCCCATGACCGGGTCACGGTGGCGGCCTTCGACCTCAGTTTCTGCGCCCCGAAGTCGGTGAGCGTGCTCCACGCCCTGAGCCCACCCGAGGTGGCGGACGAGGTGCGCGCCGCCCACGTGCAGGCCGTCGACGCCGCCCTCGGCTACGTCGAGCGCCACGCCGTGGCGGTCCGCCGAAGCAGCGCCGGGGTCGCCGTCCCGGTGGAGGCCGACGCCGTGGCGTCGGCCGGATTCGTGCACCGGGTGAGTCGTGCCCTCGACCCCCATCTGCACAGCCATGTCGTGATGGCCAACCTCGGGCGCGGTCCCGAGGGCAACTTCACCGCGCTCGACGGCCGCGGCCTCTACGCCCACGCGCCGGCCGCGGGCGCGCTGTACCACGTCCAGCTCCGTCACGAGCTCACCACGCGACTGGGCGTGGCGTGGGAGCCGCTTCGCCACGGCCGTGCCGATGTGGCGGGAATCGGCCCCGAGACCCGGCTCGTCTTCTCGCAGCGGGCCGTGGCCATCGCCGAGCACCTCTCGGCTCGCGGCCTGGGGGGGAGCAGGGCCCGAGCCATCGCCGGGCATGCCACCCGCCCGGCGCGCGACACCCACCGCTCGGTCGACGACCTCCGCCCCTCGTGGGAACGGCGCGCCCGAGCCGTGGGTCTCGGGCCCGACGAGCTCGGCGCCGTGCTCGACCGGGTGCCACGTCATTCGGCGCCCGGCCCCGCCCTGGCGGCCCAGGAGCGGGTGGCCGGGGAACTGGGACGTCGGGGAGCGACCGTGACCCGTCGAGACGTCGTCCAGGCGTGGTGCGGCTCGCAGGCCGAGGGCGCCCCCGCCGCCGCGGTGGAGGCGGCGTCGGACCGCCTGTTGTGGTCGCTGCCCACCACGGCCGAGCACACCGATCGGATCGAGCGCCGTGGGGTGGGGGAACGGCGTCACCTCGTGGCTGGGCGCGACTTCACCCCGCAGCGCGGGGATCTCGAGCGGATGCTGGAGGCCCGGGGCATGGCGTTGGCGCCGGGCCCCGACCGAGGGGCGGGCCGGGGGCGGGAAGCGGACTTCGGCCTGGGACTGGGGTGATCAGGTGTGCGGCGCGGTGATGGGCCCGGCGTCGCCGTAGCCCTGGCGCACACCCTGGCCGGCGCGTCGCATCAACTGGTCGGGCTCGTACAGCATCCAGTACGCGTTGCGGGCGTGCTTGCGGGCCCGGTCCACGCACACCGCGGCGAGGCGAGCCGGGTCCTCTTCCTCGTTCTCGTGGACGAACACCTCGAGCACGTGGGTACTCGTCAGCAGTTGGGCGAGCATGATCCCCTGCGACGCCTCGTGGGCGCACACCTGGTCGATGGCGGCCTTGCCGGGCATGCCGAGGGCGACCACGATGGCGCAACCCTCCTGCTCGATGATCTTCTTGCACGCCACGCCCAGGTCCTTGAAGCCCGGCACCGTCCGCCTGATCACCTCGAAGCGCTCGCCGAAGCCCGGGCACTGCTTGAGCTCGTCGACGGCCTCGGCCCCCATGTCGTAGCGGGCGAACATGGTGTCGACGACGCCGATGCGGTCCATAACCCCGATTCTCCCACGGTCCGGGGCGATGCTCAGCCCGCACCCTCCACCCCGTGGTCGCGACAGCGCGCCAGGTACCCCGTCGGCGTGACCATGACGGCCATGCGGCGCCCGCAGGCCCCACAGAACCGGGGCGGGTCGAGCTCGCGCCCGCACCCCGCACACTCCCCGCCGGGCCGCCCGCAGGCCGCACAGAACCCGGGGTCGGCGGCGCGGCCGTGGGACCCGGCCGGGGCCGGTGCTCGAGTCACACCGTATTCATACCCTCCGGGGTGGACCGGCACCGGCTCGGGCAGCTAGACGGGAGTCCTCACGCGAGGAGCCCCGTATGGCGAACGAGGAGATCGGCACGGCGAACGAGGAGGTCGGCGAGCCGCCTACGGCCTCCGACGTCGACCTCGACGGCTCCGCCGGCCCCGGTCCATCCGACGTCCCTGACGGCGAGGACGCCATCCCCCCGGCGCCGCTGTGGGCCATGGGCATCCGCATGCACTCCCACCGGCATCTGGAGCCGGGGGAGGAAGGCCGTATCCGGCGCCGATGGGGCGACGACGACGACGCCGTCTACGTGGTCGACGACGGCCCCGACCACTGCATGGTGGGTCGCCGCGTGGGCCGGGCCCCCGACGGCTGTGTCTACTGCCTCGTGGCCCGCATCTCGCTGGAGCAGTACTCCGATGTCGTGGCCGGCGACCTCGAGCCGACCGAGGTCTTCTCCGACGCCCGCGACATCTCGCTGTGTGGGGTCATCGGAGAGGACGAGGCCACCGCCAACGTGTTCCTGGTCCAGCACTACCGGCGCCCCCGCGACGTTCCCGCCGACTACCTCCCCTCGAGTCCCTTCCTCGAGTTCATCGACGACGCGAACGAGGAGCCCTGAGGGCAGGGCCGGGGGTGGGCCTCAGCCGGCACCTCGCCGCTGGATGTCCCAGCCGGCGACGACGGGATCGCCTTCGGGGGCCCGCAGGGCCGTGTCGTACCCCGCGGCCTGGAGTCGTCGTTCGACGTGGGCGACCACGGCGTCGGCGTCGGTGGGGTCCACCTCATCGGCCCGAAGCCTGTCCGAGCGGATCTGGCGGAACTCGAGTCGGCCCTCGATGTCCCCCACCAACGACCGGTAGTAGACGCCCCAGCGTTGATTGCGGGTCAGAAGCCGCGCCGTATCGGCCGCAGGTGGAACAGTGAGGTGGACATGAGCGTCCATGGCGTTCCCCCCGGGCGTGGTCGGACTCTCGGACCTTCGCCTAGATGTCGGCATCGAGGCGCCCCGACTGAAGTCCCCTCCAGGCACCAGGGTGCTCCTCCTCTGTGCCTGAGGGGCACTGTTTTTGTGACGCAGGGCCCGATCGCCGGTCAGGGTCCGGCTCCCGTGGGGGTCAGAGGATGGCCACGCTGTTGGCGTTGTCGAAGGTGACCGAGGACACCGTCTGGGCGCCGGCGCACGAGGTGCGCAAGATGGCCGAGTCCGCCTTGTCGATGAACACCGTGATCTGGTTGAGCGTCTTCTCGGCGTAGGAGCCGAAGACCTCCTTGCCGGCCAGCGCAAAGCCCACCTCGGAGTCCGAGTTGGTGGCCGGCGTGGCCTTCGTCACGATGAATTTCGACGAGCCCTCCGTCGCCGGGCTCCACGTCACGGGGAGCGTCAGGCCCTTGAAGGCCTTGAGGGTTTTGGTGGAGGTCCCGTCGAAGGCCGGGCAGTACCCCGTGGCGTAGGACCTCGCCCCCAGCTTGGTGGCGGGGAACTTGATCACCGTGGTGGGGAGGTCACCGTGGCCCGGTGCTTCGATCGGGGCGGCGGAGAGACAGCCGGCCAGATGTCCCAATGAGATGGTGACTGTGGTCACCGCGGCGGCGCTGGTCGTATGCGTACCGCCGGCGGTGAGGGCGGGGGAGAAGGTCACGGTGGCGGTGATCTTGCACGCCACGGGGAAGGCCGGGGCCGACGCACCGGCGAAGATACTCGGTGTCCCCAAGACCGCGAACCCGGTGACCGGCAAGGCCAGGGCGAGTACCCCGAACAGGATCCGTCGACGTGTCTTCATGATTCCCCCTCGATCTCCTGCCCCGGTCGGCTCCGGGCGCGACGCCGTAACCGTAGCCATCCCACCTCCGCACTTCTCGGGGATCGGCCGGACACGCCGGCTGACCCGCACGCCCGGGGTGCGATCCTCGGGCCTAGCCTGGCCCGGTGCCCGTGCTCGCCAACCGTCAGCTCGCCAACCAGCACATCGGACCCTCCTAAGGTGAGGAGACCGTCCCCGAGGTCCACGGCTCGGGCGCCAGGAGGCCGACATGGGTGAAGCGGACGACGCCTTCGACCTCGACATGGCCGCGGCGATGCTCCAGTCCAACGCCACCGACGTCCACATCATGCTCAAGGTCCTGGCCGGCCAGCTCGCCGAGGTCCTCGGGCCCAGAGTCGTGGTCGACCGGGCCGGCGGGCGCTTTCGCAAGTCCGACGAGGTGAAGGCGCTCGAGGTGACCCTGGGCGACGACGTCATGCGCGCCCAGGTGGACGGGGGCACGGTGCGATGCTCGGTGGCCCATTCGTCGGGAGGCATCCGGATCCGCAGCGAGTCGGTCGACCTCGACAGCTGGTTGAAACGACTGTTGACCGCCCTGCAGCAAGAAGCAACCCACAGCGAAGGTGCCCGTCAGGCTCTCGAGAGAATCGTCATCGGAGGTTCGCCATGACCCAACCCCAGGATCTCCCCAAAGAGGCCGGGCACCGCCTCGAGGAGCTCGAGCACGGCCTGTTCACCTCGGACCTTTCGGTCAACGAGTTCCTCCTCATCAAAGAGGCGGGCTTTCACCCCTTGGGCTTCGTGATGGGCTCGTCGATCTACCACACCGGGATCCAGGCCCGTCGCTGGAGCAAGAGCCAGGAGCTGACCAAGCTGACCGAGGCCATGTACAACGCCCGCGAGCTGGCCATGACCCGGATGGAGGAAGAAGCCGACCAGTTGGGCGCCGACGGCGTCGTGGGCGTGCGCCTGGACGTCAACTACTACGAGTGGGGTCGTGACGCGGCGGAGTTCATCGCCGTGGGCACAGCGGTGAAAGCCGAAGACGGCACGTCGCATCGCAACAAGCTGGGCAAGCCCTTCACCTCGGACCTGTCGGGCCAGGATTTCTGGACCATCATGCAGACCGGGTACGTGCCCCAGGGTCTGGTCATGGGGACGTGTGTGTTCCACATCGCCCACCGCGGCATCGGCCAGACCCTCGGCACCGTGGGCCAGAACGTCGAGCTGCCCAACTTCACCCAGGCGCTCTACGAGGCCCGCGAGCTGGCGATGACCAGGATGCAGGACGAGGCCAACACCCTGGGGGCCACCGGGATCGTCGGGGTCCGGCTCGAGGAGAAGTCCCATCAATGGGGCTCGCACACCATCGAGTTCCTGTCGCTGGGCACGGCCGTGACGAAGTCGGCGGGGGACGTGACGCTGCCCAAGCCGATCACCGTGATCTCCCTCGACAACTGATGGTCGCGTCCGGACCCACCGAGCCCGACGACGACGGCCCGCCCGCACAGGGCGGGGGCGGCGCCGACGGCGATCTCCCCGAAGCCGCCGGCCGGCGCCTCGGGGGCTCGTCGTTCTCCTCGGGGCTGACCGTCCCGGACTTCGCGGCCTGTCTGCAGATGGGCTTGGAGCCCGTGGGACTGGTCCAGGGGTTCTGCGTCATGCAGTGGGGCTGGTACGGATCGGGATCGCCCTACATGCGCGGCATGACGCCCTACGCCTTCGGGGGCAATGCGCCCCGGGGCGCGTACTCCGAGACCTACAGCTGTCCCCACGGGGGCTACGTCTATTCCAACGAGCACCGCATCTGGGGCCAGAACTACCAGCAGCCCTGGGTCGAGTCCGCCTGGGCCCAGGGCTTCGGCTCCGCCTATGCGCGCATGGTCGAAGAGGCCGCCGAAGTCGGCGCCCACGGCATCATCGGGGTCGTCGACACCACCCGGCACCTGGCGGACATGAACGTCACGGAGTTCCACATCCTGGGGACGGCCGTGGTGGTGCAAGGCGGTGCCGCCCCACCCGGTGGCACACCGTGGACGACGTATCTGGCGGGCCAGCGCCTGGCCAAGCTGGTCGAGGCCGGCTACATGCCGGTGTCGGTGGTCGCGGCGTTGTCGTCGGTGCGGGTGTGGGCGTACTGCGTCACCGAGATGCTGATGGAGGGCACGCTGTCGAGATTCGGTGGCGGCTATCTCCCGGTGTCGGAGGTCGAGCAGCTGTCGAGGGCGCACATCGCAGCCCGGTCGCTCGCACGCGAGCATGTCCGGAGCCAGCTCGGCAACGACACCCTGCAGGGTGCGTCGATCGTGGCCAACACCCAGAGCCTGGCCCAGGGCGACGAGGTCATCGAGTGCGCGCTGCGCGGGACCCGGGTGCGTCGGTTCAAGGACTTCGACCCCCTCCCCGCGCCCCGACCCACGGTGCGGCTGACATGAGCGAACCGACCCGGGCCGGCGCCGCGCCGGCGGACACCGACCTCCGGGCCGAGATGCGACAGGCGGCAGCCTCGTTGGGCTCGCCCTCGCACGACCCCCCGGGCCGGGCGGTGACCTCGGACCTCTCGGTCGACGAGGGGCTCCTCCTCCACAGCATCGGGTGGGAGGCGGTAGACGTCGTCTTCGGCTCGTCGGTGGTCTCGATCCCCCCCATGGTGTGGACATGGGGATCCGGGGAGATCACCGCCGCGTCCGAGGCCCACAACCAAGCCGTCCGGTCTGCGGCCCGGCACCTCGAAGAGCAGTGCGCCAACGTCCGCGGCCACGGGGTGGTGGGTGTGCGCGTCGAGGTCGAGGTGCAGCGCCACCATGTCGACGTCGAGCTGACCGGGACGGCGGTGCGACCCGTGCGGGGCAAGGACCGGAGCTCGCCCTTCGTCTCGGACCTCTCGGCGCGCGACTTCACGCTCCTGCACAATGCGGGCTGGGGCCCCATCGGGCTCGCCTTCGGGGCGAGCTTCGTCTACGCCCCCCGGCGCTCGATGGGCACCACCATGCGCCAGTCCTCGCAGAATGTCGAGCTCACCAACTTCACCGAGGCCATGTACGCGGCGCGCGAGGCCGGCATGGAGCACATGCAGCGCTCCGCGCTGGACATGGGTGCCCAGGGCATCGTGGCCGTGCGCGTCTCGGAGGGGCCCATGTGGTTCGCCAACCACGCCATCGGGTTCACGGCCTGGGGCACCGCCGTTCGTCTCGAGGCCGAGTCCCATCAGTACCTCCGGCCCGAGGTGGTGCTGCCCCTCGACGATGCCGTGGTCGAGTTCGAGGCCCAGTCCCTCCGCTGAGCCGGTGGAGCGCTGCGGGCCATGCGGATTCGAGTACGACCTCGACCAGGCGCCCGGCGCCGGCCCGGCCATCGTGGCCGGTGTGGCGACGTTCGTCGCCGTCCTGGGCGCCGCCTCCTCCGACCCGGCCCGCCGGCCGCAGCCCGCGGTGTGGTCCCCGCTCGAGTACGGGTGCCACACCCGCGACGTCTTGCTCGTCCAACGCGAACGGGTGTTGGCGGCGCGGCGGCGGGACCGCGCCAGCTTCGAGCCCATGGGCCGCGACGAGCGGGTGGAGCACGACGGCTACGGCGGGCAGGACCCGACCTCGGTGGCCCGGCAGATGACCGACGCGGCGGCGATGTTCGCCCGCGTCCTGGCCCGGCTGGACGACTCGGACTGGGAACGCCGGGTCATCTACACCTACCCCGCCCGCACCGAGCGGTCGCTGCGGTGGGTGGCGGTCCACACCGTGCACGAGGTGCGCCACCACCTCGTCGATGTCCGCCACCAATTGACCCCCTCATGACGGCCATGGCCGAGAGGGCCGGTTCCGGGGCCCGGCGGGCCCGCACCCTGTCGGCGGCGGCCCGGCAGCTGGCCCAGCGCGACCGGGTCATGGCAGGACTCGTCGACACCTTCGGCCTGCCCCGGCTGTCGCCGCCCGACGGCACCCATTTCGCCGCACTGGTGGAGTCGATCGTCTTCCAACAGCTCGCCGGGGCGGCGGCCTCCACCATCCACCGACGTCTCGTCACCGCCCTGGGAGGAGAGGTGACCCCCGCCGCGATGCTCGCCCTCGCGCCCGAGGACCTGCGCGCCGCGGGCCTGTCGGGCAACAAGGCGGCGTCGGTGTGCGACCTGGCGGCCAAGGTCCTGGACGGGACGGTGGTCCTCGACCCCCGCGGCCTGGCACGCGAAGGCGACGAAGAGGTGATCGAGCGCCTGACCGCGGTGCGGGGCATCGGGCGCTGGACGGCGGAGATGTTCTTGATGTTCCAGCTGCGCCGGCTCGACGTCTGGCCCACCGGCGACCTGGGGGTGCGCAAGGGCTTCGGTGTGGCGTGGGCCATCCCCATGCCCAGTGCGCGCGAGCTGGCCCCCCTCGGTGACGCTTTCCGGCCCTATCGTTCGGCGGTGGCCTGGTACTGCTGGCGAGCCGCCGAGCTGTACGGCGGAGCGGCCCGGAGCGCGGTGACGGCCTGACGGCGCGATGCGGCCCGGCGCGCTGACGGCTTGACGGCGCGGT
>DATCBU010000033.1:0-60039 GCA_036511675.1 Acidimicrobiales bacterium | reverse complement strand
CGCTTCTTGGTCGCCTTGCGTGCCGGAGCCCGCTTCTTGGTCGCCTTGCGTGCCGGAGCCCGCTTCTTGGTGGCCTTGCGTGCCGGTGCCCGCTTCTTGGTCGCCTTGCGCGCCGGAGCCCGCTTGGTGGCCTTCTTGGCGGTCGCCCGCTTCTTGGTGGCCTTCTTGGCGGCCTTCCGTGCCGGAGCCCGCTTTACGGCCTTACGAGCCGTGGTGCGCTTTACGGCCTTACGAGCCGTGGTGCGCTTGGCGGCTTTCCGTGCCGGCGCCCGCTTTGCGGTCTTTCTTGCCCGCTTGACTGCCATGCTTTACGCCCTCCTAACGGCCTTCTTGGCCGATCGCTTTATTGCTTTCCTCGCCGGAGCTCGTCCGGCGGCCTTTCTGGCCGATTTCTTTGCTGCTTTCCTCGCCGGGGCGCGCGTCGTCTTTCTGACCGGGGCGCGCCCGACGACCTTTTTCGATGCCCGTCCAGCGGTGCTCTTGACCGCCTTCTGGGTCGAGATCTTGGTGGCTCTGGTGGCGACTCTCTTCGTGGTCTTGGTGGTGGCTTTCTTCGCCGCCGTCTTGGCTGCGACCCTCGACGGCCGGTTCGCCGCCGCCTTCTTCTTCGCCGCCGCCCTGGACGACTTCTTCGCCGGCGCCGACAACACCTTCAGTGCCGGAGGAGCGGCCTTGCCGTTGAGGATGTCCTTGAGCATCCCGCTGGCTGCAAAGCGCACTCCCCGGGACGCCGAGATGCTGACCGGTGCTCCTGTCCGTGGATTGCGTCCCATGCGAGCACCACGGTGCGTGGGATTGAAGCTGCCGAATCCCGCAATCACCACACGCCGACCTGACCGAGCCTCTTTCGAGACCACGTGGACGAGCGCGTTGACCGCTTCCTCGGCATCGCGTTTCGCCAACGACGACGTCTTGCTGACCGCGTCGATCAGTCCCGACTTGTTCACCGCACCTCCTCCGGGAAATGCAATCTCACTAATCAAAGAAGGTTTTCGCGGCAAAAGCAAGCATTTGCGTGATCGCGCGCCACGCGGAGCGCGCAGCGGCGCGAGGACGCGCGCGAGGAACTCAGCAAGGAAACGGCGCGTTACGCGCCCGGTCCGCGACGCCGCGGTGCGAACCGGCGACGCCGTGCCGGTGGTGGCCGCACATTGCCTATGGACGGGAAAGCCCGTGTTTGCAAGGATTTTTGGCCATGCCGCCCTTGCCTGACGATACGTACGACGTCATCGTCGTCGATGCGGAAGTCGATGATGACGGGGAGCTGCATCTCGAAGTGACGGTCACGCTGGGTCCGCAGATCGGACGGATCGTGCGACTCAGAAAGTTGCAGGTGGAAACCCGTCGCGGTGTGCTCGACACCGCCGATCCGTTCTTGCTGCTCGGTATCCCGGGCACGTTGTCGGTGCGTCAGGGCGTGCCGAGGTTTCGTCCGGAGACGGTGTGAATCCGTCCCAAGACGGTGTGAACACGAGGTCGCGTGCCAATGTTTCGCGACGCGAAGCGTTTTCCCCCACGTCGGAGCGTGACGATGTCACGCCTGCAGGCGCAGGCGAGGCCAGGCACGGTGACGACGAAATCAGACGCGATGACGGGGGGTTGGCAACGATTCGCGCCACTGTCGGTGCTGTACACGCCGGTGTGTATCTGGGCGCGGGATCGGTCGGTCCGGTATGGGCGGGGGCCGAACAGGCCGTGCTCGTGCTCGGACCACCGCGATCGGGAAAGACGTCGTCCATCGTGGTTCCCACCGTGCTCGGTGCACCGGGCGCGGTGGTGTCGACGTCGACCAAGCCCGACGTGCTGCGGGCCACGGCGCCGGCGCGTGGCACGGTCGGACCGTGCCTGCTCTATGACCCGAGCGGCACCGTCGATACCCCACCGGGAGTGCAACGGGTGCGGTGGTCGCCGGTGCAGAGCTGCCGCAACTGGGACGACGCGCTGCTCGTGGCCAGGAGCCTGGTAGGTGCGGCTCGGCCCGGGCCCGGGCGCGACGCGTCGGGCGCAGGGGCCGGCGACCACTGGACCGAGCGGGCCGAATCGCTGCTCGCACCCACGTTGCATGCCGCGGCGCTCGACGGGGCCGACCTGGCCACGGTGCTCTCGTGGGTCGACCGGCGCAACGCCGCCACCGCGCTCGGGGTCCTCGACCGCAACGGGGCGGTCCGCCCCGGCGACCTGCTGGCGGGGATCGCCGCCACCGACCCCCGGGAGCAGAGCGGCATCTGGTCCACCGCATCGGGGGTGCTGGCCGCCTACCGCAGCGAGGCCGCCCTGGCCACGACGGTGGCGCCGGACTTCGACGCCGGGGCCTTCTGCGACTCCTCGGCCACGCTCTATATCTGCGCCACGGGCCGGCACCAGGCCGTGGCCGCTCCCCTGGTGGTGGGATTGCTCACCGACATCCGCACCGCTGCCTATGCACGGTCGGCGGCCTGGGCCGGGGCCGCCACGACGCCAGGGACCCGCCCCCCACCGGTCGTGCTGGCGCTGGACGAGGTGGCCAACATCGCCCCCATCCCCGACCTCCCGGCCCTGGTCAGCGAGGGCGCTGGCCAGGGACTTCTTACCTTGGCGTGTCTCCAGGACCTGTCCCAGGCCCGGGGTCGGTGGGGATCTGCCGCCGACGGATTCCTTTCGTTGTTCGGCACCACCGTGGTGCTGGGAGGGATCGGGGACGTGCGCACCCTGGAGGCGCTGTCGGCGCTGGCGGGCGAGCACGAGGTGCACACCCGCTCGGTGAGCGCCCCGGTGTCGGGCCCGGGGGGGATGGGCGCCGTGCTGACCCGGATGGTGCTCGGGCCGCGCTCTGTGCGTGGCGAGCCGGGGCCGACGGTGACCACCTCGACGGTCATGCGGCGGCGGCTGCCCGTGGACGTCGTGGCGCGGGGGGAGCCGGGCATGGCCCTGGTGGTCGACGAGCGCAACCAGATGGGTTGGGTCGGGCTCACGCCCTGGTTCGCCACCGAGCCGTGGCGTTCCGTGGCGCTGGGGCCCGAGCGCGGGCTCCGGCTCCCGGTCCGGGCCCCGGGGACGGGGCGGGACGTGGGCCTGGGAGGTCTCTGACCACCGCACCGTGTCCCGTCCCGGAGCCGGGGGGCCGGGAATTCCCGGTGTGGTGAATCGAACACATGTTCGATAGTGTCCGATCATGGGCCCCCGCAGCTCCGGTACCCCGGCCCCGTTCATGCCACCACAGCAGGGAAAACGCCCTGTAGGTGCGGGTCACATCAGCACGACCCTGGCCGCCCGGGCCCGGCCCACCTCCTCGAGCCGGGACCAGCTCCTGCCGCTGCTCCCCGCCCTCGTTCCCCTCTTTCCCCGAGGAGGCATGCAACGGGGTGGCGTCGTGACCGTCGGGGCCGGTGATGGCACCCCCGGCGCCGAGGGCGGCGGCGCTGGTGGTGGCACCACGCTGGCGTTCGCGCTCCTCGCCGCCGCCTCGGCCGCCTCGTGGTGCGCAGCCGTGGGCACGGCCGACCCGGGGATGGTGGCCTGTGCCGAGCTCGGGGTGAACCTCGGGCACCTCGTGCTCGTCCCCCGTCCCGGGCCCCTGTGGGCCCAGGTGGCGGCCACCCTCTTCGACGGCATGGACGCCGTGCTCGTCCGACCGCCCGGGGTCGTGCGACCGGGGGTGGCCCGCCGGCTGGCCGCCCGCGCCCGCGAGCGCCGGGGGGTGCTGGTGGTGCTGGGGTCCCGGGGGTGGCCCGAGGGGGCCGATGTCCAGCTCACCGTCGAAGCCGGGAAATGGGAGGGGGTCGAGGCCGGCCACGGCCATCTCCAGGGTCGTCACCTGGAGGTCCGGGCCTGCGGTCGCCGTGCCGCCGCCCGACCGGTGCGGGTGGGCCTGTGGCTCCCGGCCCCCTCGGGCCAGGTGGTGGCGGGTGGGCCGGACAACAGCGACAACAGCAACAGCAATAGAGAGGTGGAGGGAGAAGGTGCAGCGGCTGCTCGCGATCTGGTGCCCCGGCATCCTTGAGGAACAGGAGCTCGGCCGAGAGGCACGGGCGTTCGACGCCGTGGTGGCGGCCCTGGGGGCGTTCGCCACGCGCGTCGACCCCGTGCGTCCCGGGGTGTGCGCCGTGCCCACCCGGGGCCCGTCGCGCTACTTCGGAGGAGACGCGGTGCTGGCCCACATGGCCGCCGAGGCCGTTGCCGGCCTGGGGACGGCCCGAGAGCCAGCCGGCCTGGGGACGGCCGGGCTGGCTGCCGGGGTGGGGGTGGCCGACGGCCTGTTCGCCGCCGTCCTGGCCGCCCGCGCCGGGCTGGCGGGCGGGCCGGTGATCGTCCCCCCGGGCGAGACCCCCTCGTTCCTCGCCCCGTGGCCGGTGGCCAGCCTCGACCGGCCTGAGCTCGCCGACCTGCTCGTCCGCCTGGGGGTGCGCACCCTGGGCATGTTCGCCGCCCTGCCGGGCCCCGAGGTGCTCGCCCGATTCGGGAAGGAAGGCGCCCGGTGCCAGCAGGTGGCCCGGGGAGTCGAAGGGGAGCTGCCCGGCTTCCGGCTCTTGTTCCCTTCGGCCCGGCCCGGGGTCGCCGCCGCCGTGGTGACACGACAGGTCGGGTTCTGGGGGGACTCGTCCGACGCCGATGCCCGGGCCGCCCGGGCCGTGGCCGGTGTCCAGGAGCTCCTCGGTCCCGAAGCCGTGGTCCGGGGCCGGCTCCAGGGTGGGCGGGGCCCGGCCCAGCGCGCCCGGTTCGTCCCCTGGCCCGGACCCGGCCGAGACGGCGGGGATCCGGGTGGGGCCCCGGACGAGGACCGCACCCGGGTCGGCACGGTCCCGGGAGGGCCATGGCCGGGACAGGTCCCACCGCCTGCGCCCGCCGTGGTCCTCGGCCGTCTCCTCCCCGCCCTGCTCACCGACGACACCGGCAGGTCCGTGGGGGTCACCGGGGGCGGGATGGCCACCACCGTCCCCGCCCGGCTGTCGGTGGCGGGAGGGGCCTGGGTCGAGGTCACCGGATGGGCGGGGCCCTGGCCGTCCGACGAGCGGTGGTGGTCCGTCCGGGGCCGGCGCCGCCAGGCCCGCATGCAGGTCGTCACCGCCCGTACCGCCCACCTGCTCACGCGCGAGCGCGGGGGCTGGTGGCTGGAAGCCACCTACGACTGAGGGGTCGGCGCCACCATGACCGCCCCCTACGCGGAGCTCCACTGCCATTCCAACTTCAGCTTCCTCGACGGTGCCTCGCATCCCGAGGAGCTCGTTTCCGAGGCGGCCCGGCTCGGCCTCGACGCCCTCGCCCTCACCGACCACGACGGCCTGTACGGGGTGGTCCGCTTCGCCGAGACGGCCCGGGCCCTGGGGATGGCGTCGGTGTTCGGGTCCGAGCTGACCCTGGTGGAGGGGGGCCGGTCGAAGGGGCGCACCGGGGCCCCGGACCCGCTCGGCACGCACCTGGTGGTCCTGGCCCGCGACCCCGAGGGGTACGCCCGTCTGAGCCGGGCCATCACCGAGGCCCACCTGGCCGGCGGGGAGAAGGGCAGGCCCGCCTGCACCCTGGAGGACCTGGCCCGCCATCACCGCGGCCACGGCCACGGCGGGCACTGGGTCGTCCTGACGGGATGTCGCAAGGGTGCGGTCGCCACCGCGCTCACCACCGCCGGCCCCGCTGCGGCCGGCCGCGAGCTCGACCGGCTGGTCGAGGCCTTCGGCCGGGAGGACGTGGCGGTGGAACTCTGGGACCACGGCGACCCCCTCGACACAGCGCGCAACGACGCCCTCGCCCAACTGGGGGTCACCCGGGGCGTGGACCTGGTGGCCACCAACAACGTCCACTACGCCACGCCGGCCCGGCGCCCGCTCGCCACCACCCTGGCCGCGGTGCGGGCCCGGCAACCGCTGGCCGAGCTCGACGGCTGGCTCCCCTCCGCCGCTACCGCCCATCTGCGCTCGGGCGCGGAGCAAGAACGCCGCTTCGCCCGCTGGCCCGGCGCGGTGGCCCGGGCCGCCGAGATCGGCCGGGGGTGCGCCTTCGACCTCCACCTGGTGGCTCCGGGGCTCCCCGACTGCGAGGTGCCCGCCGGGTACGACGAGCACAGCTGGTTGGTGGAGCTGGTGGGCCGCGGCGCGCGGGACCGCTACGGCCCGCCGACCAGAGAGCGGGTGCCCGGAGCGTGGGCCCAGATCCATCACGAGCTCGAGGTGATCGGCACCCTGGGGTACGCCGGGTACTTCCTCATCGTCTGGGACATCGTGGAGTTCTGCCGCCGCCAGGACATCTACTGCCAGGGCCGGGGCTCGGCCGCCAACTCCGCGGTCTGCTTCGCGCTCGGCATCACCCGCGCCGACCCCGTGGCCCTGGGGCTGCTGTTCGAACGGTTCCTCTCCCCCGAGCGCGACGGGCCGCCCGACATCGACGTCGACATCGAGTCGGGCCGGCGAGAGGAGGTCATCACCTACGTCTACGAGCGTTACGGCCGACACTGCGCGGCGCAGGTCGCCAACGTCATCACCTATCGCGCCCGCTCCGCCATCCGCGACGTGGGCAAGGCCCTGGGCCACAGCCCCGAGGACGTGGACGCGTGGGCCAAGGCCGTCGACCGTGGTGAGCCACTCGACCGCGGCGGTCCTCTGCCCCCGCTGGTGGGGCAGCTGGCGCGCGACATCCTCGACTTCCCCCGCCATCTCGGCCTGCATTCGGGAGGGATGGTGCTCTGCGACCGACCCGTCGACGAGGTGTGCCCGGTGGAGTGGGCGCGCCACCCGGGACGCAGTGCCCTGCAATGGGACAAAGACGACTGTGCCGCGGCCGGCCTCGTCAAGTTCGACCTGCTGGGGCTGGGCATGCTCGAGGCGGTGCACCTCACCGTCGACCTGATCCGGGCCACCCACGGCGCCCAGATCGACCTGGCCATGCTCGAGCAGGAGGACGCCGTCTACGACATGTTGTGCCGGGCCGACACCGTGGGGGTGTTCCAGGTGGAGAGCCGGGCCCAGATGGCCACACTGCCCCGTATCCGGCCGCGCTGCTTCGCCGATCTCGTCATCGAGGTGGCCATCATCCGACCCGGCCCCATCCAGGGGGGGTCGGTGCACCCCTACATCCGTCGGCGCCAGGGCCTCGAAGCCCCCGACCCCCCGCACCCGTTGCTCACACGAGCGCTGGCCAAGACACTCGGGGTGCCGCTATTCCAGGAACAGCTCATGCACATCGCCATCGACGCGGCGGGGTTCACCCCCGCCGAGGCCGACGAGCTCCGCCAGGCCATGAGCGCCAAGCGGTCCGGGGCGCGCATGGCCCGGCTGTCGGAGCGGCTCTTCGCCGGCATGGCCGAGCGCGGCATCACCGGCGCGGTGGCACGAGAGATCGTGGACAAGCTGGCCGCCTTCGCCAACTTCGGCTTTCCCGAAAGCCACGCCGTGTCGTTCGCGTACCTCGTGTACTCGAGTGCGTGGCTCAAGTTGCACTACCCGGCGGCATTTTGTGCCGGGCTGCTCAACGCGCAGCCCATGGGGTTCTGGTCACCACAGTCGTTGGTGGCCGATGCCCGTCGTCACGGGGTGACGGTGCACCGCCCGCACGTCGACGCGTCGGGGGTGCAAGCCACGTTGGAGTGGGGGCTCGCCGTCACCGCCGACGATCGCCAACCCGAGGTCAGGTTGGGGCTCACCTCGGTGCGCGGGATCGGCGAGGCCGTGGCACGACGCATCGGCGAGAGCGGCCCTTATTCGTCGGTGGAGGACCTGGTGCGCCGGACCGGGACGGGGCGCCCCCAACTCGAGGCGCTCGCCACCGCCAGCGCCCTCGAAGGGCTCTCCCCGCGCGACGGCGCCCCGGAGATGCACGGAAGGCGCCGGACGCTGTGGGCCGCCGGCGCGCTCGCGCACGGCACCGCGCAGCGACTGCCGGGGCTCGTCTCGGGCGAAGTGGCACCACCGCTTCCCGACCTCACCCCGCTCGAGGAGGTGGAAGCCGACATGTGGGCCACCGGCCTCACCGTGGGGATGACCGCGGTGGAACTCGCCCGCCCCCGCCTCGACGCCATGGGGGTGATCCCCGCCGGCCGGTTGGTGGGGGCGGAGACCGACGGCAAGGTGTTCGTGGGCGGCGTGGTCACGCATCGTCAGCGCCCCGAGAGCGCCAAGGGCACCGTGTTCCTCAACCTCGAGGACGAGACCGGCATGGTCAACGTCATCTGCTCCCCCGGCGCCTGGGCCCGGTGGCGACCCGTGGCCCGGGGGGCACCGGCCCTCCTGGTCCGGGGGCGCATCGAGCGGGTGGACGGGGTGGTGAGTGTCGTGGCCGAGAAGATCGTCCCCCTCGACCTCGGGCCCGCCCCCGTCGTCCAGGGATCTCGCGACTTCCGCTAGGGGCGGGGGCGCATCGACGAGCCTCATCACCGATCGCGGCCTGTGTTGGGGAGACGTTGCGAAATCCTCAAGCCGCCCACGCACGGCGCCGATATTCGTGAAGAGAAGTTCCCGCCGAGCGTGGTGCCGGAGTTGGGGGGCCGCTCGTGACAGGTCCTGACTCGAGCGGCATGGAGGAGAGCGCACGACTATGAGGAGTTGCCACGGTCAGCTGGTGGTGCACCGCGACGGGACGGTCGCCTACTGCACCGAGCAGGCTGCCGGGCGCAAGTGTGCGGGTGAAGACCATCCCCATCGGGGAGGCTTCTTCGCCTGTCGGGTGGTCGACGGCGACCCCTGCGCGTACTGCAGCGCAGCGCCGCTGACCCTGGCGCCGGTCACCGTGGCCCCGGTCTGAAGCCATCGGTCTGGCCGCTCCCGGCACCGACGATCTGCACATTGCTGTCACGTTCCCCGTCGTGCCCGACACTGCCACCACCCGCAGTGGGAATCCGTTGTGCATCACTTGTTCGACCCGAACCGCGCTCACGCCGATTCCATAGTTGACACAGGGGCCCGTGGTTCGAGGACGAGGCGAAGTGAGGGGGGTGCGGTGTTGATCTGTGACGGCTGCCTCGTCTTGCATCGCGACGGTGAGATCGCTTACTGCTCCGAGGAGCTCGACGGCAAGACGTGTGCCGGCTACGACATGCCCCATCTCGCCGGCGTGATGGCCTGTCGCATCACGCCACGTGGCACCCGGTGCCGGCACTGTGACGACGTCATGCGCTTCCGGCTCATGATGGCGCCGGACTTCGTCCCCGACGGCGAGCGCACCGTCATCAACTGAGCGACCCCCGACCGCGGGTCGAGACGTCCGCACTCAGGTGACGGCGGGACTCAGGTGACGGCGGGACTCAGGTGACGTAGAGCCCTCCGTCGGCGCCCTCTTTCACCGTGATGCGCCCCAGACCCCTCGGCGAGGGACCGCGCAGCAACGCACCGGTGGCGCCGTTGTACTCCGACCCGTGGCACGGGCAGATGAACTTCTTGTCCGGTGGCGAGAACGCCACGATGCACCCTTCGTGCGGACACACGGCGTCGAAAGCGGCGAATGTCCCGGACTCGGGGTGCACCACGATGCCGGGGTCGCCGGACTTCGGGTCCTGAAAGATGGCCGAGCCGCCCACGGGTACGGCGCTGGCGGACGCGATGCGCGTGCCCGACGGTCGTCCGACCGCTGTGGTCGTGGGGCCCGACCCCGAACCGGTGGTCCCGGTGGTGGCGCTCGATGAGGGCGGGGGCAGGACGGGGGTGGCCGATGGCCCCGACTTCCCTCCTAGCCGGCCCAGGCCCGCCGCCAGCCCTGCGCCTCCCAGGCCCACGCCCGCCAGGACGCCGGCGAAGACGCCCTGGAGCGTGAAGGTCCGCCGGTCGATGTCCCCGAGTGCCGGCGCCGGTGTCGCGCTCGGTGCTTGTCGAAGATAGGGGCACGGAGCCGGCGCACAGGCGGCACCCGACATGGCTCGACACCGACCGGCGTCATACACGCCACAGGCTCGCTGGACGACGTCGAAGGAGACGGGGACCATCGTGGCGGGCCCGGCGCCGGCGCGCGCCCGGGCCATGTCACGCGCCACGGAGTCCACCGACAGCACGCCGCCCGCCCCCGCCACGAGCAGGGGGGTCCAGGCGAAGAGGAAGACGATGTCGGATCCCGTGTAATAGGGGCTGGAGTGGTAGCTCACCGTCAGGAACAGGCTCAACGACAGGAGCATCCCGCCCACCGCGGCGGCTCGTGACCACAGCCCGACGAGCGTGGCCGCACCGACGGCGAGTTCGCCCAGGGAGATGGCCACCCCCAGGGGGACCGCGGCGTGCTGCAGATGGGTGATCAGCGCGTGGATCGGGCTCACGCGTGCCGCCGAGGCCAGCTGGGCTTGGATCGACGTCGGGTTCGAGGCGTCGAAGAACCCCGGGTTGGCGAGCTTCTGCAGCCCGGCGAAGATGAACGTGGCACCCAGGAAGGCCCGCAACGGCAGCAGCGCCCAGCCGGCCAAAGACGTCGCCCGGGCCGGAGGTCCCCATCGGCCCCAGGTCGGGCGCCACCGGTTGTGGGCCGGATGCGCCGGGTCGGGCGTGGTCCGTTGTCGGTTGTCGGTGGTCCGTGGCAAGACCCATCATCCTCTCGCGCCGGGACGCTCCCAGGGCATCGCCCCCGGCGCGGCCCGCCACACCCTACGGATCGCGGCTGACGGCGAGCGAGACCGACCCCGAGCAGCGGCGCTCCCGGGGTCGAATGATGGCTGGTGGCTGGCGGGGGAGGGCTCGAACCTCCAACATCCGGCTCCAAAGGCCGGCGTTCTGCCGATTGAACTACCCGCCAAGGGGCGCTGCGTCGGTCCTCCCGTAGGATGTCACGCCTCGATCAACTCGATTCGATTGCCGAAGGGGTCGTCGACGTAGCAGTGGCGCACGCCGGGCACCTCGCCGTCGAACAGCACCCGGTGACCAGCCGACTCGAGCGATCCGCACAGGGCGTCGAGGTCCTCCACCACCAAGGCGGGGTGGGCCTTGCGGGCCGGGCGGAAGTCCTCCTCGACCCCGAGATGCAGCGCCACCCGGCCGTTGGAGAACCAACACCCGCCCCGGGCGGCGAGGACCGCCGGCTTGGGCCGTTCCTCGAGCCCCAGGACGGCTTGGTAGAAATCCCGGGCCTCGGGCTCCCCGCCCCGGGGCATCGCCAGCTGGACGTGGTCGACGGCGACAAGTTGGTACCCCACGGTCCACCTCCCGGGTCCCTCCGCTCTTTCCGGCGCAGAGGCTACTTGGCGGTCGTCGACGAAAGGCCGCTAACCTGCACGTAGACATGGGATCGTTGATCAAGAAGCGCCGCAAGCGCATGCGCAAGAAGAAGCACAAGAAGATGCTGAAGGCCACCCGTTGGCAACGACGGGCCGCCGGGAAGTAATTCCCACTCCTTCTCGCTGCATTCTCAGGTCTGAACGCAAGAACGTCGCTTCTCCTCTGGGCCCTTCGCGCCCTTCAGGCACGCGCCCTTCAGCACGCTGATCACACACGCGCCGTTCACACACGCGCCGTTCACACACGCGCCGTTCAAACAACAGGGTGGGCCGGCACCGTGCGCGCCTCGATCAACGGCGCGCGCTCGTCGTCGATCGCCACGAAGTCGTCTCCGGCGATGCCCAGAGCGCGGCAGTCGCCTTCGACGAACCACGACGAGCCACTTCCCGCCAGACGTGGTCGCCGGCCC
Organism: Acidimicrobiales bacterium; assembly: GCA_036511675.1. Lineage (GTDB taxonomy): Bacteria > Actinomycetota > Acidimicrobiia > Acidimicrobiales > UBA8190 > Chersky-840. Next base: position 48,477 of record DATCBU010000033.1, on the reverse strand, counting down.
GTGAGCGACGCAAACGCGTCACGCCAGCGCGCCAGCGCCGGCACCACGTCGATGGCAGCGGCCTCGAGGTCGTTCGCACTGGCGTCGCCGTCACCGGCGTCCCCGTCGCCAGCAGCGGAGAACCGGGCCCGTCGCTCGTCCCACTGCCGGTAAACCGCACCGGTGTCGACCGACAACGGTGGGAGCAGCAGGACGAAGCGGCGCGCTTCGAAGGCGAGGGGCTCGACCTGCTCCCCCACCCCGGTGACCCGGGACCGTCCGCCGCGCACGCAGAACGGGACGTCGGCACCGAGGCCGACCGCCAGGGCGAGGTCGGTCGACCCCGCCCAGCGCAGGACGGCGGCGGCGTCGGCGGACCCGCCGCCGAGGCCTGCACCGACGGGGATGCGCTTTACGAGACGCACCGCGGCGCGCCGACGCGTGACGTCGAGCGCCCGCAGCACCAGGTTCTCGGGGCCGAGGGGCACGTCCCCGACACCGAGCCCCCCGCACACCTCGTCGTCCACGGTGATTCCCGAACCCGGTTCGAACGTGAGCGTGTCGGCAAGGTCGATCGACACCATCTCGGCGTCGAGAAGATGCAGACTGTCGGCCCGGACTCCGGTCACGCGCAGCGACAACGTGAGCTTGGCAGGGGCAGTGACGGTCACCCCCATCGTGTCCCCCCGCCGGTCACGATTCGGGGTCTTGGGGAGCGCACGCCGCCAGTCTCCCCCATTCCTCCACGGCGAGATTCTCGGCGCGCGCCTCGGGGCTGATGCCCGCGGCAGCAAAGGCGTCGAGCGGGACCACCCCGGCCAGGGACTGGCGGAGCATCTTCCGTCGATGCCCGAAGCCCGCTCGCACCAGCTCGAAGATCCTCGAGGCCGGGACAACGGCAGGATCGACGGCCACAACGGGACGGCGTTCGATGCGCACCAGGACCGACTCCACCGCGGGCCGGGGCACGAACACCGACGCCGGCACGCGCCCCACGACGCGTGCCGTGGCGTGGTAGGCGACCTTGACCGACACCGCTCCGTAGGCCTTGTCGCCGGGCCGGGCCGCGAGCCGTTCACCCACTTCGCGTTGGACCATGACGAGCATCGAACCCAGGTTCGGGGCTTCGTCGAGGGCGCGCAGCACCACGGGGACGGCCACGTTGTAGGGCAGGTTCGCCACCAGCACCCACGGCCCGGGGCGCGGCGACGACACGACCGGGGCGAGGAGCTCGGGCCAGTCGAGGGTCATGGCATCGGCTTCGATCACTCGCACACCGTGGGGTTCGACCTGACCGCGCAGCAATGGCACGAGCCCGCGGTCGATCTCCACCGCCGTGACGACCGCGCCAGTCTCGACCAGCGCCAGCGTGAGCGCACCGAGGCCGGCGCCGATCTCGACCACAGGCGTGTCGGGCCCGACTCCCGACAGCCGGGCGATACGTCGCACGGTGTTGGCGTCGACGACGAAGTTCTGGCCCAGGGCCCGGCTGGGGGCCAGTCCGTGCTGGTCGAGGATGTCGCGGACCTGGCGGCGGGAGAGCGTCACGCGACGTAGGGTGCCGCCGCCGGGGGGCGCCGGCGGCTCACCAGCTGAGGCGCACCTCGAACACGCCGACCACCAGGCTCGCCAGCTGGGAGAACGTGGCGGGAGAGAGGTCGATCACCCGTCCCGGGTTGTGCGCTTCGCGGTCGTCGACGGTGCACCGGGCCGACGCTCCGGTCGAGACGTCGGTCACCGTGACCACGGTGCCGAACGCCAGGGAGGGACTGGCACAAGTGCCGTCCGGCGACCGGTACCACGACGCCAGTCCGACGCTGCCGTGGGCCGGCGGCGCGGGTGCCGTCGTGACTGGCTTCGGAGCCGGGGGCTTGGGAGCCGGGACCACCGCCATCGACACCGCGGCAGCCGGCTTGGGGGTGGCCACGGGGGCCGCTGGTGCCGTGGTGGTGGTCGTAGTCGGCAGGACCTGGCGGAACGACACGTTCACGACGTGGGTATGGGGTCCGGCCTCGTCGGCGGCCGAGCTGGTGCGGGTCACCGACGCGCCCGACCGCGTGGCGACGTCGACGAGGTCGGCGAAACCCACCGGTGTCGTCCACGACGTGGACAGGCGCGTCAGCGTCTCGTCGCCGCGGCCTCGAGCGGCACCGGCATGGTGCCTCGAGCCGTGCAGCGTCGCGCGCTGCGGTGTTGCCAGCAGGAGGAGCGGCACCACAACCAAGGCGAGACAACACCCCAGCTGCACACCATGCCGCCACCCCCCGGCGCTGCGGGTCCTCAGATCTCCACCCTTCCTCTGCGGACTCCATGTCAACTGCGTCGGGATCACCACTGACGCTAGGCGACGTCGCGCGCACCATCAATTCCACGGTCGGTTTCAAGATGTCGCCGCTCGAGTACGAGTGAACGTCAAATTTCGCCGCGTTGACGAGAAACGACAGAGCGTGGCAAAAGGACTACCTGCCACGAACACCAGTCTTTCCAGCCCTGTGGAAAACACGTATTTGTGGGGATAATTCGCCACCGAGCGCACTTTGGTCGCCACACCGATTCTTGCTGGTCTGGCCCGAGTGCGTCGTGTTTCACGTGAGGGCGAATGCGGCACGCGTGGCGGACGTGCAGGTGTCGGCGAGTGCGAACGGCGTGACGCCCTTGATGTGTGCCACGGCCTCACCGACTTCGACGACCCATGCGGGTCGGTTCTGCTTGCCCCGGTGTGGGACGGGAGCCAGAAACGGAGCGTCGGTCTCGACCAGGAGTCGATCGAACGGGCACAGTGCGGCCGCGTCGCGCACGTCCTGTGCACCCTTGAACGTCACGATGCCGCTGAACGACAGGAAGGCGCCGAGATCGAGGCAGCGCCGTGCCTCGTCAGGCCCTCCGGTGAAGCAGTGCAGCACGGTACGCGGTGGTGGGCCGGCGCCCCGCAACACGTCGACTGTGTCGTCCCACGCGTCGCGCGAGTGGACGACGAGCGTGAGGTTGTAGTGGCGCGCCAGCTCGACCTGCGCCGCGAAGGCCTCACGTTGCGCGGGGCGTGGCGAGTGCTCGTAGTGGTAGTCGAACCCGCACTCCCCCACGGCCACGACGAGCCCCCGTCCAGCTTCCAACTCGTCTCGAAGCGCGCCGTGGAGCTCCTCGACACCGTGGGAAGCCTCGTGCGGGTGCAACCCCATCGTGGCCCACACCCCGAAATCACCGGGGAGGGCCGGACGGTGAGGGCCCGAGGCCATGGCGCCGCGCACACGCCTGGCCAACTCCACGGCTTGGCGGGAGGTGGCGGCGTCGGTCCCCACACACACCACACCGCTCACCCCGGCGCCGGCCGCCTCGGTCAGCACCGAGAACAGCTCGTCCCCCTCAGGCCGGTAATGATCCTGGATATGGCAGTGCGAGTCGATCCAACGAGCGACCGGGGGCGGTTCGGGGGCCACCGGCGTCACTCGCTTCGTCGGGGGAACAACGGCGACGCCTTCTCCACCGGCAGGCCACCCCCGTAGCCACCCCACGTCGCGTCCTGCGGCAGCCGGCCATCCTGGGGGCGTCCCTCGAGGCCGAGTCGGCGCCAGATCTCGGCGCTCGTGTCCGGCATGGCCGGCGAGACCAGCACGGCGACGATGCGAAGCGCCTCGAGCGCGCTGCCGAGCACCTTCGACACCTCGGGCCCGGGCTCTTGCTTCCAGGGCTCGGTCGTCTCGAGCTCGGCGTTGGTCTCACGGATGAGTCGCCACGTCGCCTCGAGCGCGAGGTGCGGCTGCCCCTCACCCCACGCCACGGTGGCGTCGTGGACCACGGAGGCGCTCACGGTGCCGAGCCGGCTGTCGGGATCGGGCCGGGGCCCGAGCCCGCCGCATTTCGACCCCACCACCGTCGCCACGCGGGCCAGGAGGTTCCCGAGGTTATTGGCCAGATCGGCGTTGTAGCGGGCGGTGATGCCCTCGTAGGAGAAGTCGCCGTCGGTCCCGAAGGGCGTGTCCCGCAGGAGGAAGTAGCGGACGGCGTCGACGCCGAAATCGTCGGTCAGATCGCTCGGGGCGATCTGATTGGCCTTGGACTTCGACATCTTCTCGCCCGACACCAGCAACCACCCGTGCACCAGCAGGTGCGCAGGAGGATCGATGCCCGCCGCCATGCACATCGCCGGCCACCACACGCAGTGGAACCTGATGATGTCCTTCCCCAGGATGTGGTGGACCGCCGGCCACCACGCGTCGAAGCGCGCCGTGTCCTCGCCGTACCCGATGGCGGTGAGATAGTTGACCAGCGCGTCGTACCAGACGTAGAAGACATGGGCCGAGTCCCATGGCACCTCGACCCCCCAACGGGTGGAGGTGCGGGTGATCGAGATGTCCTCGAGTCCGCCCTTGATGATGCCGAGGGCTTCGTTGCGCTTCGACGACGGGCGAACGGCGTCGGGGTGGGCCTCGTACCACTCGAGCAACCTCCCCTCGAAGGCGCTCAACTTGAAGAAGTAGTTCTCCTCCTCGAGCAGTTCCACCGGCGTGCCATGGATCGGGCAATTGCCGTCGATGAGCTCGGACTCCTTCTTGTAGTCCTCGCACGCCACGCAGTACAGCCCGCTGTAGACACCGAGCTCGGTGAAGCCGTTGTCGTGGATCTTTTGGAGGAACTGCTGGACGGCGAGGTGGTGGCGGGGCTCGGTGGTCCGGATGAAGTCGTCGTTGGAGATCCCGAGCCCTTCCCACGCCTCGATGAAGCGCCGTGAGGTGGAATCCACCCAATCCTTCGGGGACACCCCGTGCGCCTCGGCGGCGCGGGCGATCTTGTCTCCGTGCTCGTCGGTTCCCGTGAGGAAGAAGACATCGTCACCTAGGAGCCGGTGCCACCGAGCCAGTGCGTCGGCGATCACCATCGTGTACGCGTGCCCGATATGGGGCACGTCGTTCACGTAGTAGATCGGCGTCGTCACATAGAATTTGGGCACCGACGTAGCGTACCGACCGCCCGCCGAGCCCCGGTCCGAGCCGGCTCGGCACCGGCCCTGTCGAGCGGTCCCGACCCGCTACCAGTTGGCCACGTGACACGCCCCGTGGCCGGTGCGCTCCACGTACCGCTGGTGGTACGCCTCGGCCGGCCAGAACGTGGTGGCGGGCGACACCTCGGTCACGATGGGCCGGCCAAAGCGGTGCTGGTACTGCTCGAGAGACTCCTTGGCCAGGCGCTCCTGCTCGGCATCATGGACGAAGACCGCCGAACGGTACTGCGTCCCCACGTCCGGGCCCTGTCGGTTGGGCGTGGTGGGGTCGTGATGACGCCAGAACTCCTCGAGCAGGTGATCGTACGACACCTTGGTGGGATCGAAGGTCACCAAGACCGCTTCGGCGTGCCCCGTCGCCCCCGAGCACACCTGCTCGTAGGTCGGCTGGGGCCGCGCCCCACCGGTGTAGCCCGAAACGGCGTCGACCACCCCGGGGACGGCGAGGAAGAACTCCTCGACGCCCCAGAAGCACCCGGCCGCGAAGGTCGCCAGGGCCAGGCCCTCGGGTGCGTCACCAGGCTCCACCGCCGGAGCCTGGCTCTTGTCCAATCCGAATCTGCCCACCATCACATTCCTCTCTTCGATCTGCTGTATCCAACCATCGTTCACGACTTCGCATTCCGGCGCAGCCCGAGCGCCAGGTCATAGGCGCGCCGGCGCGAGGTCCCGAGCTGCCCCGCCACCCCGGCCGCCGCGTCACGCAGGGTGTCACCAGCCTCGAGCCGTCCCCGCAGCGCGTCGACCACGTCCTCGTCGCCCGGGGCACGACCGGCGTCGGGGTCGGCCGCCACCACCACCACGACCTCACCCCGCACCTCGCGCTCGGCGAAGGTGGCCGAAGCCTCGGCCAGGGTCCCCCGCCATACTTCCTCGTGGAGCTTGGTGAGCTCGCGGGCCACGACCACGCGGCGGTCGGGACCGCACGCACCGAGGAGATCGCCCAACGTCGTCGCCAGCCGTCCCGGGGCCTCGAAGATGATGACGGTGCACGCCTGGGCGGCGACCGCTTCGATCCGGCGGCGGCGCTCGGCGCCGCGCCGGGGCAGAAAGCCCTCGAAACAGAAGCGGTCGGTGGGGAGCCCGCTCACCACCAGCGCCGCCAAGGCCGCGCTCGGGCCCGGCACCGTGCTCACGGCAAAGCCGGCCTCCACCGCGGCAGCCACCAGACGGGCACCGGGGTCCGACACCGCCGGCATGCCGGCGTCGCTGACCACGGCGACGGTCCGTCCCTGGGCCAGATGCCCGAGGACGGCCTCGACCCGCGCCATCTCGTTGTGGTCGTGCAGCGACAGCAGCCTGATCCCGGTCAAGCCGGCGTGGGTCAACAGCCCCCGGGTGCGGCGGGTGTCCTCACAACACACGATGTCGGCGTGCGCCAGCGTCTCGACGGCCCGCGGCGACAGATCCCCTAGATTCCCGATCGGCGTGGACACGAGCACGAGCGTCCCCGCCCCAGGTTCACGGATCACTGGGCTCGTGGAGCTCGAGCTTGTCCCCGACGCGCAGGCCCCAGCGCTCGAAGGCTCCCGCCTCGGCCTCGATCACCATCCGGGCGCGCCAGCGCGGCAGTGACATCCGCCACGGCGCGAGACAGATGACGTCGACCACACAGAGTTGGCGGTCGAGAAAGGCCACGTCGATGGCGAATCCCATGCCCAAGCTGTGGACCGACCGGGTACGCGGGAGCACGAAGGCCCCCTCGTAGGCCGACCGTCCCAACAGGCCACGGAGGCGCTCGGCGTAGGTGCTGGCGACGTCGGCGTTCGCCAGCACGGCGCCGTCACGCAGCAACCACGTCGTCGACGTCACCGTGGCCCCGGCACGCTCACACGTTGAAGCGGATCTCGAGCACGTCGCCGTCGGCGACCTCGTAGTCCTTGCCCTCGAGGCGGAGCCGGCCCGCCGCTTTCGCTTTCGCCCACGACCCGAGCTCGATGAGCTCGTCCCAGTGAATGACCTCGGCGCGGATGAATCCACGCTGGAGGTCCGAATGGATCACGCCCGCGCATTCCGCCGCGTTGGCCCCGGCGCGGAAGCTCCAGGCGCGCGACTCCTTGTCGCCGGTGGTGAGAAAGACGCGCCGCCCCAGCAACAGGTAGGCACGCTGTGCCACCCGGGAGAGGGCCCCGGCTCCGAGCCCGAGCCCTTCGAGAAGCTCGGCCCGCTCGTCGGGCGTGAGCCGGGCCGCTTCCGCCTCGAGCTGCAAGCACACCCCGAGCGCCTCTCCGTGCCCTTCGAGCGCGGTGGTCACCGCCCCGGCCAGCTCGTCGGAGCGCTCGAGCTGGTCCTCGCCCAAGTTGACCACGGCCAGCACCGGCTTGTCGGTGAGCAGGAACAGGCTCTTGATCGCACCACGGTCGTCGACGCCGAGCCCCGACCGATACAGCGGGACACCGGACGACAGCTCCTTCGAAGCCCGCTCCATCGCCGCGATCTCACCGGCCAGGCTCTTGTCGGACTTGGCGGCGCGACGGCGCTTATCGAGCTGGGTCTCGACCGTCGCCATGTCGGCGAGCACCAGCTCGAGCTCGAGTGTGGCCAACGCCTCGACGGGGTTCGTGTCGCCCGGCACCTCGGGGTCCTCGAAGGCCCGGAGCACCACGCACAGTGCGTCGACCTCTCGGATACCGGCCAGGAATCGGTTCCCGAGCCCCTCACCGGTCGACGAGCCTGGGACCAGCCCGGCGATGTCGACCACCTCCATGCCGGCCCGCACCACCTTGCGGCTGGCGCTCATGTGCGCCAGGGCGTCGAGGCGCGCGTCGGGCAAGGGCGCGGCGGCAACCGTGGTCTCGGTCGTGGTGAAGGGATGGGGTGCCACAGCGGCCTCGGCACCGGTCAGGGCGTTGAACAACGACGTCTTGCCTGCGTTGGGCAATCCGACGAGACCCAGTCGTTCCATTGCTCGAGACGCTATCGGCTGGCCGACGACGCACCCTCAGGCACGCCGGTCGAGGCAGGGTCCTCGACCCGATAGCGTGGTCCGCCATGTCCAAACGCACGGTCAAGCGCAAGATCCGGAGCAAGAAGAAGGCCAACCACGGCAAGCGGCCCAACTGCGGACGGGGCTGAGCTCCCGGCCCACGTAGTTCGAAGGCCGGGTCGACCTCAGGGTCGGTAGGCCACGCCCCGTGCCGCCACCAGCGACACGAGGGGCGTGGGCAGGTCCGAGATGACGCCATCGACGCCCAGGTCGAGGAGTCGGGCCATCTCCAGCTCGTTGTTGATGGTCCACACGTGGATCGCCATGGCATGGTCGTGCGCGGCGATCACCAAGAGCTCGTCCACGACGACGAGGTCTCCTTGGGTGGCGGGCACCTGGAGCGCCACGTGCGAGGACGACGGTGGATCTTGTCCCTCGTGCACCGCCCGCCAGAACAGGGCGGTGGCGAGCGTTCCCCCCGAAGTGGCGATGTGGGGCGCGTACGTGGCGAACGAGTCCGTGGCGGCGTCGAGGAACGATGCGACGATGATCCTGTCGGTGGCCCGCCGGCCGGCCAGCTCGGCGGCGAGCAACTCCTCATAGGGCTCGACGGCAGGCGCGGTCTGCTTGATGTCCAGATTGAGCGCCACGTGGGGGTGGTCGTCGAGGACGTCGAGCACCTCGCCCAGCGTGGCCACACCGAAATCCCCGCGCCCGGGGGCGCGCCCTCGATACGGGTACGACTCCGGCGCCAGACCCTGGGTCTCGTCGCCTCCGGGCGTGAACCAGTAGGCGTTGTCGAGCGCCCGTAACTCCGCCAGGGTCATGGCGTGGATGGGCCCGGCGCTGTTCGTGGTCCGGTCGACGGTGCCGTCGTGACACACCACGAGATGGCGATCGGCGGTGGCGTGGACGTCGAGCTCGATCCCGGTGACGCCGAGCTCGAGCGCACGGTGCAGGGCGAACAGCGTCGAGGACGGAGCTTCCCAGGCACCGCACTGGTGTGCATAGGTGAGCACGCGACGTCCGAGCCAGGGATTCGCCGCGGCAGGAGGCACAGCCAACGGTAGCCTCTCGTCCGGCATGCTCGACCACATCCTCGTCGACCTCATCACCCAGACCCGCGCCGCGCTCGAGAACGCGCTCCTGCAACGTCAGGCGGTCGAAGAGCGCTTCCAGGTCGACGTGTTCCTCGGAGACGTGTCGTGGGAGACGTCGTATTCACTTCCGGGGGAGGAGAAACCGCCCCGGGTGCGGGCGGACCTGTCCCTGGACTGGCCCACGTGGAGCCAGAGCGCCTACCGCTCCTGGTCCATCGGCGAGCCCCCCGACGACCTTCCCGAAGTCGTCTTGGAGATCACCCTGCGCGTGCAGCGACTGGCGGCCATGCCCGACCTCGCCGCCGTGGTGGCCTGTCTCCCCGAGGAGAGCCCCGCCATCGGCGGGGACACCCTGGTGCGCGCCGCCCCGGTCGTCGAACAGGTCCACGAACCCGGCGGTGATCCCCGGTTCGCGGTGGAGACCACCTACCAGGGCACGCTGCGCCTGGACGAGGCCGCGCTCAACGACGCCTCGACGCTGGCCGGCCCCGTGGGGGCACTGGGCCGCTGGGTGGCGTCGGTGCTCGTCCGGCTCGGCGACCTCGAGCTGGTCTACCTCCCCCCCGAAGCCCCCGTCGGCGACGAGAGTCCCTGACCCCGTTCAGAGCAGCCCGGCGTCCGACGCCAGTTGGCGCAGATGGGCTCGTGGACGCGCCCCGAGGTGCGAGATCACCTCGGCCGCGCACAGCCCCCCGAGTCGGGCACAGCTCTCGGGGTCCTTGCCGTGGGTGAGGCCGAAGAGGAACCCCGCCGCGAACAGGTCTCCCGCCCCGGTGGTGTCCGCCACCAGCTCCACCGGGTCGGCGGGGATGCGGAGGGCTCCCGACGCGGCCGTGACCACCGACCCCGCCGCGCCCCGGGTGAGCGCGGCCAGGATCCCGGTCTCTTCGACCGCGACCAAGGCGTCGTCGAAGGTGGGGGCGCCGAACAGCAAACTGATCTCGTCCTCGTTGGCGAACAGCACGTCGACGTCACCGTGCAGCAGCTCGAGGAACTCCCGCTGGTGGCGTTGGACACAGAACGGGTCGGAGAGGCTCAGCGCCACCAGTGCATCGGCGTCGTGCGCCACCTCCATGGCCCTGCGCATGGCGCTCTTGGCCGGCCCCAGGTCCCACAGATAGCCCTCGAGGTACACCACCTGCGCTCGGGCTACGAAGTCCTCGTCGAGGTCCTCGGGGCCCAGCGTCGAGGCCACACCCAGGTGGGTCGCCATGGTCCGCTCCCCGTCCTCGGTGACATAGACCAGGCAGCGTCCGGTGGCCCGGTCGTGGGCGGGGTCGGACGAGGGCTCCACGCGCGCTGTCTGCCCGAGCACGACACCGGCGGCGGCGATGTCGTGGAGGAAGATCTCGCCGAGCTCGTCGGCCGCAACCTTGCCCAGATACCCGACCCGGCCCCCGAGTTGGGCGACACCCACGGCCGTATTCGCCGCCGACCCGCCCGAGACCTCGGTGGCAGGCCCCATGGCCCCGTACAGCGTCGCCGCCCGGGCCAGGTCGACCAGAGCCATCGACCCCTTGACCAAGTCGGCTCGGTGCAGGTCCTCCTCGGTGGCGTCGGTGAGGACGTCGACCAGGGAAGAGCCGATGGCGACGACATCGAACGTTGTGGGGACCGGATCGGGACCAGGCGAGGCGTCAGTCACAGTTCGGCAAGCTACTCGGAGTGGCGCTCCTCGAGAACCAGCGCCCCGAGCAAGCCCGGGTAGCCTTCGCCCGATGACCGAATCGACCGTGACCGGACGCGGCGATCCCTCGGCGCGCCACCGACTGCCCTACAGCGTCGAGCCCCGTCGATATGCGTTGCGGCTCACGCCCGACCTCGACAACGCCACCTTCACCGGCGAGGTGCACATCGAGGTGCTGGTCCACGAAGCCGTGGACCGGATCTTCCTGCACGCCGCCGAATTGACGGTCCACAGCGCCCGGGTCGAGCCCGGCGGTGGGGAGCGCCAGACCCTGTCCGCCGACATCGACGAGACTTCCGAGCGCCTCGTCCTCACGCCGGGGACGGCACTGGCGCCGGGCCCGGCGGTGATCTCCATCGAATTCGCGGGGATCCTCAACGACAAGCTGCACGGCTTCTATCGCTCTGCGTTCACCGACGGGGACGGCCTCACCCACACCATCGCCACCACCCAATTCGAAGCCACCGACGCCCGCCGGGCCTTCCCGTGCTTTGACGAGCCCGACCGCAAAGCGGTGTTCTCGGTCACCCTCGACGTCCCCGAGGGCCTCGGTGCCTATTCCAACGGCCCCGAGGTCGACAGCGAGCCACTGCCCCGGGGCGGGCGGCGGGTCCGTTTCGGCGACACCATCCCCATGTCCACCTATCTGGTGGCGTTCGTCGTGGGCCCGCTCGTCGCCACCGCGCCGGTGGACGTGCGGGGCACGCCGGTACGCATCGTGCACGTCCCGGGCAAGGCCGGGCTCACCGCGTTCGCTCTCGAGGCTGCCGCCCATTCCCTGGAGTTCTTCGTGGACTGGTTCGGCATCGAGTACCCGGCCGAGAAGCTCGACCTCCTCGCCATCCCCGACTTCGCCTTCGGGGCCATGGAAAACCTGGGTTGCGTGACCTTTCGTGAGGCGGTGCTGCTCGTGGACCCCGAGCGGGCGTCGCGCCTCGAGCTCGAGCGGGTGGCCGACGTCATTTCGCACGAGATCGCCCACATGTGGTTCGGGGACCTGGTCACCATGCGGTGGTGGAACGGCATCTGGCTCAACGAGGCCTTCGCCACGATGATGGAGCTGCTGTGCGTGGACGACTTCCGTCCCCAGTGGCAGCGATGGGTGTCGTTCGGCATCTCGCGCGACGCGGCCATGGCCACCGACGGCCTCCACACCACGCGCCCGGTCGAGTACCCGGTGGGGCCGCCCGAAGAGGCCCAAGGCATGTTCGACGTCCTCACCTACCAAAAGGGCGCCGGAGTGCTGCGCATGCTCGAGCGCTATCTCGGCGCCGACCGCTTCCGCGACGGCGTCCGTCGGTACCTCGAAGCACACCGGCTTTCCAACACCGAGACGGCCGACCTCTGGGATGCCATCGAAGAGGCCAGTGGTGAGCCGGTGCGCGACATCATGGACAGCTGGATCCTTCAAGGCGGCTTCCCACTCGTCACGGTCGACACCAGTGAGGGGCCGAACCCACCTACCGGCACGGCGGTGTTGCGCCAGGAGCCGTTCCGCTACGCGTCCAGCGACGGACCGAGCGCCATCGGCTCGACATGGAGGGTGCCGGTCATCGTCAGGGCGATCGACGGCGCCGAGACCCGCCTGCTGCTGGGCCCCGAACCCGAGCCGGTCGACGTCGGGGGCGACGCGGCCACGACCGCCGTGGTCGTGAACGCCGGGGGGGCGGGCTTCTACCGCGTCCGCTACAGCCCCGAGCACCACCGCCGGCTGGCGAGCCGGATGGGCTCGCTCGACCTCTTGGAGCGCTTCAACCTGCTCGGGGACACCTGGGCCGTCGTGATCAGTCAGCGCTCGAGGCCCGAGGACTTCCTTCTCCTGGCCGAGGCGCTCGGCAACGAGGGCGACCCCGACGTGTGGGCCCAGGTCACCGGAGCACTGTCGCTGTTGCAGCGCGCCGTGGACGATGACGCCCGGGCCCTGGTCGCCTCGTACACGCAGGCCCTGCTGGGCCCGGTGCTGCAACGACTGGGCTGGGAGCCTGGGACCGGTGAGGGGCCCCGCACCCCGACGTTGCGGGCCCAGGTCGTCGCCACCCTGGGCACGATCGGCCGTGATCCCGAGGTCCAGGCTCACGCGCGCCGACTGCACGAGGAGGCCCAAGGCGGCGCCGTGGCGCTCGACCCCGATCTCGCCTCCTCCATCCTCAGCGTGGTGGGCGCCTCGGGCGGGCTCGAGGACTTCGAGACCTTCCTGGAGCATTACCGCCACCCCGCCACACCCCAGGAGGAGATGCGGTACCTGTACTCGTTGGCGGGCTTCGCCGATCCCTCACTCGCGGCCCGGGCGTTCGAGCTCGCCTGCACCGAGGTGCGGTCACAGGACGCGCCGTTCGTCATCCAGCTCCTACTGGCCAATCGCGACAACGGCCCGGCCACGTGGGGGCGAGTGGTGGCGCACTGGGACGAGCTCGAGGCGCGCATTCCGGCCAACATCCTTCCCCGCATGCTCGGCGGGGTGACGTCGTTGTGCCGCGACCCGTTGCTCGCCGCCGAGATCATCACGTTCGTGCGGGCCCATCCCCTGGCGATCGGCCAGAGGACCGTCGACCAGTCCCTGGAACGCCTCGAGATCAACGTCTCGTTCGCGGCGTCGTTGCGTGACCGTGCAGTCCCCCTGCTGCACGCCGGATTGCAACGCCTGGAGACGCGCTGACCCGCCTCCTGATCCCGATCGGAGGGGCGCGCCGTCCGAGCCCGGGTCACACGAGCGGTGGGACCCGGGCTCGGTGAACCTTTCGATCCTCGCCATCACGTTCGGTCTCATCTTCGTCGCCGAACTCCCCGACAAGACGATGATCGCCACCATCGTGATGTCGAGCCGCTACCGGCCGCTTCCGGTGTGGATCGGCGCCGCCCTGGCCATGATCGTGAACTCCGCCGTGGCTGTGGTGGCGGGCCGTCTGCTCGAGCTCCTCCCCCATCGCTGGGTCGAGGCCGTGGTGGCCGTGCTCTTCGCCGGCGGCGCGCTCTACCTGATCCTCGTCCAGGAGTCGACCGAGGCCCAAGAAGGCGAAGCGGAGGCGGAGCAGGTCCGGTCCGACCGGCGCGTGGCGCTGGGGGCCTTCACCGTCATCGTGGTGGCCGAGCTCGGAGACCTCACCCAGATCCTCACCGCCAACCTGGTGGCCCGGTACCACAACCCGTGGTCGGTCTTCGTGGGGTCGGCGACGGCCCTCGTCACCGTGATGGGGGTGGGCGTCATCGGTGGCCGCGTCCTGTTGCGCGTGCTGCCCCTCGCCACCATCCGCAAGGTGGCGGGCGTCATTCTGGCGGGCTTCGCTATCTTCACGGCTGTGCAGGCGGCGACCGGGTGAGCGACGACGACACGAGAGGAGTCGAGGTGGAGAAGCGCACGGAGCGGCTCTTCGCCCAGGCACGTGCCGCCAAGGGCTTCATGCCCGACGACGAGGGAGCGGCGCTGTTCGACGCCGCCCGCCGCGCCGGGGCCGCCGTTGCCGCCACGGGCACGTTCGTCGAAGTCGGCGCCTGGTGCGGGAAGTCCACCGTCTATCTCGGAGCGGCGGCCGAAGCCACCGGGGCCGTGCTGTTCAGCATCGACCATCACCACGGCTCGGAAGAGAACCAACCGGGATGGGACCACCACGACAACGAGGTCGTCGATCGGGCCACCGGACGTATCGACACCCTCCCCTTCTGGCGACGGACCATCGACACGGCTGAGCTCGGGGACTGCGTCGTCGGGGTCGTCGGCCACTCGGGTGCCATCGCCGCGCACTGGCGGACCCCGCTCGACCTGTGCTTCATCGACGGCGGCCACGGCGAAGCGCCGGCGTGGACGGACTTCCGGGGCTGGTCCCCGCACGTGGCGGTGGACAGGTGGCTGGCCATCCACGACGTGTTCCCCGACCCCGCCGACGGTGGTCGGCCCCCGTACGAACTGTGGTGCGCGGCGCTCGAGTCGGGCGAGTTCGTCGAAGACGGCGAGTGCGGCTCGTTGCGCGTCCTCAGACGGGTGGTGCCTCCCAGCGGGGCTCGGTGAGGTCGAGCCAGTCGGGCAGCGACTCGCCGCGAAACAGCCCTGCCGCCGGTGTGGCGTCGGACAGCGCGTCGGCGGCCAGCACGATGGCACCGGCGGTGTAGGTGGTGCGCTCGGCGAAAGGGAACGTCTCCATCTCGGGATAGACGATCCCCGTCCAGTACGAGCCGTCGTCGCGACGGTGCGCCCGCGTCCAGGTCAGCAGGGCCAGAGCCTCGCGGCGTCGCCCCACGGCGTCGAGGGCCAGGGCGCACTCGGCGGTCTCCGCCGCGGTGACCCACGGTCCCGTCGACACGCACCGCACACCCCGGCCTTCGAGCACGAAGGTGTCCCACCAGGCATCGATGCGGGCCGCGGCGGCCTCCCCCGACAGCGCCCCCGAGAGCACCGGGTAGTACCAGTCCATGGCGAACTCGTGCTTGGGCTCGAACACCTCGGGCGTACGGGCGATGGTGTGCGCCAGGCGACCGGCGGCGAGCTCCCAGTCGGGACGCTCGTCCCCGAGCGTCTCGGCGCACGCCACGCCGCAGCGCAGGGCGTGATAGATCGACGACGATCCGGTGAGCAGCGGGTAGCGACCGGGATGCCCGTCGGGATCCACCGACCACAGGATGGCTCCGTCCTCGCGTTGGAAGCGCAGCACGAATTCGAGCGCTTTGTCGAGCATGGGCCACATGGACCGCAGCACCGAGATGTCGCCCGTGACCCGGAAGTTGTGCCAGGCGCCGGTGGCGACATAGGCGCACACGTTGGTATCGAGCCGGGAGTCCTTCACCCCGCTGGCGGCCAGGTAGTAGTTGAACCACGACCCGTCGGGGAGCTGCACGTCGGCGAGCCACTGGTAGGCGAGGCTGGCCTCTTTGTGGAATCCGGCCACGCTGAGCGCCATGGCCGACTCCACATGGTTCCACGGGTCGCAGTGCCCACCCTCGAACCACGGGATCATCCCGTCGTGCCGCTGCACCTCGGCGATCGACGCCGCGGTCGCCACCACTTCCTGGGCACTGAGGACCCCGGGCACCTCGGGGAGCGCCGCCACGACGGGTTGGTCCACGAGCACGGGGCCCGCCTCGGTGACATGGCCCGCCTCGGTGACATGGCCCGCGATGGGGAGTGTTCCTTCGGTGCGGGTCATGCAGGCTTCTCCAGATAGACGACGAGGCTCTTGCCGAGCAGTGGGTTGAGGACGCGTTCGGTCACCCGTGTCAGGCGCGGTGCCTGCATGATGTCCCACACAAGAAGACGGTGATAGGCCCGCACGGCGGGGTGGTCGTCGCGCCGGGGCCCCACCCAGCAGCGCAACCACCAGTACGGCGAGTGCAGCGCATGGGCGTGATGACTGGCGACGGGACGCAGGCCGGCACGGCGGAGGCGCTCGACGAGGGTCGAGCGCCGGTAGATGCGAACGTGGCCGCCGGGGATGTCGTGGTAGTCGTTCGACAGCGCCCAGTTCACGGCCTCGGGCCCGAAGCGCGGCACGGTGACGGCCATGGTCCCTCCCGGCCGCAGCACCCGGGACAGCTCGGCCATGGCGGAGCTGTCCTCGGGGATGTGCTCGAGCACCTCCGACGCGATGACCCGGTCGAAGCTGGCGTCGGCGAACGGGAGATGCAACGCGTCTCCCTGCACCACGCCCGCCTCGTCGTCGGAACGCACCTCACCGGCGTCGAGCATGGCCCCGATGGTGTCTCTGACCTGTGCCACCTCCGTCGCCTGGGCGTCGAGGGCGACCACCCGGGCCCCGAGCCGCACGGCTTGGAACGCGTGCCGGCCTCCCCCGCAGCCGAGGTCGAGCAGTCGCTCCCCTCGACCCACGCCCAGTCGCTGGTAGTCGACGGTCAGCACGACTCTCGGGCCTGCACGGACGATGTGGCGGAGCCGGGGTGGCGGCCGTGGTCCTCGAGGAGCAACCGATACTGCTCGGCGGTGCCGCGCGCCGTGGCCTCCCACGTGAAGCGCCCGAGCACGCGCTGGCGCCCACCCTCTCCGAGGCGCGCCGCCAGCGCGTCATCGTCGAGAATGCGGCGGATGCCCGCCGCCAGAGCCCCGGGGTCGTCGGGCGTGACCAACAACGCCGTCTCGCCGTCGTCCCCCACCACCTCGGGAAGCGCACCCCCTGTTGTCGCCACCAACGGGACGCCGCACGCCATAGCCTCGATGGCGGGCAGGGAGAATCCCTCGTACAGGGAGGGGACCACGGCCACCTGGGCCTCGGCGTACATGCCGGCCAACTCGTCGTCGGAGATCCCGCTCACACAGTGCACGGCGTGGGAGAGCCCGAGCCGGTCGATGGTGCGAGCCACCCGCCCGCCTTCGGTGGGCCGTCCGATCACGACCAGCTCGACGTCGCGCTCGGTCCGCAGCTTGGCCAACGCCTCGAGCAGCGGGACCAGCCCTTTCATGGGGACGTCGCTCGACGACGTCACCATGATCCGCCCCGGGATACGCGGACGCTCGGGGCGGGGCCGGAACACGGTGTGATCGACTCCCACGGGAACCACGGTCATCCGGGACAGCTCCACGCCCATCTGGGCGGCGATGTCGCTCTTGGACGACTCCGACACCGTGACGATGCGGGGCAGCTGCTTCGCCACCCGCATCTGCATGCCCAGGAACCCGAACCACCGTCGCTGGGTGAGGCGGCGATACGCGTTCTCGGCGTGCGAGAGCGCCAGCACCCGGTCGACGGTGATCGGGTGGTGGAGCGTGGCGAGCAACGGCCACCCGTCCTCGAGCATGCCCAGCAGACCCGATCCCAGGCACTGGTTGTCGTGCACGAGGTCGAAGTCGCCGCGTCGTGCCGCCAGCAGTCGCCGGGCGCGCAATGAGAAGGTCCTCGGTTCGGGGAACCCGGCCGTGCACATGATCCCGAACTCGAGAAGGTCGTCGGTCGAATGGAACTCACGCGGGTGCGGCGCCCGGAAGGGGTCGGGGTCCCGGTACAGGTCGAGACCGGGGACCGGGGTGAATCCCACCCCGTCGTCGAGCACAGGCCAGGGCTGGCCGGCGAACACCTCCACCGAGTGGCCCAGCGCCACCAGCTCGCGGGCCAGGTGACGGGTATAGACGCCCTGGCCGCCGCAGCGGGGGTTGCCCCGGTAGACGAGGTACGCGATGCGCAAGCCCCCGGGCTGGGGAGGCGTCGCAGCGCGGGCCGGGGGTACTTCGATGTGGGTACTGCGCTCCCACGAGGCACGAATCTCCGCCCAGCGCTGCCAGGGGCTTTTAGGCACGCGCGTGGCCAGCGTGGGAGATCATGGCCGATGAGCCTCCCAAGGATCGCTCCCCGGGCGCAAACGGCGCCGGTCGGTGACGCCTGGGACCGGGACGCCTCGACCGGACACCCGATCCACTAGATTGGGGGCGGCTTCACGCACCGCGTCGCTCGAGGAGCGCCAAGGATGGCCATCGAGATCCTGCACCTGTCCAGCGTGGTCAGGGGCGCGCTCGTGGACAGAGACGGCGACCGCCTGGGGCGCGTCGAGGACCTGATCGCCCAGTTGGGCTTCGCCCCACACCCCCCCGTGACTGGCGTCGTGGTCCGGATCGCGCGGCGACAGCTCTTCGTCCCCATCGCCCGCATCCCCGACCTCCAACCCGGACGGGTGCAGTTCGTGGGTGACACCGTGAGCCTCAAACGCTTCGAACGGCGTCCCGGGGAGGTGCTGCTGTCGAAGGACCTGCGCGCCCGGCACCTGATCAACCTCCAAGGAGCGCGGCTCATCCGTGCCAACGAGATCGAGTTGGCCTATGTCGACGGACGATGGGAGGTCGTGGCGGTCGACCCCAGTCCGCGCGTGGCCCTGCGACGCCTGTTGCCGCGTGGCATCGGGCGGCGCATCCCGGCCGGCAAGGTCGTGGACTGGGCCAGCATCGAGCCATTCGTGGCCCATGTCCCCACGGCGCGCCTGCGCATCCCCTACCGCAAGCTGGCCCGGCTCCATCCCGCCCAGATCGCCGACCTCGTGGAAGCGGCCTCGCACGAAGAGGGTGAGGAGATCATCGAGGCGGTGGGCCACGACCGCGAGCTCGAGGCCGACGTGTTCGAAGAGCTCGATTCCGAACACCAGATTGAATTCGTCCGCAGCCGCACCGACGCCGAAGCAGCCCGCCTGCTCGCCACCATGGCCCCCGACGACGCCGCCGACCTCATCGGGGAGCTCGACCAGGAGCACCGTCTCCCCGTGCTGCAACTCCTCCCCCAGGCCCAACAACGCAAGATCCGCACGTTGTTGAACTACAACCCCGAGACCGCCGGTGGGCTCATGAGCCCCGACTTCCTGTGCCTGGCGGAGTCGACCCCGGTCAGCAACGTGCTGGAGGCCGTCCGCAGCAGCACGGCGCCGCCCGAGGCCCTGGCCGTGGTCTTCGCCCGGGGTGACGATGGCCGCGTCAGTGGCTCGGCCTCGGTGGTGCGACTCATCCAGGCGCTCCCCCCCGCGACGCTGGGCTCGGTGGTACGCCCCAACCCCGCCCACGTGCACCCCGACTGGGACCTCCATTCGGTGACCCGCAAGATGACGGACTTCAACCTGACCGTGGCCCCGGTCATGGACGAGCAACACCGCATGGTGGGAGTGATCACCGTGGACGACGTCCTCGAGATGCTCCTCCCCACGGGGTGGCGGCGCGACTTCGGGATGTCGTCGGTCGAGGATTGACCCCGCCACCGACCGGGGCCCCAACTCCCGAAGTCGAGGCGGACAAGGTAGGATCGTCCCTCGAAGAAGCCGCACCTCAGCCGGGTTTCCGGCGTGAGAGGGTGCACCGTGAGCAGTCGCGGCGAGTCCGGCGCCCTACCGGATGTCACCGCTCTCTCTGGTGCGGCTCCGAGGGCCGACAAAGGAGCAGCGCTGCACGCTGACCCGTCACCTAGACGATTCATGCGCGCACGCCGCCGGGCAGGGTTGCCGCCGCTGGGCTAACCGGAGGCCGGCCGACGCCATGGCGTGCGCGCGATCCCTGCACGCCCACGACGCCGGCACCGTCGGGAGGTCCTTCATGGCCGCACAGGCCTTGCACACCGGGAATGCCCGTGCTCTCTGAAGAGGAGCACGGGGGCGACATCCAAGGCGCTCTCGGGACGATTCGCGTCCACGACGAGGGCCCTCGGCGCTCGTGGCGGGGCCGCGCCCTCACGTTGCTGGCCATCATCGGTCCGGGTCTCATCGTCATGGTGGGCGACAACGACGCCGGTGGGGTGTCCACCTACGCCCAGGCCGGGCAGAACTTCGGGCTCAGCCTGCTGTGGACACTTCCGCTGCTGATCCCGGTCCTCATCGTCAACCAGGAGATGGTCGTCCGCCTCGGGGCGGTGTGCGGTGTGGGCCACGCCCGGCTCATCAACGAGCGCTTCGGGAAGTTCTGGGGAGCGTTCTCCGTCGGCGACCTCTTCGTCTTGAACTTCCTCACCATCGTCACCGAGTTCATCGGTGTCAGCCTGGCGCTGGGCTTCTTCGGAGTGACCCCCTACATCTCGGTCCCGCTGGCGGCGCTCGGCCTGGTGGCGATGACTGCCAGTGGCAGTTTCCGGCGCTGGGAGCGGTTCATGCTCGTGTTCATCGTGGCGAACTTCCTCGTGATCCCGCTGGCGGTGTATGCGCATCCCCACGCCGGGCCTGTCTTGAAGCACTTCGTGACGCCGGGGGTGCAGGGCGGCTTCAACTCCACCTCCATCCTGCTCATCATCGCCGTGGTCGGCACCACCGTGGCTCCGTGGCAGCTGTTCTTCCAGCAGTCCAACATCGTGGACAAGCGCATCACGCCGCGCTGGATCAACTACGAACGGGTCGACACCATCCTGGGGTCGTTCATCACCGTTCTGGCTGCCAGCCTGATCGTCATCACCGTCGCCTTCGCCTTCGCCCACACCCACGCTGCGGGACGGTTCACCAACGCCGGCGGCGTCGCCCATGCCCTCGACCGCTACCTGGGAAACGCCACGGGCACGCTCTTCGCCATCATCCTTCTGAACGCGTCGATCATCGGCGCGGCGGCGGTGACCCTGTCGACGTCCTACGCCTTCGGGGACATCTTCGGCACCCGGCATTCGCTCAACCGCCGAGTCCGCGACGCCAAATTCTTCTACGCCACATTCACGGGGATCGTCGCCCTGGCCGCCACGATCGTGCTGATCCCCGGGGCGCCCCTCGGGGTCATCACCACCGCCGTCCAAGCACTGGCCGGGATCCTCCTCCCCAGCGCCACGGTCTTCCTCCTGCTGCTGTGCAACGACAAGGCCGTGCTCGGGCCCTGGGTGAACCGGCCCTGGCTCAACATCTTGGCGACGTTCATCGTCTCGGTCCTGTTCGTGTTGTCCCTCATCTTGATGACCACCACCGTGTTCACCCACATCGACGTACCCGCTCTCCTGGCCGGCCTGTCGGGCGCGCTGGCGCTGGTCCTCGTCGTGGCGGGGATGCTCTACCTTCGGGCGCTGCGCCGCCGGGCCCGCCCGGACCCCGTCGAGCGGGAGAGGCGGATGACGTGGCGCATGCCGCCCCTGGCCCTGATCGAGCGGCCCAAATGGACGCGGGGCCGCACCACGACCATGTACCTGATGTACGGCTATCTCTTCTTGGCGGTGGTCCTGCTGTTCGTGAAGGCCGTCCAGATCTCTTAGGCCAGGCAGAGCTCCGAGGCAGCCGGTGCCAAGTCGGTGCCCTTGGCTCGAGGACCCGTCCGGCGATACGTTCGACCTTATGGACCTGAACTACCCGCCTGAAGCAGAAGCCCTGCGCAAAGAGGTCCGGGGTTGGTTGGAGGACAACCTCCCCGAGGGATGGTTCGACCCCGGGTTCTCCCTCACCGGCGCCGAACGCGAGGCGTTCAACGCCGACTGGGTCCGAAAGCTCCGCCAGGGGGGATGGATCTGCGCCTCGTGGCCCAAGGAGTACGGGGGCAAAGGCCTGTCATTGATCGAACAGGTGGTCCTCAACGAGGAATTCGCCCGGGCCGTGGCGCCCATGCGCGCCGACTTCTTCGGCGACACCCTCGTCGGCCCCACCATCTTGCAGTGGGGCACCGAGGAGCAAAAGCGAGAGTTCATCCCCAAGATCCTCGACGGCACCATCGCCTGGTGCCAGGGATTCTCGGAGCCCGACGCCGGCAGCGATCTGGCGTCGCTCAAGACCCGGGCCGACCTCGACGGTGACGAATGGGTGATCCACGGTCAGAAGGTGTGGACGACCCAGGCGAAATTCGCCGACTACATCTTCCTGCTGGCCCGCACCAACCCCGAGGCCCCCAAGCACCAAGGCATCTCCTACCTCCTCGTCCCCATGAAACAGGCGGGGGTCGAGGTCCGACCCATTCGGCAGATCGACGGGTCGGCCGAGTTCAACGAGGTGTTCTTCACCGGGGCCCGCTGTCCGCGCGCCAATGTGGTGGGAGGGGAGAACAACGGGTGGAAGGTGGCCATGACCACCCTCGGCTTCGAGCGCGGGGCTTCGTCGACCACCGGGCACCGGCGCTTCACCAGAGAGCTCGACCACGTCATCGAGGACGCCCGGCGCACGGGACGAAGCACCGACCCCGAGGTTCGCCAGGGCCTGGCCCGGGCGTGGTCCAAGGTGAAGATCATGCAGATCAACGGCTATCGGTCGCTGACCGACGCGCTCAACGGCACCCACCATGCCGCCGCGCTGGGTGCCACGCACAAGATGTTCTGGTCCGAGTACCACCGAGAGATCATGAACCTCGCCATGGACATCCTGGGCCTCGAGGGCCAGGTGCTCACCGGTCCGGGTGACGACGGAGGGGAGCTCATGCGCCCCCGTCGGGGCGCAATCGACTATCCCGTGGGCGACCTCCAGGCGTCGTTCTTCTTCAGTCGCTCCGAGACGATTTGGGGCGGCACGGCCGAGATCCAGCGCAACATCGTGGGAGAACGGGTCCTCGGGCTCCCCAAGGAGCCGCGCCCCTCCAACGCCTAGCGCGTCGGCGACGCTCACGCCACGCCGAGCTCGGTGCCGGGCTGGGCCTCGTCCATCACCGCCGGCAGGGCGGCAAGGCGGCGGTGCTCGTGGCGGTGTCGAACCATGGTCACCGTCGAGGCCACCAGGGTGGCGATTGCGCCCACCAGGAGCGCCACCCGGGGGCTCGAGGTCTGGGAGATCCAACCCACCAACGGTGCACCGATGGGGGTGGTGCCCAAAAAGCCCATGGCGTACAGCGCCATCACACGACCGCGCATGGTCGGCTCGACCTGGAGCTGAATGGTCGAGTTGGCAGTGGCGATGAAAGCGATGGACAGCCCCCCCATGCACACGAGCAGGGCGCCCGCCACCACCAGCGTGGGTGACAGGGCGACGGCCGCGATCATCACGCTGAAGGCGATGCCCACGCCGGTGAGCCGGTGGATGTTGGGCTTGCCCCGGTTCGCCACGATCAGGCCCCCCACCACCGCGCCACCCGCCATGAGCGAGGTGAGCAGCGCGAACGTCCCGGCCCCTCCGTGGAACGTGTCTTGGGCCAGGAGGGGGAGGATCACGGTGAAGTTGTAGGCCAACAGCCCGACCACGAACACGAGCATGAGCGGGTCACGCAGGTTCGGCGTCCGCCAGGCGTAGCGCACGCCCTCGCGCAGCTGGCCCTTGGCGCGCGCCACGCGCTGGGCGGGGTGGAGATCGGCGCGGCGCATGAGCATCAACGCCACGATCACCGCCGCGTAGCTGGCCGAGTTGGCCAGGAAGCAGACCCCGAGGCCGACCGTGGCAATGAGGACGCCCCCGATGGCGGGTCCGATGACCCGGGCACCGTTCATGACGATGCTGTTCAGGCTCACGGCGTTGCTGAGGTCGTCCCTGCCCACCATCTCGATGACGAAGGTCTGACGAGCGGGGTTGTCGAACATGTTGACCACCCCGAGGAACAGCGACAACAGGTACACCTCCGACAGGTGGGCGGATCCCGCCGGCCCGGGCCCGATGAGCACCAGGAGTCCGAGGAGCAGCGCCAGGCATCCCGCCGCCGTCTGCGTCGCCACCAAGAGCCGGCGTTTGTCGACTCGATCGGCGATGAGGCCGCCCCAGGCCCCGAACAGCAACATGGGGAGGAACTGCAGCGCCAGGGTGATCCCGATGTCGACACCCCGTTGGCTCTTGGGGGCCAGATAGTGCACCACCAGCCAGGCCAGGGCGACGCTCTGCATCCAGGTGCCGCTCACCGAGATGATCTGGCCGGTGAAGTAGAGGCGGTAGTTGCGGGTGTGCAGGGACCGAAAGGTCGTGTCCGCCACGCGCCGGAAGCGGGTCAAGGTTGATCCACCAGGTGTTCGAGCAGACGCACGGCATCCTCGAGCGCGGCCCGCTCGTCGACCGAGAGCCGGCGCAGCCGTCGGACCAGATAGGCGTTGCGCAGCGAGCGACTCCGGGCCAGGGTGCGACGACCCTCGGCCGTGAGCTTCACCCGCACGATGCGACGGTCGCTGTCGTCCTCCTGGCGCGCCACCAGCCCGGCGGCTTCGAGCCCCACCACGATCTTGGTCATGCTCGGTGGCTGTACCTGCTCCGACGAGGCGAGCTCCCCCAGGGTGGGGGTGCCCAGGCGCTCCACCGTGGCCAAGGCGGATACCTGCGACGAGGTCACCCCGCCCGCCACCTGCTGGCGCAACCGGCGTGACAGGCGCAGGATCGCCAGTCGCATGCGGGCCGCCATCTCGGCGTCGGAGCCCTCGGGGACGGGATCGCCGGGGTCCTGAGTGGCGGCGGGGTCCTGAGTGGCGGCGGGGTCGTCGGCGATCGTGGTCATCGTTCACCATTCTAATTAGTTTTCCTAAGTGATGTGCCGGGAGGCGCTCGGGGGCCCAGGCCCACCGCCGGCCGTAGCATCGGAGGATGCTTCCCGACTACGCCGAATTCGAGCAGGCCGCCGGTTTGGACTGGTACACCCTGGACCCCAATCTGCGTGCCCTGCTGGACCGCCATCTCCCCGACCCCGCCGACCGCGCCCTGGCCGAGGAGCACGTCGGTCGGTTCGGCACCCTGGTGGGCGAGGTCATCGCACCCCGGGCCGAAGTGACCGACAAGCACGGCCCCGTCTTGCGCCGCTTCGACCGCTGGGGGGAAGAGGTCGACGAGGTCGTCCACCATCCCAACTGGACCCAGAACAAGGCGGACCTGGTGCGCAACGGCTTCGTGAGCCTCGAGACCCTGGCCGGTCGTCCCGTGCCCGGGGTGGTGACGGCATCGGTGTCGTACCTGGTGTCGCAGGCCGAGACGGCGATCTACTGCGGCCTCGGCATGACCTCGGGTGCGGCCGACATCGTGGAGCGCTACGCCCCCGCCTCGGCGCGCCACGACCTCCTCGGTCGGCTCCGGAGCCTCGACCCTGACGACGCGTGGGAAGGCGGGATGTTCCTCACCGAACGCCAGGGCGGCAGCGACGTCGGTGCCAATACCACGCGCGCCGTGCAGGACGGCGACGAATGGCTGCTGTCGGGCGAGAAGCACTTCTGTTCCAACGTCGACGCCGAGGTCTTCATCGTCCTGGCCCGCCCCGAGGGCGCCCCGGCCGGCAGCCGCGGGCTCGCCACCTACATCGTCCCCCGGATCCTCCCCGACGGCTCGGCCAACGGGTTCAGGATCAAGCGCCTCAAGCCCAAGCTCGGCACCGTGGGCGTGCCGACGGGTGAGGTGTCGCTCGACGGGGCCCGGGCGTGGTTGGCCGGAGGCACCGACGCGCTCGACCCGGGCGCCGGTTCGGGCGGGGCCGACGCGGCACGCGACGGCCGAGGCATCAACCGCATGATGGAGATGGTCAACGGGAGCCGTTTCGGCGTGGCCCTCATGGGCCTGGGCATCCACCGCCGGTCGTTCCTCGAAGCCGCCATCTACGCGGCACGTCGCGCCCAGTTCGGGAGCCGCATCGACAGCTATCCGCTGGTGCGCGAGACCCTCGTGGACATGCTCGTGGACCTCGAGGCGGGCATGGCCGCCACCTACGAATGTGCCGCCGCTGCCCGGGGCGCACAAGACGCCGAGTCCGGTCGTCTGGTCCGGCGCATCCTGGTGCCCCTGGCCAAGATGCGCTGCACGCGCATGGCGCTGTGGGCGGCATCGACGGGCCTCGAGGTCCTGGGCGGAAACGGGTACATGGAGGACTGGCCCATGGCCCGCCAACTCCGTGACGCCCAATGCCACACCATCTGGGAAGGCGCCGAGAACATCTTGTGCATCGACGTCCGACGGGCCATGCGCGGCGAGCAGGCCCACATCGCCTTGTTGGCACGAGTCGAACAGGCGCTCGAGGCGGGCTCGGGCCACAAGGTCCTCGCCGGCGCGCTCGACACGGTGGCGTCGTCGCTACGCGACACCCGGGTGGCGATCACCTATCTCGAAGGCGCACCCGACGACATGGCCCTGCTGCACAGTCGGAGGTTCGCCGAGCTCCTCGCCGACACCGTGGAGGGGGCCCTGCTGGTGGAGGAGGCGGCGTGGGCCCTCGACCGCAACGGCGACGCCCGCAAGGCGGCGGTGGCGCGACGCTTCGCCAGCCGTCGGCTGGCCACTCCGTCGTTGCGAGGGATCACCGACCCCGATCGATCGGTCCTGGACCTGTTCGAGCCGCTGGTGCGGTACGGGTCGATCGACGAATCCGACCTCGCCGCGTAGCGCTCAGGACCGGGGGACGTACCCGCCCCGGCCCAGGGCCGCGCTGTCGAAGGGATCGGCGGTCTCGTCGACACCTCCGACGACCTCGGTCACCCAGTCCAGACGCCCCCGCAGGATGCGGTCCACCCCGCCTTGGAGCGTGGCCGAGGAGATGGCGCACGAGCTGCAGGCCCCTTGGAGCTGGACCTCGACCAGGCCGGAGTCCACGTCGAACGACACGAGCTCGAGGTCCCCACCGTCAGCCTGGACGGCGGGTCGCATCAACTCGATGAGCGAGCGCAGCTCGGCCTCGCGTTGGACCCGCACCTCGTCGCTCACCCCGACGGCGCCGGACCCCGGCTCATCGGAGGGCGATGCCCCCCGATCGGGGGTTCGCAGCTCGGGTTGGCTCACGTGGGTCACCCCTCCATTGTGCCGTGACCCAGCCCGTACCGTGCCATGGTCGTCCCCGACTGCCGCCACCCTGATCTGACGGACCGTCACAATTGGGCCCGGATACCATGCGGCGTGCCCTCCCCCACGTTGGCAGCGCCTCCTCGACACGGGACGGCGCCGAACGTGGGGAGCCTGGGGCTGATTCTCCCGACGTTTCCCCAGGACCGCCCCGAGCTGCCCCGTGCGTCGGCCCTGGCCGATCTCTGTCGCCGGGCCGAAGCGGGCGGGGCCGGCGCCCTGTGGGTCTGCGACCACATCTTCTGGCACGGGCCCGCTCTCGAGGCCCTGAGCGCGTTGGGGGTGGCGGCCTCCGCCACCCGCCACGCCGCCGTCGGGACCTGCATCTTGCAATTGCCCCTTCGCCACGCGCCCTTGGTCGCTAAGGAAGCGGCCTCGCTCGACCACCTGTCGGGGGGCCGGCTCGTGCTCGGCGTCGGCGTCGGCACCCACCCCGGCGAGTACGCCGCAGCTGGTGTCGAGTTCGGCTCGCGAGGCCGGCGTCTCGACGACGGTATCGACACCCTGCGCCGATCGTGGGCGCCGCCCCAAGGCGACCGCTACGCGCAATTGCCGGCCGCGGGCGGCGTCCCGGTATGGGTCGGAGGTTCGAGTGAGGCCGCCCTGCGTCGTGCGGCGCGCCGCGGTGACGGATGGATCCCGTTATTCGTCCCCCCCGAGGAGTACGGGCCGGCGATGGCCCGCCTCGACAAAGAGGCCGAGCGGGTGGGCCGCGACCCCGCCGACGTGGCGCGCGCCACGGTGGCCTTCGTGTCGGTGGGTGGCGGTGCTGACACCGAGCGCGGACTGTCGTGGATGGCGTCGCTCTACGGGTTGCCGGCGCGCTCGTTCGAACGCCACCTGGTGGCCGGCGACGCCCGGCACTGCGCGGCGGCCCTGGCGCGCTTCGCCGAGACCGGGGCCCGCCATATCGCCGTCTTCGTCACCTCCGACGACCCGCTGGTACAGTTTGAGGACCTGGCCGGCGAGTTCGCCGGCCTCATCGCGTCCCGTTCCGCCCCGCCGACGACCACCGATGTGGTCGACCGGGCCGGTTCGCAACTGCCAGGCGTGGCGTTCGGTCCGGATCGGGTCGACGTGGTGCCGACCGCCAGTGGTGCACAGGTCGAAAACCAGGTTTGGAGGTGAGGTCGTCGTGCGACAAGACGTGAGCGTGGTCGGGATCGGAATGACGCCGATGGACCGGCGCGACCTGACCCCCGACGTGATGGCGGGCCAGGCCGTACTGGCCGCGCTGGACGATGCGGGGTTGTCCCCGGGCGACGTCGGCCTCGTGATCTCGGCCAACGCGCTGGGGGGCCGACTGTGCGATCAAGGGTGTATCCGTGGCCAGAGCTGGCTCCGAGACGTCGACCTCGGCACTACCGGCGTCGTGAACGTGGACAACTCGTGTGCCGGCGGGTCCTCGGCCATGCACCTCGGCGTCCTGGCCGCGCAAGCCGGCCAGTCTCCGGTGCTCGTGGTGGGTGTCGAGAAGATGTGGACCGGGCACCGGGCAGAGACCATCGCCGGGATCGAGGACGGGTTGCCGGCCGACGAGCGCGCCGAGCTGCGGGTCCGTCTCGACAACGATGCCGGCAGTGTGCTCATGGCACTCAACGCCACGTGGGTCCGGCATCAGATCGAGGAGCGTGGCACCACCACGCACCAGATCGCGGCGGCGGCGGCCAAGGCCCGGCGGGCCGGGTCTCGCAATCCCCTGGCCCAGTTCAGGTCCCCGGTGACGGTGGAGGAGGTCCTCTCCTCGCCGGTCGTGGTCGCACCGCTCACGCGTCTCATGTGCTCCTCGTTCACCGACGGGGCCGCCGCCGCCGTGCTCTCGGCCGGTACCGCCGCCGGCGCCCCGCGCATACGCGCCAGCGTGCTGCGATCGGGCAACGGCGAGCTCGACTACCACGACCGGCTGCGCGAGACCGCCGAGGAAGCGTGGAAGGCGGCCGGGGTCGGCCCCGAGGACATCGACGTCGTCGAGCTCCATGACGCCACCAGCGCCGAGGAGCTGTACGCCCTGGAGTCGCTGGGGTTCTTCCCCGCCGGCGAGGCCGGCATCGCCACCGTGGCCGGCGACACCGACGTGGGCGGAGGCAGGGTGTGCGTGAACCCGAGCGGTGGCCTCGTGGCCCGCGGCCACCCCCTGGGCGCCACCGGCATTTGCCAGATCGCCGAGCTCGTCGCCCAGTTGCGGGGGACGGCCACCGGCCGACAAGTCCACGAGCCTCGGCTGGCGGCCGCCGTCAACACCGGCGGGATCATGTCGGGCAGGGACACCGCCCTGGTAGCTGTGCACGTCCTCGAGCGAACCTGAGCGCGCGTGCCTGGAGCAGTCGTCACCGGCTGGGGAATCGCCGTCCCCGACAAGGTCGTCACCAACGAAGACCTCTCGGCGCGCCTCGACACCAGCGACGAGTGGATCGTCGAACGCACCGGGATCCGCGAGCGTCGCATCGGCGGCACGACCGCCGAGCTGGCGATCGCGGCGGGGAGCCAGGCGCTGGCGCGCGCCGGACGGACCGGTGACGACGTCGACGTGCTGGTCCTCGCCACCTCGACACCCGATGCACTGGTGCCGGGCACCTCGGCCACGGTGCAAGAAGGGCTCGGGGTCCGGGGTGGGGCATTCGACGTCAACGCGGCGTGCTCGGGCTTCGTCTACGCACTGGTAGCCGCGCACGGGCTCGTGCTCGCCGGCGCCACACGAGTTCTCGTGATCGGCAGCGAGACGCTGTCGCAGATCACCGATTGGGACGATCGCAGCATCGCCGTCCTGGTGGGCGACGGAGCGGGGGCGGTACTACTCGAGGCGACCGAGGGACCGGGGCAGCTGTTGGCCTGGGACCTCGGTGCGGACGGGTCCTTGCGCCACCTCCTCAAGTGTGATCACGGCGGCTACCTCTACATGAACGGCAAGGAGATCTTCCGGCACGCGGTGCGAGTGATCGTGGAGTCCTCCCAATCCGCCTTGGCCAAGGCCGGGCTCAGCACCGCGGATGTCGATCTGTTCATCCCGCACCAGGCCAATGCCCGCATCATCACCGCCGCCAGCCACCGGCTCGGGATCCCCGACGATCGGTGCGTGGTAACCATCGACCGCTACGGCAACACGTCGTCGGCGTCGATTCCGCTGGCGCTCGTCGACGCCCTCGAGACCGACCGGCTGCACCCGGGGTCGCTCGTGCTGCTCTCGGGCTTCGGAGGCGGGATGACCTGGGCGAGCGCTGTCCTACGATGGGGAGGATGACGGCAAGCGGGAGCGGCTCTGGCGACCGGCCCGTGCTGGTGGTGCTGGCCGCGGGTATGGCCAAGCGTTACGGCGGGTGCAAGCCTCTGGCACCGCTGGGCCTGCATGGTGAAGCGGTCATCGACCTCATCGCCGGCGACGCCGTATCCGCCGGATTCGGCGACATCGTCCTCGTCCTCGGCCCCCAGACCGGGCCCGCCATCCGATACCACGTGCGGCAGTGCTTCCCGTCGAGGCTCGAGGTGGCCTTCACCGAGCAGCCCGTGGCGCTGGGAACCGCGCACGCCGTGCTCTGTGCGCGCAAACACGTCGGGGACGGCTCGTTCGCGGTGGTGAATGCAGACGACGTGTACGGCGCCCCCGCCATGGCACTGCTCGCCCGTCGGCTGGCCGACGGAGTCGAGCACGCCATCGTGGCGTACCGACTGGGCGACACCATCGTCGCCGATGCACCCGTGACCCGGGGCACGTGCGCGGTGGGGGCAGACGGGCGTCTCCAACGACTGGTGGAGCGCCGCGGCGTGGCGCGCCGACCGGACGGGGCCTTCGACGTCGGCGACGGCCTGGACCCGGCCGTCCTCCCCGCCGACACCCCGGTGTCGATGAACTTGTGGGGTTTCCAACCGTCGATCTGGCCGGTGCTCGAAGCCGCCGTGTTGCGCGCCCATCCGTCGGTGTCGCCCGACGGCACCGTGCCCGATCCGGCCGCACTGGGCGATCACGCCGAGGTCCTTCTCCCCGAGGTGGTGGGCGACATGATCGCCGGCGGCGCCAGTGGCGCCTCGGTGCGCGTGCTCGACGGGCCCGGCCGCTGCATCGGGGTCACCCACGCCGACGACCTCCCCGTGGTGCGCAACGAGCTGGCGCTCATGGTGGCGCAGGGACTGCGTCCCGAGGGTCCCTGGGACCTCGCGGGCTGAGCCCGAGCCCCCGCCGGCCCTCGACGCAGCCCCGTGGCACCGGCACCGATCCTCCTTCCCCGGCCCCGGTCGTTCGAGGCTGCACCCGATGCGCGGCGCGTTCGCGATCGGGAGCCCGTGGAGACCATCGACGCCTCGCTGGCACCCCAGGGCTACCGGCTCGAGGTCTCCGACGACGGCGTTCTGGTGGTGGGGGCCGACGAGGCGGGCCTCGGTCACGCCCGGGCCACCCTGGCCCAGCTTCGACACCGCGCCAACGCCCCCGACGGCGCCGCACCACGCACCCTGCCCGTGTGCCGGGTCGAGGACTGGCCCGACTTCGCCGTGCGCGGCGTGATGCTCGACGTGTCACGCGACCGCGTGCTCAGCACCGACACGCTCTTCGCACTGGTGGACCGGTTGGCGGGCTGGAAGATCAATCAGCTGCAGCTGTACATGGAGCACACCTTCGCCTATGCGGGCCACGAGGACGTGTGGAGCCACGCCGATCCCTACACGGCGTCGGACATGCACGCCCTCGACGCCCACTGCCGGTCGAGGGGCGTGGAGCTCGTGGCCAACCAGAACACCCTCGGGCACTACGAGCGATGGCTGCGGTTGGAACGGTACCGGCCCCTGGCCATCGCCCCCGACGGCTTCGACTGGGTCTTCGGCATCCATCGTCCGGCGCTCACACTGGACCCCGCCAACCCCGAGGCCTTCGGGCTCGTCTCGGACCTCCTCGGGCAACTCGTCCCGCAATTGCACAGCACCAGGGTCCACATCGGCCTGGACGAGCCCTGGGAGCTCAGCCCCGAACGCCGAGGTGAGTGGGTCCGATGGCTGCGCGCCCTGCGGGAGCTCCCGGTCCTGGCGAACCGTGAATTGCTCGTGTGGGGCGACGTGCCCGCCGTGCACCACGAGCTGCTGGCCGAGCTGCCCGACGGCGTCACGGTGTGCGAGTGGGGCTACGAGGCCAACCATCCCTTCGAGCAACGCACGGCCCGACTCGAGGCCGCCGGCGTGCCCTTCTGGGTGTGCCCGGGCACCTCGAGCTGGACGTCGATCTCGGGGCGGGTCGACAACATGATCGGGAACATCGCCGCCGCCGCCACCGCCGGAGTCGCCCATGGTGCGGACGGGCTCCTCGTCACCGACTGGGGCGACATGGGCCATCACCAGCAACCGTGTGTGAGCGACCCCGGGCTCGCCGCCGCGGCGGCCTTCGGGTGGTGCGCCGCGTCGCATGCCGGGCTGGGCGCCGACGACCTCGCCACCCTCTTGGACGTGCACTGCTACGACGACCCGTCCCGACAGACGGGGCGTGCCGTCGTCGGGCTGGGCCAGGCCTACCGCATGATCGGCCCCCGCCCTCCCAACATGTCGGCGCTGGCGTTGCCCTACCTGCTTCCCCAGTGGCCCATGGGGAGAGGGGTGACCGACGGGCTCAGCGCGTCCGACCTCGACGCCGTCCGCACACTGGTGCACGACACCCTGGCCGCGCTGGAGCGGGCCCGACCCGGACGCGGCGACGGCCCGCTCGTGCTCGAGGAGGTGGCGGCCACCGCCGACACCTTGGACCTGGCCTGCCGTGACCTCGACCTCCGCTTGCGCGGCGACGGCACTTTGGCGTCGATCCCTGACGCCGACCGCGACGCCCTGGCGACCGAGCTCGGCGTGAGGATCGAGGTGTACCGCCGCCTGTGGCTCGAGCGCTGTCGCCCCGGTGGGTTGAGCGACAGCACGGCGTGGTTCGAGCACCTGCTGAGCTGCTATCGCACGGGCCGGGCCGATCGCTCGTGGTTCGGGCCCTTCGGGTAGACGCCGGATTGCACGAGGGCCCCCGGTAGGCTGGACGGACCGACACCGATCGAGGAGTCACACCGTCGATGGATCGCGCCACCAGCCGCACCCGACGCCTCGTGGTCGCCCTGGGCCTCAACATCGCCCTGGCCGCGACGCAGCTCGTCGGTGGTCTGGTGGCGCACTCCACGGGTCTGCTCTCCGACGCCGGGCACAACATCACCGACGTGGCGGGCGTGGCCATGTCGCTGCTCGCCGTCCGCTGGGCCTTGCGCCCGCGCAGCCCCTCGCACTCCTTCGGGTACCACCGCGGGCCGATCCTGGCCGCGCTGGGGAACGCGGCGGTCATCGCGGTCATCACCGTTGCCATCGTGGTCGAGAGCGTCACCCGCCTGGTACACCCCCATGCCGTCCACGGCGGCCTGGTCGTGGTGGTGGCGGCCGTGGCCTTCGTGACCAACGGCCTGGCCGCGGTCATGCTGCGAGAGCGCGGCGGCCGTGACCTCAACATGCGCTCCGCCGCATTGCACATGGGTGGCGACGCGCTGGGTTCGCTGGCCGTGCTCGGCGCCGGCGCGGTGCTCGTCGCCAACCCGTCGCTGCAGTGGGCCGACCCCGCCGCCTCGCTGGTGGTGGCCGTCATCATCGTGATCGAGGCGTATCGCTTGCTCCGAGCGAGTGTCGACGTGCTCTTGGAATCCTCCCCCGCCGATGTCGACCTGGCCGAGCTCACGGCGGTGATGGGCCGGGTGCGGGGTGTGGCCGAGATCCACGACCTCCACGTGTGGAGCTTGTCGAGCGAGGTGCGGGCCCTGTCCGCCCACGTCGTGTTGTCCGGTCACCCCACCCTCGAAGAGGCCCAGGTCGTCGGGGACAGGGTGAAGTCCGCCATCGGTGCGCCGTTTACCATCGCCCACAGCACCTTGGAGCTCGAGTGTGAGCGCTGCATCGACGGCGAGGTCGACCCGTGTCTGATGGACAGCGTGGGCGACAGCCGGGGTGCCTCCTCGAGGTGACCTCGGTTCACTCGGAACCGACCATCGTCAGGCGCCGGGTGCTCGTCCACGGGCGCGTCCAGGGGGTGGGCTTCCGGGCGTCGTGTCATGGTCGCGCCGTCGACGCCGGGGTCGGTGGCTGGGTGCGCAACACCGCCGGAGGCGAGGTGGAGGCGGCGTTCGAAGGCCCTGGTCCCGCCGTGGACGCCCTCGTGCAGTGGTGCTCGAAGGGCCCGTCGTGGGCACACGTGGACGGCATCGAGGTCACCGACGACGTCCCCCGGGGGGACGCGGCATTCGAGATCCGCTGACCCGCTCTCGACCGGCACAGAATCTGAGCCCGGACGCGGCAGGGCCCCGAGTAGCCGGTTCGACCGAAGTCGCCCGCACTCCTCGGGGCCGCACCTTCGGCTGACAGCTCGCCCCTTCCATGGGTCGGACGACCCCCGGTCAGGGCGTTGTACCGGACGATTCCAGGGAACCTCCCGCTACTTCACCATCCGCCTCGCCGGCGAACTCGGTGCCCTCCGTCCCTCCGGTGATCCCGCCTTGCGGCGCTCTCTCCGGCTTCCGGGTGGTCGTTGTTCGTTCGGCTGATCACCACTGTGCGCCTGCGTGCGACGAAGGTCAATAGCACCACGCGAAATCCCGATGTTCTCCAGAGAATTTGTCGGGCTATCCCCAATTGGGGCGGAGATTTCCCCAGGGGCTGCAGGGTATTCCCCAGGTCATCCCCAGCGACCCCGGATACCGCCGCTGCTGGGGACGCCGGTACGGACCGGAAATACGGTCCTCGTGACACGCGGCGCGCCGGCGTGGTCGATACTGGTCCCATGGACCGTCTCGAACCGCCCCCCGACGACACAGCGGGTGGGTCCGTGGGCATCGGGCTCGCCGTCGAGGACTGGACCGGCGACGCCCGCTTCTACGAGTACAGCGCCGCGGTCGACCCCATCGGATCCGGGGCCATCAGCGCCGTGCCCGTCCGGCAATTCCCGTCGCAGTGGCACGACCCCGAAGAGACACGGGTCGTCGACCTGGACCTCTCGGACGCGCTCGGGACCCCGTACCCCGCCACCGGCCCGTCACTGCTGGCCCGGTTCGTGTGCATCGCCCCAGGACACGAGGTGCGTCTGGCCCCTGCGGCGACCAGCGTGCTCGTCTATTGCCTCCGGGGCCGCGGCCACACCGAGGTGGAGGGCCCCGGGGTCACGGGACGGATCGACTGGAGGGCGGGAGACGTCGTCACCCTGCCCGGGACCTCGGTCGCCCGGCACTGCGCCGATGATCGCGTCGTCCTGTACCACGTCGACGACTCGCCCCTGCTGGGCTATCTGGGCGTGCAGGCCACCGAGGCGCGCTTTGAACCGACCCGCTTCGACGGCGCGCTCGCCCACGCCCGGCTGGCCGAGGTGGCGGCCGATCCCGAGGCGGAACGGCGCAGCCGCGTGGCGGTGCTCCTCGGCAACGCCCGCAACCACCAGACCCTGACGGCGACCCACACGCTGTGGGCCATGCTCGGCGTCCTGCCCGAAGGGCACGTCCAGCGCCCGCACCGGCACCAGAGCATCGCCCTCGACCTCATCGTGCACTGCGACCCGGGCTGTTACACGCTCGTCGGGCCCGAGATCGAGCCCGACGGGACCATCGTCGACCCGGTGCGGGTGGACTGGGAGCCCGGCGCGGCGTTCGTGACCCCGCCCGGGCTCTGGCACAGCCACCACAACGAATCAGGGTCGGCGGCGAACCTGTTGCCGGTGCAAGACGCCGGCCTGCACACTTACCTGCGAACCCTCGACATCCGATTCACCGGGCTCTGACCCGCAGAGACACGACGTGACCACGCCGTGCCGCGCTCACGAGGCGGCCTCGTGATCAGGGCCACGACCTCGCTCACCTGACTCCAGCAACCGCCCGATCTCCGAGACCTCACGGGCCACCGAGCGCGCGAACCAGGAGCGGGCCACGGCGTCGTGGAGCAGCCCCAAGGGTCCGTGGCCGAGGTCGAGCTCCTCGACGTGGCGCACCTTGGTCCCTCCTTCGACGGCGTCGATCTCGAACCACGCGTGCAGGGACCGGGGTACGCCGTGTTCCAAGATGACGTCGATGCTGGTCGGACGAGTCCACCGGTAGCGGGTCACGACCGACCCCCGGAACAGACCGAGGAATTTCCCGTCCTCACGGGCCAGCATGCCCCCGGGGATATCGGCGAGCTTCGTCACCCACACGATCTTGGTGTCGGCCTTGGTGTACTGCGCCGGGTCGAGCACGAAGTCGAAGACCTCGTCGGGGCTCACGCCCTTCACCACGACGGTCCCTTCGCCACGGATCATGTCGGACCTCCGAGGTCGTTCCCCACTCGTCTCACGGGCGAGACTACCCAGCCGCCTGGTCTCGCTCTCGGGACCTCAGCCCCGGCTCAGCAGGGCCCCACCGGGCCCCCGACCCACCTGACCTGGGCGCATGGCCCCCGAGCCGGGCCGCGACCCTTCGGGCGCGGGCTCGGTGGCCCCGGGCACGGAATTGGAGCCCGGGGGTTTCTGTTGGGCCATTGTTGGGAACCGATAGGGCGGGCGGTGAGGCTCGAGGATCACCGTTGCCTGAGACGACAGGGGGGCGGTCCGGTCCGGGCGTGGGGGTCCGGGACGGGCAGTCGGCAAGGGGGGGGAAGGGGCCATGGCTCATCGGTGCCGCGACTACTGCTTTCGGTGCGACCTGATCCGGTTCCTGCGAGACGCCCTGGTCAACACCGCTCCCAAACCCCCGTCCCACGCGTCACCCTCTGAGTCTGTCTCCTGACTCTCTGGTCTCTTCTGAATCTCTGGTCTCTCCTGAGTCTGTGAGCGCGTCCGGCCGGTAATCGCCGGCGCTCGGACGACGAGCGGCTGCTGCGGAGGGTGTCGGGCTGTCCTTCCGGCAAGGGGACCAAAGTCACAACTCTGCCCCTCGAGACGATGTTCTCTCACTCAGCTCCGCGCCCAGGACGATGAATTCACCGGTAGTCGTTGTTGGGTGTGCCGTGACGGCCCATCGGCGCGAGTTGGTCGCTACGACAGGGAGCACGATGGCTTTCAGCAATCGGACGTGCGAAGAGTCCGGCGTGTGGACAGGACGCTGTGGGCACGAGCAGGTCGTCGTGAGCAAGGGAGAGCGCTTCCCCGACTGCTCGGGATGCCGGCGAGGGATCGACTGGCATCTGGTCGGCCCCGTGGGCGAGGCCCTGCGCAAGAACCCCCGCCAGGCCTACGCCGACTCCGCTGACGACGGCTGGTGGCCCGGCAGGGCCTCCTCCTCCGTCACGAGCTCTCCGTGAGCCTGCAGGGCCTCCGCACCGGTTCCTCATGCCCCAGCTGAAGATCGCCGACGCCTCGTCGGTCGACACCGACAACGACGACTCGGCGCGCCGGGCCAGGCTGGGCGACTGGCTCGTCTCGCACGGCTTTGTTAGCGCGACCGATGTCGACTCGGCCCTGGCCGAACAACGTGTCACCGGTGACCCCCTGGGCGGGTTGCTGGTGGCCAGAGGCGTCATCGACGAGGAAGAACTGAGCCGCGCCCTGGCCGGCATCTTCGACCTCCCTTACCGCGACCTCGCCGAATTCCCGCCTGACCCTGCCGCGGTGGTCCGCCTGCCCCAGAACGTCGTCTGATCCCCGCCGGGGGCGGCCCGAGGCGTGCGCCCGAAGGGTCAGAGCGTGGCCAGCGCGGACTCGAGGGCGAGCCCCGCAGCCAGGAGCATCTCTTCACCGTGCCGGGGGCCGACGAGCTGCACGCTGGCGGGCACGGCACCTGAGGTGGGGACCGGAAGGGCGAGGGCGGGGACGCCGGCCAGATTGACCGGGAGCGTGCAGCGCGCCATGAGCAGCTCCTCACCGCCTTCGAGCGGCGGCGGGAACACCGTCAAGGTGGGTGTGACGATGATATCGACGCGCCCGAAGACCTCCTCGAGGCACCGGTTCCATTCCTCGCGCACCTCTCGGGCCGAGGCCAGGCCCCGGGCGTCGATGGAGGCGCCGAGCTTCAGGCGCCCAACGACGTCGGCCCCGATCTCGCCCGGACGCCGTTGCACGAGCTCGCCGTCGGTGTCCCACGCCTCGGCGACGAGCAGGAGCCCGGCCGCGGCGGTGGCGTCGTACCACCGGGGCAGATCGATGTCGCTCACCTCCCATTCCGAGAGGGCGAGCGCCCCGTCGATGGCGGTGTCGATCACCGGGTCGGCGTCAACCCGCAGTCGCCCCACCCGGAACCGCGAACGCGCCTCGACAGCGAAGCCCGGTTCGAGGAGCTCCATGCCGAGCACCAGGCCGCGTACGTCGCGGGCCATGGGGCCCACGGTGTCGAAGCTCGGCGCCAGGGGCCACACGCCTCGGAGCGGGACCCGGCCCCACGTCGTCTTGAGCCCGGCCGTGCCGCAGCAGGCGGCGGGGATCCGGACCGATCCCCCGGTGTCGCTGCCGTAGGCGACGTCGGCCTCGAACGTGGCCACCGCCACCGCCGACCCGCTCGACGATCCCCCCGGGACGAGCCGGGGGTCGAGGGGGTTCACCGGCGTCCCGTACCAGGGGTTCACGCCCGTGACCCCGAGCGCCAACTCGTGGAGGTTTGTCCGGCCCACGATCCGGGCGCCCGCCGACCTGGCCCCGGCCAGGCAGGCGGCGTCCTCAGGGGCCGGTGCGGCCTCGTTCGCCACCGCCCGGCACCCCGCCGTCGTAGGCACGCCCTCCATGTCGATCAGGTCTTTCACCGCCAGCCGGACACCCGACCCCGACGTGTCGAAGCGCGTGATGAACGTCGACATGGATCGATCCCTTCTGCCGTGCACGGAGCGCACCACTGTTGCACGCCCGATCCCGGCTGGAGCGGCAACGGCGCCGAAGGGGCTATAAACAGTGGGCCAGCCATCCGGGAGGAGGATGGAACCGAGCACTCTCTCCCCGGCATGCGCGCCGACACCTCATTGTCAAGGAGAGAGACATCGCCATGTTGAGCGCGCTCGAGATCTCGAGACAGGCGACACTGAAACCCGTCACCGAGATCGCCGCCGATGCCGGCATCCCCGAAAGACTGCTCGAGCCGTACGGCGAGTACGTGGCCAAGGTGAACCTCGATGCCATCGAGGCGCTCTCGGACCGACCCCGGGCCCGGTACGTGGTCGTCACCGCCATCACCCCGACCCCGCTCGGCGAGGGCAAGACGACCACGACCCTCGGGCTCGGACAAGCCATGCGACACATCTCCAAGCGCGCCACCATCGCCATCCGCCAGGCATCGATGGGCCCCACGTTCGGGATCAAAGGTGGAGCCGCCGGCGGCGGATACAGCCAGGCGGTGCCCTTCGAGGCGCTCAACCTGCACCTCACCGGCGACATGCACGCCGTGACCGCGGCCCACAACATCTTGTCCGCCATGCTCGACAACCACCTCCATCACGGCAACGAGCTCGGCATCGACCTCCACAACGTGACGTGGCGGCGCGTCCTCGACGTCAACGACCGGGCGTTGCGCAACCTCGTCATCGGCCTCGGCGCGGCGGAAGACGGCATCCCCCGCCAGACTGGCTTCGACATCACCGCCGCGTCCGAGGTCATGGCGGTCCTGGCTCTGTCGAGCTCGCTGCGCGACATGCGCACCCGCCTGGGACGGATCGTCGTCGGGTACACCCGGAGCGGCCAGCCCATCACCGCCGAGGAGCTCAAGGCGGCGGGGGCCATGACAGTCATGATGCGCGACGCCATCAAGCCGAATCTGCTCCAGACCCTCGAGAACACACCGGTGCTCGTGCATGCCGGGCCCTTCGGCAACATCGCCCACGGGAACTCGTCGGTGATCGCCGATCTCATCGGGATCCACACCGGGGACTTCCTGATCACCGAGGCCGGCTTCGGCGCCGACATGGGAGCCGAGCGCTTCTTCAACATCAAATGCCGGACCTCGGGCCTGGCCCCGGACGCGGCGGTGGTGGTGGCGACGGTCCGGGCCCTGAAGGTGCACGCCGGGGCCCATCGCGTGGTGGCCGGGAAACCCCTGCCACCGGCCCTCCTCGAAGAACACCCCGACGAGGTCCACGTCGGAGGCGCGAACCTCCGCAAGCAACTCGAGAACGTGCGCATGCACGGCGTGACACCCGTGGTGGCCATCAACGCCTTTCCCGAGGACTTCGCCTCCGAGCACGCCGCCATCAGGGAGATCGCCGATGCCATGGGCGTGCGCTGCGCCGTCTGCACCCATTTCGTCGACGGCGGCCGGGGAGCGGTGGAACTCGCCGAGGCGGTCGCCGAGGCAGCCGAGGAGCCGTCGGAATTCCGGCTCCTCTACCCGAGTGAGGCGTCGCTGCGGGAGAAGATCGAGGCCATCGCCACCAGGGTCTACGGCGCCGATGGCGTCGACTACGCACCCGCCGCGGCGCGACAGCTCGACAGCTACGAGCGCAACGGGTTCGGTCTCCTGCCGATCTGCATCGCCAAGACCCATCTGTCGATCTCCTCGGACCCGACGCTCAGGGGGGCGCCCCAGGGCTGGCGGCTCCCGGTCAGAGAGGTGCGGGCCTCGGTGGGTGCGGGGTTCGTCTACCCCATCTGCGGCGACATGCGCACCATGCCCGGCCTC
The DNA here is from genome assembly GCA_036511675.1 of Acidimicrobiales bacterium. Taxonomy (GTDB): domain Bacteria; phylum Actinomycetota; class Acidimicrobiia; order Acidimicrobiales; family UBA8190; genus Chersky-840. Next base: position 8,180 of record DATCBU010000033.1, on the reverse strand, counting down.
CCGTCGCACCCGGCCGCCGAACGCATCGACATCGACGAGAACGGCGACGTCGTCGGTCTGACGTGAACGAGCATGTCGTCGGGCTGACGTGAACGAGCATCGCTCGCGCGACGAGGTCCCGTCGTACCCGGACATGGCCCTGGCCGACCTTCTCGAGTCGTTCTCGGACGCGACCCCGGCTCCGGGTGGGGGCGGTGCGGCAGCGGTGGCGGTGGCCCTGGCAGCTTCTCTGTGCGCCATGACGGCTCGACTCTCGTCCCGCCAGATCCATGACGCACCCGAGATCGCCGGCGAGGCGCTCTCCATCCGCGACGCCATCATCCCCTTGTGCGAGCAGGACGCCCGGACCTACCTCGACGTCATCGCCGCCCGCCGGCTGCCCGGCAGCCCCGAACCCGGCAGCCCCGAACTCGGCAGCCCCGAAGCCGCCACCGCCGACCCCGACGATCGACGACAGCGCGTCGCCGAAGCACTGTCGAGGGCCTCGGACGTGCCCATGGCCACGGCCGAGGCGGGCACACGCCTGGCGCATCTGGCGGCCCGGCTGGCCCTCGAGGGGAACCCCAACCTGCGCGGGGACGCGTTCGTGGCCGCGGCCCTGGCCGGTGCGGGGGTCGAAGCCGCCGTCACGCTGGCCCGGATCAACCTGGCGCAGGACCCCGGCGACGATCGGCACGTCCGGGCGCGAGCGCTGCTCGAGGAGACGACCGGATGGGTCGATCGGGCCCGGCTCGCCACCGCGGAGCCGTCGGGGAGCGACCCCGGTCGCCTCGCTACACCGTCACGAACCGTCCCCCGTCGATGACGGTCTCGCCGCGCTGGTTGTCGGTGCGGAACCGCACGCCCCCGCCGCCATCGTCGCTCCAGATCGAGATCGTGAGGGTGTCGCCCGGATAGGTGGGGCGCGAGAACCGCCCGGCCATGGAACGGACGCGCGCCGGGTCCGATCCGCACACGCTGTGGAGCAACGCCCGGCCCGTGAACCCGTACGTGCACAACCCGTGCAGGATCGGACGGTCGAACCCGGCCCGCTTGGCGAACACGGGATCGGAGTGCAGGGGATTGCGGTCACCCGAGAGCCGGTACAGCAGGGCCTGGTCGGGTCGCACGGCGTAGGTCACCACGTCGTCGGGCTCGCCCGTCGGCATCGACCCCGCACCCGAGGACGGCCCGCGGTCGCCTCCGAAGCCGCCTTCCCCCCGGACGAACAATGACGTCGTCGAGGAGAACCGGGGCTCACCGCTGTGCGCATCGACCGAGGTGGACTCCGAGACCACCAGGGCACCCGAGCCCTTGTCGTAGATGCCGGTCACGACGCTCGTGGTCCGCACCGACCCGTCGGCGGGGATGGGACCGAACAGCTCGATCGACTGCTCCCCGTGCACCAGCATGGCCAGGTCGAACGAGCCCAGGGTGGCACGCGGCGGGCCGCCCCCGCCCACAACCGCCGCGAAGGTCGGCAGGACGCGCTGGGGTCGGTCGGCGGAGTTCTCGGTCGTGTACTCGAGCTCGAAGTCGACGGCATCGAGCGAGCCCGCACCGACTCCGAGGGCGTACAAGAGACAGTCCGTCGACGACCACGATCGTTCGACGGGGTCCGAGCGGACTCCGACAGCGTCGAGATTGATGGGCATGGCGGTCCTCCCTAGGCGGCGGTCCGGGCCTTGGCCGGAATAGAGTAGATATGTAACACGCATTCATGTTACAATCAACCATGGCTTGGCCGCGATCGACGACGTCTCCGTCCGACCGCGACCCATCGCGCCGGCTGACCGTCGACGAGCTCGCCCGGGCGGCCGGAACCACCACCCGGCAGGTACGGGCCCTGCAGACCCAAGGCCTTCTCCCCCGCCCCGACCTCGTCGGCCGCACCGGCTTCTACGGAGCCGTCCATCTCGACCGGCTCCGCGCCGTCCTGCGATTGCAGGCGGGTGGATTCTCGCTGGGGTCACTGGCCACGCTGCTGCGCGCCTGGGAGGCGGGCATGACCCTGGGCCAGGTGCTCGGGCTAAGCCCTGAGCCCCACACCGGCACCGACGACGACGGCGACGTGTTCGGTGACCTGGCCGGTGCGGCCGGGTGGTCCCCGCCGCGGCGCGGCAGACTCCTGTCGCTCGTGCCGTCCACCATCCTGGACCAAGCCGCGGCATCGTAGGCAGCCGGCGTTTCCGACCCGGTGCGCGTCGTCGGCGCAGCGCCTCGCTGCCCCGCGTGACCTGTAAGCATGGCGCTTCGTGCCCACGCGTGACGTGTTCGGACAAGTCGGTCTCCCCGCCCCGGTCGACGAGCTCGCCGCCCGTCACTGGGACGTCGTGGTGGTGGGCGGTGGCCACAACGGGCTGACCGCCGCGGCCTATCTGGCCCGTGCTGGGCGCAGCGTGCTCGTGCTCGAACGGCGTTCCCGACTCGGGGGGGCGTGCACGCTCGAGCAGCCCTTCCCCGATCCGGCCTGGATCGTGAGCCCGTGCGCCTACTCGGTCGGCCTCCTGCATCCGATGGTGGTCGACGAGCTCGGGCTACGCGAGCGGGGTTACCGGGTCCAGCTGGTGGACCCGCACATGTGGTGCCCGTTCGAGGACGGCACCTCGATCGCGTTGTGGGACGACGAGGCCCGCAGCGCCGCGGCGGTGGCCGAGCTCGCTCCCCGAGACGTGGCCGGCTACGAGGCCTATGGCGCCCTGTTCGGGCGGATCAGCGAAGCGCTGCGCGACGGCCCCCGTGACACCTGGGTCGGCGACGCCCCCGATCGCGCCGAGATTGAGGAGCTCCTCGGGGGCGACACCGAGGCCATCGACGTCGTGTTCGAGGCCTCGATCGCCGAGGTGGTGGAGCACCACGTGCGCGACGAGCGTCTGCGCACCGCCCTGCACGGCCAGGGCATCATCGGCACCTGGGCCGGGCCGCGGGACCGGGGGACGGCCGGGGTCCATCTCATGCACGCCTCGGGCCGGGTCGAGGGCCGGGCCGGAGCATGGGGGTACGTGGACGGCGGGATGGGTCGGGTGTCGTTCGCCCTGGCCGACGCGGCGATCGAGGCGGGAGCCGTGGTGGCGGCCGGGGTGCCGGTGGCGGCGGTGGTACCGGGCGAGGGCGTCACCCTGGAGGGGGGCGAAACCATCCGGGCCCGGGCGGTCGTGTCCAATGCCGATCCCAAACGCACCGTGGCTCTGTGTCACCACGGCGTCCCCGACTCTTTCCGTGCCCGGGTCACCGCCTGGCAGAGCGACAGTCCGGTACTCAAGATCAATTGCGCGCTGAGCCGGCTCCCCCACTTCCCCGCGGCGCGTCCCGACGTCGAACCGCACCGGGCCATGGTGACCATCAGCACCGGTGTCGACGCCACGCAGCACGCCTATGAAAGGAGCCGGGCCGGCGAACCGGACCCGGCGTGGTGCGAGCTCTACTTCCAGAGCGCCTACGACTCTTCGGTGGTCCCCGAGGGCCACCACATCATGAGCGTCTTCGCCCAGTACGTCCCGTACGAGCTCGCCACGGGGACCTGGGACCAACGGCGAGAGGAGATCGGTGACCGCGCCATCGCCGCGGTCAGCCGCTTTGCCCCCGAGGTGGCGAGCACCATCGTGCACCGCGAGGTGCTCGGACCACCCGATGTCGAAGCGCGCATCGGCCTCACCGGCGGCCACATCTTCCAGGGCGAATGCCTTCCCGACCAGATGTGGGCGCAGCGCTTCGGGCCCCGGACCCCGATCCCGGGCGTCTATCTGTGCGGGGCCTCGACCCATCCCGGCGGCAGCGTGATGGCCATCAACGGGCGCAACGCGGCAATGGCCGTGCAGCGCGACCTCGAAGCCGGAGAGTAGTGGCGGCCCACGGTTCACTCGACACTGCCGCCGACCACGAGCCACGGGACGAACCCCGGCTCGCCGGCGGTCGTCTCCCGACGCTGGTCATGGTCGTGGTCTATCTCGCCGCCCTCGGTGCCTTCGTCGGGATCGTGACGGTCCGGGGGGGCCCGTCGGTGGGAGACGCCTACGGAGTGACGAAGCCCGCCACCGCCCTCGCCGACGGCGACCTACACGGCGCCGCGCACGATTCGGTGCTTCCCCAACCCCCGGGGTACGCCTTGCTCAGTGCCCCGTTCGTGCTCGTCTTGCGGCCGATCATCGGCTCGCCCACGTGGTGTGACGCGCGTGTGCCCCCGGTGACGCGGCTGTTCCTGCCCTGGTGCAAGCCGTCGCAGCTCGCCACCCACCACTGGTACCGGTCCCAGGCCGTGCTCGGTCTGCTGGCCTGGGTGGTCTTCGCCCTGGGGTGCACCCGGCTCCTGCGCACGGCGGGGGCCGGTGGCGGGGTCGCCGAGGCCCTCCTCGTGATCGTGCTGGCCGCCATCCCCGCCGCCAGCGCCGGCATCGTGGAGACGTTTCACCCCCAGGACCTCGTGAGCTTCGGGCTCATCGGTGCTGCGATCGCCGAGGTGCTGCGACGGCGATGGGTGGCCACCGGTGTGCTGTTCGGCGTGGCCTTTCTGTGCAAGCAATTCGCCCTGCTGCCCCTGGTGGCCGTGCTCGTGGCTGTTCCGGGGTGGCGCGAGCGGGCGCGGGTGGTCCTCCCGGCGGCGCTGGTGGTGGGGTGCGGGATCCTCCCCTTCGCCGTGGTGGACGCGTCGGGCACGTGGAGCACCCTGAGCGCGGTCGAGTCCGGAGGGGTGGTGAAGCTGACGACCGGCACGGTGCTCGGCATGACGAACCTGACGGAGTCGACCAAGCTCGTCATCGCCCGCGACGGACCGGTCGTCCTGGCCCTGGCAATGGCCCTATGGGCCCGGCGGCGGGTGGGACGGGATCTGTTGACACCGGTCGCCCTCATCGGTCTGGCCACCGCCTGTCTCGCCGGCCGTCTCGTGGCCGAGGTGTGGTTCTCGAGCTACTACCTGCTGGCGGTGAGCGCCGGGTTGCTCGTCCTCGACCTGGCCCGCCGGCGACTGCCGGTGACGTCGTTCCTGTGGATCGCGGTGACCGGTGCGCTCGTGGAGCAGGCGGACGGGATCCCCACCTCCTCACCCGCCGCGTACGTGGCGTTCGGCGCCTCCGTTGCGGCCGTGATCATCGGACTGCGCGCTGTGACGGCCTCCGCCCGCATCCCGGGAGGGGTCCCCCCACGCCGATAGCGTGTCGGACGGGGTGCAGGGCGAGTGAGGCGGTCCGGGGGGTATGGCTGAACATCGAAACTGGCCGTCGCTCGACGGCGTCCGCGGTGTCGCCATCGTGGCCGTGATCGCCTTCCACCTGGGGTACCTCGGGGGCGGGTTCGTGGGCGTGGACGTCTTCTTCGTCCTGTCGGGATTCCTCATCACGAGCCTGTTGCTGTCCGAGCAGCGCCGGTCGGGGACGATCCGACTGGGCGCCTTCTGGGCCCGCCGGGCCCGGCGCCTGCTTCCGGCCCTGTTGCTCCTGGTCGTCGTCCTCGGCATCTACGCGCTGGCCGGGGGCCACGCCATGGTGGCGTCGCAACTGCGATCTCCGGCCGAGGCCACGCTGCTGTACGTCGCCAACTGGCAGCAGGTCGCAGCCGGGCACAGCTACTTCGCCCAGTTCCAAGCGCCCAACCCGCTGCTGCACACGTGGTCGCTGGCGGTGGAGGAGCAGTACTACCTGGTCTGGCCGCTGCTCTTCGGTGGGCTCGTCCTCTTGGGGCGTACCCGCTACCGGCGCGCGCTCGTGATCGGGACGACCGTGCTGGCGATCGGCTCGGCGCTGTGGATGGGCATCGCCGCCCATGTCCTCGGTCCCAACCGCGCCTACCTGGGGACCGACACCCGCATGTGGGAGCTGCTCCTGGGCGGCCTGGGCGCCATGGCCCTGCAATGGGCGGGGCCTGCACGCCACCCGGCGCGCTGGAGCGCGGCCACGATGATCGGGGCCGGCGCGGTGGCGCTGGGCATCGCCGTCGGCGGCGGCCCTCCTCCGTGGATGTGGGACGGTGGCCTCGTCGCCATCGCCATCTGCACCCTCGTCGTGGTGGTGGGGTCCATCCGCCAGCCCGAAGGTCCCGTGGCCCGAGTGCTGGCCTGGGCGCCGCTGCGGTGGCTCGGGCGCATCAGCTATTCGCTCTACCTGTGGCACTGGCCCGTGATCGTGGTACTCACGACGACCGACACGGGGTTGTCCGGAGCCGCCCTGCTGAGCTGTCGCCTCGCCGCGATGCTCGGTGCCGCCAGTGTCAGCTACTACCTCATCGAACGGCCGATGCGGCGCGCCGACTGGACCCAGTGGTGGCGCCGGGCCCTCGTCCCGGCCGGGATCGTCGCCGTGGCGGGGGTGGTGCTCGTGGCCACCGTGCCTCCGGTCGAGGCCTCGGCGGCCCGGGTGCGCCTGGCCCCCGCCACCCGCCCGGCGCAGAGCGCCGCGCCCATCACCCTCCCTCCCGGCCGGGTGGTCACGGCCGCCGACCCGCTGCGGGCCTGGATCCTCGGCGACAGCGTCATGGCCGACAGCTCGCCCGGGGTCACCGCCGCGCTCGAGGCCACCGGGGACGTCGACGTCGTGGCCAACAGCGCCTTCGGGGGATGGGGCCTCAGTACCGACAAGACATGGGCCAGCGACTTCCCCCGCATCATCGCCCAGTACCACCCCGAGGTCGTCATCGGGACGTGGTCATGGGACGACGAGCTGGCCCAGCAAGATCCGGAGGCGTACCTCGTCGAATTGACCGACGCCCTGCGCACGATCCTGACGCCGGGTGACGGGGTCGACCTGGTGGTGCTGTTGCAATTCCCGCAGGTGGGTCCCAATCCCTACTTCATCGACCCGTTGACCCAGGCTTCGGAGTGGACCGCACAGAACGCTCGACAGATCATCTGGAACAACGTCGCCAGCGCCGCGGTGCGCTTCTTCCCCGGCCAGGCGTTGTACCTGCAGACCGACGCGCTGTTCGCCCCCGGCGACCACTACTTCACCTGGAACCAAACCACCACCGGGACATGGATCCGGGCTCGCAAGGTCGACGACACCCACATGTGCCCGTACGGCGCGGCCGAGCTGGGGTCTCTGGTGGTCGACGACCTCACACCCGTGCTGGGGCTCGCGCCCCCGGCCCCGGGTTGGGAGCTCCGCAGTTGGGTGGACGATCCCAACTTCAACGACCCGCCCGGGGCCTGTCCCGACGACCAGCCCCCCCCGAAGTACGCGGGGGTGACGGTGCCGGGGCCGCCCTCGTAGTGGCCCTAGCATCCGCCCCGTGGCTCCTCGCCGCAGCGCCATCACCGTGCGCCCCATCGGCTTCGTCATCGGTGGCCGCGCCCAGGCCGTAGACGACCACTGGGGGTCGGTCGAGGCGACCATCGAGCTCGAGCCGGACGCCGTCGGGGCCGGCGCCACCGACGGGCTCGCCGAGTTCTCCCACGTCGAGGTGGTGTTCGTCTTCGACCGGGTCGCCGACGACGAGATCACGCGCGGGGCGCGCCATCCCCGGGGCCGTGTCGACTGGCCCGCCGTCGGGATCCTCGCCCAACGGGCCAAGAGCCGCCCCAACCGCATCGGTGTAACGGTGTGCGAGCTCGTGGCCGTCGACCACGTGGCGCTGCGCGTGCGGGGGCTCGACGCCGTCGACGGCACTCCCGTGCTCGACGTCAAGCCGTACATCTCGGCGTTCGGGCCCCGGGGGGCGGTGCGTGAGCCGGCGTGGGTCGAGGAGTTGATGCGCGACTACTGGTGAGGCTACGCGGACACCGGGGGCCGGCGTTGGGCCCACGGGGCAGCCTGCTCGAGCTGGGCGGCTACCCGCAGGAGCACGTCCTCGCGTCCGTAGGGCGCCACCAGCTGCACGCCGATGGGGAGTCCTTCGGCGTTCCAATGCAGAGGCAATGAGATCGCCGGTTGTCCCGTGGCGTTGAACAGGGGCGTGAAGGGGACCACCTCGGCGGCACGGAACAGCCCGTGCAGCGGATTGTCCGCCGGTGAGTCGAACTCGCCGATCAGCGGCGGCGGTTGGGCGATGGTGGGAGTGAGGAGAAGGTCGAAGCCCCCCTCGTACCACTGCGCCACCCGGCGCGCCATGGCCTGCAGCTTCCGCCGGGACTCGAGATAGTCCGACGCGCTGGCACCCCGACCGGCATCGGCGAGCGCCCACGTGAGTGGCTCCACCTCGTCCTGGGTGATGGGACGCCCCAACTTTCCGGGCCAGTAGTGGTCGACGTCGGACGCGGTCCCGGCCGCCCATAC
>DATCBU010000032.1:0-60134 GCA_036511675.1 Acidimicrobiales bacterium | reverse complement strand
GAGGCGGGCTTGCGCTTGAGGGTGGCCTTGACACCGGCAGCCCTGCGGCTGGCGGCGGCCACGGCCGGAGCGGCCGAAGACGAGGACGAAGAAGAAGAAGAAGACGACGACGAGGTCGTGCCCGCCGCCTGGCTCGATGTCGCGCCCCCGCTAAGACCCGCGCCTCCCTCGGGCGGGTCCGACGTGGTGGTGCCGTGGGCGGAGTCTGCGCCCACGGTCGTCGGAGTGTTGGGAGCGCTCGTGGCCACACCGGCGATGGACGCCACCGCCACCGTGACCACCAGGACCAGGCCCACCACCAGCGCCGAGCGCACCCGGGTGGACGCGGCGCTCAAGAGGAAGGCGGGTCGGGCCCGGAGGCGCTCCTGCGCGAAGCGGCGGCCCGCCAGGGAGAACCGCCGCAGCGCCGGCTCCCCCGTCACGCGCGGGCTGGCCCGCAGGGGATGGCCCACCGGGGCGAACGCCCCGAGCATGGCGATCGTCTCGTTGGGCAGGTCCTGGGTGGGCACCAGGATCCGAACGGGCCAGCCGTTGACGATCACGTCCAGCGCCGTGGCCGGGAGCCCGTCGGGCGTCTTGTCCGAACCACGGACGATGGCCAGGCCGCCGATGGCGAGCCACGACCACAGCCGTTGCACCGTGGGCTCTTCGGCGTCGGTCAGCGTCCACCCGTTGGGCTCGACCCTGAGGTGGAACGCAGCGACACTTTGCCCTGCGTTCCCCGCTCCGCCTTCGACCACCCAAACGTTTGCCAGTTTCACGCTCTGTGCAATTCTCGTACCGTCACCGCGTCCGCACCCTCCACGGTCTCCGATGCTAAGAGTTGCCCGCACGCGATGGAAATCCAACCACGACCGGTAATTGCCAGCTCACGCATCGTCGATTTCGTTATAGCAGACGATCTTCGGATCGACGGGGATGCTGCGCGCCGCGCGCCCGTCAGGGCGCCAGAACCTCGGGTCCGACCAACAGATGACGGCTCACGTCACCGAGGAGGTCGGTGGTGAACCTCCGTTCCGCGAAGTGCCAGATGTCGTGGCGACGCTCGAAGACGTCGCGGTACCTACCGGCGACGATGGGCTGCAAGGCCATGTCGGGCAATGCCTGGAACACCGTCACATAGGAGTGCGCCACCGCCGTCCCGGCCTCGTCGTCGACGTCGATGCGGATGTTGGTCGTGACGTGCTTCGTGCGCGGCGTGCCGTCCTCGTACACACGGACCATGGCTCGAAACAGCTTCTCAACGGGCTCGCGCCCTCGTACCGCAGCCTCACTGCCGCCGAAGGCGGCGTCGTCGAAGAGCTCGCCCAGGCCGGGGAAATCGCCGGCATCGACCAGTTCGGCGTACGTGGCGATCAGGTTCTCGATCGACCGGGCGCTGTGCTCGTTGTCGGGGGCCGCCACCGTGCCGACCGTAGCCGCAGCCCCTTCGCCGCAGGTGCATCCGGCCCTCACCGCACCATCGCCGGTCCGGGGCTCACCCCGGGGAGATGCATGAGCTCGATGCGGGTACCGTCGGGATCGGTGCAGTAGACGAAGTCGAGGGCATCGGAGGTGCCGAAGGTCGTGCGCGTGCCCGCCACCACGGTGCCCCCCAAGGACTCCACGACCTCGGCGACGGCGTCGAGGTCGACGACCCGCAACGACAGGTGGGTGAGGCCCAATTGGTTCATGGGTCGTCGTACCGGCTCGCCGCAGTGACCGGGGGAGTCGAAGTGCAGCAGCTCGAGAGAGGCACCGTCACGACGGACGAAGCGCGACTGCAAGACGACGTCGTCGATCTCCATCAGCGGCCCGAACTCCTGGCCCACGGTGTGGGATTGGACGAGCTCGAAGCCGAGCCCCTCGCAGTAGAAACGCACCGATCGCTCGAGATCGCTCACGCAGATCCCCACGTGGGAGAACGTCACGTCCACAGCCCCTCCGTTTCGCCTGTGATGGTCGTGGCCCAAGCATGGCCGGTCCCGTCAGCACGGTCAGATCCGACTCGGGCGTGGGGTCGATCCTTGACTCGGGCGTGACAACACGGGAACCTCGCCGGGTGCCCCCGATCGACGACTTCGAGATCCCCAGGATCCCGGCTTCGGCAGGCGCCCTGGTGTTCGACGCCGGCGGGCGGTTGCTCGTGCTCAAACCGACGTACAAGAGCGGATGGACGATCCCGGGCGGTCAGATGGAAGACGACGGCGAGACCCCGTGGGAGGCGTGCCGGCGCGAGGTCGGCGAGGAGACGGGCCTGGTGGTCGAGACGGGTCGGCTGGTATGCGTCGATTTCCTGCGGCCCCGCCCCGAGAGGCCCGGGGGCATGCGCTTTCTCTTCGACTGCGGCGTCTTCGACGACGAGACTCTCGCCGGCATCGTGGTCCAAGAGGCCGAGATCTCCGAGTACCGCCTCGAGGCCATGGCCGACGCGCTCGCACTGTTCAGCGGCCCGGTGCGCCGACGGGTGCGGGCCGGGGCCGGCGCGCCGCACACCGTGTACCTCGAAGACGGGCGTGGCGTCGACGCCGTAGCCGAACGACCCCGGTAACCGGCGCCTTCAGCTGCGCAGGAGCTTGCCCGGCCGGGAGTCCAGACCGTCGGGCACGGGCTCGCCTTCGAGTCGGATCGGCACTCCGTTGACGAGAACGTGGGTCATCCCCACAGGCTGGTCGGCGGTGAGCCGCTCACCATCGGCGGGGAAGTCATAGACACGGTGCAGCGGGCCCGGGGCCACGACCTCGGGGTCGAAGACACACAGATCAGCGGCCTTGCCGACCTCGACGCTGCCCCGGTCCGTGAGCCCGTACACACCGGCCGGCTCGGCGGTGAGCTTGTGCACGGCCCGTTCCAGCGACATCACGCCGCGGTCGCGTACCCAGTTGCCCAACAGGTCGGTGGCGAAGCAGGCGTCGCACAATTGCGATACGTGGGCGCCGGAGTCGGCCAGGCCCAGCAGGACGTTGTCTCGGGGCAGCAACCAGGCGATGGCGTCAGGGTCGTTGTTGGCCAGCACCGACCAGAACCGCGCCTTGAGGTCGTCGTCGAGCGAGATGTCGAGGACGACGTCGAGAGGTGTGCATCCCCGCTCCTCGGCGATCTCCACCACACCGCGGTCCACGAGCTCGGGATGCGAGGCGGACTCCGCCACCGATACCGACGGCCAGTTGAAGGGGAGGCCTCCGCCGCCACCGGTGCCGCCCACCAGCTCTTCCCACGTGGCCGCGCGCCAGGCCGGGTCGCGGTAGGCCGCCTTGCGCTGCTCGTGGTCGAGACCCATCAACTTGGCGAAGCTGGTCCGGATGTTCAAGGTGAAGGGCTCGGCCAGGTTCATCTGGAACACCAGCGGTCGGCACGAGACCTGGGGCCACACCTCCGCACCGTCCTCCCAGGCGGCGTCGTTCTCGGCCACCACCTTCTCGTGGTACGGGTAGCCCTTGACCGTTAGCAGGGCCGTCCAGGTGATGGGCCGGCCCACGTCGCGCTGGAGGTCGAAGAGCTGGCGGTTGGGGATCACCCCTCCGGGGAGCAGGGCCACCACCCCCTTGCGGGCATCGTGGACCGGCACGAGCAGGGCGCGCAGCTCGTCGAGGTCGGCGACGCGCGACGGGACGGGACGCCCACCGTCGCCGTTGTGGGTGGGTGACGCGCTCGACGCGAACCCCATGGCCCCCGCCGTCATGGCCTCGGCCACCACTGCCTGCATGCTCGCCAGCTCTTCGGCTGTGGCGGCGCGTTCGTAGGACTCCTCGCCCATCACGTACATGCGCACGGCGGTGTGGCCCACGTAACACCCGAAATTGAGTGCGGTGCCGCGACGTTCCACGGCGTCGAGGTACTGCGGGAAGGTCTCGAACTCGTCCCAGGGCACCCCCACCGCCAGCGTGTCGAAGCTCATGTCCTCCACGTGCTGCAGCGTCCGAGCCAGCAGCGAGACCAGGTCGGGTCGGATGGGAGCGATGGAGAACCCGCAGTTGCCCGCGACCACGCTCGTCACACCGTGGAACGACGAGGGCGTGAGCCACGGGTCCCAGAACACCTGGGCGTCGTAGTGGGTGTGGATGTCGATGAACCCCGGGGCCACCACCTGGCCCGAGGCGTCGAGCTCGCGTTCGCCCCGCAGGCCCTCGCCGATGCCCACGATGCGCCCGTCGGACACCGCCACGTCGGCGGCCCGGGCGGGGGCGCCGCTCCCGTCGATCAACGAACCTCCACGGATCACGATGTCGCCGTCCACGGTCGCCTCCTTGGGTTGCCTGTCCCGGGCAGTCGCTTACGCGACGCACCTCCTGCATCGTCGCAGACAGGACCGTGCGGTGCCCGAAGCCTAGAATACTCAGTATTCTACCGGACCCCGCTACCCATCGACGTCATCGGACGGAGTACCCAAACTGTTCGTCGGTCCCCTCGTCGGCACGCCCAGCTGAATAGATCGGAGGCCCTCTCTGGAAGACGCCTTGGATCTGCAATGGGGATATTTAGACCGGTCAGAAGAATTCACGAAAGCAATTTGTCGAACTCGCGAGTGGAAGTGAGAGGACAACTCTCGAACCAACCGCCACGGAGGAGACCTACGCACTCTGGCGCTCGACCAGGTACTTGATTGACGGGTGTCCGGAGGAGGATTGAAGATCTCCCACGCCACTCTCTTCGCTCCTCCACTTCGCCGGCGGAGCGGCGCACCCTTCAGGAACGCCAGCAGCGTGGCCGAGGGCCACATGTTAGGTGGCGGGGTGCCTCGGTCCGCCACTCGGCACCGGCACCTCGCCAGGGAGCAATCGTGGCTTCCACGGCTGGCCATCTCCAACGGCGAATTGGCTCTCTCGGAACAGGCGCAGGCACGCATCCACCACCTGAGGGTCGAACCCAAATCCGACCGGGGCGCTCTCCAGAAGGGTTTTAAGAAGACTCAGTGACTCAGCCGCGTCCCGCGTAAGCCGCGCCAACTCACCTGCGATGCGATTGTTCTCGGTCAGGTCGCGAGCGACCGACGCAACACCGACCACCGCGCCGTCAGAGTCGATGACCGGCGATATCGTGACAGACATCTCGATGCGTCTTCCGTCCTTGTGCAACCGCTCGGTACATAGGTCGTGGACGGTTTCACCCCCCCGGGCGCGAGCGAGCAGGTTGTCGTACTCGTCGAGCATCCACAAAGGAAAGAGGACGGCGATATTACGTCCGACCATTTCGGCAGCCGAGTATCCGTAGAGGCGCTCGGCGGCAGCGTTCCAGAACACCACCACACCGCCCAGCGTCTTGCCGATGATGGCGTCATCCGACGAAGAGACGAGGGCGGCGAGGAACTGATCGCCTTGAAGATGGCGTCGCTCGTCAGTAGCGAAAGGCTTCACGGGTGACCATCGTCATGGTCGGCCATCGGCAGTAGGGACCTTTGGCACTATTTTGAATCCTGGAGGCTCTGTAGGAAACCCGGTCCGATTCACACCCTGGTACCGGCTCTTCGGTTCGGCCACTTCCCGGATCCAGCACAACGATACGTCCGGCCGCCGGCCGGTGCTTCGGCGCGCCCAAAATGCCCCTCTAGACAGAAAGAGGCCTCGTTATGGCGCACTTCCCACCTGCGACTCCTAGCGTGCCAGCGTGGCAGACGGCGAAAGGGGAACCGCACTCCCACCGGGTCCAGTCGAGGTGGTCGAGTCGACCACGGTCGATTGGATGTACGTTGCCCATCCGACCACGGTGCCGACGGGTTCTTGAACCCCGGGACCAACCACCGTGTCTTGCTCTCCGATCAAGGCGCTCGTCTGTGGGTCAAAGATCAGCTCGAACTGTTCGCCGTGACTTACTTCGGCAAGGCCGATGCCGCTCCGGCCAGAGTGGTCGAGTACAGCCCCGAGGTCGACGACGCCGGGAAGACCTGCCGCGACCTGGTACAGGGCCGACCGCAGGGCAGGTGACGCGTCGGTCTCCCGCAATAGATCACCAATCTGGGTGAAGTCTTCGGCCGAGCCCGGGGGACCCCCTTCGATCTTTCGAGAAGCGATGAGTGCAGCCAGGGCCGACGGGTCGGTGGGCAGGTTGGAGAGGTTCCGAGCACTCAGTCCACCCGGGCCAAAGGTGTCGTCGCTCGGAGAGTTCGAGATGGTGGGGCTGCCCGCAGCAACCCAATCGGCATGGTCTTGAGCCGAGAGGAAGATCGGCTGTCCGAATGTCTCGAAGAGCCGTCCGGAGCCGTCCGGACGGATCCAGATCTGACGATGCTGGGGTAGGAGCACCGTGTAGGAGCCCTTCCCATTCGGAGGTTGGTCGAAGGCCGAATCCGTATAGGCATTCTCGGAGTCAACGTAGAGATACTGGCCCGGGCCGGGCGCGCTCGGCGTCGGTTGGGCGGCGGCGACGTCCGCCAAATGTCTGAGCACCGCCGCAGCGGCTGGACTTGGCCCGCCCGGCGAGCCCGGTTGCACCAACGTGCTCACGCCGCCGGCAGCTCCGGCCACAATGACCACCGCGGCGACCCTCGTAAGCCAGTAGCCACGACTGCGGTTGCCACGGAGGCGTTTGTTAGACGCCGAATTCGAAGCGCGGACCAGCTCGACTCCACGACGCATCGAGAAGAGCTCAGCCCCGTTCTCCGAAGTGGCTTTTTCCCCATGTCTTGCCTCGGTGGCCGCCACCGCGAGGACTGCCTCGGCGGTCCGGTCGAGCACCTCGGGGTCTGCGGGCTCGACAACACCAATCTGTTCGAGAAGCTCTATGGCGTTCATCGTTAGGCCTCCTTGGGATGGCAGCGGACAGGAACGAACGATTCGTCTTCAAACTCGCGACGGAACACCGACAGAGCACGGTGGAGCCTGCTCCGTGCCGTACCTTGGGGGATGCCTAGGGCAACGGCTACCTCGGACGGAGTGAGTTGCTCCCACGTGACCAGGAGCAGGACCTCGCGGTCGTCGGTCGAGAGCGTGGCCAGCACCCGTTGCAATCTCGCCCGCTCACCGGTCGCATCAAGCCGGCTGTCGACCTCATCCCAACAATCCAACGCCACAGGCTCGGCGAGGGGAACAAGCGGTCGGCCCGAACGACGCCAGTGAGCCAGAAGAACATGACGAGCGATCCCGTAGAGCCACGGACGGGCGTCCGGCCACCGAGGGTCGTAATTTGCCCGGCCCTTGAACGCTCGCAACCAAACCTCGCTCAGCAGGTCGTCGGCGTCCTGTCGGCCAGTGCGGCGAACCAGATACGCGTGGACGGCGTCGCCGTGACGCCAAAATAGCTCTACGAAGGCCGTCGGGGCGCTTGCGTCCGACCTGCCAACGACTTCCTCGTCGCCTTCTGGCATCGACCCTCCTGGCGGTAGCTGTCACCCTGCTATTGCCCGATCGCTCCTCAAGCGTTCGCTGGATGTCTGTCAGGCAAACCAAGAACGTCGACCGCCAGTCTCGCGTGGCGATTCTTGAGATCCTCCGGACCGCAGGTGTCCGCATAATGCCGGGTGCAGGGCGGCCCGACAGGACCAGGCCGGAGCGGGCCTGAGGGATGGGTATCACTAGATATGCCGCCCATCCTTAATGCTTTTCATGGCCTGTCATCGGGACAGGTCGAGGAGCTGAGAGGAAGGGTTCCATGCACAAGCCAAATCATCGCTCGGCGATGTCAATAGATAGCGTGCGTCTGCTAGCCAGGCCGAGCAGGCACTAGGCGCGAGGCACCTTGCATGGCGCGAAGTCCGTGCTGTAGTCGAAGTTACCGACCAAGGCTCACGGCGCCGATGGGTCGTGGTTCACCAACAGCTCACGTCGTTGCTCGGCGGTGACGCTGCTCGGCTCAGTGCTGTCAATGAACTCAGACAGGATCTCCACGAATCGAAGGGGTTCCTCGACGTGAGGAAAGTGGCCCGCTCCTTGAATGATTTCGAGCCGACTTCCGAGAATCGCGTCGTGCGCAGCGTAGGCATGGCTGACAGGGATGATGTTGTCTCGATCACCCCAGATGATCAGTGTCGGCATCCTGGCGGAGAGATAGAGCCGATCCATGGCGCTCACCGACTGTCCTCCGGTATCGACAACCGCGCGCAACGTTCGGACGAAAGCCTTTCGGGCCTCTGAATTGGTCAATGACGCATAGGCCCGCCACATCTCGACGGCGCGGGCATTGCGAAAGCCAGCCCTGTGGAGGAGCGCAACGATGTCATTTCCACGTTCGCGCACGAAACTTGGAAAAAAGATCGGCAACGCATACTCGACGCCAGGGGTCGCCAGAAGGCGCAGCAACCAGTTGACCTCTCGGCCCAAACCTCCACTACCGACCAGTGCGAGCCGATCGCAGTTCTCGGGGTACTGGTAGGAGAACTGCATGGCGACGCCGCCGCCGAACGACTGGCCGACCACGGTAACCCGTTCGATATCCAGGATGCTCAAGAGGTCGCGTAAGGCGCTGGCTTGGGCTCCCAAGGAGTAGTCACCCGGCGGTTTGGCCGACGCGCCGTGGCCGACCAGGTCAGGCGCGACAACGGCGTAGTCACGCGCGAGCAGAGGTATCACCTGCTCCCAGGTCTGTGAGCTGCCCGCGATCCCATGAATGAGCAAGATCGCCGGACCGGCGCCAGCCCGGCGGAAGCTCAGGTCATGGCCGTGGATGGATACGTGTTCAAGCTCGGAGGGTGCCGAAGAGCTATCGATCCGTAGATCTAATCAGATGGGATAGCGACCAAACGAACGCTGTGGGTGCCACGTGTTGTCGGCTCTCTTGGGCGTCCTGTCGCCAGCACGAAGAGCGCAGCTCACAGGGGTTCGCTCACCATCCGCAACTGCCGAAAGTGGTGCGGGTGGTCCGGAGAGCTGGCTCGGATCGACACCGTCCCGTATGGCTCAATGCATGCACGAACATGGCGGCACGCCCTGTCTCAGCTGGCGGGGATGGTGATCTTGGGAACGGTTGTCTTGGGGACGGTGACTGGCCCCCCACCTCCACTGACCGACGATGAACCCGAGCCGGACGCTGCCGAGTTTCCGGCGCCCTTGGTCAAATTGACCAGCACTTCGAGCGTCCCTGAGCTGTCGGTGGTCACGAATCCGCCGACACTCGGATTGGCGATGTCCCAATCGGCGAACACGATGGGCACATCGGCTAACGCGTCGATTCCGTCGGCAGTGCGTTCTGCCGTCAGCGGGAACGTGACTTTTCGTGTGACCCCATGCATCGTTAGGTCGCCTATGGCCGTGTAGGTCACCGTGGATCCGACCGAGGGGACGGTTCCGAGCGCTATCGGCGCAGTCAGCTTCAGCGTGGCTGTTGGGTACTGCGCCACATCCATTATCCGACTGTCGAACTGCGCATTGCGCTCGCTCTGGTCACTCTCCACACTGGCCATATCGACAGTGACTGTCCCCGCCGTCACGCTGGCGCCTGAGATCGTGACCGACCCCCAGATCTTGGTGGTGCGGCCGACAGCCGTGGAGTTCTGCCCGACCAGCACCTCGGTGACGCGATAGCCGGCCTCAGAACCTGACCCGACGTGGTACGTCCCACCGACGCCATCAACGTCAGAGGTAGTGCCGGAGCCTCGTGCGGTCGTCGTCGAGTGCGTGACTGGCAGGGTGAGTTTGGGCGGAGGGGGGCCCTCGATGAAGTGGATGTAGGCAAAGGGAGCGCCGACCGCCAGAACCACGACGACCGCTGCTATTCCCACGAGCCACCGCCACCGCTTTCGCATGACCCACATCATGTGCAGGCGATCTGTGCTCCCGCTGTGACCGCCCTAAGTATCGCCCACGAATCACACAGGCACGGGCCACCCTGTTCAGGTTGGTTCGGATAACGGGAGCGGCAACGCACGCTGTTCCCCGGGTCCAAGGTGCCCAAGTGGGACTGGGCGGATGGCGCCTCTCGCCCGCTACCGGGCGGTCGGCCAGCCGCAGCGTTTACGGACCCGACAGCCCAAGCATCTCGGTGACGCCGTGATCGCGCCCCGCCGTGTACCCGCCGTCGACCACCAGGGCGTGGCCGGTGATGAATGACGCGTCGGCTGACAGCAAGAAGGCCGCCGCCGAGGCGATCTCATCTGGTTGGCCGAACCGGCCCAGCTTGTGCTCGGCGATGATCTCCCGTCGGGCGCGCTCCATGCCCTCGCCGAAGATGGCCTTGGTCATGGGTGTGTCGATGAACCCAGGGCACACCGTGTTCACGCGGATGGCGCGCCCGGCGTAGTCGATGGCCATGTTCTTGGTGAGGATCACGACCCCTCCCTTCGACGCGCTGTAGGCGCTGCCGCCGGCGGTGCCCTCGATGCCCTCGATGCTGGCGATCGTCACCACCGCGCCCCGGGCCCCCTCGACCAGCGGTTGCTCCAGCATGCGGGCGATGGCGTGCTTGGCCGTGAGGAAGGTGCCGTAGAGGTTCACCCCCACGACCCGGTTCCACTCGGCGGCATCGACCATGTGGACCGCGCCTCCCCCCGCCACCCCCGCGGCGTTGACGAGACCGTCCACGCGCCCGAAGGCGCGAGCTGCTTCTCCCACCAGTCCTGCCACCGAGGCCTCGTCGGTGACGTCGACCGTGGTGAAGGCCCAGGCGCCTTGTCCGGAAGGCGCCGCCGGGGCATCGGCTCCCGGAACGAGGTCGGCGCCCATGACGCTGGCACCCTCCTCGAGCAGACGCGCCGCGCACGCCCGCCCGATGCCCGAGGCCGCCCCCGTCACGATGATGTGCTTGCCGGCCAGTCCGCGCACGGGACCCCCTCGATGTCTTGCCCCGGCCGGCGGTTTGTCGGCGGGTGGGCAGGATGATAGGACCCTGCACCGTGCAGTTCGCCTTGTTCTACGAGATCCCCGTGGCCAAGCCGTGGGCCCCCGACAGCGAGTACATCGCCTACCAGAACGTCCTCGCCCAGGCGGTGGCGGGCGAGCGCTACGGGTGGGACGCCTTTTGGACGGTGGAGCACCACTTCCTCCCCGAGTTCTCGCACTGTTCGAACCCCGAGGTGCTCTACGGAGCCGTCGCCGCGCTCACCGAGCGGATCCGCATCGGCTACGGGGTGCGGCTCATGCCCCAGCCCTACAACCACCCCGTCCGGACGGCGGAATCGGTGGCCGTGCTCGACCTGCTCTCCAACGGCAGGGTGGACCTCGGGACGGGGCGCTCCTCGACCCGGGCCGAGCTCGAAGGCTTCGGCGTGGACCCCGCCGAGACCCGCGCCATGTGGAAGGAGGCCATTGGCCATGTGGTGGGGTGCTGGACCAACGAGGAGTACGAGCTCGACGGCAAGTACTGGCAGATGCCCAAGCGCCGTGTCCAACCCAAGCCGCGCCAGAGCCCGCACCCGCCCATCTGGGGCGCCACCAGCAGCGAGGACGGGCACCGCCAGGTCGGCTCCCTGGGCTTGGGGTTGTGCTCGTTCGCCGTCGGGGTCTCGCCCCAGGAGGTCAAGGCCAAGGTCGACATCTACCGGGAGGCCGTGGCCACCTGCACCAAGCCCATCGGGGCCTTCGTCAACAACCAGGCCGCCACCTTCACCATGGCCTGCTGCGCACCGGATCGCGCCGCCGCCCTCGACGCGGCGCGCGAGTCGTTCGAGTGGTACCCGAAAGCCGGCGCACGACACATCGCGTCGATGACCGATTGGATGGTCGAGCGGAACCAGGACCTGGGCTCCTACGCCTACGCCGCGGACATGAAGAAGATCGACGACGAAGGGGCTCTGGACCTGCTTTCCCTCGAGTACCTGGTGGAGGCCAACGCCTGCGTGGTGGGCACACCCGAGGACTGCATCAAGACGGTCAAGCTCTACGAGGACGCCGGGATCGACCTCCTGCTCTGTCTGGTGAACCCCTACAAGATCCCCCACGACTCCGTCATGCAGACCATCGAGCTCATGGGGACCGAGGTCATCCCCCACTTCCAGCACTGACCCCTCCATGGCAAAGCCCCTCCCCCCGCTGGATCCCGAGCTGGCCGTGGTGCTGGCGGGGTTCCCCTCCGGCGTCGACCCCGGGGGAAACCTGCGAGACATGAACGTCGTCCGGATGCTGCGCTCGACGCTCGACCTGCTCGGCATTCTGGGCGGCGTCCTCCCCACCGACGAGCGCGTCGAGGTGGACGACCGCGCCATCCCCGGGCTCGAGGCCGGATCGGAGATCCCTGTTCGCGTCTACGCCCCGGTCAGCCGCCCTCGTGGTACTGCGCCGGCGTTGGTGTTCTTCCACGGGGGAGCCTTCGTCCTCGGGGACCGCTACACCGAAGAGCTCCGCTGTCTCCGCTACGCGGCCGAGGCGCGGTGTGTAGTGGTCTCGATCGACTACCGGCTCGCGCCCGAGCACCCCTTCCCCGCCCCGGTCGAGGACTGCTACGCGGGGCTGGAATGGACCGTGGCCCACGCCACCGAGCTGGGCATCGACCCGAGTCGGGTCGGGGTGGGTGGGAGCAGCGCCGGCGGGGCCCTGGCCGCAGCGGTGACCCTCATGGCCCGCGACCGGGGTGGACCACCGCTGGCCGTGCAGATCCTCAACTATCCCGTCATCGACGACAGGATGCAGAGCGCCTCGATGATGGCCTTCGACGCCACTCCGATGTGGACGAGCGGGTCCAACACCGACATGTGGCAGCACTATCTCGGCGACCGGGACAGTCGAGGTGAGGTGTCGGCCTATGCCGCCCCGGGGCGGGCCACCGACCTGACAGGACTCCCGCCCGCCTACGTCCTCACCGCCGAGCTCGACCCCTTGCGCGACGAGGGCATCGACTACGCGTGCCGCCTCATGGCGGCCGGGGTGCCCACGGAGCTGCACACCGTGGCGGGGGCGTGCCACGGATTCGACATCATCGCCGCGCAGGGCGCGCTCGGACAGCGCGCCATCGACGAACAGGTGCGCGCCCTGGTGCGGGGACTGGGCCCCGCTACCGACTGACCTTCGGCGCGGGTCGCCCCGACACGAGGTCGTCGAGCAGGGCCCGGGTCGACCGGGCGATGTCGTCGACGGCCCGCTCGAAGGTGGCCCGGTTGGCTTCCGAAGGAGCGCGATAGCCGCTCACCTTCCTGACGTACTGCAGGGCGGCGGCCCGGACGTCCTCGTCGGCAACGGCCTCGGGGCTCCGCAGGGTGACGATGCTTCTGCACATCCCGACACCGTGCCACACCGAGCCGGGTCCCGGGGCGTGTGACCAAAGGCCCTGACCAGTGCCCCCGAACGGCCCTAGGAGCCGGTTTCGGAAAGGTGCATTGTGACGGGACCGGCTGTACGACAAAACGAGCGACAATGACCCCAGCGGAGCGATGTGACGCGATCATCAAGATGATCGACGAGGTCCTCGAGGGCGCGTGCGGCACCGACCCGAACCCGGCCCCCCTGGCCCCCGGTTTCGCCGAACCGCGATTCGCCATGGCGTCGTCGCAGGACCGGCCATGACAGCCCTGCGCATCCACCACCGCGGCTACTTCTTCTTGTGGGACCTCCTCGACCTATGGCGCTCCGCCCATCACCACACCGCACGCTGACCTCGGGCGGGGGCCGCTCTCCCACCGGGGAGTGCCTGAGACCCCGGGCCACCGACGGGGCATGATGGGGTGGTGCCGATAGGTCTCGTGCTCGACAGCGGCGACCCCGAAGCCCTGGCCCCGTTCTGGGCCGGCGCGCTGGGATATGTGGTGGCCGGCTCGGTCGACAACTACGTGCTGTTGCGGCCCGATGGAGACGACGGGCCCAAGCTTCTGCTCCAGCGGGTGCCCGAGGCCAAATCCACCAAGAACCGGATGCATCTCGACATCGAGACCACCGACATCGAAGGACTGGTCTCGAGGCTGCTGGCACTGGGGGGCTCCCGGGTGGAGGACGGGGTTCATGAAGAGCACAGCTGCTGCTGGGTCGTGATGGCGGACCCCGAAGGCAACGAGTTCTGTGTGTGCTGTCCCGTACAGCCTTGAGAGCCTCGTGATGGAGAGTGCCGATCTCCTCGCCATCCACGATCTGCTGGCCCGCTATGGCCACGTGGTCGACGACGGCGACTGGCAGCGCCTCTCCGACGTGTTCTGTGACGACGGCGAATTCGACCTGCAAGCCATCGGCCGGGGCACGGCACACGGGATGGACGAGCTCCGGGTCTGTTTCGCCCATCTCGAGCATCCCCTGGCCCACCTCACCACCAACGTGATGATCGAGCCTGACGGAGCGCAACGGGCCCGGGTGCGTTGCAAGTACCTCGTCGTGTCCGACGACGGAAGGGTCCGCACCGGCGAGTACCACGACGACGTCGTGCACACGACGTCGGGATGGCGGATCGAGCGGCGGACGGTGGTGCCGCGCCGAGCGCGCCCGGGGCGGGCGTAGAGGCGGCTCGACGCGATACGGTCCCGACCCGTGGGGGCAGACACGGGGGCCACGGTCGAAGTCACCTGGGGCCTCGTCGACCGCGCCACGCTGGCGAAAGTGGTGGTGGTGTCGCCGCATTTCGACGACGCCGTGCTCGGTGCCACGCATCTGATCGCCGGTCATCCCGGGACCACCGTCATCACCGTGCTCGGGGGGCCGCCCCCCGAGTACCCCGACGTGCCCACGTCCTGGGACGCCTGCGGAGGATTCGTGGCCGGGGACGACGTGGTCGCACTCCGACAGGAGGAGGATCGTGCGGCGATGGCGTTTCTCGACGCCGTGCCGGTGTGGCTCGACTTCCCGGACCACCAGTACCTGGCCAAGGCGCAACGCCCGCGTCCCGAGCAGGTGGCCCCGGTGCTCGAACAAGCCATCGCCGCCTCGTCACCCACGGCGGTGTTCCTGCCCCTCGGCCTCGCCAATCCCGACCACGCCCTCACCCACGACGCCGGGCTTCTGGCGCGCCATACCCTGGCCGGGTCGGACGGGCCGCCGGCGTGGTTCTGTTACGAGGACCACGGCTACAAGCACATTCCCGGGATCATGGCGTGGCGCGTGGCCAAGCTCTTCAAGAGTGGCCTGTGGCCGACGCCGGCGGTGGTGCCCATCGAGCCCGATATGGCCCGCAAGCGCGCCGCCGTCGGGTTCTACAAGAGCCAGGTGGCCCCGCTGCAACGCGACCACGTGCTCGACGAGCGGCTCGACGCCAATGTCCCGGAGCAGTACTGGCGACTCGAGCCGCCCCCGCCCGGGTGGGAGATGCTCGCCGACACTGTGTAGAGCCGACGCGGTGTAGAGCCGACACGGTGGAAAGGAGACCGGACGATGAAGGGACTGCTCTACGGGGTTCGACCCGAGAAATGGGACGCGCCCGACGAGTCCAATCCACTGCTGGTTGGGTTGGCCCGCACCCCCATGAAGCTCGTCGACCTCGACGAGCCGCGTCCCACCCGACCGGGATGGGTCATGGCCAAGACCCGCATGACCGGTATCTGCGGATCGGAGGCGAAGCAGGTCTTCATGGACTTCGGCGAAGCCAATGCCGACAGCCCATTGGCCAACCTCTTCACCTTCCCCACCATCTTGGGCCACGAGGTGGTAGCCGATGTGGCCGACGTCGGCCCCGGAGTGCCGAACCTCGAAGTGGGCCAGCGCGTGGTGCTCAATCCGTGGCTGTCGTGTGCGCCACGGGGCATCGACCCGGTGTGCCCGTCGTGTGAGGCTGGCGACTACAGCCTGTGCTGGCACTTCACCGAGGGGCCCCTGGCGGCGGGCATCCACACCGGCACGTGCAAGGACGCGCCGGGTGGATTCGCCGACTACTTCCCCGCCCACCACACCATGCTGTTCCCCGTCCCCGACGGGGTCCCCGACGAGTTGGCCGTGTTCGCCGATCCCTTCGCCGTGTCACTGCACTCGGTGACGCGCCATCCACCACCCCCGGGCGGCCGGGCGCTCGTGTACGGGGCCGGTGCTCTGGGCACCACCGCCACCGCCATCCTGCGCGCCCTCTACCCCGACGTGGAGGTCATGGTGGTGGCTCGCTTTCCCGCCCAGGCCGAGCTGGCGCGGCGCCTGGGGGCCACGGTGGTGGCACCCGAACCGCGCCGGGAGCTCATCGAGCAGGCCGCGGCGTGGTCGGGCGGAGTGCTGCAGCGCGTCGGGGATGCACTGCCCATGGCCCATCCGGGCCAGATCGACGTGGTCTACGACACCATCGGGAAGCCCGAGACCTTCGAGGTCGGCGTCCGTGTCTTGAAGGCGCGGGGAACGCTGGTCAAGAGCGGGGTGCACGGCCCCGGGCGTTGGGAGTACTCGCCCCTCTACTTCAAAGAGATCTCCTGGGTGGGGTCCAATGCCTTCGGCGTGGAGGAGGTCGACGGCGTGCGCAAGCACGGCATCGCCCATTTCCTCGACATGGCGGCGGCGGGGAGGGTTGACCTGACGGGGATGCTCACCCACACCTTCCGCCTCGAACAATGGCGTGAGGCCTTCACCGTCCTCGCCGAACAAGAGAGCAGCGGCGCCATCAAGGTGGCTTTCGACTTCCGCTGATTCGTCGGGTCCCCTGAGATATCCGCACCCCATCCACAGCTCTGTGGATGGGGTGCGTGAACAACTACCGAGCGCCCGTGCCTGAAGGTGAAAACACGCTGAACATTGCGTGACAATCCCCAGACACGTCGATCGTGAACGGCCGACCGTGTGCTCAGGCGGCCACCGGGTTCGAGGTGGCGTCGGCCACCGCGCCGGTGTCGAGCGCGGCGCTGAGCACGTCGTCCACGGTCTCGGCCAGATGGAACGTCATGTCCTGACGGACACCCTCGGGCACGTCCTCGAGATCCGGCCCGTTGCGCACGGGCAGGACCACTTCTCTGAGCCCGGCCCGGTGAGCGGCGAGCACCTTCTGCTTCACGCCGCCGATGGGCAGCACCCGACCCTGCAGCGTGACCTCGCCGGTCATGCCCACCACGGGGCGCACGGCTCGATCCCGCAACAGGCTCACGAGGGCGGTGGTCATGGTGACCCCGGCCGAAGGCCCGTCCTTGGGCACCGCACCGGCTGGCACGTGCAGGTGGAAACGCTTCCCCGCGAACGCGCCCGGGTCGATCCCGAGCTCGGCCGCGTGCGAGCGCACGAAGGACAGGGCGATCTCCGCCGACTCCTTCATGACGTCCCCGAGTTGCCCCGTCAGGGTGAGACCCTCGGTGCCGTCCATCACCGTGGCCTCGACGAACAACACGTCGCCTCCGGTGCCGGTGACGGCCAGTCCTGTCGCCACACCAGGAACGCTGGTCCGATCGGCGGCTTCGAAGAAGAAGCGCGCACGACCCAGCCAGCTCCGCACGTCCTCAGCCTCCACCACCACCGGCGCGGAGACCGCACCGGACGCCAACTTCGTGGCGACCTTGCGCAGCAGCCGTCCGATCTCGCGCTCGAGGTTCCGGACACCGGCTTCGCGCGTGTAATCGGCGGAGATGACCCGGAGTGCCTCGTCAGACACCTCCACCTCATCGGCCCGAAGGCCGGTGCGGTCGAGTTGACGTCGCAACAGGTGGTGCCGGGCGATGGTGACCTTCTCGTCCTCGGTGTAGCCGTCGAGCCGGATGACCTCCATGCGGTCGAGCAGCGGCCCGGGGATGGTCTCGGCCACGTTGGCGGTCGCCAGGAACAGGACCTTGGACAGGTCGAGCTCCACCTCGAGGTAGTGGTCCCTGAAGGTGTGGTTCTGGGCCGGGTCGAGCACTTCGAGGAGGGCCGACGAGGGGTCACCCCGATAGTCGGCACCCAGCTTGTCGACCTCGTCCAGCACGATCACGGGGTTCATCGTCCCCGCCTCACGAAGGGCGCGGACCAAGCGACCGGGCTGTGCGCCCACGTAGGTGCGGCGGTGGCCCCGGATCTCGGCCTCGTCGCGCACGCCCCCCAGGGCGACCCGCACGAACTTGCGTCCCAGGGCGCGCGCCACCGACTCGCCGAGCGAGGTCTTGCCCACGCCCGGAGGGCCCACGAGCGCCAGGATGGCGCCCGAGCCACGGGGACCGGTCGAGACCAGCCCGCGTTCGCTCCGCAGCTTGCGCACGGCCAGATGCTCGAGGATGCGCTCCTTCACGTCGTTGAGCCCGTCGTGGTCCTCGTCGAGGATCCCCGCCGCCTCGCTGACCTCGAGGTTGTCGTCGGACTGCACGCCCCACGGCACCTCGAAGACGGTGTCGAGCCACGTCCGGATCCACCCGTGCTCGGGGCTCTGCTCACTGGTGCGCTCGAGCTTGTCGACTTCGCGCAACACCGCCGTCCGCACCGCGTCGGGGAGCTCACGCCCCTCCAACTTGGATCGGTAATCATCGACGCTTCCCTCATCGGCGGTGCCGTCGAGCTCGTTGAGCTCCTTGCGGATGGCTTCGAGTTGACGGCGCAACAGGAACTCGCGCTGGGTCTTCTCCATCCCCTCTTCGACGTTGGTCTTTATCTGCTCGCGCAGCGTCAGGTCGGCCAGGGTCTCTCGGGCCCAACCGAGCACGAGGCGCAGGCGCGCTTCGAGGTCGATGGTCTCGAGCACCTCGACCTTTTGCGCCAGGCTCAGGTCCGGTGAATAGCCCGACAGGTCTGCGATCTGCGAGGTGTCGGTGATGTCGCGCAGGCCTTCCGCCATGCGACGTGCGCCGCGGGTCAGGAGGATGTTCTCGAGCACAGCGCGGTACTCGCGCCCGAGCTCGAGCGCCCTGGGTGTCTCGGGCTCGTCGACGATGGGCTCGACCTGGACCCACAGGGCCTGGCCCGTGCCGGGCACGGCGGTGCCGATGGTGGCCCGGCGCAGGCCGCTCACCACCACGGCGACCGGTCCCCCGGGCAGCTCGCCCGTCTCGAGGATCTTCGAGATCACCCCCACCGAGGCGTAGCGCCCGTCGATGTGGGGCACGAGGACGAGCTCGCCGCCCACCGAGCCCGCCGCCTCGGCGGCGGTCTTGGCCTCGTCGGTCTCGAGGGCCATGGTGAACACCATGCCCGGGAGCACGACGCCCGAGGTCAGGGGTAGCAGTGGCAGTGTCTGGTTCAGCTCGGTCATGGTCTTTCCGATCCCTCTCCCGCCCCGGTCATGCCCCGTGCGGGCACCTCCGGAATCCTTGCACTAGCAACAACACGGGGGAGGGTACCGGGATTCCCGATCGGACCGGCCGGCGCCAGGGGAGTCGCCCCGGCCGGGGCGTCGAGACTGCTGCCGAGACCGCGGTTGAGCTGGGGTGGAGCCGGTCAGTCCGTGGGGCGGGGCGAGTCGTCGCGTGCCATGTGGGCCGCCACGAAGAGCTTCCCGTCCACCATCACCGGCTGGAGCCGCCCCGTGATGGCGACGATCTCGCCCTCTGAGGTCTCGGCCTCGGGGTAGAGGCCGGGGTCCATCTCGCGGTCCCTGGGCTCGACCAGATAACCCCGGCGGTACGCCTGGTGCCCCCAGCGCTTCTTGGTGGGCACGAGCATCTCCACGAACTCGCCGGCGATGTCCGCGCTCTCCATCTTGAACAGCTCCTCGGCCGGCTTGTTCAACCCCAGGACGACGCCCTGGAAGTCCACGATGACCACGGCCCCCTGGTCGGCCCCGTACTCGGGGACGGCGGTGAGGACCTCGTCGGGGATGTCAAGGTTGGGCATCTCGGGGGAGCTCACGGCAGGTGAGCGTACCCGGCTCGATGCGGGCGCAACCACGACCCGGGGCGAGAATCCGGGCTGACTGTAGGTTGCACCGGGACGATGCTTTCGCAACGGCGACACCACGCGGCGGAGGAGGCGGTCATGACCGAGGGCACACCGGCAGCGTCCAACGACGCCATGATCCGGGGATTCCTGGCCGCTTGGGAACGGCGCGACACGTCGTACATCCTGGACTGCTTCACCGACGACGCCGTGTACCACAGCATCCCGCTCACGCCCATCGTGGGCAAGGCAGCGATCCGGGAGTTCGTCACCAAATTCGCCGACGTGCCGCCCGGGCGCTTGGAGATCCGCCACCAGGTGGCGTCGGGCCACGTCGTGATGAACGAACGGACCGATCACATCACCCTCAACCGGACCTCCGTCGTCCTTCCTATCTGCGGGGTCTTCGAGATCGAAGATGGTCGCATCAAAGCGTGGCGCGAGTACTTCGACCTCGGCCCCGCCCGGGCCGCGTACGGGCCCGGCTGAACCACGCCGGGCCCATTGCACACGGTCGGGGATCCCACCGTCGGGGAGCAGCGCGTGGTTGTGCGCCGGGCCCTCACCGCCGAGGTCGAGGTGCTCAGCGAGCTGGCGCTGCGGTCGAAGGCGCACTGGGGTTACGACGAGACCTTCATCGAGGCATGTCGTGAGGAATTGACCGTGCGACCCCAAGACGTCGAGGGGCGGCAGTTGACCGTGGCCGTGCAGGCGGGGACGGGTCGCATCCTCGGCTTCTACGGTCTTCTCGGCACGGGCCCCGATGAG
Source organism: Acidimicrobiales bacterium (assembly GCA_036511675.1). Taxonomy (GTDB): domain Bacteria; phylum Actinomycetota; class Acidimicrobiia; order Acidimicrobiales; family UBA8190; genus Chersky-840. The sequence continues at coordinate 39,876 of DATCBU010000032.1, read as the reverse complement.
GCGGAGTTGTCGGCTCTGTTCGTGGAGCCGGCCGTCATCGGGACCGGCATCGGTCGTCTCTTGTTCGACGACGCCGTAGGCGTCGCCCACGAGGCCGCTGTCCGGCGAATCCGGATCGAGGCCGATCCTTTCGCCGCCGCCTTCTACGAGCACATGGGCGCCACCCCGTCCGGCACCACCCCGTCACACTCCATGGCGGGGAGGGAGCTCCCCCTCTACGTCGTCGACATCCCCGCGTCGAACCCGCCTACCGGATCCGGGAACCCGACCAGGTGACGGACCTGGCTCCTCTGCAGATGGCGACACCCACGACCGAGCCCACGACGAGACCGCCGGGCACGAACACCTCCCACGTCCCCATGACCCCGGCGCCGATCAGCACCGCGAATCCGACACCCGTGGTGAGCCCCCACACGAGGCCGATCCCGATCCCGAGCGTGATCGACGCCGCCCGTCGGTTGTGCCGCATCCAGCGGGCCCATCGGGACTCCGGCTCCAAGACAGGCGACCTGGCCATCGCTACCATCATGCCCCTGGTTGCGCCCGCCGCGCCGCAATGCCGAGTGGGCCATGGCAACCAGCTGCCGCTGCGCCCAGGAAGGTGGTCGACGATGGTGGTGCTCGTGACCGGGGCGACCGGGTTCGTCGGGTCCCACGCCGTGGCCGCGCTCCGGCGCGACGGCCACGACGTCCGCATCATGGTGCGCGACCCCGAGCGCGTGGCACGGGCGCTCGAGCCTCACGGGGTCGACGTGTCGGTGGTGCGGGGGGACATGACCGACCCCGTGGCCGTGGCGGCCGCGGTGAAGGGGTGCGACGCCGTCATTCACGCCGCGGGCGAGGTGGGCGTGGAAGGAGGCACCGGGCCCAAGACCACCGCCAACATGGACGGCGTGCGCACCGTCATCTCGGCCGCGCTGGAGGCCGGTTCGGACCCGGTGGTCTACACCTCGACCATCACCGTGCATCTGCCCACCGACGAGCCGGTGATCACCCCTGCGAGCCCGTTGGCGGAGCCTCTCTCGGCCTATGGCGCGTCGAAGCGAGATGCGGAGCTCCTGGTGCGGCGGTGGCAGAGCGCCGGCGCACCCGTCTCGAGTTTCACCATCGGTGGCGTGTACGGCCCGATGTCGCCGCATCTCGACGGGAGCTTCGGGGCCATCCTGGCCGCCCTCGAGTCCTTCATGCTGGTGCCCCCCGGGGGCCTCGGTGTCGTCGACGTCCGAGATCTGGGCACCATGCTGTCGCGTGCCGTCGAGCCCGGGCGCGGACCACGTCGCTACCTTGCCGGCGGTCAGTACGTCACGTGGGCGCAGTGGACGCAGGCCCTCGGTGCCGCCGCGGGGGTGGAGGTTGCCCACCAGGAGGTCAGCGCGGCCGAGATGATCGACCTGGGTCGGCAATTCGACCGACTCCGCGCCCAGGGCAAGAGCTCGGCGCCGCTCTCGGAGGAGGCCGCCATCATCATGACCAGCGGCGTGCCGACCGACGACAGCGCCACCCTCGCCGACCTCGGCTTCCGCTACCGGCCTGTGGCGGAGACCTTCACCGACACGGTCACGTATCTCCGTGCGCGGGGCCGACTGGGGCGCTGAACGGACCTGGCGGCGATCGTCGCAACCACCACGTCGGAGGCCCCGAGGCGATGTGGACGTCGGTGGACTCGGTGAAGCCGCGCCGCTCGTAGAACTTCTTGTTCTGGGTGGTCGAGGTCTCGAGACAACAGTCGACGCCGTCGAGGTCGGCTCGTTCCAGCACCGGCGCCATCACCGCCGTGGCCAGGCCCTCCCCCTGGCGGTCGGGTCGGGTGGCCAGCACGCCGAGATACCAATAGGGCGGGCCCGGCCGCGCCGCGTCGATGGCCCGTTCGTACTCGCACAACCGCGCCCAGACCGGTTCGCCGGCGACGGCGCGGTACGCCTTCCAGATGTCGCCCGACCGACCCGTGGACTCGCCGTCGTGACCCAGGCGATCCCACATGGCCACCGCCGCGAGGTCGTGCGCCACCCATACCCGCCCGGAGCTGACCCTCGTGTCGAACAGAGCGCCCGCGAATTCCGGTGCCAACCGGTCGTAGTCGCTCCCCAAGAGGAATGCCCACGCCGGGTCACGGGCGAAGGCGGCGGCCACATGGACAGTCAGCGCAGCACGATCGCCCGGTTGTGCTTGTCGTACCCCGGCCACACCTCACCGTAACGCGCCCACGCGCCGCGGTTGACACTCACGACACGTCGAGATAGGCAACTCGCTGTGAGCGCACCCCGGGCCCGGCGGCATCCGGCGGCGAGCTGGGCCCGACACTGGGTCTTCCTGGCCTTCGCCGTGGTCGGGCTGATCGCCGTGCTGGTCGTCGACGCTGACGGTGACCCCACCACGACCAACGTCCCGTCGGTGGTGCTGTCGGTCGAGGCGCCGGCTCCGGTCGACGACGATGCACACCACACCGGTACCGACCCGAAATCCAAGGTCGTCGCCACATCAAGTCTTCTGTGTCGCCGGGTCGGCGAGTGGTCGACCCGGGCCCAGCAACGCTGGCACCGGCGGGTCCGGCCCATACGCGGGCCCTGAGCCGTCGCGCTGCACGCCATCGACGAGCCGAGAATCGGCACGTCGAGCAATCCTGCACCGGACCGGGCGCGGCCTGCGGGTCGCACCGAAAAACACAAATCCCGAAAGACACAAGGAGAACGGCAATGGCGTTCATTCAGATCATGGAATTCCGGACCTCCCGCTACGACGAGATGCGGACCGTCGTCGATACATGGGAACAAGCCACCGAGGGCAAGCGAACAGTGCGGCGGCGGGTCCTGTGTCAGGACCGAGAGGACCCCAAGCAGTATGTCAACATCGTCTTCTTCGATTCCTACGAGGCGGCGATGGAGAACTCGGCGCTGCCCGAGACCGACGCGCTGTCCAAGAAGTTCCGGGAGCTCGCCGACGGCCCGACGACGTTCCACAACCTCGACGTCGTGGACGACCAGGAGTAGCCCCGGACCTACCTCAGCGCGTGCCGGAGCGGTGGGAACCCTTGGGAACGGGGCCTGGGGTTCTGACCGTGGCCCCCCGATCAGGCCGGGCGCCACCGCCCGGGCTCGGTCGCTCGAACGTCAGGCGTCGCGAACGTCGTCGGGGCTCGTGGCCCTGTCGGTCGAGGCCTGTGCCTCCACCGCGCCGCCGACGAACGCCTTCAGGATGTCGGCGGTCAGCACCCCCACCTCGGCCGGGGTCTTGTCGAAGTCGATCATGAGGGCCTGGGTGGTGAAGGCCGAGAGGTTGAGAGCGAAGGCCAACAGCACGTCCTGGGGGGCCTCACCCACTCCCCCGGCCGTCCTCCATGAAAGGGCGGCGAGATAGCCCACCCCCTGCAGCCGGTACTGGCGGCGCAGCGAGGCAACGTCGGAGAGTGCCTCAGAGGTCTTTCCGTTGGGGGCGTGGATGTCCCAGAAGGCTCTCCCGAAGATCCGGGCGGACCTGGTGTGGATCGTCACGGCCAGGCTCTCGATCCAACTGTCGAGATCGTCGACACGACGGGGCAGTCCTTGGATCCAACCGTCGAGGTCATCGACGAGCCGGGGCAGGCCCTCGATCGGATAGTGGCCACAGGCTTCGAACATGTCCTTGACGGTGGCGGCGATCAATCGGTCATGGCTGATGTAGTGCCGGAAGATCGTGCGCGGGCTCACCCCCGACAACTGGGCGATCTCCTCGACGGTGGCGTCGAATCCTCGGAGGGCCACAACCTCCATGGCGGCCTGCCCGATGCGGGTGCGCGTGAGTTGTTGTTGTTCCCCCGCCAGCGAAGCAGGGGGTTGTCCCGGTGATTCGATCACGAACACCCCTTTTGGGCGCCACCGAACCGGTCTGTGGTCAGCCTCTCCAGCGGGGCCCGGCGAGGTAGTTGTGCACCTCGAAGAACTGGATCTCGGGCGGTTCGGTCACCCCGACCGCTGGTGCGACAACAAGGATTTTCGCCTCCATGTATTGCTCGAACGCCTCACGCGACTCCCACACGTCGATCACACGGAAGCCGTCTTCGGTCTTGGTCACCCAGTGGAACAGCTCTTCTGCCGCGGTGGGACCCCCGGGGAGCAGCCCGAGCCGCTCGATAGCCTCGTCGTACTGCTCGAGGGTGGCACCTTTGAAGTCCAGCTGCACCCCGACGGCCACCGGATACCTCCAAGCCTGGGCGCGGCCTGACACCGAGCCTGACAGAGGGTCGATCGTATCGGGACCCCGCCTGGGCGTCACGACCATGGCAGGTCCGGCTGCCATTTCGACAGACCGTGGTGCTCGTCATTCTTGGAGATGGCGCCGACATCGCTGTCGGGACATTCTCGTGAGATCCGGATGCAATGCGCAGCGTCAAGGCATTGGGCTGCTCACAACGTCGTCGGGGCCGCCCAGGCCATTCCCCCATGGCCTGGCGGCCCGCGCCGCACCATCCACACCGTGATGACGGGCATCAGGCGCCCACCACGCCGAAGTGCAGCGTGGTGCCCACCCCGCTCTGCACGTAGGCCTCGGGCATGGCCCGGGCCAGGGCGTGGGTGGCACGCCACCCGGTGCAGTGGCCCGGCACGACGACGTCGGGACCGATCCTGCCCAACTCGGCGATGGTGTCGGAGATGATCGACTCGAAGAGGATCCCCGAGAGGTGCAGTCCTCCCACCAAGGCGTGCACCTTCGCCTGGGTGGTCACGCATGCCGCATGGCGAAGGACGTTGATGGCGCCGGCATGGCTGCAACTCGACAACACCACCAGACCCAGTCCCCGCACGTCGACGATCACGGACTGGTCGTCCCATACCCACGGGTCGGGCTCCCACTCCCCCGCCGCGGTCCGGGCCTCTTGGATGGGGAACCCGAGCTCGAAGGTCGTGGTCCGTTCGGTCTGACCGCTCACCAGGACGGTGCCGTCGAGGAGCAACGAGGGGCCACGCTCCTCGACGACTTCGACGCCCTCCGCCTCGAGATCGCCCCGGCTGGGCGGGGGCAGGCGCAACTCTCCCCCTGTGGGGAACACCACCCGACGCTGGCGCCAGGCATCGGGGTGCAGCACCAGGGGGAGCCCGGGCCGACCCAGCCGGCGCACGACGCCCTCGAGCCCGGCGTGATGATCGGCGTGCCCGTGCGACAGGACGATGGCCCGCAGATCGCCGGCGGGCATCTCGAGCACGTCCAGGTTGTGCACGGCGGTGTCGCGCCCCAGCCCGGCGTCGTACAGCACCGACCGGCGACGGCCCCCCTCGACCACCGTGAGCAGCAGGGCGTAGCCGTGCTCGGCCCGCAGCTGATCGCGTTCGAACAGGTCGGGTGCAAGAGGAGCCCGCCGCACCAGGTCGCTCCCCGTCATCAACACGTCGACGAAGCCGTCGACGAGGATCGTGACCTCGGCCCGGTCCACCGGCCGCAGGGTGGCCCGTTCCAGCATCCGAGATCGTCCTAGTCGCCTGCCAGCTCGAGGGCCCGGGCGATGTCCCCGAGCACACCCAGATGGTCGTCGACACCTGCCAACCCCGACCCCATGGTGTTCACCGACACATGCGACGCACCGGCGGCCCGCCATCGGCCCACCTGCTCGACGAGCTTGCCGACGGTCTTGTCGCCCCAACTGACGCGACCCTCCATGCCGAGCGCGGCGGGATCGCGCCCCGCGTCGAGCGCGGCCCGCTCGACGATGGCCCGCGCTTCGTCGAGCTTGGGTCCGGGGGGCACCTGCGGTAGCCAGCCGTCCCCGAGGCGCCCGGCGCGACGGTACGCCGGCGCGGACTGGGCACCGAACCACACCGGGATGGGCCGCTGCACCGGCAGGGGCGCCAGGCCGGCCCCGGTCACGTGCTCGTAGGTGCCGTGGAACGTCACCGACGGCTCCGTCCACAGGCGGCGAAGCAGCTCGACCTGCTCGTCGACCCTCTGGCCCCGGTCGGAGAACGTCTTGCCCAGCGCCTCGTACTCCACCTCGTTCCAGCCCAGCCCGATGCCCAGGCGTAGGCGCCCGCTCGAGAGGACGTCGAGGGCGGCGGCCTGCTTGGCCACGAGAGCGGTCTGGCGCTGAGGGAGGATGATGATCCCCGTGGCGAACTCCAGGGACGTGAACCCGGCCAGGAATCCGAACAGCACGAACGGCTCGTGGAAGGTCGACGCCAGGTTGTAGGGCCCCGACCAGCCGGAATGCACCTCGGGGTCGGCCCCGAGCACATGGTCATAGGCCAGGACGTGGGTGAAGCCGAGGTGTTCCACCTGTTCGGCGTAGGCGCGCACCGCCCCCACGTCGGCTCCGATCTCGGTCTGGGGGAAGACAACACCTATTCGCACCACCCCTGTCTAGCGGGGGCCCGTCACCTCGCGCCGCCATGGGGGGGGACCGGCGGCGGCCGGCGTCACACGGAGGTGATGAAATGGTCCCGATGCTCGCCCTGGATCCGCCCGACGACCCCGGCGCCGGCACGGGGCTCGAGGGCTTTCATCCCGCCATCGCCACCTGGTTCGCGAGGCGCTTCCCGACGGGTCCCTCCGAGCCCCAGGCCCAGGGTTGGCCGCTCATCGCCCGGGGCCACGACACCCTGATCGCGGCACCGACCGGTTCGGGCAAGACCCTGGCTGGGTTCCTGGTGGCGATCGACGCCGCCTACCGTGGCGCCCAACGCGGCGAAGACATCCAGGGCGCGGTGCGGCTGGTGTACGTCTCTCCGCTCAAGGCCCTGGCCGTCGACATCCATCAGAACCTCGAACGCCCGCTGGCCGAGATCGCCGAGGTGGCACGGGAGTTGGGCCTGTCCGTCCCCCCCATCACCGTGGCGGTGCGCACCGGCGACACCACCGCAGGGGCCCGGACCGCCATGGTGAAGACGCCGCCGACCTTCCTGGTGACCACGCCCGAGAGCCTCTACCTGATGGTGACCGCGGCGCGCAGCCGGGCCGTGCTCGGCAGCGTGGACACCGTGATCGTGGACGAGATCCACGCCCTGGCGCGCGACAAGAGGGGCTCGCACCTGGCGATCACCCTCGAACGCCTCGAGCAGTTGCAGCTCGGGCGGCGGCCGCAGCGCATCGGCCTGTCCGCCACACAACGTCCCATCGAGCACACGGCGCGCCTGCTCAGCGGGGCCGGTGCCCCCCAACCCACCGCCATCGTGGACTGCGGCCATGCGCGCCAGCTCTCGGTCCGCATCGAGCTGCCCGAGACCGAGCTCTCCGCCGTGTCGTCGACCGAACAGTTCGGCGAGGTGATCGACCGCATCGCCGCGCATGTGCTCGAGCACCGCACCACCCTCGTCTTCGTGAACACGCGTCGGATGTCAGAGCGCCTGGCCCACCTCCTGGGCGAGCGACTGGGCCCCGAGCAGGTCTCCGCCCACCACGGCAGCCTGTCGAAGGATCGTCGGCTGCGGGTAGAGGACCGCCTGCGCGCCGGGGACCTGCGCGCCCTGGTGGCCACGGCTTCGCTCGAGCTCGGCATCGACATCGGCCCGGTCGAGCTCGTGTGCCAAGTGGGGTCTCCGCGCGCCATCGCCACCTTCTTGCAGCGGGTGGGGCGCTCCAACCACTCCCGCGGTGGCACGCCCGAAGGGATCCTGTATCCCATGACGCGCGACGAGCTGGTGGAGTGCGCGGCCCTGTTGGCGGCGGTGCGCGCCGGGCGGCTCGACACCACCTTTTCGCCTGTCGCCCCGCTCGACATCCTGGCCCAGCAGATCATCGCCGAGGTGGCGGCGGCCGAGGAGTGGGCCGAGGACGGGCTCTACCAGTTGGTGCGTCGGTCGGCTCCCTACGCCGAGCTCGACCGGGCCGACTTCGACGCCGTGGTCGAGCTCGTGTCCGAGGGCATCACCACGGGCCGGGGCAAGCGCATGGCCTACGTGCACCGCGACGGCGTCAACGGGGTGTTGCGTCCCCGGCGCGGGGCACGCCTCGCCGCGCTCACCAGTGGGGGTGCGATCGCCGAGGTGGGCGACTACCGCGTCATCGCCGAGCCCGACGACACCCCGGTGGGGACGGTGAACGAAGACTTCGCCATCGAGTCCATGGTGGGCGACGTCTTTCTCCTCGGGACCCACTCGTGGCGGATCCGACGCGTCACCCAGGGGGAAGTGCGGGTGACCGACGCCGAGGGGGCGCACCCCACCATTCCGTTCTGGGTCGGGGAGGCGCCCAGCCGGACGGCGGAGTTGTCGGAGGAGGTCTCCGCCTTGCGACGCGCCGTGGGCGAGCTGCTCACCGATGCGAGCGGAGCCGGCGGAGCTCGGCGCGGCCCTGACGTAGCGCGCGCCCATGTCGAGGACGTCTGCGGGCTCGAGCCCGACGCGGCGGAGCAGCTGGTCCAGTACCTGGCCGCCGCCCTCGGCGAGCTGGGCATCCTCCCCACCCACGACGACCTCGTGTTCGAGCGGTTCTTCGACGAGGCGGGCGGCATGCAGATGGTCGTGCACGCGCCGCTGGGCGGGCGCATCAACCGGGGCCTGGGCCTGGCCCTGCGCAAGCGCTTCTGTGCCACGTTCGACTTCGAGCTGCAGGCCGCGGCCAGCGACGATTCGGTGGTGTTGTCCCTCGGTCTCCAGCACAGCTTCCCGCTCGACAGCGCCCCGCGGTTGCTGCGATCGGAGACGGCCGAGGGCGTCCTGCGCCAGGCGGTGCTGGCGTCACCCATGTTCGCCGCCCGGTGGCGATGGAACCTCAACCGGTCCCTGGCGGTACTGCGCTTCCGGGGCGGGAAGAAGAATCCCCTCCCCATCCAGCGCATGGAGGCCGACGACCTCATGGCCGCCGTCTTCCCGGCCCTGGCCGCCTGTCAGGAGAACACACCCGGTGGCCCGGTGGTGATCCCCGACCACGTGCTCGTGCGCCAGACGCTGCTCGACTGCCTGCACGAGGCCATGGATGTCGACGGTCTGATCGCACTGCTGCAGCGTATGGAGGCCGGTGCGGTGCGCGTGCACTTCGTCGAGTCGACGGAGCCCTCGGTGCTGACCCACGAGATCCTCAACGGGAAGCCCTACACGTTCCTCGACGACGCGCCCCTCGAGGAGCGCCGCACACGGGCCGTGCAATTGCGCCGGGGCCTCCCCCTGCACGCCGAAGCCCTGGGCCGACTCGACGAGGGGGCCCTCGAACGGGTCAGGGTCGAGGCCGCCCCCGACGTGCGCGGGCCCGAGGAGCTCCACGACCTGCTGCTGTCCGCCGTCGTGTGGCGTCCGCAACCCGACTACGCGACGTGGTTCGACACGCTCGCCGGCTCGGGACGTGCCGCCTGCGCCACCGTGGGCGCCCGGTCGGCCGGCGAGGGCGAGGACGAGGACATCCTGCTGTGGTGCGCCACCGAGCGGCGCCGGTGGGTCGAGGCGGCCTTCCCCGCCGCGGTGTTCCACCCCGATCGGGTCCCCGACGTGGCGGCGGGCGCCGAAGCACCCGACCCCGACGTGGTGGCGGCCGAGGCGGTGCGCGGCCATCTCGAGGTGACCGGGCCCGTGACAGTGACCGAGCTGGCGGCGCGGACCGGGCTGGCCACCACCCGGGTGCAGGTGGGCCTGGGGCGGCTCGAGGCCGAGGGCTTCGCCATGCGGGGATCGTTCGACGCCGCCGTCGACGACGAGCAGTGGTGCTCGCGTCGGCTGCTGGCGCGCATCCACGCCTACACCCAGCGCCGCCTGCGGCGCGAGATCGAGCCGGTCACGGCCCAGGAGCTCGTTCGGTTCCTGGTGCAGTGGCAGCACGTCGCCCCCGGGGCCCAGCGCCAGGGGCGGGCGGGGGTACTGGCGGTCATCGACCAACTCCAGGGTTTCGAGATCCCCGCCGGCGCGTGGGAAGAGGCCATCCTCCCGACGCGCGTCGAGGGCTATCAACACCGCTGGCTCGAAGACCTCTGTCACTCCGGGGAGCTGGTCTGGGGCCGCCTCTCCCCCCGGGCCGCCGACGCCGAGGGCGCCCCCCGCCGGGGGTCGGCCACGCCGTCGCGGGCCACACCGGTCACCTTCGCGTTGCGCGAGGACCTCCCCTGGCTCTTGCGTGCGGCACGGGGCGACGTCGTCCCCGCCGAGCCCGTCCACGGGGCAGCGCGCGACGTACTCGACGCCCTGCGGTCCGGGGGGGCGATGTTCCATTCCGAGCTCCGCACCGCCACGGGACGGCTTCCCGTCGAGGTGGAGGAAGGGCTCTGGGACCTGGTGGCGCGCGGCATCGTCACCGCCGACGGATTCCAGGCCGTGCGGTCACTGCTGTCGGCGCGCCAGGCGTGGAAGCGGCGCCAGCGTCACGAGCAGCGGCTCCGTACCGGGGCCCGCCGCGCCGCCACATGGCGCGAAGGGGGTGAAGGACGCTGGGCCTTGTTGCCCACGGGTGGCCCCGAAGACGACACCGACCGCGACACGCTCGCCGAGCAGGTGGCGGGGCAACTGCTGGCACGGTGGGGCGTGGTCTTCTGGGATCTCATGGCACGCGAGAGCATCGCCCTCCCGTGGCGCGAGGTGGTGTGGGCGCTGCGCCGGCTCGAGGCGCGCGGCATCGTACGCGGTGGTCGGTTCGTCACCGGGCCCGCCGGAGAGCAGTACGCCCTCCCCGAAGCGGTCGAGGAGCTCCGCCGGATCCGACGCAGCGAACGGGGCGGGCAAACCGTGCGGCTCAACGCGGCCGACCCCCTCAACCTGGTGGGGATCATCCTGCCCGGGGCGCGCGTGACGGCGGTGCGCACCAACTCGATCACCTATCGCGACGGCCTCCCCGTCGCCGACGCGGACGCCACGTCACCTTCAGAGGGAGCCAGTCCGGCCTGGTCCACCTCGACCTCGGCGTGAGCGGCGCAGCGCAGGACGGCGCGGCGCCGTCCTCGGGCCACTCCCCCGGTGCGGCGACCTTCGTGGCCGCCATGCGTCTCGAGGCCCTCGCCATCGGCGGCAAGGTCGTCCGGACGGGCATGGGTCACGTGCGAGCCCACGCCGCGGCACAGACCCTGGCGTCGGGGATCGCTCCCGGTGCCCCCGTCGTCTTGGCCGGCATCTCGGGCGGGCTCGATCCCTCCCTCCGACCGGGGGAGATCGTGGTCGCCACATCGGTGCGCGGACCCGACGGCGACGAGTTGGCACTTTCGGCCGCCGACGCCTCGGCGGTGGCAACGGCGCTGCGCGGCGCGGGACGGAGCGTGCACCTCGGGCCCATCGTGTCGTCGAAGACCCTGGTGCACGGCGAGCGCCGGGCCGAGCTGGCCCGTAGCGGTGCCCTGGCGGTCGACATGGAATCGGCGTGGGTGGCGCGCGCCCTCCCCGACCACCGTCTCGTGATCGTGCGCCTCGTGGCGGACACGGCCGGGAACTTCGTGGTCGGGTTGGTGAAAGGGCTCGTCGCCCTCCGGCACCTGCGTGTGGTCGTCGAGCGCTGGCCCGGGACCACCGACTAGTTGTTGTGCGGCACAACCGAAGTCGGCCCTCGGAGTCAATCGAGCGTTACCGGGCATTCGAGCCATCCTCAGGTCGCGGTGGCCGTTGCATAGTGCGGGCGCCCGGCCGGCCGGTAGACCTGGAGCGTTGCGCCCTTCGGGAAGGCTCGCGAGTCGACCAGGTCAAGCGCTATGTCCGGACCGGTGTCAGGGAAAAGCCGCGTGCCCTCGCCGACGACCACGGGTTTGATGAGCAGGTTCATCTCGTCGACTAGCTGGTTGTCAAGGAGCCAGCGGATCAGCGTGCCGCTGCCGTGCGCTTGCAGCTCGCCTCCCGGCTTGGCTTTCAGCTCGCCGATGGCCCCTGCGACGTCACCGGAGAGGACGGTCGTGTCCGCCCACTGCGGGTCGGTGAGCGTCGTCGATGCTACGTACTTGGGCCGCGTGTTCAAGGCATCTGCGATGGGGTGGCTGCCCGCTTCCATTACTCCCCAGTAGCCGGCAAAGAGCTCGAAGGTCCACCGGCCGAACAGGAACGCGTCGGCGCGCTGGTAGAGCTCGACCACAAACGTCATGACCTCGTTGTCGAAGCGCCCCATGGCCCATCCGCCGCGCTCGAATCCGCCCCTGCGGTCCTCGTCCGACCCGCCGGGTGCCTGCACCACTCCATCGACGGAGACTTGCATCGTGGTCGTCAGTTTCATGGGTTCGTCCTTTCTCTCGTGGTGGACTTTCTCGTTATGACCGCACCGAGGCGCTGATCTCATCGGTCGAGCGCGGCTCCGTGCTGCAAGTTCACTCTGCCACCTTCCCGAACACGGGCCCTGGGGAGCGGGTTGCCTTCGACAGCTCCACACTCGCCCAGGGGGCTGAGCCCTCAGCGGATGTCAACATCGTCCCCAGCGCACAACAACTAGTCCGGAGGGACGGGGACGACACTGACCAGCGACGTGACCCCGGGGAGCACCACCACCACGGCCGTGGTGAGCACGAGCCATCCGGCCCCGAGGTACAGCGCGCCGTCGATCCCCAACAGCTGCGCCAGGGTGCCGGCAAAGGCGAACCCGAGGGGAAGAAAGACCATGGACCCGAACCAGTCGTAGGCACTGGCGCGCGACAACACCTCGGGTGGCAGCTGGCTCTGCATGGTCGTGTCCCACAAGGGCCCGAAGACGCCGATGGACGCTCCCGACACGAAGGCGGTGGCGGCCACCACCGCCAAGGGGGCGCCCGCCGCCAGCGCCAACAGCGGGAGCGCGAAGCCGAAGAGCCCCAATTCGGCGACCAGCAACGGGCGCCGGGGCCGCACGCGCAACATCACGAGACTGCCGAGGACCGATCCCAGGCCCTGCAGGGCCAGGACCGTCCCCCACCCGGCCGCACCACCGAGGGACTTCTTGGCCACCACCGCGCCGAGGACGAAGAACGGTGCGAACACGAAGAACCCGTACGACGAGAACTGGGTCACGATCGACCACAACCACGTGCGCGAACGGAACGCCCGCCACCCCGTGCGGAGCTGTGCCAGGAAGGGCTCGGTGGCCGCCGTCCCCGACCAGCCGACCCGGAGCCCGGCCAGGCACAGCGCACTCACGAGGTAGGTGAAGGCATCGGCACCCACGGCCCATCCCGGCCCCGCCGTGGCGACGATCACCCCGGCCAGCGCGGGACCCAAGAGACGGCCCGACCATTCCGCCATGCTGTTGAGGACGTTGGCCTGTTGCAGCGACGCGGCGGGGGCGACCTCGGGGATCAGTCCCGTCATGGCCGGCGTGAAGAAGGCGTTCCCGGTCCCCACCAGCGCCTGGGTCGAGAGGAACCCCCACAACGGGGGATGGCCCAGCAGGATCCACGCTGCCAGCACCCCCTGGGCCAGGGCCCGCAGCACATCGGCGCTGAGCATCACCACCCTGCGGTTCAGCCGATCAGCGGCGGCTCCCCCCACGAGAAGGAACAACACCAGGGGGAGGGTCTCGGCGCCGAGCACGTACCCCACGTCCGAGGTCGTCCCGTGCCGTTCGAGCACGGCGAAGGCCAGGGCGACGGGCAGCATGCCCGTCCCGATGAACGAGGTCAGCCGGCCCACCAAGAACAGACGGAAGTCGCGTGACGCCAGAGGGCCCAGCCTGCGATCGCTCCTCACGGCGCGAGGCTACGGCCTCGGCACGCGCCACCCCGGGGGAACGGCGGCGCGACTTGTTGCGACGATCGACCTCCCGGCCCGGTGTGGTAGTCAGGGACCATGCTCCAATTCGATGGGCTCACCCGCCGCTTCGGCGCCGTGGTGGCCCTCGACGACCTGTCGTTCACGGTCCCGTCCGGGCAGGTCTTCGGCTTCCTCGGTCCCAACGGGGCGGGAAAGACCACGGCCATGCGCGCCGTGTTCGACCTCATCGGGCTCGACGCCGGGGTGGTGCGGTGGGAGGGCGTCCCCGTGACGTCGAGGGACCGCCGCCGCTTCGGGTACATGCCCGAGGAGCGCGGCCTGTACCCAGGGATGGTGGTGGTCGAGCAGATCCAATACCTGGCCCAGTTGCACGGCATGCGCGCCCCCGATGCCCGGGTGGCGGCCATGCGCTGGCTCGAGAAGCTCGGCGTGGCCGACCGCGCCACGAGCAAGCTCGAGACCCTGTCACTCGGGAATCAGCAGCGCGTGCAGCTGGCGGCCGCCCTCGTCCACGAGCCCGAGCTGCTCGTGCTCGACGAACCCTTGTCGGGCCTCGACCCGGTGGGCGTCGATGCCATCAGCGCCGTGCTGGTGGAAGAGGCCGCCTCGGGGCGCGGCGTCTTGTTCTCGAGCCACCAGATCGATCTGGTCGAGGACCTGTGCCAGTCGGTGGCCATCATCGACCACGGTCGCCTCGTGGCTCAGGGCACGGTGGAGGAGCTCACCACCGGTGGGCGCCGTCGACTGGTGGTCAAGGTCGGCGGTGACTTCGCCGGGGCGTGGGCACACGCCGTCGAGGGCGTGACCATCTCGCGGGTCGAAGGTGGCGCCGTTCGGCTGGTGCTCGACCCGAGCACCGACCCCCAGACGGTCCTGGCCGCCGCCATGGGGGCGGGGCCGGTCGAGCAATTCGGGTTCGAACGACAGCGGCTGTCCGAGGTCTTTCGCGAGGCGTTGGCGTGAAGTACGTCCTCTACGGGGTGCTGGGCGCACTCGTGGTGCTGCGGGTATGGCGCATGCGCCGGGCCCGCGCCCTCGCCGCCGGCACCGCCGGTTCGGCCCCGGTCGCCCGGCCCCGCCGGGTGGGGGCGATCCTGGACAAGCTCGGGGGGAACGTCGGCCTGGTGGCGCGGCGCGAGATACGCGAACGGGTGAAGGGTCGCACGTTCCGGGTGGGGACGGCGATCATCCTGCTGGCGGTGGCCGCCGCCGTGACCATCCCCGTGCTGCACAAGGGCAGCCAGAGCCACCAGCGGGTGGGCATCGTCGGCACCCTGTCGTCTTCCCTGCGCGCCACGGTGCGCGCCGCCGGACCGGCGGTGGGCACCACGGTCGTCCTCGTCCCCGAGGCCTCGCTGACATCGGCCCGACGTGCCCTGGCCGCCGGGCGGGTCCAGCTCGTGCTCGTCGGCACCCGGCGGATCATCGTCGAGCAGTCGCTCGACCCCACCGACACCTCGACCACGGCATTGCTGGTGCGTATCGTCGCGGCGTCGGTCAGTCTGCAAGGAGGGCTCGAGGGGGCGGGCATCCCGCCGGACGAGGCCCTGCGCCTGGCCAATCCCCCACCTCTCCCGGTCCAGAGCCTGCAACCCCCGCGCCACAACCAAACGGCGCGGACCACGGCGGTCTACGGCGTCATCCTCACCTATGTGCTCCTCGCCCAGTTCGGCACGTGGCTCCTCATGGGTGTGGTGGAGGAAAAGTCGTCGCGCGTCATCGAGGTCCTGATGTCGACGCTGCGCGCCGGGCAGCTCCTGGGCGGCAAGGTCATCGGCCTCGGGGCGGTGGCGCTGCTGCAGGCCGCCCTCATCGTGGCGGTGGCCCTCGGCCTCGGTGCCGCCGAGGGTTCGACCCTGGTCCACGGGACGGCCGCCCTCGGGGTCCTGAGCTCGTTGTTGTGGGTGCTGCTGGGCTACGCCTTCTACTCCTGGGTCTTCGCCGCCGGTGGCTCGCTGGCCGACCGCCAGGAGCAAGTCCAGAGCCTGGCCTTCCCGCTCCAGCTGCCCATCCTGTTCGGCTACATCGTGAGCCTCACCGCCCTGGGCTCGGGGCAACCTTCGGAGCTGGTCAAGGTCCTCGCCTACGTCCCGCTTACCGCCCCCTTCGCCATGCAGGTGCTGGTGGGACTGGGAGACGTCACGTGGTGGCAGTTCAGCGCATCGGTGGTGCTCACGTTGGGTGCCACGGTGGGCGTGGCCCGGCTCGCCTCGGTCGTCTACCGACGCGCCGTGCTGCGCACCGGCGGGCGCGTGCACCTGCGCCAGCTCTTCGCCCGCGGCGTCACCTGACCGGCACCGGTCGGTACGACGCCCTCCGTCGAGCAGAATGTGGCGTGGACAGCACCGGGACCGACCGCGCCCCACGAGAATTCGTTCCCGTGGCCGACGCCCGACCGCGCGACGACGTGTGGCCCGCCATGGTGTGGCCACCGCCGGCCGACGCCGTGCTCGTGGGCCGCGTCGTCGAGCTCGCCCCGATCGACCTCGAGGGCGACACGGAGGCGCTGTTCGAGGCCCTCGATGACGACGAGGCATGGAAGCACATCCCGTTCCGGCCTTCGGACGCCGTCACCTTGGCCAGGCTCTTGGGAGGGCGGGTGGGGGCGGGCACGTTCCCCTGGGTCGTCCGGCTACGGGTGCCCTACCGCGGACTCGGCGCCGGGGCCGTGGTGGGGATGTCGAGCTTTCTCGACGTGTCGGTGGGCGACGCCCGGCTCGAGATCGGCGCCACGGTGTACCGGCCCTCGGTGTGGGGGACGGCGGTCAACCCGGACGCCAAATTGCTGCTCCTTGGCTATGCCTTCGACGAGCTCCACGCCGGCCGGGTGCAACTCAAGACCGACGTCCGCAACACTCGCTCCCAACGAGCCATCGCCCGTCTCGGTGCCCGCTACGAGGGAACGCTCGGTCGCTATCAACGTCGCGCCGACGGAACCGTCCGTGACACGGTGCTGTTCTCGATCCTGGCCGAGGATTGGCCGCGGGACCGAGAGGAGCTGCGACGGCGCGTGGACGAGGCCGTGATCGAGGCCCGGATCGAGCAGCCCGGCTCGACCTAGCGGCCCGACACGATCAGGAGCGACCTCAGACCTTCTTGGCCAAGTGGTGCGCGCTGTGCAGCAGCCCACCGAGAACGCCGGTGATGGTGGCGAGCGGGATGGCCCGCACCTCCGAAGGCGGAGGGACGGTGACGGTGACAGGGGCGTCGTAGCCCGTGAAGTTCACGACGGCCGAGATGCCGATTCGGTGCCCGGCACCGAGGGCGCCGCTCACGGTGGCCTGGACGAGTTGGTCCGAGGAGTTCGCCCACACCGTGGCGGTGAGGTTCAGGCGCTTCACGTGGGCGGTGATCCGATCACCGGTCACCGACGTGGCGTCGACAATCGAGGATCCCAAGGAGTGGACCGAGGCGTGATGGGCCTGGGCGAAGGCAAGGATCTCGTTCACATCGCCCAGCGCTCCGCCCGCGGTAGTAAAGATCCCCGGAAGGGCCGAGGTGGCGCTGGACGGGAGGGCCACGGAGATCCACGGCTCGCCCAGCAGTGTCGCCAGCGACGGGATCTGGGCGTAGACGGTGCCACCCGACAGCACGACGTTCACGACCTCGGACCCCCCCGAGCTGCCGGGGATCAGCTTGGCCACCGATGCCGGCAGGGTCACCGACAACGAGCCTGTGTCATTGACGAGATCCACCTGACCGGTCCCGCTCAGGCTGATCGATCCCTTGCCGATGCCGCTGACAGCGACGGTGAAGTTGAACGCGGCCGTGGTGACCGGTGCGGTGGCCGTGGCCGGGGCGGTGTGGACGTGGACGTGATGCCTGGGCCTCGGCTTCGCCGACGCGCTCGGGGCGACCGCTGCAGCCCCCGCCGCCAATGCGGCCACCATGCCCAGCGATGCCAGCCACTTCACCCGGCGTGTCACAACACCCACCCCCGCTCGTCGAACGATGCCGTCCAAGTCCCCCTTGCGACGGCTCCCGGAGCATAGGCGAGTCCCTGACCCCAGGCCCGGGACGGCTGCTTCGGTTCCACGCGTCGATCAACCGTGGATTCGACTCGAGCGGCCCGACCCTCAGGGCGCGTCATTGCCCCGAGGACGGGTGGGTGCTTCTGACGGCAAGCGCCCGGTCATCTCGTGACGCCGGGTACTCGACACCACGCGGGACCACCGCTGAACTGGGAAACAGCCGCGGAGGACTGAGACCGGCCCCCCCAAAAAGAGGCACCGGGGCGTTGAGCCCACGGCAGAAAAAGCAGTCGGAAGGCAGAGGCCCCCGATGCCGGGACGCCCCGGTGCCAAACCGGCAGAGTACCGGGAGATGTCAGTGGTGACTGCCGCCGAGGCTCGCGGCTCTGACATGGTGCTTGTTTGGGAAGGCACACAGCCCCCCGGTAAGGTGCCGTTGACGTGAACGTCAAGCAAGGGAACCCCCAGGGGATCGAGGTGGGCGGCCGCTACAAGTGGGTGGCCCTCATCAACACCACGCTGGGCATGTTGATGGCGTCGATCGACGGCTCGATCATGCTCATCTCCCTGCCCGACATCTTCCGGGGCATCCATCTCGATCCCCTACAGCCGGGCAACAGCTTCTACCTGCTGTGGATGATCCTCAGCTTCCTGGTCGTGACCAGTGTCCTCGTGGTCAACCTCGGTCGCCTGGGTGACATCTACGGGCGCGTGCGCATGTACAACCTGGGCTTCGCCATCTTCACCTTCTTCTCGCTGTTGTTGACGATCACGTGGATGACCGGTGCCGCCGCCGGCCTGTGGCTGATCGTGGTGCGCGTCTTCCAGGGAATCGGGGCCGCCTTCTTGGTGGCGAACTCGTCGGCCATCCTCACCGACGCCTTCCCCGAGGACCAGCGGGGCATGGCGCTCGGGATCAACCAGGCCGCGGCCATCAGCGGCACCTTCATCGGGCTGGTCCTGGGAGGAGTGCTGGCGCCGATCAACTGGCGGCTGATCTTCTTGGTGTCGGTGCCCATCGGCCTGTTCGGGACCGTATGGGGCTACCTGCAACTGCGCGAGGTGGGTCGTCGGGTGAAGGCCAACATCGACTGGCCCGGCAACCTGACCTTCGCCTTCGGCCTCGTCTCGCTCATGATCGGCATCACCTACGGCATCGAACCGCACGGCGACCACACCATGGGCTGGACCGCTCCCGCCGTGCTGAGCGAGCTCGGTGTCGGTGTGGCTTTGCTCATCGCCTTCGCCATCATCGAGACCCGGGTCGAGGACCCCATGTTCCGGCTCCCTCTCTTCCGTATCCGCGCCTTCACCGCCGGGGTGCTGGCCAGCTTCCTGGCCGCTGTCGGGCGTGGTGGCCTCATGTTCATGCTCATCATCTGGTTGCAGGGGATCTGGCTCCCCCTGCACGGCTACGACTTCGCCCGCACACCGCTGTGGGCGGGGATCGCCATGCTCCCGCTCACCACGGGGTTCCTCATCGCCGGCCCGCTGTCGGGAGTGCTGTCGGACCGCTACGGGGCACGACCCTTCGCCACGGGCGGCATGCTCGGCTCCGCCGGCTCGTTCGTGGCGCTGGAATTGCTCCCCGTCAACTTCTCCTACTGGGTGTTCGGAGTGATCCTGTTGCTCCTCGGGCTCACCATGGGTGCGTTCGGCTCGCCCAACCGGGCCGGGGTGATGAACAGCCTGCCGCCCCAGCACCGCGGGGCGGGCTCGGGGATGAACTCCACTTTCCAGAACTCCGCCCAGGTCCTGTCCATTGGCATCTTCTTCACCCTCATGATCGTGGGGCTGTCGTCGTCGCTCCCCACCGCCATGTACCACGGCTTGGTGGCCCAGGGTGTGCCGACGGGCGTCGCCGACCGCGTGGCGCATCTCCCCCCTGTGTCGACGCTGTTCGCCGCCTTCTTGGGCTACAACCCCATGCAGCACCTGCTCGGCAGTGCCGTGCTCACCCATCTCTCGGCCAGCCACCGAGCCGTGATCACCGGGCGCAGCTTCTTCCCCACGCTCATCTCGGTGCCGTTCCGCCAGGGGCTGCACGCCGCCTTCGACTTCGCCATCGCCGCCTGCCTGGTGGCGGCAGCGGCGTCGTGGATGCGCGGCGGGAAGTACGTGTATGTGGAGCCCGAGTCCCACGCCCACCGGGTGCGTGGCCACGACGGCCACACCGACAGCCGCCACTCGATGCCGGTCCTCGAGACCGAGAGCACCCGGTGACCACCGAGCACACCCTGCGCATCGGGGAGGTGGCCAAGCTGTGCGGCGTGACCACCCGGACCCTGCGGTATTGGGAGGAGATCGGCCTGGTGGCGCCGAGCGCGCAACGCCACGGAAGCGAGCGGGTCTACGCCGGCTCGGAGGTCGAACGGGCCAAGCGCATCCGAGAGCTCCAGTCTCTGATGGGGTTCTCGTTGGCCGAGATCCGGGTGGTGCTCGAGACCGAGGACGTCCTCGACAAGCTCCGTCACGCCTACAAGGCGAATGCCCGACCTGAGCTCCAGCGCCGGCTCCTGGCCGACGCCATCGACGCCAACGA
Organism: Acidimicrobiales bacterium; assembly: GCA_036511675.1. GTDB lineage: Bacteria > Actinomycetota > Acidimicrobiia > Acidimicrobiales > UBA8190 > Chersky-840. Next base: position 19,831 of record DATCBU010000032.1, on the reverse strand, counting down.
CAAGCTCGTGGCCCGCCTCGACGACACCGTGGCGCGCATCAAGGCCTTCCGGGACGAGCGCGTGGCCAAAGCCACGCGGCTGCGCGCCCGCGACCGCGAGCTCCAGCGCGACATCGCCGGCGGAGCCACCGCACGCGCCGGTGACCATGCCCGCCGGTGACCATGCCCGCCGGTGACGCCCAGGCCCGGTCCCTGTCGGTAGCCTTGGCGATCGAGCGAACATGACTGCCACGACTCTTGCCCCGGACCAGACCGTCAACGGCGCCGAGGCCATCGTCCGCACCCACGACCTCACCAAGGTCTATCCCGGCACCGACTTCCGCGCCGTCGACGCGCTGAACCTGTCGGTGGGCATGGGAGAGATCTTCGGGCTGCTCGGCCCCAACGGCGCGGGAAAGACGACCACGGCCGGAATCCTCACCACCCGTGTCATCCCCACCTCGGGAGAGGCCTTCATCGCCGACATCGATGTGGTGGCCCACCCCGCCCTGGCCAAACAGCTCGTCGGGGTGGTGTCGCAAACCAACACGCTCGACCGTCAGCTCAACGTGTGGGAGAACCTGTACTTCCACGGCCGTCTCTTCGGGATCGCGGCGGCGGAGTCGCGCCGGACCTCGGACGAGCTCCTCGAGAAATTCCAGCTCTCGAAATGGGCCAAAGCGTCGGTCTACGCGCTGTCGGGCGGCATGGCCCAGCGCCTCATGGTGGCCCGGTCCATCTTCCACAAGCCCGCCGTGCTCTTCATGGACGAGCCCACCGCCGGTCTCGACCCCCAGAGCCGACTCTTGTTGTGGGACATCCTGCGCGACCTCAACGCCGAAGGACAGACCATCCTCCTCACCACCCACTACATGGAAGAGGCCGACCAGCTGTGCGGACGAGTGGCCATCATGGACCACGGCAAGATCCTGGCGCTCGACACTCCCGCCCATCTCAAGCAGGGCGTGGGAGCGGACACCATCGTGACGGTCAAGGCCCTGGGCGACCAGCAACGTCTGGCCGAGGTGCTCCAGGGCGAGATCGAAGAGGTGAGCCGGGTCCGGCCCACCGATGACGGTCTCGAGTTGCACGTGCGCGGCCGCAACCGACTCCTCCCCCGGCTGGTCGCCGCGGCCGAGAGCGGTGGCTTCGAGGTCGCCGACCTTTCGGTCTCCGAGCCCAGCCTCGAGACCGTGTTCATCAACCTCACCGGTCGGGAGCTCCGCGACTGATGACCACGACCGTCCCGAACCCGGCGGGATCTGCTTCCATCGCCACCACGCCGACTCGTTCCGCCGCCTCGGCCAGTCGCATCGCTCTGCAGGCCCTGATCCTGCGCGACGTCGCCGTCTTGTGGAAGCACAAGATCGAGTTCGTGGCCCGCACCGTGGTCCAGCCCTTTCTCCTGTGCTTCGTCTTCCTCTACGTGTTCCCCAAGATCGGCCAGGCCGTCGGCGGGGGTGGTCGGAGCAGCGCCGCTGCCTCGTCGGCCTTCGCCACCGTGCTCGTCCCCGGCGTGGTGGGGATCTCCATCATGTTCCAGGGTGTGCAGGCCGTGGCCTTGCAGATGGCCCAGGAATTCGGGTTCACCCGTGAGATCGAGGACCGGGTGCAGGCGCCGTGTCCCATCTGGCTCGTGGCCGCGGCCAAGGTCCTGTCGGGCGCCATGCAGGGCGTGATCTCCGCGATCATCGTGCTGCCCATCGCCTCGGTCATCCACGCCGCCGGTGTCGAAGCCCATCTGAACCTGCACTGGTGGGTCGTCCTCACCCTCGTCCCCCTGGCTTGTGCGACCATGGCCTCGCTCGGTCTCGTGCTGGGCACGAGCTTCGAGCCGCGCAACATCGGGCTCATGTTCGGCTTCGTCGTCCTGCCCATCACCTTCCTGGGTGGCACCTACTACCAGTGGACCCGACTCGTCCCCGTGAAGGTGGGAGCCTGGCATTGGCTGCAGACGATCGTGCTCGTCAATCCGCTCATCTACGTGAACGAGGGCATGCGGGCCGCCTTCACCAACGCCGAGCACATGCACCTCTATGTCATCTACCCGGTGCTCCTCGGGTTCAGCACCCTGTTCCTCCGGATCGGCCTGCGCAACTTCCGCCGCCGCGTCCTGGCCTGAGCGTTCTCGTCGGGCAGCGGGCCAGACGCGTGCGACGACGGGCGGGACCGGCGCTGGGCGCGGCCGCGATCTCGATCCTGGCCGGTGCCTGCTCCGGGGCCACGCCGGCCCGGGCCGCACATCACAGCACGGCGGCGACCGCCGGACCGACGACGCCCCTGGGCCGGCCCTACACCTGTGCCCCCGGCGTCAACGACGCCATCCAGGGCACCTACGGCGATGCGGCCGCCATCGGATGGGAGGGGAACGACGAGGGCGTGGTGGCGTGCCTGGGAGGCAGCTTCTATGTCCAAGGTGCCCGGCACCGGACCTATGGGTACGGCGTCTACGACGACTCCAAGACGACGTGGACGAATCTCGACGGCTACTTGCCGGCGTTGACGACGTCCTTCCACCGCTTCGGGGCCGCCATCTCCATCACCAACTTCGGCGACGAATTGTCGCTCGGGGACCGTGCCTTCGTGGCCGTCTACAGCCGGGTGGCGGTGCACAATCCGACGAGCCACGGCGTGCGCGTCGACCCCGAAGCCTCGTCGGGGCTCGTGTCCCTCTCCTCGGCTCCGGTCGAGGTCCCCGCCCACGGCACTGTCGACCACGACTACGTCGTCGCCGTCGACCGCTTCGGCCGGAGCTACCAATGGCCCACCGACGGGGCGCTGGCGGGCGCCGGCACCTTCGACCAGCACCTGGCCCAGATGCGGGCCTTCTGGAACGGGCAATTGGCCACCATCACCCAGCTCCGACTGCCCGACCCCCAGCTGGTCGACGCCTATCGCAGCGGCTTCATCTACACCCAGATCGCGCGGAGCGGCGACCACCTCAACACCGGCGTCAACGGGTACCAGTCCGAGTTCAGCCACGATGTCGTGGGGATCCTCGCCAACCTGTTCACCCAGGGCGACTTCGCCGACGCCCAGGCGCTGTTGACCGACGCCCGCAGCGTGGTGGGGGCTCAGCTGCAATACGAGGACGGCGAGTGGACGTACTCGTGGCCCTGGGCCATCTACCTGCTCAAGACGGGCGACCTGGCCTTCGTGCGCGCCAACTTCTCGACCGAGGGGCCCACCGGTGCCAGTGAGCCCAGCATCGAGGACACGGCCCATGCCATCGCCGCGGCCCGCACGGGACCGGGCGGGATCATGCACGCCACCGACGACATCGACACCAACGGCCTGTGGAGCATCGACGACTACGAAGCGCTCATGGGCCTGGCCGCCTACCGCTACCTGGCCCAGCAAGTCGGCGACGTCACCGAGACCACCTGGGCCACGCAGCAGTACGACAGCCTGCTGGCGGCGACCAACAGCACCCTCGATGCCACCATCAACCGGTACCACCTCGACTACCTGCCGTGTTCGATCGTTCAGCCCAACACGGCCAACCGCTGCAACAACCCCGAGGACGCCAACTGGGCCGCACCCCTGCTCTTCGGCCGCTGGGCCTGGGACGGGTCCCTGTTCGGCGCGCAGCTCTCGGGACCGGGCATCGACCTCATCGACGCCACCTACGCCTACGGCTTCGGACGGCTGAAGGGCGAGCTCCCGGCCAACACCTTCGGGGGCTACCCCGTGGCCTACTACTACTCCACCGGCTACAACGCCGGCTACGGCAGCTGGGGCCTGGCCGGCCAGAACTACCGAGACCAAGGGATCTTGAGCTACCAGTTCATGATCGACCACACCCAGAGCGGTCCCTATTCGTGGTGGGAAAGCTCCGACGCGCCCGAGGCAGCCTCACCGTGGATCGGCAGCCACCCCGCCGGAGGGCAGGGTGCCGCCCCCCATGGCTGGGGTATCGCCAATGCCAACAAGGTGCTGCTCGACTCTCTGGCCGCGCAGCGTTCGGACGGTTCGTTGCTCATCGGCCGGGGCGTGCCCGACTCGTGGGTACGCGACGGCCAGAGCCTGGCGGTCTCGAACTTCCCCACCACCGACGGGCACCGCCTGGGTTTCACCATCGCCGTACACGGAGGCAGTGTGACGTTGCACCTCGACGGTGACGCACCCTCGGGCCCGGTGCTGTTCGAGCTTCCCGCCTTCGTGGACAACATCGCCACCTCGGATGCCGGTACCGTCGACGACCAGACCGGCGTCGTCACGTGCCCGCCCGGGGTCACCACGGTGACGGTCACGCTGTCGCACCCGGTGTGACGTCGCGTCAGCCGCGTCTGGCGAACGGCGAGCGCAGGCTCCGGCCGGGATCACTGCGGCGCGGCGCCCAACTCCAACGCCGGAGTGACACCACAATGCCCACCACGGCCCAGATGGCCAGGACCTGGATGTCGTGCCATGCCCAGGGAGAGACGCGGACACCTGCAGTGGCGAAGTAGGGAGCGTCGGTGGCGGTGATCATGTGCCGCACCGGGAAGACGGCCGAGACCCGGGCCAGGAGGGAGCCGCTCTTGATCGGGTAATAGAGCCCGGACAGAAAGAGCAGGATGAAGAACACGATGCTCACCAACGGTCCCGCCGCTTCCTGGTTGGGGATGACCGTACTCACCGCGATCCCCAGGGCGGTGAAGCAGATGACCCCGGCGACGAGCGCCACCACCAGGGCGAGGAGGTTGTGGGGAAGCCCCACGTGGAACCCGAACCTGCCGATCAGGAAGAGGATGACCACCTGGAGAACAGAGATGATCAAGGCGTTGACGAAGATCGCCCCCAGCATGACCCAGGTGGGAAGGGGCGACAGGCGCACTCGCTTGAGCAGTCCCATCTCGCGCCGCACCACCAGTGAGATGCTGAGATTGCTGAAGCACGCCGACATGATGCCGTAGGCCGCGAAGGACGCCACGTAGTACACGACCAGGCGCATGTTGTTGAGATCGGCGATCCGGGACGAGCCCGCCGTCGAAGACAGGAGCACGAGGAAGACAACGGAGAAGCCGACGGTGAATGCGGCTGCGATGGGGTTCAGCCAGAACCCCAACTGCTCGTAGTAGACCTGGCGACCCACCAGGCGCAGGTCGTCGACACCCCGGAAGGACCCCAGCACCGGGCGCGGGGGCGGCTCGGTGCCGGTCACGGCGCTCATGCGTCTGGTCCCGTGACCGAATCAGTGGCTTCGGCGGCGTCGGGCTCGTACCCCGTGAGCCGCAGATAGACGTCCTCGAGGGTCAACCGCTCCACCGTGAGCCCGATCAGGTCCACCTCGTGGCGAAGCGCCCAGGTCGTCAAGGTGGCCAGCACCTCGATCTCGTGGTCGGTCCTGATCTGCAAGGCTCCGTTTCCCGACACCGTGGCGGGGACGGGCAGATCGCTGACGCCGACCCCGGGGGGAAGCCTGAAGCGGATCGTCGCCTCGCCCACGTCGCGTCCGCCCAACGTGCCGGGCGGCCCTTCGGCGATGATCCGACCGGAGCTGATCACCGCCACCCGGTCGGCCAGAGCCTCGGCCTCGTCCATGTAGTGGGTGGTGAGAATCACCGTGGTGCCCCCACCGGTCATCGACCGAACCAGGTCCCAGGCGCCGCGCCGAGCGTTGGGGTCGAACCCCGTCGTGGGCTCGTCGAGCACGAGCAGCTCGGGGTTGCCGATGATCCCGAGACCGAGGTCGAGTCGCCGCTGCTGGCCACCCGACAGGGTCTTCACCCGGGCGTTGGCCTTGGCCGCCAGGCCCACGAGCTCGAGCACCTCGTCGACGGACCGGGGCCGGGGGTAATAGCCGGCGTTGCGCGTGAGGGCCTGGCGGACCGACAAGAAGGGCTCGACGGCCAGCTCCTGGAGCACCACCCCGAGCCGCTCGCGCAGTTGCCGGCTGGTGCCGGTGTCGGCGGGGTCATACCCGAGCACGTCGACCCGGCCGCCGTCACGTTTCCGGAATCCCTCGAGGATCTCGATCGTCGTCGTCTTCCCGGCACCGTTGGGACCGAGCAGGGCGAAGACCTCACCCTGCTGTACCTCGAAGCCCACATCGTTGACCGCGTCGATCTCGCCGTAGCGCTTGCTCAGATGCTCAACGGACACGACCGCCACGCGGACTCCTTCACTTGCCCATCGGTATCGCTCTTGGCTAGCCCATAGCATGACCGAACACCGCCAGGATCACGCCTTCGGCACCTCACCAGGGGATGGCGCTCGTGCACACGTTCATGACCGAGATCAAAGAGACGGTATTCCCAGGTCGGGACAGTGCCTTCGGCCCCCTGCCGCCGCTGCTCCTCGCTTTGACCGTGGTGACCGGGCTGGTCGACTCCTTCAGTTACCTGGTGCTCGGGCACGTGTTCGTGGCCAACATGACCGGCAACGTCGTCTTCTTGGCCTTCGCCCTGGTGGGCGCCCGGGGATTCTCGATCCCGGCCTCGATCGCGGCGTTGTGCTCGTTCGGGCTCGGTGCCGTCATCGGCGGGCGCGTGTGCGCCACGCTGGCGCGCCACCGGGCGCGCCTGCTGAGTGCCTGCACGACGATCCAGGCGCTCTTCGTGGCGGTGTCGGTCGCCCTGGCCGCGGTGAGCGGCACGCCGGTGGGTACGGGATCTCGCTACGGCTTGATCGCCGTGTTGGGCATCTCCATGGGGATCCAGAACGCCGCGGCACGAAAGCTCGCCGTGCCCGACCTCACCACGACGGTGCTCACGATGACGATCACCGGGATCACCGCCGACAGCCCCATTGCGGGCCGGAGCGGGGCCCGGGCAGGCCGGCGCGGCCTCACCGTGGTGGCCATGTTCCTGGGTGCCGTGGTAGGGGCGCTGTGCATCGTGCACGCGCAGATCGTGGTTCCCCTGGCCATCGCCCTCGTCGTGGCGGCCGCCGTGGGTGGGGTCACCCGCGCCCTCGGCGCCTCGGATCCCGCCTGGTCGCAGGTGGACCGCTGACCCGCTCCGTCGGGCGGTGCCAGCCTGCGTCGCTCAGCCCGACCGGGGCGGGCGCGGCACGTTGGCCCGAGGGCGCGTGATCTCGAAGAAACCCGGCTCCCCGGCGATCACCTGCACCGCGTCCCACAGACGTAGGGCGGCGTCGCCGGTCGGTGCCGGCGCCATCACGGGTCCTTTGAACCCGTACGGTGGATCGGCCCTCACCACGATCGTCGGCGTCTGGGTCTTGGGCCCGCCGAAGGCGTAGGCGACGTCCATGGCGTCGACGATGGGGGCGTCCCAGGCGTCGTCCTCGGCGGCGGAGACGAGCTCGGGGGCGAGCCCACTCGCCTCCACGCACGCCGCCAGCAGGGCGTCGCCGCGGACGTGGTCCCGGTCGAAGAACCGGCGACCCCACTGGGCGTACAGCGCGTCGACGGCGTCCTCGCCCGCCTCGGCCCGCGCCGCCTCGAAGATCCGCAGCATCCGGTGGGAGACAGCGTGGCCGGCGAGGGCGTCGTCGCGGAGGCGCTCGGGCACGGTGGGGGCCACGCCGTAGTCGTCGCGGATCTCGAGACAGTACGAGCGCCAGGTCACCGCCAGGTCGCGTTGTGGCGTCACCTCCTTGACCCACAGGGCCGTGATCCACGCCCAGGGGCAGCTGGGATCGACGAACACTTCGACACCGAGCACGGTGCCAGGATAGGAGGGATGACGGAGTGGGCGCTGAAGGTGCGTGACGTGCCCGGTCGGGTCACAACGCACGCCGCAATCGAAGGGCCCGGGGGAAATTGGCGGCGAAGGGGAACACACGGGGTGAGGGGCGTGTTGATCTCAGTGTGAGTGAACAGGGCGTGGTCGCCGACTTCTGGTTCGACCCGCTCTGCCCTTGGGCCTGGATCACGTCTCGTTGGATACTCGAGGTCGAGAAGGTCAGGGCCGTCACGACGCGCTGGCACGTGATGTCCCTCGCCTATCTGAACCTGGTCCAGCACGAGGGCAAGGGCCTGACCGAGGAGTACCTCGATCGCATGGAGAAGGCCTGGGGCCCCATCCGGGTCTGCGCCGCGGCGGCGGCCGAGCGCGGTGACGACATCCTGCTCCCCATCTACACCGCCCTGGGCACGCGCTTTCACGACCAGCAGCGCCGAGACAGCGCGGCGGTGGCCGAGGCGGTGGCCGAACTGGGCCTCCCGGACTCGGTCCTCGAAGCCGCCACCGGCACCGATCTCGACGACGCCATCAAAGCGTCACACCAGGCCGGCATGGACCTGGTCGGCCTCGACGTCGGCACACCCATCATCAGCGTCCAGGGCAACGCGTTCTTCGGTCCCGTGGTGACACCCATTCCGCGCCGAGAGGCAGCCGGGAGGTTGTGGGACGGCGTGATGGCGGTGACCGCCACGGACGGGTTCTTCGAGCTCAAGCGGACCAGGGACCGCAAGCCGAGTTTCGACTGAGGCGCGCGTCGCCGGCGCGGGCGCGCCTTGTCCTACGAGGTCGTCGTGGGGGTGGACGTGATGGTGGCACCGGGCGGGAGCTGGAACAGCGAAGCCGGGGGCGAAGCCGAGTAGCTCTTGATCTCGAAGCTGGTCGAGTCGTTGGCGACCTTGACGTAGCCGAGGATGCCCTGCGCCGTGGTGCAGATGGTGCTGGTGCCGGGGACGCCCGAGGCGTTGAAGTCCACGCACTGCATGGCAAAGCCGTTGACCGACATCGTCGACGCGGTGACCTTGTCACCGGCGAGACCCGCCGCCAGCGAGAAGTCCTTGAGGAAGGCCGTCCAGTGGGACGGAGTGTAGAAGTCGAAGATCTGGTTCTGAGCGGTTGCGTCGGCAGTTCCCAGTCTCTGACAGGTCACGCCCGAGCTCGACCCCGACTCGGACGAACAGGAGTATTCGCCCGAGGCGTTCACGATGATGTGCACCGAGCTCGTGCTTCCACCTGTCGGAGTGTCCTCGAAGGTCAGGCCTTGCGGTGGCTGCACGGCGTAGACGACGGTGGCGGGAGTGCTGCCGGTGGTCACGTAGGTCGCCTCGAACGTCGTCCCTTGGCTCGATTTGATGGTGTTCGTGAAGGTGTCGATCGTGGCCTTGTTGCCCCTCACGTCGCGCTCGACTTTCCTGACCGCACTCACGACCCCACAACTCGTGAGCACGAAACTCCCCAGAACCATCGCCACCGCCATGACCCCGGCGCGACGACGACCACACAACGCTGCGGCTCGGCCAAGGTTCCGGTTCATTGCTCTGCCTCCCGAGGCGATCAGCCGTGAAGCGAGTGGACTCAGAAACTGCCTCCCTCCGAGGATAGGCCCTCGCCGCTGTTCTCCGATGCACCAGGCATGCACCAGGCAGACACCGGTGCGGGTTCAGCACCCACGAACCGTTGGTGCCTACAGTTGTCGGGAGCCATTGGTCACGAACCCGGTCATCGAAGATCTGTTCATGAGGCCTCCCTCGGACGAGGATGGCGTCGTCGCATTGGGCGTGCGACGGCGCTTTGGTTCTGTCGAAGCCCTCCGGGGGCTCGACTTCACCGCCCGCTCCGGGGAGGTCACCGGGCTCGTGGGCCCGAACGGTGCGGGCAAGACCACCCTCCTGCTCATTTTGGCCACACTGCTCATGCCCGATGCCGGCACGGTGCGGATCGCCGGTCACGACCCGGTGCTGGCCACGGACGCGGTGCGGGCCACGTTGGGCTGGGTGCCCGATGCGTTCGGCGTCTACGACAACCTCACGACGCGGGAGTACCTCAGATTCGCGGGCCTGGCCTACGGCCTCGGGGCACGGTCCCGACCCCGGGCGGAAGAACTGCTCCTGCTCTCCCGGCTCCAGGACTACGCCGATCGACCGGTGCACGTGTTGTCCCGGGGCCAGAAACAACGGTTGGGATTCGTGCGGGCCCTCGTGCACGGTCCCCGGGTCCTGCTCCTCGACGAGCCGGCAGCGGGACTGGATCCCTACAGCCGGGTGGAGCTGCGCGACCTGCTGCGCCAGTTGGCGGCCGCAGGTGCGGCGGTGGTGGTCTCGAGCCACGTCCTCGCCGACCTGGAGCAGATGGCCGACAGGGTCGTCTTCGTCGACAAGGGCGTGACGGTGGGCGAGCGTCGCATCGACGACCTCTCCCGGACTTCGGGCCCCCGGGTGTGGCGGGTGCGCGCCCTGAACCAACCGGAGTTGCTGGCGGCCCTGGACCGCAATCGGTACCCCCACGGCGCCTCCTCGCCCCTTGGCGTGGACGTCGAGCTGCTGTCTGACGAGGCCGCTGCCGGGCTCATCGCCGGTCTGGTCGGCGACGGGGTGCACGTGGTCTCGTGCGCGCCACTCACCAGCTCGCTCGAAGCCACGTACCTCGAGCTCACGGGGGAGCAAGGGTGAACGGCGTCCTGACCATGGCCCGGCTCGAGCTGACCGTGCGGGTCCGGGCCGGACGCTGGCGGTGGCTGCTGGCCGGGTGGTTCGTCGTCCTGGTGGGGTTCACAGCGCTGCTCCGACTGGCGCTCACCAATGCCACCAACCTGCACGGGGACGTGGGCACGGTGATGTACGGCGGGCTGCAGCTGTTTCTCCTCGCCCTGGCGCTGCTGGTGATGCCCGCGCTCACGGCGCAGTCGGTGAACGGCGATCGCGAACGCGGCACCCTGGGGGTGTTGCAGGTCACGCGCCTGTCGGCGTTCGACATCGCGGCCGGCAAGCTGCTCGCGGCGTGGGGTGCGGCGTGCGTCTTCCTCCTGGTGTCGGCACCCCTGGTCCTCTGGTGCATGGTCGAAGGGGGCGTCCCGGTCCTCCGGGTGATCATCGTCACCCTCGTCGTCGTGCTCCTGCTGGGAGTGATCTGTGCCGTCTCACTGGGCCTCTCCGCCCTGCTGGCTCGAGGCACCACGTCCAGCGTCCTTTCGTATCTGGCGGTCTTCGCCCTCACCATCGGGACCCTCATCGCCTTCGGCCTGGCCACGGTGGCGTCTACCCAGACACGCCCCGTGCATTTCTCGCCCGGCGGCGGATCAGCTCCTGCGGGGTGCTGCACCGAGACCGAGAGCGTGCAACGCACCGATCTGACGTGGTGGATCCTGGCCCCGAACCCGTTCGTCGTCCTGGCCGATGCCGCCCCAGTGGTCACCGAGCGCGCCGCCCCGTGCCACCGCATCAGCTCGGACGGGTCGGTGGCGACCTATTGCCCATACCAACCGCAGGACAACGTCGATCCCCTCGGCGACATCAGTCGCAGCGTGCGGTCACTGCGGTCTCCCGCGGGACTGTCGAGTCCCGGCGCGTCGGGCCAACGGGGGGGACTGGTGTGGCCCTACGGGCTCGGCTTCGACGTGCTGCTCGGTGTGTTCATGTTCGGTGTGGCCACACGCCGCTTGCGGACCCCACGCCACACCCTGCCGCGCGGCGTACGGCTGGGCTGACCCGTTTCTTCACACTCCCGTTTCGTCACACAATTGCAAAGGGTATGCCCCTGGTCTCCGATCGGCTTGCGGGTCCATGATGGCGATGATGCCGTTGCCCCGTTCGGACGGAGTCCGCCGCCAGTGGTTCGGCGACGCGCGGGACGATGGAAGGCGGATGGAGGTCTCCTGGCACCCCGACGAAGGGATCGTCATCGTGAGCCTGTGGCACGGCTCTGTGTGCCGGGCGACCTTCCGCTTGCCCGTCGACCAGGCCCCCGCCCTGATCCAGACCCTGGCGGATGCGTTGGGCGATGCCGTCCAGGCCGGGCCGCTGTCGCGCCCCGCGCCCGGCACGGGGGGCCGGCCGACATCGCTCGGCGTCATGGGCCGCGAGCGGCTGCGCCGGCACGTGGCCGAGATCGTGGCCCTGGAGGGCCGGCCCCGGCGCTGACCCCGCTCCCCGACCGGCGGCGGTGGCGCCGTGCGCCCCCGCAGACCACCATGGCGGCATGCGCATTCTGTCCCTGCTGCCGTCGGCCACCGAGATCGTCTACGCCCTGGGCCTGGAGGACGATCTCGTGGGCGTGACCCACGAATGCGACTGGCCGCCTGCGGCCCGGGCCAAGCGGTCGGTGTCGTTCTCCGCACTGCCGCCTGCGGCTAAACCGGCGGAGGTGGACAGGTTGGTGAGCGCCAGCATCGACGGGGGCAAGCCCATCTACCGCCTCGACACCGAGGCGGTCCGAGAGCTTCGCCCCGATCTGGTGCTGACCCAAGACCTGTGCGCGGTGTGCGCGGTGCCGTCGGGACACGTCAACGATGCCCTCGAGCTCCTGGGGTGTCGTGCCGAGGTCCTCTCCATGGACCCGAGCTCGCTGGGCGAGGTCCTGGAGTGCATCCTGCGAGTGGGCACCGTCACCGGCACCGAGGCTTCGGCCACGGCACTCGTCGGCGACCTGCGCCAGAGGATCGGTGCGGTGGTCGACGGCGTGGCCGGCAGGACACGTCCCCGCACCTTCGCGCTCGAGTGGTCCGATCCTCCGTTCAACGGCGGGCACTGGGTGCCCGAGATGATCGAGACCGCGGGAGGTGAGGCCGTCCTGAGCAGCCCCGGCACGCCGTCAGTCCGGGTGACCTGGGACCAGGTCGCATCGGCGGCGCCCGAGGCCGTGGTCTTCATGCCCTGTGGCTACGACCTCGAGGGCGCGGTGGCCGAGGCCGGCTCGCTCCTCGGTCGGGCCGAGTTGTCCGGCGCCGCGTTCTTCGCCGTCGACGCCAGCGCGTACTTCTCCCGACCGGGGCCCCGGCTCGTCGATGGGGTGGAGATCCTGGCATCGGCGCTCCATCCCGATGCCGTTCCCGCCGGCCCGCCGGACGCCCTGCGCCGCCTTCGATAGTCGATGTACGACCCACTCGACCCCGAGCTGTGGCGCGACCCGTACCCGACCTACGGGCGCCTACGCGACGAGGATCCTGTCCATTTCGTGGCCACGCGGGGCTTCTGGGTCTTGTCCCGCTTCGCCGACGTCATGGCCGCCGCGTGTGACACCGGGACCTTCTCCTCGGCCCACGGCCTCACCTTCGAAGAGGACGAGATCACCAAGCTGGGGCTCATGCCCACCTTGGTGATGATGGACCGGCCCCGCCACACCCTCTATCGCCGGCTGGTCAACGCCATGTTCACCCCGAGGGCGGTGTCGGCCCGAGAAACGGCCCTGCGCGCCTTCACCCGGTCCCGCATGCAGCGCATCGCCGAGATGGGCGAGGCCGACTTCGTGGCCGAGGTGGCCTCCCCCGTGCCGTCGTTCGTGGTGGCCGACTACCTCGGAGTCCCCGACAGCGATCGGTCCGCCTTCGCGGATTGGAGCAGCGCCATCGTGCAGGCCAACGCCAGCGGCAACGTGCTCTCGGCGGGTCGGGCCGTGGGCGAGCTCTACGGGTACTTCACCGAGCTCGCCGCGGCCAAGAGGGGTGGCTCGGGCACCGACATGATCTCGGTGCTGCTCGAATCCGAGGTCGACGGCCACCCGGTGAGCATCGAAGAGATCCTCGGGTTCTGCTTCGTGATGATCGCCGGCGGTAACGACACCGCCTCGGGGCTCATCGGGGGCACGGCCGCGCTCCTGAGCGAACACCCCGAGCAGCGCCGGGTCCTCGCCTCGAGTCCTGACCTGGTGCCCGGAGCCGTGGAGGAGCTGCTGCGCTTCCTCTCCCCCGTCCAGGGCCTGTCGCGCACCACGACCACCGAGGTGACGGTCGGTCCCCCCGAGGGACCTGTCACCGTCCCGGCCGGGGCCAAGGTGCACCTGCTGTTCGCCTCGGCCAACCGCGACCCCCGGGAGTTCGGGCCCGAGGCGGGAGTACTGGACGTCACGCGCACCGTGGCCCGCACCCTGGCGTTCAGCTCGGGGCCCCATCACTGCCTGGGGGCGGCCGCGGCCCGACTCGAAGGCAAGGTGGTCATCGAGGAGCTGCTGCGGGTCCTGCCTGGCTTCGCCGCCGATGGTGCGTCGGGACGCTACGCCCCGGGCCCCTTCACCCGGCGCTTCGAGTACCTCCCCATCCGCGCCCAGGGGTGAGCTGCGGGCCGCTCGCGCACTTCAGCGGTCACTTGTCGGGCCTTCACGCGCACTGAGCGGAACCGGGCCCGCCGGGCTGTCACCATGGGAGCCGGCGTCCACGGCTTGGTGGAGAACGCCCTGCAGCATGCGGGCGCACAGGAGTCCGATCCGCGTCGGTGAGCACCCGAAGTCGGCCATGAGCGCCTGGGTGGTGTGGGCCGACAGGTGCAGGGCGAAGGCCAGGGTCAAGTCCTCGGGGGGCTCCCCCGCGCCTCCGGCGGAGCGCCAGGCCAGGGCGGCCAGGTAGGGCATCCCGCGGAGGCGATAGGCCCGGCAGAGCTCGGCCACCTCGGCCAGGGTCTCCGACCCGGGCCGCGGTGGGGCGTAGATGTCCCAGAAGGCGACGCCGAAGACCTCGGCCATGCGGGTGTGGATGGTCACCGCCAGCGCCTCGAGCCAGGCGTCGACATCGGGGACCTGCCGCGGCAAGCTCTCGATCCAGTCGGCGAGGTCATCGATGTGGCGCGGCGAGCCGGTGTCGGGGTAACGGCCGCACGCCTCGAACATGTCCCGGGCGGTCTCGGCGATCAACCAGTCGTGGGTCCCGTAGTGCCGGAAGATGGTGCGGGGGCTCACCCCCGAGAGCTCGGCGATCTGCTCCACGGTGGTGTCGAAGCCGTGCTCCGCCACCGCGGCCATGGCAGCGCGACGGATACGGGTCCTGGTCAACTCCTGGCGCTGTGCCGCCAGAGATTGCGGACGCTTGTCAGCCTGGTCCACGGCCGCCATCCGGCCCCCGATGCTCGGCACTGCTCCCGGCTCCCCGCCGGGTGCTCCTCAAAATCGTACCGGAACCCCTGGTCGTACCCGTGGCCTGTCCATGGCTTGACCGTTCACACCACGAGCCGTTGACGCTACGAACAGCCGCTCGTGGTCCCGCAACTGGAACAGAGGTAGCAGGACCCCGCTCGCTGCATGACCATGCCGCACTGGTAGCACAACGGAGCGTTGCTCTGTTCGGCGCGCGCCGAGGTCGGGACGGAGCTGATCCCGGAGTCGTCGACGAGGTCCTCCTCGGGCGTGGCGGCTTCCTCCACGCCGGGCAGGGTGGGCTGCATGCGCTCCCCCGTCGACAGCACGCCGAGCTCCTCTCGCTCGGCCAGGGGCAGGTAGTCGACGGCCAGCCGACGGAAGATGTAGTCCACCAGGCTGGTGGCGATGCGCAGATCCGGGTCGTCGGTGATCCCCGCCGGCTCGAAGCGCATGCTGGTGTACTTGCGGACGTAGGTGGCCAGGGGCACGCCGTGCTGCAATCCCAGGCTGACCGAGATGGAGAAGGCGTCCATGATCCCCGCCAGGGTCGAGCCCTGCTTGGAGACCTTCATGAACACCTCGCCGGGCCGGCCGTCGTCGTACTCCCCGACGGTCACGTACCCCTCGCAGTCGGCCACTCGGAATGCGAACGTGCTGGACTTGCGTCGCCGCGGGAGGCGCTCCCGCACCGCTCCCACGACCACGGTGTCACGCGACCGGCTCTGGACCAGGGAGAGTGCGGACTCGAGCTCGGCGATCTTGGCCGCCGCGGCGCGGTCACGAGCCTCGGCCTGGGATCCCGGCGGGGCGAAGTCGCCGCCCTCACCGACACCGGCCTTCTTGGTGGTGGACAGGGGCTGGCCCACCTTGCAGTTGTCGCGGTAGATGGCGACGGCCTTGATCCCCAGCCGCCAGGCATCGAGATGCAACTGCTCGATGTCCTCGACGCTGATGTCCTCGGGAAGGTTCACGGTGTTGTGGTTGACGATCCCGTTGGCGACGAAGGCGTGGGTGTAGGGCACCGAGACGTCGAACACCTCACGCTCGCCGGCGTCGTCCACAGACTCGACCGGGCTGAAGTGGAGCTTGTCGTCGAGTACCTGGTGCAGCCATTCGGGGAGCAGGACCCCCTCGATGCGCGCCACCCGCTCGACCGTCTCCCGGCTCACGTGCTTCGTCCGACGATCGGCCAGGAAGTTGAACTCGGTCCGCAACAGGACGCCGAGCTCATTGCAGCGACGGTAAGGAACCAGCGCGTAGAGCTCCGCGGGAGTGATGCCCGGCACCACGTCGGCGGTGTTATGCGTCGTCTTCGTGACACTGGCCGCCATGCGCTTGGCCGCCGCTGACTTGTGCGCTTCGAGGAACGGGGCGAGCTCGACCATCCTCTGGGCGTGGACACCGACGACGTACACCTCGTCGTAGGTCTTGGCGTACGTGAGGTTGAACTTGCGGGACCGGCCGTGGACGACGCCCAGGTTCGTCAGGACCGCCTGCAGGTCGTCGAGGAGTGCCGGCGAATCCAGGCAGATCGCCCATTTCGCCGTGGTCGTCGATCCGTGGGTGTAGGCATCGAGGGCGAGCCCCTGGAGGAACGAGAGCACGAGCTCGCGCGGGGAACGGAGCACGGCATCGGGGATCCGCTTGGACGAGGCGCGTCCCCCACATCCCAAGTACTCGAGGAACTCCACGATGGTCTTCGACGAGATCTCGACGCTCGGGCAACGGTCGGCCGGCCGGCGGATCTTGGCCTCGACCTCGAAGCACTGCCGGGCCGCTTCGGCGATCTCCTCGAGGACGGCGTCTTCGGAGTTCGTGATCACGATGGTCCACTTGGAACGCGAGGTGTGGCCTTCCGACGCGTAGGCACCGAGGAGGAACGCCAGCGGCTCCGTCAACTCGTCCGGGATCCGCACCGTCTTCTGCGATCCGTAGGTCGGCGTCGGGGTGAAGTCGTCGAAGCGAGCAGGGAGATCCGACCACAATTCGTCCCCGTACTTGGCGGCAACGTAGTCCCCGGGCTCGATCTCGTCGAGTCGCTTCCAGTCGAGTCCAGATGTCCCGGCGGTGAGGACCCGGTGGTTCGGGGTGCCTGTGACGGCATGGCCCGAGCGGAGCACGACGCGACGCACGGGTCGGACACCGCCGTAATAGAAGGCATCGGTCTTGTGGATGCCACCGATCGAAGCCACGGCGATGATCTCGTCACGGAAGCTGTCGGGGCTCTCACCTTGGTGCAGGCCACCGATGCGGATGAGGCCGTCGGCCGTGGCAAGAAGGGTGTCACCCACGACGCACTTGGAGATGGCGCCGGAGATGAACGGTTGCACCGCTCCCATCATCCGGACGTGCCCGGTGTAGTGGATCGTGTTGTCTCCCATGGAACAGGCGAAGACAGCCATGTGATCCTCGACGAGATGCGGTGCACCCACGATCGACTTGTGCTCGTCGATGTAGGAGATGATGTCGTCGACCTGCTCGGGCATATATCCCAGTCTCGCCAGTGCACGAGGGACGGTCTGGTTGACGATGGACATCGTCCCGCCCCCGACGAGCTTCTTCGTCTTCACCAGACCCAGGTCAGGCTCGACACCGGTGGTGTCGCAGTCGAGCATGAGGGCGATGGTGCCGGTCGGGGCGAGGACACTGGCCTGGGAGTTGCGCACACCGAACTGCTCTCCGAGCTCGACGGCGTCGTCCCACGCTTCCTGAGCGGCGGAGAGCAGCTCCATGGGCACGAGCTCCTCGTCGATCTTGGCGACCTCGGAACGGTGCATCTGCAGCACGTTGAGCATGGCCTCGCGATCGGCGTGGAAGCCGGCAAACGGCCCCATACGGGACGCGGTGCGGGCGGACACGGCGTAGGCGTGGCCCGTCATGAGGGCGGTGATCGACCCCGCCAGAGCGCGACCCTCGTCGGAGTCGTAGGGCACGCCCTGCGCCATGAGCAGCGCTCCCAGGTTGCAGTACCCGAGACCGAGCTCCCGGTACCGGCGCGAATTCTCGGCGATCTTCTCCGTGGGGTAGTCGGCGTTCCCGACCAGGATCTCCTGGGCCGTGAAGACGACGTCCACGGTGGCGTTGAAGCTCTCGGTGTCAAAGCTGTCGTCCTCACGGAGGTACTTGAGCAGGTTGATCGACGCCAGGTTGCAGGCGCTGTTGTCGATGTGCATATATTCGGAGCAAGGGTTACTACCGTTGATCCGGCCGGCGTTGGGGGCGGTGTGCCAACGGTTGATAGTCGTGTCGAACTGCATCCCGGGGTCCGCGCACTCCCAGGCGGCGTGGGCGATCTGCCGGAACAGGTCACGGGCTTTGACGATGCGGACCGCCGAACCGTCGTTGCGAGCCGTGAGTGCCCACTCGGCGTCGTCGAGGACGGCCTGCATGAACTCGTCGGTGACACGCACGGAGTTGTTGGCGTTCTGGTACTGGATGGAGAACGAGTCCGATCCGTCGAGGTCCATGTCGAACCCGCCGTCGCGAAGGACGCGGGCCTTGCGCTCCTCGAGCGCCTTGCACCAGATGAAGTCCTCGATGTCGGGGTGGTCATCGTTGAGGATGACCATCTTGGCGGCCCGACGGGTCTTGCCCCCCGACTTGATCGTCCCTGCAGATGCATCGGCGCCACGCATGAACGACACCGGGCCCGATGCCGTCCCGCCGCCTTGCAGCCTTTCGACTGATGCCCGGATGCTCGACAGGTTGACGCCGGCGCCCGAGCCACCCTTGAAGATGATCCCCTCTTCCCGGTACCAGTTGAGGATGGAGTCCATCGAGTCCTCGACGGCGAGGATGAAGCAAGCTGAGGCCTGCTGCGGCACGCCCTTGACGCCGATGTTGAACCACACCGGGGAGTTGAAGGCGGCGCGCTGGTTCACGATGATGTGCTTGAGCTCGTCGCTGAAGGTGTCGGCCTCGGCCGCGTCCTCGAAGTAGCCGTCCTTGATGCCCCAGGCGGTGATGGTGTCCACCACGCGGTCGGCCACCTGCTTGAGCGAGGTCTCGCGCTCGGGGGTGCCGGGGGTCCCCCGGAAGTACTTCTGGGCCAGGATGTTGGTGGCGTTCAGGCTCCAGGTGACAGGGACCTCGACCTCGAGCTGCTCGAAGGCCACGCTGCCGTCGCGGTAGTCGGTGATGCGCGAATCGCGCCGGTCCCATGCGAGCTCGTCGTAGGGGTGGACCCCTTCGGTGGTGAAGTGCCGCCGAATGCCGATAGCGGTCCGCTGCGGAGCGATTGCCATGATCGTTGTTCCACCCTTTCCTTGGTTCCCAGCGTAGGGGCCGACCTTCGGGAGGTGACAGGGCTCCCCGCCCTACTGCCCCCCTCAAACCACAAGATGTTGTGGTCCCGTCTGAAGTGGCCCCCAGATGCAGTGGCCATTACAGCACTGTAGTTACGAGAGTGTCAATGGGTTTCCTCCGGCGTCCGCCCTGGTCGCGACCCGTTCGCGAAGGTTTGCACCCGGGCCCGATCCGACAGCGGGTCGGGCCCCCCTCGGGGTGTGCCTGGGAGGCCATATAGGGTCCGGCCGTGGCCTGCGTGATCGCCATCGATGCGGGGACGAGCGGGGTGCGGGCGCTGGCCGTGGACGGGTCGGGGGCCGTGGTGGACGTCTCGTACCGCGAGCTCACCCAGCACTATCCCCGGCCGGGATGGGTCGAGCACGACCCCGTCGAGATCTGGGAATCGGTGGTGTCGACGGTGGCCGAGGTGGCGCAACGCCGGCACGCCGCGGGAGCCACCGTGGCCGCGATCGGCATCACCAACCAGCGCGAGACGGTGGTGGCCTGGGACCGCGCCACGGGCCGTCCCCTGCACCGGGCCATCGTGTGGCAGGACCGGCGCACCGCGGCCCTGTGCGCCGAGCTGACGGAGGCGGGCCATCTCCCTTTGGTGCGCGCCACCACGGGCCTCGTGCTCGATCCGTATTTCAGTGCCACCAAGGCAGCCTGGCTCCTCCGACACGGCGATCTCGCCCTGGCGGCCGACGACCCGAACCTCTCCTTCTGCACGGTGGACAGCTGGGTGCTGTGGAACCTGACCGGTGGCACCCGCGGTGGCGTCTACGCCACCGATCCCTCCAACGCCAGCCGCACGCTCCTGTTGGACACGGCCACACTCGCCTGGTCCCCCGAGCTGTGCGACCTCTTCGGCGTGCCCC
>DATCBU010000031.1:0-24092 GCA_036511675.1 Acidimicrobiales bacterium | reverse complement strand
CGGCACCGTGACACTCTTCCTGGCCGCGATCGACGAACGCGTGGCCGCCGCGGTAGTGAGCGGGTACTTCTCGTCGTGGGCCGAGGCGCACAAGATGCCGTGGAACATGTGCGGCTCGCAGGTGCTCCCGGGCATGCTGGGCCAGCTCGAGCACGTGGACCTGGGCGCGCTGATCTCCCCCCGCCCCCTGCTCATCGAGTCGGGCACCCACGACGACCTGTTCCCCGCCACCGTGGCCGCCGCACAGGTGGAGCGACTGCGCGCCGTCTACGGCGCCGACGGCGCCGACGACCGCATCGAGCACGACGTGTTCGAGGGGATCCACGAGTGGCACGGCGTGGAGGCTTTCGCATTCCTCGAGCGTTGGTTGGGACCTGGCACCGCAATCGGGAGTCAGTGAAGGGCTCTCGTCGGTGAGTGACCGGTCGGCAGGTGCGAACCTCGCCGCCGTGACACCTGTCAGCCGTGACACCTGTCAGCCGGGGAGCTGCCAGTGGACCAGGTCGGTGCTGCGGGCGATGCCGATCTCGGCGTGGCCCCACCCGCCGAAGTGGGTGAGCTCGTCGCTGCCCGCATAGGTGGCGTAGTAGTAGCCGGTGCCGGTGCGGGCGTCACAAAGGAACACCGAGTTGGCGTGCTCGAAGGTCACGCTCGAGATGCCGGGCCCGGTGTCCCAGGGCTGTCCGGGGATGACGAGCATCCGGGCGCCGACCCAGTGCAACCATGAGGAGGGGGTGGCGGGGTTGCCCGGCAATGCGAAGATCCACGGCTGGTCGAAGGTGTTGGACGTGGACAGCAGGTGCCAGCGCCGGGCGAGGGCGACGAACTCGAGGTTCTCGACGGTGTCGCCGTGAACGACGATGTCGGGCCGACCCACGAAGGTCCATGGGCCGTCGAGGGATCCGCTCGGCGACCAGGCGATCTCGAAGTGCTGCGCCGCGCCTGCCGTGGTGGACCCTTCCTTGTACCCCAGGATGAGGCCGTGCCCGGTCCAGGCCAGGGCGGCGTCGATCATCCGGTCGGCGGGTGCAGGATGGAGGCTCAGGGCCAACGGGCGCGGGGCGGACCAGTGCGAGAGGTCGGTCGAGGTGCGGTAGTAGAGCTTCGACTGCGCGCCGCCGGCCAAATCGGGGTCGGAGTCGTAGGTGGCGACGAAGGTTCCCGTGGGGCTGCGGACGATGTCGGGCGACGCCACGCCGTGCACGCCCGCCTGGACGGGCCAGGGCGAGGGGGCCGACCAGTGCGACAGGTCAGGACTGGTGGCCGAGGCGATGTTCCAGTCCTCGGCTCCCTTGGTGGTGACGTCGTCGGTGACGTAGCTGAAGAGCATGTGCCACTGGCCACGGGCCCACACGAGCGCCTGGTCCTTCACCCCGGCGCCGGGCTCGCTCAGGATGGGATTGCGCAGGGTGCTCCAGGCCACCCGAGGAGCATGGTCCGCACTTGTGGCCCCGACGACACACTCGTGATCGGCCCCGATCGCCGGTTGGGTGGTTCCGGTCGCTAACCGTGGACTTCCGCCACCACCACCGCAGGCCGCCAGCGCCAGCGCCAGCGCCAGCGCCAGCGCCAGCGTGAATGTCAGGGTCAGCGTCGGTGTAAGTGTCAGCGTCGGTGTCAGTCTCGGCGCTCGTGCCACACCCGATGGCCGCACCCGCTCACCACTCCAGGAGGGATGCCGACCCGTCGTCGACGAACAGCGTGACGTTGTCCCGGGTGCGCAGCACCGAGGCGGGACAGGCGGTGGACACGGGGCCGGTGAGAGCGGCGGACACCGGCTGGGCCTTGCGGGACTCGGGGACCACGGCGAGGACGGTCCGGGCCCGGAGGAGGGCGGGGATGGTGGCCGTGAGGGCCAGGCCGGGCACGGCCCCGATGTCGGGGAAGTGTCCCTCGTTGACCTGCTGGAGCCGGCAGGCCGGATCGAGCTCGACCACCTTCATGTCGAGGGGGTCGTCGAAGTCGGCCACGGGTGGGTCGTTGAAGGCCAGATGCCCGTTCTCCCCGATGCCGAGACAGCAGATGTCGAGGGGGTGTCGGCGCAAGAGCTCGGCGTAGCGATCGCACTCGGCCTCGGGGTCGGCCAGCCCGTCGATGTAGTGGGCTTGGCGTGGTCGGGCGCGGTCGGTGATGCGCTCCCGGATCCACCGTTGGAACCCGGCGGGGTGGTCGGGGCCCACACCGACGTACTCGTCCATGTGGAAGACCACGACATCGCTCCACGGGACCTCGGTGCTGTCGGTGACGAGCGTGTCCACGAATTCCAACTGGGAGTTCCCGGTGGCGAACATGGCGTGGGCCACTCCTCTGGCCGCCACGGCCCGGCGCAGCACCGTGGCGGCGACGTCGGCCGCGTCCCGGGCCAGCGCGCGCCCGTCGGGATGCAACTTGACCACCACGTGGTCGACGGTCCGCTTCTGTGTCTCGGACATGGCCGCACTGTAGGGGAGCCGACCCGCCCGCCAGGCTCCGTTGCGCTGTGGGCCGGTGCGCTGTGGGCCGGTGACGGGTAGGGTCGGCCCCCGATGGCGGCGAAGATCACACTCGTCGGTGGTGGGAGCACCCACTGGACGCCGAAGCTGATGGTGGACTTCGCCAATACACCGGCTCTGGCCGACGCCGAGGTGGTCCTGTACGACCTCGACCCCGACTCGCTCCCCCCCGCGCTGAAGGTGGCCGAGCACGTGGCCGAGCGCCGGGGGATCCCCCTCACCGCCCGCGCCACCACGGACATCGACGACGCGCTGTCGGGTGCGGAGTACGTGATCGCCACCTTCTCGGTGGGCGGGTTCGCCAGCATGCGCCACGACATCGAGATCCCGGCGCGCTACGGGATCCGCCAGACCGTGGGCGACAGCGTGGGGCCGGGGGGGATCTCCCGGGCGCTGCGCAGCGTTCCCGTGATCGTCGAGGTGGCGAGGGCCATGGAGCGGTGCTGCCCCGATGCGTGGCTGGTGAACGTGAGCAACCCCCTCTCGGCCCTGTGCCGGGCCGTGACCCGGGAGACCTCGATCAAGACCATCGGACTGTGCGCGGAGATCGTGGGACTGAAGTTCGTGCTCAGCCTCCTGTTCGACTCCGACTTCACCTCGGTCGACCCCGTGGTGGCCGGCGTGAACCATCTCCCTCTCGTGACCTCGCTGCGCATCGGGGAGCGGGACGGGTTCGAGATGCTGCGCGGCGCCCTCGCCGGCGAGGTGGACCTCAGCGGATCCCTGTGGATGGATCCCCCCGAGGCGATGCACTACAAGATGGTGGACCCCGAACACGGGTGGTCGAAGGCCGACATCGTGGCCAACAACAAGGTGAAGTTCGAGTTGTTCGACCGCTTCGGCGTCCTGCCCGGGTCGTCGGACACCCATGTGGTGGAGTTCTTTCCCGGCTTTGTCACGGCCGCGTCGGACTACGGACGAGATTGGGCCGTCCACCACTACGGCATGCACGGGCATCAGTCCGACAAGGCCACCGACGACGCCGAGATGGCCGATCTCCTGGCGGCGGAGTCCATCCCCCGGTGGCCGTCGGGGGAATTCGTGGCCCTGCTCCTCGAGGGGCTGGTGACGGGCGAGGACAAGGAGTTCCCCGGCAACATCCCCAATACGGGGCAGGTGGGGAATCTGGCCCCGGACGTGGTGGTGGAGTGCATGGTGGTGGCGGGCGCCGACGGGGTCCGCCCCAGGGACAGGGCCACGGTGCCGTCCTTCCTGGGTGAGCATCTCCGGCGCGTGGTGAGCTCGCAGGAGCTCACCGTGGAGGCGGCGGTGTCAGGAAATCGGACGACCGCACTCGAGGCCATGCTCGCCGACCCCTTGGCCGGCTCGCTCCCCTACGAGCACGTGGTGTCGATGACGACCGAGCTACTCGCCGCCACCGCGCCCTGGCTGGCCCGGTTCGAACCGCACTAGGGCGCCGACCACCTGCGGCGGGAGGCCGCCGGGGCTCAGCGCTTGTGCTGGTGCTTCTTGGCCGCGGCGGTCACGTAGGTATACGCGTCCACGGCGCTGACGGCGCTCACGCCCAACGGGGAGTACACCCGGACGATGACCTTGCCGATCGCCGCGGTGGGTGAGTAGGCGACGATCTTCTTGGCTGACCGCACGGTGAAGCTCAGGGCCGGTTGGGCACCGAACATGACCGCCGTCGCGCTCGACAGGTTGGCGCCCACCAAGGTCACCTTCCGATCGCCCGACGCCGGGCCCGAGACGGGCTTGACGACGTCCACCGTGGGGGGCGGCGGCACGGTGCCGGTGATCTCACGGATGACGTTGTTCCCGTTGTCGCACACGATGAGTCGCCCCGAGGGCCCGAAGCTCAATCCCGTGGGGTCGTTGACCTTCGCCGCGGTGGCCGGTCCCCCGTTGCCCGCATAGCCGGGGATCTCGTCACCGGCGACGGTGTAGATGTCGCCCGCCTTGACGGCCAAACCGTTGTAGGTCCCCTTGGCGGCGGGCACCATGCGGATGATGTTGTTGACGGCTTCGCTGATGAAGAGGTTGCCCGAAGCGTCGACGGCGACGCCGTTGGGCGTGTCGAGCCACGCCTTGGTGGCGGGCTTCTTGTTTCCCTTGAATCCCTCGTCGTTGGGCCCGGAACCGGCGAGGGTGTAGATGTCCCCGGCCCTGACCGCCTTCCCGAAGGCGGTGCCGTTGTTGGCGGCCACCATGCGCACGACCTGGTTGTCGACGTCGGAGAAGACGACGTCGCCCTTGGCGTCCACGGTCACGCCGTTGAAGATGTCCAGCTGCAGCTGGGCGGAGGGCCCGGGCCCACCGTTGCCGGTGTAGCCGTAGTTCATGTTGCCGGCCAGGGTGTAGATGCTTCCGGGCTGGACGGCAATGCCGAAGATGGTGCGGGCCGCGGCAGGGATGATCCGGATGAGGTCGTTGCCGGTGTCGGCCACGATGACATCGCCCTGGGCGTCGAAGACGACCCCGTCAGGGGCGGTGAGCCCGGCGGAGAACGTGGACCCGCCCGGGGTGATGTCGCCCTCCTGGCCCCCGCCGGCGATGGTGTAGATCTCGCCCGCCGTCATCTCCTGGCCGTACCGAAGGCCGCCCGCGGCGGCCACGAAGCGCACGGCGTCGTTGCCGGTGTCGGTGATGGCGATGTCGCCCTGGGCATCGAGGGCGACCCCGCTGGGGCCCGAGAGCTCGGCCGTGGTGAGGGGCTTGTTGGTCCCGTCGCCGATGTCCCCGTCGACCCCGTTGCCCACGATCGTGTAGAGGTGTCCGGCGGTCATGGCGTGGCCGAAGAACGTGCCCGTGGCCGCGGCGGCCACCCGGATGACGTTGTTGTTCTGGTCGGCGAACACCACGTTGCCACTGGCGTCGGAGACCGCATCCAGGGGCGATCCCAGGAAGGCCGACAGGTTGGCCCCCCCGCTGGCGATGCCCAGCGCCGACCCGCCGCCGGCGACGGTGGAGATGGTGTCGGACCCCGTGGTGGCGGCCGAGCTGGGCGACACACCGATCAGGACCGGCGCGGCAAGGGCCGAGCACAGCACCGCCGCCACTGCGCTTCGCCTCAGGCACCTGCTCCCGCGTTGAAATCTCACGCTACGCACCTAATCACGCGCCCAGCGAAGTAGAAAGCCCTGCGACCGAACCGGTGCCGATACCGACCGACCTCACCATGGACCTCGACCCCCGAACACCCCACCCTGCCGAGCCGAAAAGGGACAACCGACCCGGGGACACGCCGAGCGCCTGATGGCGACGTCCAGGTCAAATGGTATACGCACCACCCCCCCGGCACACGGCGAGGCCCCCGGGGGCCGACCGGATCGGCGTCAGGCGAACCGACTCCGGACGGGGGCGCTGTGTCAAGGTGACCGAGTGGCTTCCGCTGGGTGGTATCCCGACCCCCAGGACAACCGCCGGCTGCGCTGGTGGGACGGGGCCACCTGGACGACACACACCGCCGATCAGCCCGTCCCCGTGGCGAGCGCGGTTCGATGGCATGGCATCGGGCCCGCACTCGAGGCAGAACGGGCACTGACACCGTGGGCGAGGGCGGTCGTCGCGGTGTATCCGATTCTGGTGGTCGTCAACGGCTTGACGGTGTGGGACTCGGGCCCTCGCTGGCACACCTACTTCCATTGGCTGAGGCTGGTGATCGAGCATCCCGGCACGGCGAGGGCTCTTCCCCGTCCGCCGGCACTGGTGTCGCCCTGGGTGTACGTCGTCGACGCCGTCGAGCTGTCCCTCCAGGTCGTGTTCCTGATCTGGCAGTACCGGGCAGCCGTGGTCGCACGCGACCTCGGCTATCCGGCCCGGCGCTCTCCGGGGTGGGGGGTGGGCTCGTGGTTCGTTCCCGTGGTGGGACTGTGGATGCCCTACCAAGCCATCAGGGACTGCCTCCCGCCGGGGCACGAGGCGCGGGGGCTGGTGCTGCGGACGTGGCTCTCGCTCATCGGCGGTGCGGTGTTGGCCCTGGCGCTACCGATCACCTTCTTCTGGGGCACAGGGTGGGGCTGGTATCTCGAGGTGGCGTTGGTGCTCGTCGAGCTCGTCGTCGTCGCGACCGCCTCTCGGGTCGTGGTCGCCATCGACGCCCAACATCGGGTCGCGGCGCTGGCGGCCGCGGGTGGTGGGGCTCCGGAATAATCCCGTTGGCGGGCGGGTTCGCACACATGTGCAGGTAGAAACGTGCAGGTAACACCGTGCAGGTAGAGATCTTCTCCGACGTGGTCTGTCCCTGGTGCGCCATCGGCAAGCGCCGTTTCGAGTCCGCTTTGGGTCGATTCGAGCACGCCGACGAGATCGAGGTGGTGTGGCGGGCGTTCGAGCTCGACCCCGAGGCGCCGGCCCGGCGCCAGGGAGACCGAATCGAACGACTGGCGAGGAAGTACGGGATGACGCGCCAGCAGGCGGAGCAGGCCAACGACCGGTTGACGGCGGTGGCCGCGGTCGAAGGGCTGGACTTCCATTTCGAACGGGCCCGGGCGGGCAACACCTTCGATGCCCACCGGCTGCTGCACCATGCGCGGTCGGCCGGACCCGGTGTCCAGGACGCCCTCAAGGAGAGGCTGTTGGTGGCGTACTTCACCGAGGGGGCGGCCATCGGGGAGCGCGAGACCCTGGTGCGACTGGCCGGCGAGGTGGGGCTCGACGCGACGGAGTGCGCGGAGATCCTGGCCGGGGACCGTTACGTCGACGAGGTCCGGGCCGACGAACGGGCCGCGCTCGAGCTCGGGGTCACGGGCGTGCCGTTCTTCGTGGTGGACGGCAAGTTCGGCATCCCCGGGGCGCAGGACCCCGACACCATCCTCGATGTGCTGCGACGGGCATGGACCAAAGCACACCCCCTCGAGCTCGTCACACCGGCTGACCTCGCGGGTTCGGGTGGAGTATGCGAGGGCGACACCTGCGCGGTGTGACGGTCACGACCCCGGCTTGCGGCGAGAGGCGGCACGGACCTCGACGCCGCCCACCTCCCGGCCGATGATGGCCACCATCTCTTCGTCGCCGATGCCGAGCTCACGCAGGCGGCGCATGAACGACCGGGCTTCGCGCGCCGCGAGTTTCCGGGCCGGGGAAGGGGTGGCGGCGACGAAGGTCCCGTGTCGGCCGCGCGTCTCGAGCAGACCGGCCAGCTCCAACTCTCGATAGGACCGCGCCACGGTGTTGGCCGCCAGTCCGAGATCCCCGGCCAGCTGGCGCACAGGAGGGAGCCGGACGTCGGGCCTGAGATCCCCACGCCGGATGGCATCGGCGATCTGCTCTCGCACTTGTCGGAAGGGGGGCACCGACGAGTCGAGGTCCAGGACCAGGTCGATGGCGTCGATGAGATCGGTGAGGTCGAAAGGGCCCGTCGACGCCATGGCCCACTTGTATCAGAGATTGTAGCAATTACATCCCATTTACATCCCATTTGCATCCCATTTACATCCCACCTACATCCCACCCGACCTCTCGCTGACCCCGCCCACGATCTTGTGGAGGACCAGCACCTCCTCTAGCCTCGACCGCGTTTCGAGGTCTCCCGGAGGTGGGCACCCATGAGAGTCGAAGGCCTGTTCCGCAACGCCAAGGACACCCTGAGCGTGCCCGCCGGCGGTGTGGTGTTCCGGGAGGGGGACCCGGGTACCGAGATGTTCGGGGTCATCGAGGGCCAGATCCAATTGCAGAACACGAACCACGTCATCGCCACCTTGGGCGTGGACGACGTCTTCGGTGAGATGGCGCTCGTGGACTCCTCCCCGCGCATGGCCACCGCGGTGGCCACCGTCGACAGCGTGTTGGTCGTGCTCGACCGGCAGCGGTTCCTGTTCCTGGTCCACGAAACACCCACGTTCGCGCTGTCGGTGATGTCGGCCATGGCCGAGCGGTTCCGAGCCCAGGTGTAACGGCCGGACCCCACACGCCCGACGGGTCATACGGAGCGCCTGTTCCGTTTATAGTGGGGCGGACGACCGGAGAGGCCACCGCACTGTCGATGTGCCGATTGAGAACGAGAGCCAGGTGACCAGATCCCTCGACCGGGCCGGGTACCGGGCCACCTATGTCGTGCTCCTCCTCGGGGTGTCGGCCTACGCCCTGCTGCAGTCGCTGGTGTTGCCCGTCCTTCCGACGATCCAACACGACCTGCATACCTCGCAGAGCACGGTGACGTGGGTGTTGACCGCGTACCTGCTGTCGGCATCGATCTTCACGCCCATCCTGGGACGGGTGGGTGACATGGTCGGCAAGGAGCGGATGCTGGTTCTCACCCTCTCGGCGCTGGCCCTGGGGTCGGTCATGGCGGGACTGGCCCACTCGATCGGCTTGTTGATCCTGGGGCGGGTGATCCAGGGGATCGGCGGAGCCGTCCTCCCCCTGTCGTTCGGGATCATCCGGGACGAGTTCCCCCCCGCCAAGGTGGCCACCGGCGTGGGCGTGGTTGCCGCCATGGCCGCGGTCGGGGGTGGCGCGGGGATCGTCCTGGCGGGCCCCATCGTCAGCCATCTCGACTACCACTGGCTGTTCTGGATCCCGTTGATCATCACCGTGATCGCCGCGGTGTGCGCGCAGGTGTTCGTGCCCGAGTCGCCGGTGCGGACCCCGGGACGGATCAGCTGGTTGGCGGCCGTCTTGCTGTCGGGGTGGTTGGTGGTCCTCCTCGTGGACGTGAGCAAGGCCCCTTCCTGGGGATGGGGCTCGAGCAGGGTCATCGGGCTGATGGCGTTGGCCGTCGTCATCGTGGTGGCGTGGATCTTGGTGGAGTCGAGGTCGCGCCAGCCGCTCATCGACATGAAGATGATGCGCGTCCCGGCCGTGTGGACGAACAATCTGGTGGCCTTCCTGTTCGGGATCGGCATGTACTCGGTCATGGCCTTCCTCCCCGAATTCCTGCAGACCCCGAAGTCGGCGGGCTACGGGTTCGGAGCCGACATCATCCAGTCGGGGCTCTTTCTGCTGCCCCTCACCGTGACCATGTTCCTGTTCGGATTGCTGTCGGGTCGGATCGCGGCCGCCATCGGATCGAAGTCGGCGGTCATCATCGGGTCCGTGTTCTCGGCCGGGTCCTATCTCATCCTGGCCTTCGCCCACACCCAGAAGTGGCAGATCTACGTGGCGAGCACCCTGCTCGGGGTGGGTCTGGGCCTGGCCTTCTCGGCCATGTCCAATCTGATCGTCCAGGCCGTGCCGCCGCAACAGACAGGTGTGGCCAGTGGGATGAACGCCAATATCCGCACCATCGGTGGCGCCATCGGCGCCGCGGTGATGTCGAGCATCGTCACGTCGGGGCTCCTGGCCGACGGCCGGCCCATGGTGTCGGGCTACACCCACGGATTCACCTTCCTGGCGGCCATGACGGTGGTGGCGATCATCGCCGCGGCCTTCATCCCCTCGGCCACCGCGGCCCGGGCCGACGCCGATCACGAGCCCCATCTGCAGAACGCCGAGCTGGCCCTGCTCGCCGGGGGGACGATCAGCGAGGGGTAAGGGCCGCTCCCGCCGGATGTGGGAGGCCGAGCTCAGGGCGCGGCGGGGTCGTATTCGAGTTGGAGTTGCACCGTGGCTTCGCCCTTGCCGCCTCTGAGAGACGCGATGCGGATCATGTCGTCGTGCATCTTGGCGTCGAAGACCTGGAAGCGTCCCTTGCCCGCACCTTTGGCCATGTACATGGCGAAGTCGGCGCGTCGGAGCAAGTCGGCGGCCTCGTCCATCTGACCGGTCTCACCGGCCACGGCGGTTCCGCGTCGACGCTGGGCGATGCCGATGCTGAGCGAGACCTGCAGAGGAGCTCCTCCCACCACGAACGGCACCCGCATGGCCTCGAGGATCCTTTCGGCGATCACGGTGGCGAAAGAGCCGGCACCGTCCTCGATCACCACGATGGCGAACTCGTCGCCACCGAGGCGGGCCACCAGATCGTGAGGGCGGACACAGAGGTTGAGCCGAGCGGCCAGCGCCACGAGGAGCTCGTCGCCTCCTTCGTGGCCCAGGGAGTCGTTGACGTCTTTGAAATCGTCGATGTCGAGGAAGAGGACGCTCTCGTGTCGGGCCCGGCGGTCACTGTTGGACCCGAACGAAGCCGTCAGGCGCTCGACCAGGGAAGCCCGATTGGGAAGCCCGGTGAGCGAGTCGTAGGTGGCCCGACGGGTGAGGGCGACGTGGTTGTCGTGCAGGGCGCCCGCCATGCCGTTGAAAGCCTCTGTCAGTTCTCCCAGCTCGTCGCGGCGGGCGATGGCGATGCGATGGGCGAAGTTGCCTTCCTGGAGCTTCAAGACGCCCTGGTACATGCTGATCACCGGACGCAGGACGTCTTTGGCCATACGGCGGCGGAAGTAGACGGTCACGACCACGGCCACGCCGAACAGGCCGCTGAGGACGACGATCAGGATGCCTTCGAGCTCGCCGCCGTGGGACAGGCCACGTTGCATGGCCTGCAGTGAGGGCCCGGCGAGGCCGTCCAGAAGAGCCACGGTAGCGTCGCTGGACGCACCGTAGGTCGGGTTCTCCGCCGCGTGGTTCCCCTCGAGGGCTGGCCCTTGGGTGCCCCACAGCCCGTAGTGCGTCAGGCCGTCTTGCCACGAGCTGTGCGCCGCCACGACGGTGGCTCTCAAGGAGGTGCCGGCCGGGAAGACGGTGGCGACGTCGTCGAAACGACGCGAGATGGATTGCTGCTGCGCGATGTAGGCGGACCGGTTGGCGGGCTCGCCGCTCAGGAATTTGTGACCGAACTCCTCGTGGGCGACCACGTCGGATCGCAGGGCGGCGACGGCCACTGTCTCGCGCTGGAGCTGGTTGGCG
Source organism: Acidimicrobiales bacterium (assembly GCA_036511675.1). GTDB lineage: Bacteria > Actinomycetota > Acidimicrobiia > Acidimicrobiales > UBA8190 > Chersky-840. The sequence continues at coordinate 12,855 of DATCBU010000031.1, read as the reverse complement.
GTCCCCCGGACGCTGTCCACGAGGTCTTTCACCCCGAAGATCGTGGTCGCACCGGCCAGCAACAAGAGGGCCAACATGACGGTGAAGGCCCTGGACCATTCACGCCGCAGACTTCTGGTGCGATCGGGCCCATCGAGCCCCATCGCCGTGTCCTTCACAACTCTCTGTCCCGCCCGGGTCTCAGCGTTGTCCTGCTCGAGTCGCCCAACTGGTCCATGGCGACACTGGTCGCCTCTTGAGCATCGTCACACCCGGAGCACAACTGGAGGTCGATCTCGGACCTCGAGGTGCGTGGTATCGCTAGCCGAGCAGCCCCTTGGCGATCACCACCCGCTGGATCTGGTTGGTGCCCTCGTAGATCTGGGTGGTCACCTTCAGGGGTCCAGGGAACTCGCTCCTGTCCTTTGAGCAGGTCATGTTCGGATTGCCATGACGGTCAGTGCGGCCCGTTACGTTGAGTAGTAGGGATGGAGTAGGGATGGAGCAGGGATGAACAACTCCTGAGCGCTCGAACCGTAACGAATAGCAGAATCGACGTTCTGTCTGACTAAGCGGCACCGCCACACGAGCGGCGCGCGATATCGGATGCCTCGCGCATCGCCCGCGAGTTGACGAGCCCAACCCCGGATTCGGCACGACGACCCGGTCCGAAGTCGGCGTCACGCGCCCCGATAGCGGGTGATCCCGACCGGTCCTGCGGGGCACGGCGACGGAGGGATCTGTTCTTCAATCACCGCGTCGGTTGAGTTCTCGGCGACGTCCCACGCCAACATGAGTGGCTTCAGTACTCAGACTTTCGGTCAAATCCTCGAGGCGGCACGTCGTGGCGACCGTCTTGCCAAGCGGCGACAAGGGCCGCTGGCTGCCACGGTTGTGGATCGGTTACGCTCTGTGCCCTCCTCCTGAGAGCAATCGTCATCGAAAGGGAGATGTCACGAAATGCCTGCTCGGATCGCCAAGGGTCGGCAGTGGCGGATCGGGGCGTATGTCCTTGCCGGCATCGCTGCAGCGTCCCTCCTGGCCGCCTGCTCGTCATCGCCGACAGCCCACTCAGCCCAGCTGATCGACAATGCCACCGTGTCCACCCTGTCGATGACATCGCCCACCCCCTATACGCCACACCCTCAGAACGGGGGCACTGACGACTACCACTGCACGCTCCTGAACCCCCATGTGCAGCAGAACTCGTTCATCGTCGCCAGTCAGTTCTTACCCGGGAAGGGGCCATCGACGGTCGAGGTTCACCATGCGATCCTCTTCTTGGTTCCGCCCGAACTGGTGAGTGCGGCCGAAACGGCCAACAACGGAGGCACGGGCTGGACCTGCTTCGGCGAGCCACCGGTTCTCGGACGTGGCCTAGGTCAGTTCCTCGACATGCCGTGGCTCAGCGCGTGGGCACCCGGACACGGCAAGGACGTCCTGCCACTCACCACCGGTACACCGTTGGCCAAGGGCAGTTTGATCATCATGCAGGTCCACTACAACCTGCTCGTAGGTGACAAACCCGTAAGTCCGAGCGTGCAGCTCGAGACCGTGCCCGCGTCCGCCAAGCTTCGACCGACCACGATCCAACCCGTCGTCGCCGTCCCCAACATCCCCTGTCCAGCCGGGGTCACGGGCCCACTGTGTGACCGGACAGCTGAAGTTGCCAATCTCGACCAGCGTTTCGGCAATTACATGGGACTCTTCGACGAGGGCATGGAGTCGGTGTGCGGTGAAGATCCATCGAACCCGCCTGTGGGGGACTCGACTTCGTGTACCTGGCAGATCGGTCAGGCTGGCTACATCGTGCGGGATATGGCACACATGCATCTAACCGGCGTGTCAGAGACGCTCACACTGAACCCGGGAACACCTCAGGCAGATGCGATCATGGACGTCCCCGACTACAACTTCCACTATCAACGCGCCTACAACCTGAAGAACTGGATCAAAGTGACCGCCGGCGAGTCCGTGAAGGTGAGCTGCACGTATAACCCGACTCTCGCCCAGACCCTGCCGGCCCTGCGTCAGCTACCACCCCACTTCATCACCTGGGGTGACGGCTCGTCCGATGAAATGTGTCTCGGCCTCGTCTGGGAGATTCCGCTCAATCCGAATGCCACCGTGGACTGGGCACATCCGGCTGGTGGTCTCAACATCCGGGACTGAACGAGTTGATCCCACGGGACTGGACTGGTCGGCACCATGGTGCGTCTTAGGAGACCGTAAGGAAGCACCTCCGTGTTTGAGACGCCGCTACGTCGACTAGTGGATGGCCGAGGAGACGCGGCTCATAGCCTCCTGTCGTAGGGAAGCGCTAACCGGTGCCGGGCGACCTGTTGGCACCGGGGAGGCCTGGCGGAATTGAGTGCCGATCGAGATCACACTGCTCCGCCCGGTCGGGAGCATATCGATGGCTCGGGACGCCGTCTGGTTGCGACCACGAGCGCCATAACTGCAATTTGCGAATGCAACGTGTATCCCCCTGTCGCGACCTGGAAGTGCCGATCCTTCTCGCCCCGGCCCGGGGGCGACCCGCTCAGTATTCGCGGGCCAGAGCGATTGCGCGCAGCTCAGGGTCGGAGCGGCCCCGTCAACGGTTACGCAAGCCGGCAGGGCGAGCGGTCCGAGGTCATCGCCGAGACATCCGATAGCGGGTGTTCTGCGCTCCCCCCGGCACAACCAGGATGGTCCGTGGGGGTGCCCTGTACCCGGCAATGCCGACTGGTCCCGGTGGCCGTCGACGCCTCGGGCGCCCGTCGTTTCCGAATGGGCCTCCCTGATAGGCGGCTACTACGCCCTCGTGAAGGGCCAGCCATGAGAGTGAGTTGGTCATCCCATATAGAAATGGCCTCTGGCCCGGGCGGCTGTCCTCTAGTTTTCTTTCATGAGCGCTATCGATCCTTACTACGCCGGCCCGCCGGTCCGGAAATACAACCAGCGCATGGCTCAGCGGATGGCCAAGCGCGCACATGTCAACGAGCAGGGCGTGGCGGTGTGTTTCGCTTACAACAACCTGCTGACCAGCCTGCTGATAGGCGTGGTGGAGGACGTCGCCCGGCTCGTTCCGACGGTCGGCTCTCTGATCGAGCTGGTGATCAGCATCCTGACGTTTTACTTCCATCGCATCGTACTGGTCACCGACCAGAACGTGTATGTGTATCGGGACTGGCCCTTCCACTTTCCAGGGAGGCAGTTGGCCGCCTACCCGCGCCACGCCGGCGTGGTGAAGCTCGGCAGCCCGAACCCGGGAGGTTTCTCCAGGTTCATCCGCCGCGGACAGCTGACCTTCGAAGACGGTCATGTCGTCTATCACGGCATTCTGTGGATTCGCCGCGCGAAGTACATCGACCAGGAGGCGAACAGCCCCGTCGCGAGGTAACGCCGCCTCGGCGGTATAGCTCTCTCCCGGTCCACTCTTCATGTCGAATCCCCGGTGACCCGTAGTGAGCGGCGAAAGCCCCCTAGTGCGCGAGTCACAACTGGGGTTGAGCTCCACGGAGCGGCGAACCCTGGTGCGCATACTCGGGGATACCGTCCGATTTGTGTATCGATGCGGCCCAGGCGAGTTGTGCCGTTTGTCAACGCCTCAGTCCGGGGTTCATCCATCCGACGATAACGACGACCCCGGAGCGATAGTGGATGGTCCGGCGGGTCAGGCCCTCCCTGAGGGGCGCATACCCCGGCAGCGCATGAGCGCTCCAGGTTGTTGATGACGAGCGACTGGATCCTCTCGACGCCCTCAATGGGACCGGCAACAGCGGTTAAATCTCCTCGGGTCGGTTACGAGCTGGTCAGCCCCCTGGCGGTCGGTACGTCGTCTTCTTGGCAACAGCGGCGTCAAGCTCGGACGCCGTGAGGAGCACCACGGTCCGCGACGTGGCCCCACCCCCGGCACACACGGTCATCGCCGCCGCGGCGGCGGAGACGTAGTCAGGGAAGTCGGCGATGACGTAGAGGTCGACGCCGCCGAGGGCGAAGTAGAAGGATTCGAGCCTCCCGCCGAGGCCCTCGATCAACTCCGTGGCCGCGGCGACCCGGGCCGAGCCGCCCTCAGACATCACTCCCTTGACGCCGTCGAGGTTGTAGCTGACTTCAAGCAGGAACTTCGGCATGAGGACTCCGTCTGTAGCCGTGGACGCCAAGGATAGGCCCGACGCAGCGACGACAACGGAGTAAACCGGGAGCTACCGAAGAGGCGACCCTAATTAGTTCCGTCCCCGCAGCCCAAACGCCAGGTTCCGCCCCGAGCCGGTGGTCAGGTTGATGCCTCGGCTGCCTTCTTCGCTGCCAACCAGTTCTTCAACAGTGTGCCCCACTCCTCTGGGTTGTAGATGTCCTCCTCCATGCACCAAAGACCGTTACCGGCATACTCGACAAGGCTCCAGTTGACTTCGGAGTGCTCGCTGCCGTCGCCAGGGTCGGACATGTGGGTGCGGGGACAGAACACGACACGCCCGTTCGCCTCGGCGTAGTACACCCAGTCGTTGGTGTAGTGGCCCATCTCGTTGATCGGATAATCCCGCATGAGGGGCACGATCCAGCTCCGGACCGCTTCTCGACCGTGCATGGTTCCGAAGCAGTGCTCGATGTAGAGGCAGTCCTCGGTGAACAGTTCGGCGAAGGCGTTGTAGTCGTCGGTCGCTGCGCACTCGTTGCCAACACGGCAGAAGACGTTGAAAGCCTCTTTGAGTTCCTCCAGTGAACAAGCAGGCATCTGGGCTCCAGTTCCAGTGAAGTCGTGTTCTAGCGATCAGTCAGAGAATGCTACGGGGATCTTGAAGCCGAGCGGTCATAGCGGATCTGTGCGACTGCCCCAATGGCCCAGCAGGCCGAACCGCTCAGGATCGCTCAGGGCGTCATTTCCGAGCGGGTGGCCTGGGAGCCAGGGCGCACTACTTCGGCGCCTATCGCCCGGGCCACTTCAATACATGAACAGCCCGGTATCGCCGCGATTGCGATCGGGGCAGTCAGTCTGCCCCTCCGGTCTGGGCTGCCAATCGCTGCACTGTCACGAAAGCCCTGGTCTCGCCTAATCTTTCGCCTACTCGCGAGGACAGGGGGATCGGTGGCCACCACCGAGAACATCACGGTGCTCTTCACCGACCTCGTCGGGTCCACGGAGCTGTCTGCCTCATTGAGCCCCGAGGCGTCCGACGATGTGCGCCGCAGACATTTCTCGGTGCTCCGCCAGGCCGTAGCCACCTCGGGGGCACCGAAGTGAAGAACCTGGGCGACGGGCTTATGGTCGTCTTCCCCGTGGCTTCCGCTGCTTTGTCCTGTGCGGTCGCCATGCAGCAGGCCATCCACCGGGACAACGTCAAGGCAGAACGGTCCCTTGGATTGCGGGTGGCACTGAGCGCCGGTGAAGCAACCAAGGAGGATGGCGACTACTTCGGTGAGCCGGTCGTCGAGGCCGCGCGCTTGTGCGCACGAGCCGAAGGCGGTCAGATCCTCATTGCCGACGTGGTGAGGGCCAACGCCGGACGCCGAAGCCCCCACGCCTTCACCTCTCTCGGAGAGCTCGACCTGAAGGGCCTGCCCGACCGCGTCGAGACGCTACTGGTGGGTTGGGAGCCCCTGACAGAGGAGGAAGCCACCTCGTCGGGCGGCGTGCCTCTTCCGGCCCGCCTGGCTCATCGTCCCGGCGTGGGAGTAGTTGGCCGGGAAGAGGAGTTGGCCAGCCTCTCCGCCACCGCCAAGCGGGTCGCCTCGGAGGAGGGCCGGGAGGTGCTTCTCATCGCCGGGGAGCCCGGCCAGGGAAAGACGACCCTCGTCTCCGAGATCGCCCGCCGAGCGCACGAGGACGGGATGACCGTCCTGCTGGGGCGCTGCGACGAAGACGTCGGTGCTCCCTACCGGCCCTTCCACGATGCGCTCACCCAGTACGTGGCCCACGCCGAGGAGGCCCTGCTCCGAGCCCACGTCGCCGCAAATGGGGGCGAGCTCGCCCGCCTGGTGCCCACTCTCCGACAGCGCCTGGGGGACCTCCCATCACCTCAGAGCACCGACCCCGACACCGAGCGCTACCTCCTCTATGCGTCCGCGGTGGGCCTCTTCGGACTTGCATGCGTCCAGACTCCCGTACTCCTAGTGCTCGACGACCTGCACTGGGCTGACAAGCCGAGCCTTCAGCTGCTCCGGCACATTGTCGCCAACACCTCGGGTGCGCGTCTGCTCATCTTCGGTACCTACCGCGACGCGGAGCTCTCGGCTTCGCATCCACTCACCGAGGCCCTGGGCGGTCTGCTGCGGGAGCCCGGCGTCTCGTCACTACATCTGAAAGGGCTCGATGACACCGGGGTCATCGCCTTCATGGAGGAGGCCGCCGGACACGGGCTCGACGACGCCGGGGTGGGACTGGCCCACCAGGTCTACCGGGAGACCGACGGCAATCCGTTCTTCGTGGCCGAGATGCTGCGCAACCTGGCCGAGTCGGGAACGATCTACCAGGATGACACCGGACGATGGACCGCCACCGACACAGAAGGGCAGCTTGCTCTTCCCCACAGCGTGCGGGCGGTCATCGGGTCCCGCCTAGCGCGCCTCGGCGACAACGCCACCAAGGTGCTCTCGACAGCGTCGGTGATCGGCCGGGACTTCGACCTCGACCTGCTCGCGGCGACGACCGGTGTGGACGAGGACGACCTCATCGACCTCCTTGAGCACGCGCAGCGTGCGGCAGTGGTCACCGATCTGCCTGGGACTCCTGGGCGCTACAGCTTCTCCCACGCCCTCATCCAGCACACCCTGTACGAGGACATGGCAGTGAACCGACGGACTCGCGTGCACGAGGCTGTCGGCGAGGCCATCGAGCACCTCTACGGGGAGCACAACGACGCGCGCGCCTCGGCGAACTGGCCCGCCACTTTCTGCTGGCCACCAGACCCACCGATGCGGACAAGGCCATGTCCTACGCCCGGCGTGCCGGGGAGGCGGCCCTGGCGGCTCTGGCTCCCGACGACGCCGTGCGCTACTTCAGCCAAGCCCTCGAGCTCGCTGGACCGGGAGCGCATCTTGACCCGGCTGGTCGCATCGACCTGTTGATCGGCCTCGGCACCGCCCAGCGCCAGGCCGGTATCGCCTCGTTCCGCGAGACCCTCCTGGAGGCGGCTCGAGAGGCGAGGGAGCTCGGCGACACCAATCGTCTGGTGGCGGCGGCACTGGCCAACAACCGAGGTTTCTTCAGTGCGTTGGGGCAGCTCGACGCCGAGAAGGTCGACGTGCTCGAAGCGGCGCTCGACGCCCTTCCCGCTGCCGACAGCCCTGAGCGGGCGCGTCTTCTCGCCACGCTGTGCAGTGAGATCATCTACCACAGCCCGCTCAAGCGCCGCCTCGGCGTGGCCGACGAGGCCAAAGCGATCGCCCGTCGCCTGAGAGATCGGGCCACCTTCGTCGATGTGGTGGGCAGGTGCAGTACGGCCCTTGCCGCCCCTTCGACCCTCGCCACGGAGTTGGCGGATTTCGCGGAGGCATTTGCTGCGGCCAGTGACCTGGACAACCCCGTGACCCTGCTTCCTGCAGCCAACCCCGGTTGCGCCCTTGCCGTTCGCGCTGGCCAGTTCGAGCTTGCCGGCGAACGCCAGGCGATGCTGCGCGCGATGGCGGAGAAGCTCCGGCAACCATCATTCCTCTGGCAGGCCAGCTACAGCGCTGCCTTGTTCGCCTTGCTGCACGGCGACACCGAGGAGGCCGAGCAGCTCGCTACCGCGGCGCTCGAGGTGGGCACCGCAGGCGGAGAGCCCGACGCCTTTGCGTTCTACGGCGTGCAGCTCATGCAAACCCGGTTCGAGCAGGGCCGGATGGGAGAGCTCGTCTCGCTCATCGCCGACAGTGCCAAGCAGAATCCATCGATACCCACCTTCAAGGCAGTTCTGGCCGCGGCACACCTCGATGCTGGCGACGAAGCGGCAGCCCAGGAGCTGGTGGACGAGGCTGCGGCAGATTCGTTCTCCCTGCCCGAAGACGGCGCGTGGTTCGACGGGATCGTCTGTTACGCGAGGGTTGTGATTGAGCTGCAGCTCGGTGCCCACGGCGAACGGCTGATCGAACTCCTTGTTCCGTTCCGGGACCAGGTGCCGCACAACGGCCTCATCCCCCAGCCACCGGTGGCGACGTACCTCGGCGGTCTCACCATCGTGGTTGGCCGTTACGAGGAGGCCGAGTCGTACTTCGAGCAGGCAGCCGGGCTCAACACCCGTGGCGAGATGAAGTTCGCGGAGGCGTACACCAACATGCTGTGGGGGAGGATGCTCCGCTCCCGCAACTTGCCGGGTGACGCCGACCGTGCCCGGCAGCTCCTTGAACAGGCACGGGAGAGCGCCGCCGCCCGCGGCTACGCCGGGGTGGAGCATCAGGCAAGCGCCGAGTTGTCGAAACTTTTCTGATCCCGACGGCGCGGTCCACAGCCAAGGCGCGGTCGTTAGTCGTCTACAGGCGAGCGAACGAGGCCGCCTCGACCTCGAAGGCGGCCGTGGCCTCTCTGTTGACCGAGGGCTTGGTGACGGTCACGGCGTTGAGGGAGTCCGACGCAGTCACCACGGGATCGCCGCCGGCCAACGCCCGCTCGAAGGCCAGCTGGGCGGCGCGTTGCGCAGCAAGGGCGAAGTCTGCAGGCGTGAACCCCTCGGTGCGCGCCGCGACGTCTCCAGCGTCGCAGGCCGGCAGGAATTCTGCGGTGAGCTCGGTACGCCCGCCCGTGTCGGGCGCACCGACGGGAATGATGAGGTCGAACCGACCCGGACGAAGCATGGCCGGGTCGATGGCAGCAATCGAGTTCGTGGCCATGACCATGAGACGCCCGGGTCGGGCCTTGAACACCGGGATGGCCTTCAACAGCTCGTTCACGATCGGCTGGCTCTCGGGCCGGGTCGTGCGCGCCGAGGCGATCTCGTCTGCTTCGTCGATGAAGCACACCAGGTGATCCACGTGGCCCAGGTCGGTAAGTGCATCGCGCAACATGGCTGCGGCATGTGTTCCTTGGCCGAGAAGCGACGGGTGCAGCTCGACGAAGGCCCATGAAAGTCGCGACGCGATGGCCCGTGCGAACGAGGTCTTGCCCGTACCGGGCGGCCCGAACAGCATCACCGCCGCGGGAGGGTGCAGCCCAATGCGATCAGCCAGCTCGACGTGCGACAAGGGCGCAACGATGCGACGCTCGAGGAGTTCCTTCGTCGACGAGAAGCCCTTCATCGCCTCCCACAGACCGGAAGCCGGGAAATGTCCGCCGTAGCGCTCGACAACGGCAAGCTCCTCGGGGACCATCGACGCGGTGCGGACATAGAGGTGCAGGCCATCGAGCCTCGTAAAGCCCTGGTGCGAAAAGGCCACTTCCCCGACCTGGCCGGGCTCCACCAGTGCTAGGAGACGGTGCGCTCCGTGGTGGATGACCTCCTGGTCGAGCTCGCGCAGCAGTGCCGAGCCGATGCCCCGGTTGCGCCACTGCGGGTGTAGAGCGAGTGCCAGAAGATGGGCGTCGCGGCCTGCCACTCGGGCCACCGCCGCGCCGACCAGCTGGCCCGACGCCACTGCCACCGCGGCCGGTTGATGCTCGTGGAGCGCCTCGACCACGTCGCTGCGGCTATAGGCAGCGGCAGTGGCCGTGCCTGCCGCGTCTATGAGGCGGACGATGTCCTCGAACGGGGCGACAGGGTCCCGGTGGTCGATTGAAAGGACACGCCATCCGGTGGTCACAGACCCATCTTCTCGCGTCATCGGGTGGAGTGGCCGACACATGACGTTGGCGCAGCGCGCTCATGCCCTCAGGGACCTGGCGGGAGACACCACTCCTGATCGAAGCCAACCCGGGGAATGGGTCGTGACCTGGACTTTCTCTTCGATCTCCGCTTCGTCGCGGATGTAAGACGGGCGTTCCCCCTCGTGTCACGTTTGCTGATCAAGCATCTCTGAGCACCTGTCACTGCACGAGAGGTCGGGCCATGCCGTTCAGCTCCCGACCGAACTGCGGGGGCCACATAAGCGACTAGCAAGGGACGTGGCCGCGGCGATCGATAACACTAGATATGCCGCATAACACCCGGACTCGGCCGGGTGACGATCCGTCTGCCAGAGCCGAGCCAGCCTGTAGGTAACGGACTCGCCTCCGACCTGACCCACGCGCAATCGCTCAGCGCCGCCAGTACTACGCGGGTTGCCTCTGGCCCGGTTACCCGACCCTGACGCAGTGCTCATGCCAAAGATGGACACAAAGTGTTACCGGGATCCCCGAATCTGCGCTATCCGAGCCCGCCCTCGTACCGCAGCCCAACCAGGTTGGGAGTGGCAATTCTTGCCTGGACCCCTAACCGACGACGGCGAACAGTTTCCAACTCCCTGGGACGCCGCGCAGGGTGTGCTCCCCGTGTTCTGCGAAGCTGATCCCAGATCCAATTACGAGGTCCTTGACGGTTGAAGATACGAGGATCTGGCTGGGTGCTGCGAGTGCGTTTACCCGAGCGGCAATGTGAACTGCCAACCCACCGATGTCGTCACCCCTCAGCTCGCATTCGCCGGTATGCAAGCCGGTCCTCACTTCTATCCCGATAGCTCTCACGGCCTCAATAATCGCGGTGGCACAGCGGATCGCACGCGCAGGACCGTCGAACGAGATGAGAAACCCGTCACCCGTGTTCTTGATTTCTCGACCTCCAAATCGACGGAGCTGTGCCCGGATACCACGATCATGGGAATCCAAGAGGACACGCCACCTCTCGTCTCCCAAGGATGCGGCTCGTTTGGTTGATCCAACGATGTCAGTAAAGAGGATTGTTGTCAGCACGCGATCTATCTCGAATGACTGGCCCTCGCCAGTCAGAAACTCGGCAATCTCCGAAACTGCATTGGGCCCAAAGGGAGGAGTCATGTCGCCGCCCGGCATCGGGACGAAGGTTGCGCCAGGAATGTGGTCGGCGAGGTACCTCCCGTGGGCGGAGAGGGTGAAAGGGCTGTCTGTGACTTGGAGCACCAGGGTCGGGCTTTGCACCAACGGCAGGAACGGGCGCACGTCCATGCTGCTCAAGAAGTACCTCATCTGAGCGGCAGCCGTGCGGGGCGTCGCCGACGCCCGATTCATGCGGGCCGCCGCTTTGATGAACTCTCGATCATGGGCTCGTGACGGATTCGTCGCGACGGCGAACTCTTCGCTACTCCAGGTTGACGCCAGCATGTCAACAATTGCCTCAAGAGCAGCGGGGGCTACCCCGATCGGGTAGTCCGGCGCCTCCATGTATCGCGCCGCGGTGTTAATGAGGATGAGCGACCCCACGCGCTCGGGGTGCATGGCCGCAAACAGGACGGCGATAGGGCCGACCTCGTTCACTCCAACGAGATCCGTCAGCTCGGACTCGGCGGCATCGAGCACCCCAATTATGTCTTCGGCCAGTTCTTCCCACGTCGGTATGGCTTGCAGAGGTACCGCATCCGAAGCGCCGGAGCCCCTGCGGTCCATGTGCAGGACTCGTCTGAATGTAGCCACCTTCTGGAAGAATTCCGCTGCCGGAGGAATCTGCCAGATGAGGTCGACATGCCCTCCGAGGGAGTTGCACAAGAGGAGGTCGCGGGGGCCCTCGCCGAGGACCTGGTAGGCAACATCGCCATCTCCGATGCTCACGTACTTGGTCTCGGGAGGCTCCATTGCGATGACAGTTTGCCCTTGACCAGCGAGTCATTGCCACCGGGCGGGGTTTGCCCGGACCAGGATGCCACGACAGTTCGCGCCTCACGGCCTGAAGGAGCGCATATCACCCGGTCCGGGATGCGTGCTCGATGGCACCGCGAGACCGTCGGTTCTCGCTCCGGTCCGGTCTACCCATCCGGGATCACGCGCCGTCGCCATTATGAGCGCTGACCGCCCGGGCGATAGCGCAAGCGCGTGATGGCGTCCGGATCTGCCGAGTTGAATCGAGGGCGATCGGGTTCCCCGACTATGCGTGCCCGGAAGTGCGGCGTCCTCTTGGAGCCGGGGACCCCGCTTGTGCCGAAAGGTCGTACGCTTTAGCCGTGGTGAGCACCCCTGTGATCCAGGGCGTCGTCTTCGACGTGGGCGGCGTTCTGATTGATTGGAACCCTCGCTATCTCTATCGAACAATGATCCCCGAGGAACCGGATATGGAGCGCTTTCTAACTGAGGTGTGCACGCCCGAATGGCACGCTCAGCACGACCTCGGGGCATCTTACGAGGACACGATCCCCCCACTGGTGGCGGCCCATCCCCAGTGGGCGAATGAGATACGAGCGTGGAGCGAACGTTTCGTCGAGATGTACGGCGGGTTCTTCGACGGCACGGTAGCGGTCATGGAAGATCTGCACCAACGAGGCATTCCGCTGTTCGCCTCAACGAACTGGGGTGCAGAGAGCTGGGCAACGATCAAGACCCGCTACGAGTTCCTCGGGTGGTTTGACGGAGCCCTCGTCTCCGGAGAGATCGGTCTCGCCAAACCTGATCCCAGGTTCTTCGACCTTTTGGTGGAGACCTTTTCACTCCGCCCCCCGGTGACGCTTTACATCGAGGACAACCTCTCCAACCTCCGGGCAGCCGCCGACCGAGGTTTCGTGACGCACGCCTTCACCTCTGCGGAGAGCCTGGCGGAGGACCTCCGTCGTTATGGCCTCATTGACGGCTCAGAGACATGAATCTCGGCGAGGAGCACGGGCCCGGCCAAGTCGATCGCTTGAACCGGATGACCGGTATCACCCTGATTCATGATTGTGGGGGCGCTGAGCTTCGGCTCTAGCGTCTCGGGAGCTTGGCGGCCTGGCTCTGTAACACCCTGCCGCCTACGGGTTGGCCTCAAGTAACGAAGTGTCAGCCGCCGAGTTCCATGGCCACGGCGTGGCTCGAAAGAGGCGAGCACACCGGTCTCATCAGGATTGCCC
>DATCBU010000030.1:0-25003 GCA_036511675.1 Acidimicrobiales bacterium | reverse complement strand
GCACCGGCACGGACGGCGCGGGCCACCTGGGTGAAAATGTCGTAGGAGAAGCCGTCGCCGGGAAGATGAAGCGATCCGTAGCGCGTGGGATCGATCCTTCGGAGGCCCTTGCCGACCACATTCGCACCAGGACCTGGCACGGTAACGAGCACGGGGCCGCCCATGACACCGATCTGCTGCGCCGAGACACCGACCCAGGCGTCGCCTCGTCGCAGGATCTCCTGATAGAGGCTCGCCCACTCCGGATCGGCGTCGACTCCCCCGCTCACGTTGAGCCACTCGACGATGACGGTGCCACTGAATCGAGCCCGATTAGCGGGATATCGAACGAGCACACGAGTTCGGTACGTGGCATGACCGTCGGGGAGAAACGACCAGCGACCACTGAAGCTGAGTGCGTTGTTCGGTCGATACGACGCCGCGGACCCAGACGCCACATACTCGTGTTGCACATACCCGAAGCGCTTCAGATTGACGTTGATGGGTTCAGCAAGGAAGACACCGTTACCCCCCGAGAGCGGCGCCATGCGGGCTGCGGGACCGGCCGGGGGCTTCGGAGCGGTGAATGACGAACGGCTGGGGCTGCTGGCCCCTGCACATGCCGCCACGAGCGCGCCGCACAGCAATACCGTGGTCGCAAGATACGCCGGGCTGGCCAACCGAGAGGCTCGCCGCTGGTTCCATCCATCGTGTGGGCTTCGATGCTCTGCGTTGCTGGCCACGATGCCGGGTCCCCCTGCTGCTGGGAAGAGGGTATCGGTCGTATCACCCCAAGGGCTCCAGCGGCGAGTGCCGCAAGGCCCCGGATCCCTCTCGGGCGGCGTAGTAGAGCAGGACATATCCCGCGCCCGGATCCGCCCACCACCATCCGGCAAGGGCATTGAGGAGGAGGCCGATCAGCACGGCCGCCGCCAAGACGCCGTCGATGAACGTGACCCGCCCTTCGGTGCGGATCACGGGATTGTCCAGCGCCACACCTACCCTCGCCTTTCCGGCCGCCAGGCCGAACATGACGAGGGCAGTGCCAGACGTCCACACAATCCCCAGCGGACTGTGCTGGGGGTGGTACGCGATGGCCAAGACCACGGTGCTCTGCACAGCCAGGTAGACCGCTAAAATCAGAAACGCCCCACCGATCAATCGCATTGCTCGGCGTTGCCGCCCTCCACCGACTCCGCCCAGTTCCCAGATGACGACGATGCTGGCTCCGATCTCGATCAGAGAGTCGAAGCCAAAGCCGCCGAGGGCCACCGATCGAGCAGCGAGGGCGGCCACTGCCAGAACGCCTACTCCGATGACGTTCCAGCCCAAGGTCGTGGCTTCGAGCAGGTAGCCCATCCGGAGCAGTCTCGGTCGGCGACTCCCGGAGGGACTAGCGGCCATGCCCACCTGCTCAGTATCCACCCGGTCGTCCCTCTCCATGGCGAGTGACGATCGGTCGTTCTTTCAACCCCCGCGCCGGCGTGATCGTGAGTTACCCGGGCCTGGGTAGGCGGCGGCGAACATGCTCATCAGGGTGGGGAAGGTTGGGGTGAACCTTCCCTGGCCCCATTCCAGTTCCGGCTCGTTGGCCATGGCCTGGCTCAGCACTCCGGTGATCAGGGTCGAGACCAGGAAGACAGCCTCATCGGAGTCGGCCGCAGGCCCGAGCTGTCCAGCTGCCACAGCGTCGGTCAGCGCGGAGCGCTGGAGAGCGACCATCTCCACACTGGGTGCGAAGGCTTCAGCTGAGGGCTCGAAGCTCGGGACGGGACGCCAGAACAGCAGCTGAGCTGTGGCCCGGTGGGCCAGGGCCCAGCGGCCACTGGCTTCGAGACCAGTGGTCAATGCGGGCAGTCCAGGGTCTGCCTCGCCCATGGCCTGGCGCATGACGGCCAGGTGCTCGAGTTGCCCCCGGAGGAAGAGCGCGTCGTAGACGGCCATGAGCGACGGGAAGTACTTGTAGATCGAGGGGGGCTGCACACCGAGACGGCGGGCCACCTCCGCCAAGCTGAGCCCGTTGACCCCCTCCTCAGTCATGACCTCTTCGGCGATGTCGAGGATCTCCTCGATGGTTTCCTGGTGGCGTCGGGCGCGCCGATCGGGACGGGGCGGCGGGTCGGTCTGCGCGTCCAACGGTGCCGGGGCTCCAGGGCGGGCCATGGCTCCATGCTAGCACCTCTTGACAGCTAAGGCTACTATCAATAGCCTTAGCTTCGTACAAGACCCAGACGGGAGGACACGATGCACGCCAAGGAGGGCAGGTGGTGGCTGACCCAGGGCAGCGAACAGACCGTGATCAACGCCACCCCTGAGCACGTCTACGCCATGGTCGCCGACCTCCCCCGTATGGGGGAATGGAGCCCCGAATGCCAAAGCGTCACCTGGGAGGGGGGAGCCACCGGGCCGGCAGAAGGTGCCGAGTTCGTCGGCCACAACCGGGGGGGACCACGCCAACTTTTCCGCTGGTCACGTCACGGCCGTGTCCTCGTCGCTGACCCCGGTCGAGAGTTCGCCTTCGTCACCGAGGAGGGGGGTCGGGAATCCACACAGTGGCGCTACCGCTTCGAGCGTGTCGACGGCGCCACGATGGTGACCGAGACCTACGACGTGAAGTGGCTCCCGCTCTGGGCTCGGATTGTCGACGGTCCGCTCAACCGGCGCGGCGAGCTCCACGACCACATGTCCCGTACGCTCGAGCAGCTCAAGACTGCCGCCGAGGGGACGGTTGTCGGCAAGGGGCAGGCGTGACGCTCGAGGTCGCGCTCGGCGGCTACCTGCTCGACGCCGACCAGGGTGAAGCGTTGTGGTTTGCCGAAAGCCTGCTCACGTACAAGGCGACAGGTGCCCAGACGAGCGGACAGCTCGCACTCGCCGAGGTTCGGGCGCCACGTGGCGCCGGGTCGCCGAGACATCGACATGAGCATGAAGACGAAGCGTGGTACATCCTCGACGGGGAGCTCACCTTCTGGCTCGGCGATCAGCAGCGCACCGCCACGGGCGGCACCTTCGTGTTCGGACCGCGAGGGGTCGCGCACCGGTTCCGCGTCGATTCAGCTCAAGCCCACTTCCTCTTACTGCTCACCCCGGCCGGATTCGAGGAATTCACCCGCACCTGCGGGTGGCCAGCAACGGCGTTGACCATGCCACCCCCGGGTCTGCCCCCCCGAGACGCCGGGGAGCTCGCTACCGCTGCCCACGCACACGGAATCGACATCCTCGACCCCTGATCCACACCACCGACGACGAAGGAGACAGGTCATGGTCACGACATACAAGGCCGCACCGGACATCGATGTGCTGACATCGAGCTTCCCGATCCCGGGCTTCGGGCTCATTCCCCTCAACGCCTTCGTCCTCCAGGGGCCCGAGCCGATCCTGGTCGACACGGGCGCCGTGGTCGAGAGCAACGAGTTCATGGCCGCTCTGCGGACCGTCATCGACCCGGCCGACCTCAAGTGGATCTGGCTGACCCACACCGACTTCGACCACATCGGCACGCTGCATCAGCTGCTGGCCGAGCACCCTCAGCTCCGGGTCATCACCACGTTTCTGGGCGTGGGCATCATGACCACCTCCGCCCCGTTGCCGATGGACAGGATCCATCTTCTCAACCCCGGACAAAGGATCACCGTGGGCGACCGGACGCTCACCGCTGTTCGACCCCCAGTGTTCGACAACCCCTCCACGACCGGCTTCCGCGACGACAAGTCGGGCGCGTTCTTCAGCTCCGACTGCTTCGGGGCACTCCTCCAGGAAGTACCCCAGCGAGCTGACGATCTCTCCGACGAGGAACTGCGGCAAGGGCAGGTGTTCTGGGCGACGGTCGACTCACCGTGGCTGCACAACGTTGACCCCTCGGCGTTCGCCAAGGAGTTGCACCTGATCCGCGAGATGGATCCCACCATGGTTCTGAGCAGTCATCTGCCCGCAGCCTCGGGTGCGATGGTGGAACGACTGCTGGGCTCGCTCGAGGCCGCCCCGACGGCACAACCCTTCGTCGGCCCCGATCAGGCGGCGCTGGAACAGACGTTGGCCCTGATGACCGAAGGCGCCGCCCAGTAGCTCCGTCGACCGCTCGCCGAGGGGCACTCGCGGCACCGGTCCACACGGTCAGAACATGCCATTGTCGTGAGCTGATGTGTCCGGAATGGCCTGGAGCACATCCCAGTGCTCGACCACCTTGCCGTTGTCATCGAACCGGAAGATGTCGATCCCGACGTAGTCCCGGTCTCCGGGCCAGTGCTGGTAGCAATGGAGCACGACGAAGTCGCCCTCGGCAATGGCTCGTCTGAACTCGACGCGCTTGCCTGGGTACTCGATGGTCATGCGCTCGAAGTAGTCGACGAACGCCTGCTTCCCGTCACCCACGTCGGGGTTGTGCTGGGTGTAGTGGTCCCCCGAATACCGCTCCATGGCTTCTGCCGGACGATTCTGGTTGAACATCAGGTCGTAGAAGGCCATGGCCGTCTTCTTGTTGTTCTCGGAGCTCGTCATGACGGCTGTCTACCGCACTCCTCACTCCGCCCGAAGCAATACCGCCGTGGGGGTGCGAGCCGCCATTCGTCCCGGGATGGCGGCGACGACGTTGGCGAGGACAAGCGCCCCCAGAGCAATCACCACGATCGTCACCGTGGGGATGGTCGGGGCCGGCACGGCGTGGATCTCGGTGGCGAACAGGTCCCACAGGACGCGCCCCAGCACGATGCCGAGGGGAACGCCCACCACCGTTCCGATCGACACCGCCACGCTCGACTGCCAGGCCACGACCGCCGCCAGCTGTCGCCGCGTGGATCCGAGGGTCTTGAGCAGAGCCAGGTCCCGCCGCCGCCTCCGAACCGACGCCACCAGGGTCAACCCCATGGCGGTCACCGCCCCCACGGCCAGGGCCGAACCGAGGACGGCCGGTGTGGTCCCCATCGAGCGGTAGTTGATGATTTCGGCCGGCCGCAGCACCGACCCCAGGAAGACGCCGAAGTTGAATTGGTTCGACAGCTGTGACGCGATCCGGTTGAGCGATGCGGTCGCCGACCGGCGGTTCACCCCGGCCCGGAAATTGATGAGGATCTCCTCGGGCCCGGGGGTGGGGTCGTTGAAGGGGTCTCGAGCCGCGGCGGGGATGAATGTGTAGGAAAGAAGCGCCCCCGTTCCCATCTCCAGGTGCGGGCCGGCGCCTGCACCGATGGTGGGCATGGTGTCCACCCCCACGATGGTGAGGAGGGTGGACGTGCCAGTGGCCGAGCGTTCGCTCACGGTGTCTCCGACATGTTTGTGCAGCTGCGCCAGGGTGATGGCGCCGAGCACGATCTGATCGGGGCCTGCCAGGCCGTGGCCCGACAGGACTGGGGGTTGCACCGCAGTGCCGGGGCGCTCGCCCAGCACCGGAACCACCTGGCCGTCGATATGGAGGTCGTAGGCATAGGCGCCCGACCACGCCCGCACGGAGCGGTCGGCAGCGAGGAGTCTGACGGCCTGTGGGTCGGGGATGTTCCCCGAACCACCGCCGGCGGCGAGGATGGCGTCCCAGTTCCAGCCGTAGAGGCGGGGATGCGACACCAGCGAGTTGAGGCTGGCCGAGAACGTGACCGTGGCAACCACCACGACGACGGCCAGACCCGCCCCCACGATGGCCGTGCGCACCGGCACGGCATTGCGCCCCACGCCCGGTTCGAGTGCGAATCGCACTCCGGTGACCGCCGGGGCGGGCAGGCCCAGCGAGGCCGCCGTGTTCGCCGCCACCGATCGTCGCACGACGCGGCGTTGCCGGTCGTCGGCACGCGGTACCGCCCGGTAGCTGAAGAACACAGCCAGGACACTGAGAACGACCACGAGCACCAGGAAGCCGAGACCGAGCACGGTCCAGTCGAATGACACGCCCCCCGTGGGATCGACAGGTCGGACCGGTCCGATGGGGGCGAGAGGGGAGAGCCCGACCGCCACCACGACCGCCAACGCAGCGCCGATCACGACCGCGCCGGCGGTGCCGATGACGCCGTCGATTGTGGTCGTGGCCCGATCGGCCCCGAGGGCCCGAAGGGTGCGAAGGTCGTCGCTCGCCAGGCGCGTCTGCCGACCGATCACCTGGGCGGCAATGACCAGGATGGCCAGCGCCGCGATCAGGCCGAACACACCGAGGGCGATGGACTCGGGCTTGATGGCGCGTTCAGCCTTGGCCACCTGCGAGGCCACCACGATCGGGGCGGGGAAGTTGGGGGGCAGGACAGATTGGAGCTCGGCATCCACGCGCCCGAGGTTGTCCCGGCCCGCCACCTGGATGCCGGTCTCGGTGTAGTTGGAACAGCACGCCAGGAATTGTCGAGTGAACGACGGGGTGAAGAAGGCCAATGACCCCGAGTTGTCGACGTCGTCGGCCACCAGGTTCTGCGCTAGGAGCACAAGGGCGGTGACGGTGACGGTGACAGTGCGATACGGCGCCACCTTGGCGGTGCCGAAGGCAGGAAGATCGGTCTGGGCGTTGGTGTAGACGCCCATGCGGATGTGCTGGCCCAGGTGGATGTGGACCAACGTGGCCACCTCCGTCAGGACGGCGATCTCATCGACACGGCGAGGATCCGGAAGGTGACCCTGCACCACCGTCATCCGGTCCTGATCGAAGCCGTAGCCGTCGTCGCTTCCGAGGCCGTTGCCCGCGGTGGGAGGGAACCCGGGCACCTGGCTGGGAACACCGCCCGGTCCGAGGGGGAGAAGGTCGAGCCCCGATGCACTCCCGACCTTGCGGACATGGGGGAGGTGGGCGATGGTCCGCAGGAGCTTCGGGTCGTAGCCCACAGTGGACCCGATGGCCGGGTTGATCACCGCGGTGACGGCGCCGAAGTCAGAGGGGTTGGTGCTGGCGACCAAGGCGGGGAACGACGACTGGGTCCGCCGGGCGGCGGCAATGGCCCCCATGGCCAAGCCCGCCACCAGGCCGATAAGGAGGACCAGCGACACGTAGCTACCCCACCGACGCCCGAATGTGACCCGGAACCGGTACCAAGCGACTCGGACCGTCTGCCTATTCACCGAATTCGGCCACCAAACACGGCGGGTTCGATCCTCCCGAGGGCGCGTCATTCTGGCGCATGTCTTAGGAAGTGTTGCTCACCCCAGGTCTGCGTCCAAGGTGGTCAGCCGGTGCCCTGCCCCCGTGCCAGCACCCCTTCCGGTTTCGATCCGGCGCCCGGCAACTCCTGGGTCCACGGAGCGTTCCACGATCGGGTCCACTATGTTGGCCCTACCGGCTGGCAGGGGTCGGGCTCGGAAATGGGGGTTTCCGTCATGCTCCGTCGTCACTTCGGACCGGTCTGTGCCGCCGCAAGCGTGCTCGTGCTGTGCGCCTCGGTGCTCTCGCCCGGCGTCGCTTCTGCCGGAAAACCCGACATTCCGGCTCCCCCCGGGCTTCCCTCCTTCTACAGCGTGCCCCAGCCCCTGCCGAAGGGACCAGTGGGCACGCTCATCAAGTCCGAGGTCGTCCCCGACGCGAATCTCGTCGGCGCCACCATGCACATCGTGATGTACAAGTCGAAGGGGCCCAAGAAGGCCGTCCCGGTGACCGGGATGGTCGCCATTCCGAACGGTACGCCGCCCGCCGGCGGCTGGCCGGTCGTGACATGGGGACATGGGACCAACGGAATGGCCGACGTCTGCGCCCCGAGCCTGCAAGGAGCGTCGCAGGTCCCCGGGATCAACAATCTCATCGCGGCCGGCTACGCGGTCACGGCCAGCGACTACCAGGGCGAGGGAACACCCGGCCTCATGCCCTATGTCGTGGGTGCTTCGGCAGCCGAGGACACGGTCATGATCGTCAAGGCCGCCCACTCCCTTCCGGGCGTCTCGCTGAGCCCCAACTACGTGGTGTGGGGGCACTCCGAGGGAGGCCAGACGGCCATGTTCTCGATCTACGACCACAAGTACGCACCGAAGTTGAACCTCCGCGGCGTCGTGGCCGGTGCACCGCCTTCGCAGTTCTCGCTTCTCTACGACTTCCTGGTGACGAGCCCGTTCGACTACTACCTCATGATGGTGGCCGGCTCCTACAACAGCTACTACGGGAGCACCAAGGCGCCCCTGTCGGCGATCATGACGCCACAAGCTGTGTCGCTGATCCCCCAGCTCGACAACGGGTGCTCCAGTTACGTCCAGGGAGTCGTTAACGCTGCGGTAGCCACGACGCCGCACATGTTGTTTTCCGACCTCATCCCCAAGAACCCGTTCACGGTGGCGTCATGGGCCAAGCTCTTCTCGGCGAACGACCCGGCGGCGTTTACGAAGAAGACCAAGACCCCGCTCCTGATCATCCAGGGTGGCAATGACGAGCAGATCCCGGTCATCTCCACCCAGATCCTCCAAGGCCAGCTGTGCAAGATCGGCCAGCCCGTCGAGCGTTGGGTGTACTCGGGCCAGAGCCACGCCGGGGTGATCGCGCCGAGCTTCGATGACATGGTCCACTGGATCGGCGACCGCTTCGCGTCGACCTCGACCGTCGACCCCTATGTGCCGACCGCTGATAGCAGCAACACCATCACCATCGACCAGAAGACCTGCGGCTGACGGAAGTACCCGTTTCTGCTCGGCGTGATCAGAAGCGATCGGGGCTGTCGAGCACTTCGTACACCCTGACCTCGGGCGGTCCTTCGACCCCGGCCTCAGCCATGAACCCGGCGATGGTCGGGTTGTCGAAGAAGGCCTGGAAGGAAGCCGCCTCATCCCACTCGTCGACGATGATCACCTCACCATCGCCGGCGGCGAAGAAGTGGTGCAGCGCACCCGCACCCCGCGCCTGGTCCCGCACCGCTTCGAGCTCGCTCGACCGGTCGGCGAACAGCTTCTTCATGCGGGCCGGGTCGACCTTGAGCCTCACGACACACTTGCAGACATCTGGCACATCCTCTCGGGAAGAGTCGGCTCCTTGCCACCTGTGCTTTCGGCTCCGGCCGGCACTCCGGATCACCGTCCCGGCGGCGGCTCCTCCGATGCCAGAACCTCGATGAGGTTGATGGTGTTGCCTTCGGGGTCGATCACCGGAGCCTTGCGCCCGGCGTCCCCGACCGTCTCGATCGCCGACGGCCGCAGTCCCCGATCTGCGATCTCGGAGAGGGCCCGCTCCAGGTCGGGCACCGCCATGGTGACCAACGCCTGTCCGGCCCGGCGCGGGTCGCGGACCAGATAGAGCCAGCCTCCGTCGCAGACCTTCCACATCACTTCGTCATCGTTGACCGTGATGTCCGCCGGCCGCCCGAAGAGCGCTTCGTACCAGGGCATGGCGGCCTCGAGGTCAGCGGTGGCAACGCCGGCGAAGAGCACCGTGGGCAGCCCGCTCATCGAAGGGAGGCAGCCACCTGCTCGAGGTGGTCCATCGATTCTTGCATTCCGCCTTCCATGCCCGAGTCGATGTGTGCGTCACGGATCGCCCGGCTGGTGTGCTGCACGAGAATCGACAGTGTGGTGCGCCCGTCGGTCTCGGCGTAGGTATCGGTGACCACGGTTCCATCATCCGGCATCGCTTCGAAGACGTCGGTCGACACGATGCGCTCGTTGAGCACGACCTGGCGGTATTCGCCGTGAAAGGCGACTTCGAATCCACCGTTCGTCATCATCACGTAGCGCCATGTGCCCCCGACACGAAGATCCACTTCCGCCACCGTCACCTCACCCCGGTCCCCACCCCACCAGCGTTTGATGAGCTCGGGGGTGGTCCGCGCCTTGAAGACGAGATGCCTCGGCGCGTCGAATTCCCGGGTGATCAGGATCTGCGTGTCCGTCGGAAGGCTGACTATGGCGGTGCCGTGACGTGTCTCAGTCATCTTGATCCTCCATTTCCTTGAGCTCCTCCAATACGACATCGAGCCGGTCGAATCGCTCCGACCACGACTGCTCGTAGTTCGCCACCCAGTCGTGGATGGGCTTGAGCGGGCGGCCGTTGACGCGGTACACCCGCTGCCGCCCGACGTCCCGCACATCCACGAGCCCGACCTCGCGCAACACCCGGAGATGTTTGGACACGAGCGGCTGCGCCACACCGAGCAGGGCCACGAGATCGTTGACCGGCCGTTCCCCCCCGGACAGAACGTCGAGGATCTGCCGACGCCGGGGCTCGGCCACCGCATTGAACGCGTCCGCCGTCGTCGAGGCTCTGGCCATTACCCAGATTATATAACCATATGGGGATACGTCAACGGGCGTTGCCGAGCGCCTGCTGGTGGGACGCTTCGATGTCTACGGGCCGGTGGCGCCGACGGCGTCACGCGTCTCTTTGCCTTGGCGGGGTGCGCCGGTTCAGGCGGGAAGAGCTCGACTGAACTCCGCAGCGAGCGCGCCGGCGGTATCCCGGAGCTGGTTGACGTCCGGACCACGCAACAGCGACCGCGACGCACTGGGGATCACGCGATCCGGACAAGCGGCGAAGACACGGGCCACGTCCTCGGATGTGGCGCCCTGGGCACCGACACCGGGTGCCAGGAACAGGCCCTGCGCAGCGCGCAGGTCCAGCGCCGGTTCCATGTGCGTCGGCCCGACCACGGCGCCGATGGGCCCGATCTGGCCGGGCGCCAGGTGCGCGTTCAGCTCGCCGATCTCGACCAGCAGCTGCTCCTCGACGCTCCGGCCCGAGGCGTTGACCGCCGACTGGACCACCCTGCCGTCGGGATTCGAGGACCGGGTGACGACGAGGAGGCAGCTTCCCGCCTCGTGCGCCCGGGCCACGAAGGTCCCCATGGCCCCGACGCCGAGGTAGGGGTGGACCGTGAGGGCGTCGGCGCCGAGGGGGGCGTCTTTCCCGAGGAAGGCTTCGGCGTAGGCGTCGTTGGTGGTCCCCACGTCTCCGCGCTTGGCGTCCACGATGACGAGCAACCCCGCACCACGCGCCTCGGTGATCAACCGCTGCAGGGTGCGGAAACCCCGCCACCCGTGTCGCTCGTAGAAGGCGGCCTGCGGCTTGACCAGACCGACGGTCCCCACCGCGGCGCTGAGGGCGAGATCGACGAAGCGATCGAGCCCGTCGGGCGTGTCCCCGACACCCCAGGCCTCGAGGATCGCCCCGGAGGGATCGAGACCCCAGGCCAGTGGCCCGTACTGCGACCGCACCGCCGCGAACCGGGAGGCAAACGTGTCCACCACACCCTCATTGTCGTCCTCGGGGTGGTGCCGGTCCAGTCTCCGCAAACGCACAGCTCCCTATGTCGACGAATTCTTGAGCCGTGACGCGAAGGCCTGCAAGCCACCGTTCCAACCGCCGGGTGACCCGACCGCACCGTGTATCTGCTCCCACCCGTCACCATGATGGTGGATGTTGCGGTGTTCGAGCTCGACGCGCGTCTGTTGCGGCGTCTCCGCGATGAACCGGACCTCGATCTCGCTCGTCTTGGCCACATCGGTCTCGATCTGCCACTGCACGCTGATGTCCCATGAGAACACGACCCGGCGTGGAGGTTCGTAGGCCAGCACCCGTGCCCACCGACATTCGCTCCCGTCCACACCGCGGTCATAGACGTGCCCGCCCTGGCGGGGCTCGAACACCATCTCGGCCAGCTCCGCCTCGAGGATGTGGTGCTCGGGTGGCCACCAGCTGCCGATGTCCTCGGTGAACACGGTGAAGGCCCGATCGATGGGCGCGTCGACCACGACCGTCGACCGGATCGGGGTGCTCTGTGCATCAGTCATGTGCCGTTTCCTCTCGTTGCTCGATGACCGCTCTTTGCTCGACGACGGCTTTGAAGCTGGTGAGGGCGCAGTCCCAGAATCGGTCGAGGTAGGCCCGTAGCTGCTCGATCCCATCCGGGTCCACCCGGTAGATCTGTCGGTTCCCGTCGCGCCGACTGGTCACCAGCCCGGCGTCTCTCAACACCTTGAGGTGTTGAGAGACCGCGGGCCTGCTCACGGGCACGAGCTCCGCCAGTTCGCCCACGGCCGAAGGGTTCTCCGAGAGCCGCTCGAAGATCGCCCGGCGTGTCGGATCGCCCAGAGCCCCCAGTGCATCGACCCCCAGTGCGTTAGCTCCCACTTACGGTAAGTGTAGACGAACGGACTTAGAAGTCAATCCTCGGCCGGTTCCGACCTGCGTCTGAGGACCCGGGCGGCCTCCCCGGCAGCCACGACGGCGACAGCCAGCGCCGCACCCCGATCGGCCCACCACCACCCCAGGAGCCGGTCGGCCACCAGCGCCAGCAGGGCCACGACGCCGAGCGCGGCCCCCATGCCGCTCAACGTCCCGTCGCCTTTGAGGGCGTGGCTGCGCAGGGCGATCCCCGTCCGGTACTTGGCCAACCCCAAGGGGGCGAGCACCAGCGCCGACACCCCGGCCGAAGCCATCGCCAACACCGACCTCTGGGGCCCCGACCCGTCGATCAATCCGTTGACCGCCGCCACGGTCAGCGACACGGCCACGATGCTCAAGCCCGTCGCCACCACCACCGAAGCCCTCGCCTCGGCCCGGTGGCCGCGGGCCGGGTCCCGGCGCTCGACCCCGAACCGCCACACCAGACCGATGGAGCCGGCCACATCCGCCAGAGTGTTCAGACCCAGGCCGAGCACACCGAGGCTCCCCGCCAGCAGCCCGATGGCAATGGAGAACCCGCCCGCGCTCACGCCCCACAAGACCGACACATACGACAGGGTCAGGGCCCGGGCGAGCAGTGCCTGGCGACCGGGGTCCCCCTCGTCGTCACCCGTCGTGGCAGACATGGGCAGAGCCTTGCACGCGCCGGGGCTCTCCCATCCCCTTCAGCACGCGGCCGCCACCAACACGACGAGGGGCACCCACTTCACAGAGAGCCCACAAGGGTCTCCAAGGAATTCTTCATCCCGGACCGTGACGATGGCTCGCGGTGACCAGCCCCCGGGGGGCGCCAGTGGGCTCAGCCGCACGAGTTGCACTTGCAGGGCTGGTCACCACCAGATCGCTCTAGGGCCGTCCCCTCGAGTGTCTGGAACAGAGATCCCGGTCCTGCTCGTCGGTCATCCAGCCCTTGCACCATGCCCGGTGCTGGATGATGTCGTTCACCGGCGGGGCCAATCGCTCGAGGGGACTGGAGACGACCAGCGCGTTCCAACAGCCCTCGAAGTCGCACAGAATCGCACCCCTGCCCAAGGACACTCCCCCACCGTAGGCCGGACTATCCGAGTCCGACCACACGCTCCGCGGCCGCGGTCCACGCCGACAGCGCCGTGACCAGTCCGGCGACCAGCCGGTGGAAGCTGCGATCGACGTCGGCCGGGAGCCCGAAGGCCCCGCCGGTCTCGAGTGTCACGAACCCGTGCAGCGCGGCCCTCAGGGCGCGGATGGCATCGATGGCGTCGTCGTGGTGCAGTTCGAACCCGGCCATAACGTCGGCCACGACCTGCACCGCCGCCGCGCCGGCGACCTCGTCGTCGACGTCGCCGGACACCGGGGCGCGCTGCGCGGCGACATAGCGGCCGGGGTGGGCCAGCGCCCATCTCCGATAGGCCCCGGCTATGGACACGACGGCGTCCCCACGTGACCGGCCCACAGCTGCGCGCGAGAGAACCTCGGCCAACTCGGTCTTGGCCCGCACGGCGAGGCCCCGCTGCAGACCGGCCATGCCGTCGATGTGCTTGTACAACGAAGGCTGGCGCACGCCCAGTCGCAACGCCAGCGCGGCGAGGGTCACCTGCCCCAGGCCCAGCTCGTCGGCCATCTTCTCGCCCTCGTCCACGACCCGCTCCCGGGTCAGTCCCGCTCTAGGCATGGCCGACGACGCCGTGGAGGAAGCGCAGCACCGCCGCGCTGGTCACCTCGGGTTGCTGGGACTGGGGATAGTGCCCGGCGTCGGGAACCATGACCACCTCGCCGTGCAGCGCCGCCGACAGCCACTGAGCCTCGGCCGCGGGGTCTGCGAAGTCCGGGTCCAGTTCGCCCATCACCACCAGCGTCGGGGTCGAGACGTCGGACACCCGAGCTTCGGCCAATGCATGGCTCGTGCGCGTCGTGCGGGAGAACGCCGCCGCGTATCCCGGCCGACGCAGGTTGGCGACCACCCGGCGGCGGTACTGGTCGAAGTCGACGGGCTTGTGCCCGGCATAGAGCTTGGGCAGGTACATCTTCCATGAAGCCGCCGCCCACACCGGCGCCATGGCGACTCGCAGGAGGAGGCGCTGGGCCGCACCCACCTTGCCGTTGCGGACGAACGGCCCCACGAGCACCATGCCATGGACAAGATCGGGACGTGCCGCCGCTGCCAGTACGGCGCATCCGGCACCCATGGAGTTGCCGATCACCACGGCGGGGCCACCGAGCTTCTCGATGAGGGCGACGACGTCGTCCGCCGTCTCCACATCCCCGTACGAGCCGAAGGTGATGTCACTGTCGCCGTGACCCCGCAGGTCGGTGGACGCCACCCGGTAGCCCGCCTCCCGGAGGGCGGAGGCGAGGAACCGGTAGGTGGACCGAAGGTCGCCCATGCCCGGCACCAGCACCACCAGGGGGCCCGTACCTTGGACCTCGTAGCCGATCCGCCCTTCGGGGCGGACGAGAAATCGG
Organism: Acidimicrobiales bacterium; assembly: GCA_036511675.1. Classification (GTDB taxonomy): domain Bacteria; phylum Actinomycetota; class Acidimicrobiia; order Acidimicrobiales; family UBA8190; genus Chersky-840. The sequence goes on along the minus strand of DATCBU010000030.1, from coordinate 10,530 downwards.
GTGTCGTTTTGGACGTCGGATGCCTGGTCTGTGGTCATATGGCTATGATACTTAGCTAACTAGCTACTATCAATAGCCACGGCCCCGATAGGCGGGATGGCCGACGCATGGGTAAATTCTGCGGTACTGCCCGCTCCCGAATCGAGGTGTGACCTGTGACCAGTCCCATATGGATCGTCTTGTGGCTGACCCTCGTGGCCCAGGTCGGCTGGGTGGCGTGGCTCGGCCGGCGCTGGGCCCAGCAGCTGTCTCAGCCCGACTGAGCCCGGGGGACCGAGGTCGGCGGCGCGGCGCCCGCCGACCACCCTCCCGCACCACCCCGATGGTCCTGCACTGGGGAGGGTTCCCCGACGGCAGCTGACGGCCGACACAATGATGCGGTGACGTGGGACTCCCTCCGCTCCACCTATGACACGGTGGCGGCCAAATACGAGTCGCGCTTTCTGGACGAGTTGCGGGACAAGCCCCTCGACAGAGAGGTGCTGGCCGCCTTGGCCGGTCGGTGAGGGATCCGGTGGCCGAGATCGGATGCGGGCCGGGCCAGATCGGTGCGTTCGTCCGCTCCTGGGGACGCCGCGTCGTCGGGGTCGACCTTTCCCCGCAGATGGCCAGGCGGGCGCAGGTTCGGCTCGACGGTGCCTGTGTCGCCGACATGCGCAGTCTCCCGTTCGCGTCCGACGCCGTGGGCGGGGTCCTGGCCTTCTACGCCGTGATCCACCTTCGCCGCGCCGAGCTCGGCGCTGCGCTGCGCGAGTTCTCCCGGGTGCTCCGCCCCGGCGGGCACGTCCTGTTCAGCGCCCACGAGGGCACCGACGACGTCGAGCTCGACGAATTCCTCCAAGAGCCGGTGCCCTTCGCCGCCACGCTCTTCGAGCTCGACGAACTGGTGGCGGCGACGACGGCCGCCGGCCTCGAGGTAACCCTGGCCCAGCGACGCGCCCCCTACGAGACCGAGGGTAAGACCGTGCGGCTCTATGTCGGGGCCAGGAAACCGGACACCGGGGGCGGCGGCCCCATCGCGACGACACCTCGGGGATAGGTTGCGGTGGTGGCGATCGCCCCGTACATCGCGCGGCTGCGAGCCCTGGTGGGGACCGAACTGCTCGTCCTTCCGTCGGCGGCGGTCATTCCCCGCGACGATGCCGGCCGGGTCCTGCTGGTGCGGGTCATCGATACCGGGCAGTGGGCGGTGATCGGGGGAGCCATCGAGCCCGACGAATCGCCTGCCGACGCGGCGCGGCGCGAGACGGAGGAAGAGGCCGGCGTGACCGTCGAGCTGGGCCCGATCCTGGCCGTCCTGGGCGGCCCGGAGTTCCGGATCACCTACCCCAACGGGGACGAGACGTCGTATGTCTCGACCGTCTTCGCCGCCAGGGTCACCGGGGGCTCGCCCCGGCCCGACGGCGACGAGACCTCGGACGTGGCGTGGTGGGACCCCGCACGCATTCCCTACGCCGACATGAGCACCTTCACCCGCGCTCTCCTGGCCGCCGTCGGCCTCGGCGAGCACGACGATGGCGTGTAGTGGCCAGCGCTCACCGTCCCCCGCTCACGTCGACGAGGGCGCCGGTCACATACGAGGCCTCGGGTGAGCACAACCATGCGATCGTGTCGGCCACCTCCTCGGGACGGCCGCCGCGCCCCATGGGGATCTCGTGCTCCAAGCTCCGTACCCGGTCGGGCTGGCCGCCGCTGGCGTGGATCTCGGTGTCGATGAGACCGGGTCGCACCGCGTTGACCCGGATGCCTTCCTGGGCCACCTCCTTGGCCAACCCCAGCGTCATGGTGTCGAGGGCTCCCTTGGACGCGGCGTAGTCGACGTACTGGCCCGGACTCCCGAGACGCGACGCCGCCGAGGACACGTTGACGATGGAGCCCCCGGTGCCCCCGTGGCGCGTCGACATGCGCCGCACCGCCTCCCCGGCGCAGAGAAAAGGGCCGATGGTGTTGACGGTGAACATCCGTTGCAATCGGAGAGCGGTCATCTCGTCGACCCGGCTGCGGGTGTCGACGATCCCGGCATTGTTGACCAGCGCCCGGATCGGGCCCAGACCCGCCGCGGCGTCGAACAGCGCGGCCACCGAGGACGGCGACCCCACCTCGACGGCGACGGCGAGGGCAGCTCCACCGGCGCTCTCGCACTCCTTGACGACACGGAAGGCGGCGTCGGAATCGGCGCGGTAGCCGACACCCACGGCCCAGCCCCGGCGTGCCAACGCCAGCGCCGTCGCCGCCCCGATGCCGCGGCTCCCTCCCGTGATCACCACGACGTCGGTCACCGGCTCAAGTTACCCGGGCCTCTCGAGCGTTCGGACCGGGCCGGCGAGGCACCAGTGCTAGAGAACGATCGACCAGCGCCGGTCCGTGCCGTCGCACTCGAACCCCGCGTTCCGCCAGAAGTGCTCGGCGTCGGCGTTGCGGGCGTTGACCATGGCATCGACGCGCACCGCGCCCAAGGTGCGGGCACGTTCCACGGCCGCATCGAGGAGTGCGGACGCCACACCCGTGCGGCGCTGCGCCGATGCCACCGCCAGCCGATAGAGGTGAAAGCGCCAGCCGTCCCACCCGGCGACGAGGGCGCCGACGAGGGTGCCGTCGGACTCGGCGACGACCAGAGCTTCTCGGTCCCGCTCTACCAGGACCGTCGCCTCGGCCAGCTGCCCGGCATGGCGGGTCGGTCCCGCCTCCGCCCTCCACAGCACGATGACGGCCGGGAGATCCTCGAGCGTGGCGGTGCGCACGGTCAGCACGGCGCACTGGTGAGGTCGTCGATCCAGGCGATGACAGCCTTCTCGTAGGCGATGCCGAAGGCGATGACGGCTCCGGTGTGGCGGTCGGTGGGAGTGATGTGCTCGTAGTGACCGAGTCGCTTCTCGTGCACCGCTCGATTCGACTCGAGGAATCCCGCCAGGGTGTCGTCGTCGAGATGGCGACCGAACCACAAGGTGATGAGCAGCGGATTGCGGATCTGCTCGGGACCGGGCTCCTGGGCGATCCATTGCGTGAACGCCCGCTTGCCCGCCGCGGTGACGGTGAAGGGACGCCGGTCGCGCACACCGGTGCGGCCCGCGGTCACGAGCCGGCGTTCCTCCAAGGTACGCAGCTCGCGGTAGACGTGGCTGGGGGTCACGTTCCAAAAGCGCGACAGGCCCCGCTCGATCTCTTGGAGCAGGTCCCACCCCGTCTTGGGGCCGTCGTAGAGGAACCCCAACAACGACCCCTGGGTGGCGTTCAACTCGGCCGGCATCTTGACATTCCCTTCTGGAAGGTGAACCATGGCCAGCATATTCCCTTAGGGAGGGTCTGTGGGCCAGGACACGGTCGACGCCACCGTGGAGAACACCGTTGAGGGCGTCGTGGCGGCCCTCGAGGCCCAGGGCTACGCCACGGTCCCCGACGCCATCACCGCCGCCCGGGTGGAGACGGCGCGCGGCGAGCTGGAGCGGATCCTCGAGCACACCCCGGGGGGACGCGACGACTTCGAGGGACGCCGCACCCGACGCGTCTACGCCTTGTTCGCCAAGACGCGCGCCCTCGACGTCATGGCCACGCATCCGGTCGTGCTCGGCGTCCTCGACCGGGTCCTGGGGAACTACCAATTGAGCGCCCCGGCGGCGATCTCGATCGGCCCCGGCGAGGTGGCGCAACCGCTGCACCCCGACGACGCGATCTATCCGATGCCCCGACCCCATCAGGAGCTGGTGGTCAACGTCATGTGGCCGCTGGAGGAGTTCACCGCCGCCAACGGCGCCACGCACATCGTGGCGGGCAGTCACCGTTGGGTGGAGGAGCGCCCCGACTCCTTCACGCCGACGAGGACGATCGAGATGCCGGCCCGCACCGCCCTGCTGTATCTGGGCAGTGTGTGGCACGGTGGCGGTGCCAACACCACCGACAGGCCCCGTCTGGGTGTGGTGCAGCACTACGCGTCGGCGTGGTTGCGACCGGTCGAGAACCACGTGCTGGCAGTGCCGCCCGACCTGGCGCGCACCTTGCCGGCGCGCCTGCAGGAGCTGCTGGGGTACAACATCTACCCGCCCTTCATCGGCTACGTCGACGGCCGCCACCCCCGCCGGCTGCTCAGCCCGACGGGCACACCGTGACCGTCCACGTCACCACGGACGGCCCCGTGACGATCGTCACCATGGACCGCCCCGATGTGGCCAACGCCATCGACCGTCCCACCGCCACCGCGCTGGTCGACGCCTTCGGCGGCTTCGAGGACAACGAGAGCCAGGCCGTGGCCGTCCTCACCGGTGCCGGTGGCACCTTCTGCGCCGGTGCCGACCTCAAGGCCATGCGCGAGCCGGGCCTGGCCCGGGTCAGCCGTGTCGAGCCGGACGGCGACGGGCCTGTGGGGCCGACCCGCATGCTGCTGTCCAAGCCCGTCATCGCCGCCGTCGAGGGCCATGCCGTGGCGGGAGGTCTGGAGCTAGCCGCCTGGTGCGACCTGCGCATCGCCGCGGTGGACGCCGTGTTCGGTGTCTACTGCCGACGGTGGGGGATCCCGCTCATGGACGGCGGCACCTTCCGCCTCACCCGGCTCCTCGGCCACAGCCACGCGCTCGACCTCATCCTGACCGGCCGGGGCGTGAGCGGAGACGAGGCGCTGCGGATGGGCCTGGCCAACCGCATCGTGGCCACGGGCGGTGCGCTCGAGTCCGCTATCAGCCTGGCGCACGAGATCGCCGGTCGACCCCAGGCGGCATTGCGCAGTGACCGGCTGGCGTCGTACGAGCAGTGGTCGCTGACGGTCTCCGACGCCATCGCCAACGAGTACAAACACGGCCTGGCCACGCTGCGCACGGGCCAGCTCGATGAGGGCCTCGACCGCTACCAGAGCGGTGCGTGGCGAGACCGGTGACCTCGGGTCACAGGGCGGCAAGGGCCAAGCCCAGCGCGGCGGCGGCGGCGCACACCACGAGCGTGCCGAGCGCGTAGCGGAACGCCTGGCCGAGCGCACCTTCCTCCACCAGGCGCACCGTCTCGAAGCTGAAGGTGGAGAAGGTGGTGTACGAACCGCAGAACCCCGTGCCCAGGATCACCTTGGAGCTCTCGGGGAAGGCGTGGTACAGCGCCAGCCCGGTGAGCACGCCGAACGCCAGTGAGCCCGAAGCGTTGATCAGGAACGTCCCCCACGGGAACGGCCCCTCGACGCGATCGCCGATGAAACCGTCGAGGACGTAGCGCAACGGGGCGCCGATGGCCGCCGCGGTGACGAAGCCGACCCAGGCCAGGGCGCTCACGGTGTCCGCGCCCCGCGTGCGGACGGGACGGCGCGCGCCGCCCAGAGTCCGGCCCACACTGCCAGGAAGCCGGTGGCCAGGCTCGCAGCCGCGTAGCCGATCCCGAGAGCGGCGTGGCCCTGTTTGATCAGGAGGTCGGTCTCCACGGCGAAGGTCGAATACGTGGTGTAGGCACCCAGGAACCCCGTCGCCACGAAGGGGCGCACGTACACGGTGGGCGGGAACCGCTCGAGGATGAGCGCCAGGAGCAAGCCCAGGGCGACGCTGCCCGAGATGTTGGTGACGAACGTCGCCCACGGGAAGCTGTCCGGGGCCACGTGGATGAGCTGGGCCATGCCGTACCGGGCCGGAGCCCCCAGGGCGGCCCCCAGGGCGATGGCCCAGAGCACCGCCTGGCGCGACCGCCGGGTGTGCACATGGCCGGTGTGCACTTGGCCAGGCCCGGTGCCCGTGGCGCGCTCGATCGTGGGTTGAGCGGAGTCCGACGGCGCCAGGTCGGGGTCGATGGGCAGGTGCTCGCCGGTCGGGTCGTGCTCGCTCGCCAACGGTTCTCCCGTGCCCTCGGCGACCGGCCCGCGCACCGATCGCGCCGATCGCGGATCACGCGGCAGCGTAGGCGAAACCCCTCCTCGCACCGACCCACCGGGCTGGGAGAATGCGCGTATGGACCAACGACTCAGCCTCATCACCTTGGGTGTGCGCGACCTCGGCCGGGCCCGCGCCTTCTACGAAGCGCTGGGGTGGCGCAGCGACGCCGGCCTCGAGGACGACGTCGTGTTCTTCCAGGCCCCGGACATGATCGTCGCCCTGTGGGACCGCGCTCGGTTGGCCCGGGACTCCGCCGTCGAGGACTCCGGGGGCTGGGGCGGGGTGACCTTGGCCTACAACACCCGGGGGGAGGCCGAGGTCGACGCCGTCATGGCCGAAGCCCGCGCCGCGGGGGCGACGATCGGCCGCGAAGCGGATACCACGTTCTGGGGCGGCTACTCCGGCGTCTTCATCGATCCCGACGGCCACCCCTGGGAGGTCGCCCACAATGCGGGTTGGCACCTCGACGACGACGGTCGGGTGCGCCTGGGGGGATAGTTCGGCGCCACGCGCCCGGTCAGGCGGTGACGGGCTCGCCCAGCGCGCCGGGAAGCGCCTGGCGCCAGGCCTCGGCGGCGTCGGATACGGCCAGGTCGAGGAGACCGGTCACCGCGATCCGCTCCCCACCGGCGGAGCCGATGACGCGGGCCGGCACGTCGGCGGCGGCGGCCTGCTCCAGCACCTCGTCGGGGCGCGTCGTCCCCAGCACGACACGCGACGAGGACTCCGAGAAGAGCTCGGCGTGGTCACGCACCCCGTCGACGGCGCAACCCACCCCCGAACGCAGCGCGCTCTCGGCCAGGGCCAGCGCCAACCCACCGCCGGAGACGTCGTGCACCGAGGTGAGCAGACCCTCGACCGGCACCAGGCGTGTCAACAGCTCGAGGAGGCGGGCGTGCACGGCGAGGTCGAGCGCGGGCAACATGCCGCCCAGGCGGCCGTGACGCTCCACGGCCCAGCGCGAGCCGGCCAGGGCGGCGTCGGTGTCCCCCAGGAGCACGAGTGTCGACCCCGCCACCAGGGCCATGCCGGGGGGCCGGCGCACCAGGTCGTCGATCACCCCCAGCACGGCCACCACGGGGGTGGGATCGATGTCGTTGCCGGCACTGGCGTTGTAGAGGCTGACGTTGCCGCCGATGACCGGGGTGTCCAGGCCCAGGCAGGCCTCGCCCATGCCGTCGACGGACTCCGACAGCTGCCACATCACCTCGGGGTGCTCGGGGTTGCCGAAGTTGAGGCAGTTCACGAGGGCCACGGGCCGGGCCCCGGTGCACGCCACGTTGAGGGCCGACTCGGCCACGGTCATGGCCGTGCCGCGGCGCGGGTCGACCGCGCACCAGCGCGGGTTGGAGTCGGTGGAGATGGCCAGGCCCCGGCGGCTCGCCGGCAGCCCCGGTGCGGCCAGGCGCAGCACCGCGGCGTCCTCCCCCGGCCCCACCACGGTGTTGAGGAAGAGCTGGTGGTCGTACTGGCGATACACCCACGACGCGTCGGCCAGGAGAGCCAGCACATCGGCGCCCAGACGCTCCGGGGTCAGCGCGGCGGCGTCGACACGACCGGGGTCGTCGCCCCGGCGCGCTTCGAGATCGGCGGGGGCCGAGCGGGGGCGGTCGTAGAGCGGGGCGTCGTCGGAGAGCGTGGCGGCGGGCACATCCGCCAGCACCGCCCCCGAGCCGTCGAGGATGCGCAGGCGGCCGCCGCCGGTGACGGTGCCGATCACGGTGGCCCGCACCTCCCAGCGCAGGCACACCTCCTCCACCGCGGCGCGATCGGCGGGGGTGACGATGGCGAGCATGCGCTCCTGGCTCTCCGACGTCATGACCTCGAAGGGCTCCATGGCCGGCTCGCGCCGGGGGATGACGTCGACATCGACGTCCATGCCCATGCCGCCACGCGCCGCGGTCTCCGAGGTGGCACAGGTGAGCCCCGCACCCCCGAGGTCCTGGATCCCCACCACCAGGTGCCGGTCGAGCAACTCCAGACAGGCCTCGATGAGCCGTTTCTCCTCAAAGGGGTCGCCCACCTGCACGCTGGGGCGCTTGGCGGCATCCCCGTCGCCCTCGCCCCCGAAGGCGGCCGAGGCCAGCACGCTGACCCCGCCGATGCCGTCGCGCCCCGTGCTCGAGCCCAGGAGCACGGCCAGGTTGCCCTCGCCCGTGGCCGCGCTGAGGACAAGGCGCTCTTTGGGCATGACCCCGAGACACAGCACGTTCACGAGGGGGTTGCGGGCATAGCCCGGGGCGAAGGTGAGCTCGCCTCCCACCGTGGGCACCCCCACCGAGTTGCCGTAGCCCGAGATGCCCGCCACCACGCCCTCGGTCAGCCACCGGGTCCGGGCGTCGTCGAGAGTGCCGAAGAACAGCGGGTCCATGAGCGCGATGGGCCGGGCCCCCATGGTGAAGATGTCGCGCAGGATGCCGCCCACCCCCGTGGCCGCCCCCTGATAGGGCTCGACGGCGGAGGGGTGGTTGTGGCTCTCGATGCGCAGCGCCACGGCGATGCCGTCCCCGGCGTCGATGACCCCGGCGTTCTCGCCCGGTCCCACCAGCACATGGGGGCCCTCGGTGGGGAGGCGCTTGAGGTGCAGCCGGGACGACTTGTACGAGCAGTGCTCGCTCCACATCACGGCGTACATGGCCAGCTCGAGGTGGTTGGGGGGCCGCCCCAGGATCTCCTCGATACGCCTGGCCTCGTCGTCACTCAAGCCGAGCGCCCGGTGCAGCTCCATCGCTGTCACCGTACCCGGCGATGGGTCCTGACCCGGTCGTGGCCACAATGACCGGTGTCGCCTTTCCTGAAATAGCGGCCGATAAATAGGTTGCATCAGCGGCGGCGCCAAACCCATAATCCGTGCAATGCCTGACACCAAGACCGGGCCCAAGCGCCAACCCATGTCGAACACCCACAAAGCGGCGCTGGCCCGGGGGCGCGACGAGGGGCGGGCCGTGCGTCGCTATCTCGAGACCATCGAGCACAACCGGCCCAAGCGGGGCAGGAAGCGCACTCCCGAGTCGGTCCGCAAGCGCCTCGATGCGGTGTCCGAGCAGCTGGTCTCGGCCGAGCCGCTGGCCCGCCTGCACCTATTGCAGGAGAAGGCCGATCTCCAGGCCGAGTTGGACCGGGCGGCATCGACCAGTGACCTGGGCACCCTGGAACGCGCCTTCGTCAAGGTGGCCAAGGCCTACGGGGAGCGCAAGGGCATCGAGTACAACGCCTGGCGCGCCGCCGGAGTCAGCGCTGCGGTGCTGCAGCGCGCCGACATCACCCGCACCACCGCCGACATCGGGGCCGCGAGGACGCCGAGGGCACCCGGCAAGAAGTAGCACGGGGAACCGCTCAGACAGGAACCCTCGAGACGGAGACCGCGGCGCGCCGGGTGGCGGCCACCACCAGCGACTCGAGCAGTCCCATGCCGTCGGTCGACGCCGTCATGGCGTCACAGGCCCGCTCGGGATGCGGCATGAGGCCCACCACGTTGCCGTCCTCGTTGCACACCCCGGCGATGTCGTCGAGCGAGCCGTTGGGGTTGGCGGTGTAGCGCAGGACGATGCGGTCCTCGGCGCGCAGGCGCTCCAGGGTGGCGGCGTCGCAGGTGAAGTTGCCCTCGAAGTGGTTGATGGGCAGCGACAGCTGCGCGCCCAGCGCGGACTCGCCCGTGAGCACGGTGCGCGTGGTGCACACCTCCACCCCGACGGTGGTGCACAGAAAGCGCAGGCCGCGGTTCTTCTGCAGCGCCCCGGGGAGGAGCCCGGCCTCGGTCAGCACCTGGAAGCCGTTGCAGATCCCCACCACCGGTCCGCCGTCGGCCGCGTACGCGGCCACGGCCTCCATGACGGGGGAGAAGCGGGCCAGCGCCCCGGGGCGGAGGTAGTCGCCGTGAGCGAAGCCGCCGGGGAGGACGATGGCGTCGTAGCCGGCCAGAGACCGTTCCCCGTGCCACACCAGCTCGGCCTCGACCCGGGCCGGGCCGAAGAGCCCGAGGGCCTTGACCACATCGTGCTCACAGTTGCTGCCCGGGAACACGACCACACCGATCCGAGCCGGCATCAGCGCGCTCCGTTGGGCGCGACCACGCCGAGCACGGTGACGGTGGAGTCCTCGATCACGGGGTTGGCGAGCAACCGGTGTGCCATCTCGGTGGCACGGGCCTGGGCGCCGGGCTCGTCGGCCGCCTCCACCGAGAGTCGGAAGGCCTTGCCCACGCTGACGTCGGTGACGCCCTCGAAACCGAGCGCGGGCAGCGCCCGCTCGATGGTGGCGCCCTGCGGGTCGGCGATCCCGGGGCGCAGCCGGACCTCCACCAGCACCTCGTACTTCACGCGTGCATCACCTGCTCGCACCGTACCAGTCGGCCATTCGGCGCCCGCTGATTCGCTCGTACGCTTCGATGTAGCGCTCGCTCGTCTCGGTCACCACCTCGGGGGAGAGGTGCGGGGGCGGGGGCGTCTTGTCCCAGCCGCTCGCCTCGAGCAGGTCGCGCACGGGCTGCTTGTCGAAGGCGGGCGGGTTGGTGCCGGGCCGCCACGCGTCGGCGGGCCAGAAACGCGACGAGTCCGGGGTGAGCACCTCGTCGCACAGGGCCAGCTCGCCGTCGATGAGCCCGAGCTCGAACTTGGTGTCGGCCACGATGATGCCGTTGCGCTCCGCTGCCGCCGCCCCGCGGCGATACGCCTCGACGCACAGGTCGCGGGCCTTC
>DATCBU010000029.1:0-24325 GCA_036511675.1 Acidimicrobiales bacterium | reverse complement strand
GTGTGGTCCGCCATCGAGTACGCGGCCCACACCCGTGACGTCATTGCTCTGCACGTCTATGGGGTCGAACAAGCGCTGACGGTTGACGAGCCAGCATTTCCTCCCATCGGCGATGACCTCGTTGAGTCGGCCGTGGCGACCTACGGGGATGCCGACTGGGACGCGGTAGCGGCAGCGCTGACGTCTCAGGCAATACGACTTGCCGAGGTAGCCCAAGATGCCGGTCGTGACGCCTGGACGCGGGGGCTGACTATTGGCGCCACTCGGAGTGACGTACGACGATTGCTGGAGCACGCGCTGCATGACTCGCTACACCACCTGGAAGACGTCGAGCGCGGACTCGCTATTGTTCGCCAATAGGATCGCACCACTCGTTCCGTCGTGCTACGCACGGCGCGACGCCTTCCATGGGACGAACCCGCTCAGGATCGGCGCGGGCTGACCGAGACAGCGTGGCTACTGTCATCGACGGCGCCGCAGGACCCAGAACAACACCGGCACTATGTGACAGTTCGCTCCACACGCGCCGGGCCAGCGCCCGGAGTCTCGTTCCTGGCGCTTTTGCCGGCGTAGTGTCGAGAATGTGTCTACAGACCATCCCAACGCCCTCGCATATAGAGCGACAGCCGACGCATTCCGCTCGGGCGATCGAGAAACGTTGGCCGCTCTCATCGATCCCGACGTCATTTGGCACGTTCCCATGCTTGGCGATGTCCGTGGTCGCGACCACCTAATCGAGTGGCTAGCCGAACTTGTCACAGGGGGATTCTGGCTCACTGAGCACGATGTGTTCGGGAACGATGAGCACCTCTGTGCCCTCAGCGTTATGGGTGCGACACGCGGCGAGACGGACGTACAGACTCGAGTTGTAAGTGTCTTCCACTTCCGAGACGGCAAGCAGGTCGAGCGTTGGCTGTATCCCGAGGATCCGGTTGCCTGGAAACACATCCTCACCTCGTGAATCCAAGGCGGACCGCGCCGTCTCTTCTATTGATGACAGTGTGGAGGGGTTTCACGTGAGCAAGGTCAACGTCCAGAAATCAGGTTCGCTCTATGTCTAGATCCGTGCTCTACATGTCGATGTCACTTGACGGGTACATCGCTGGCCCCCACGACGAACCGGGCAATCCCGGCGGCGACGATTTCATGCGGCTCCACGAGTGGTATGGGTTTGCTTCGGACGCTGGGCCTACAGCCGAGACCGTGGATGCGTCGGGGATAGGCAGTCACTTTCTGGATGAGATCAAAGAGAACGGGGCTGTCCTCTCCGGTCGCCATACCGCGGAACAGGTCGATCACTGGGGCGGTGACCACCATGACGGCGTCCCAATCTTCGTGCCCAGTCACCGGCCGCCGGGACCTTCGGTCGCGAAGTATCCGTTGGTGACCTATGTGACAGATGGGATCGCCAGCGCGATGACACAGGCCAAGGCCGCCGCAGGTGACCGCAACGTGCTCGTCCATGGGGCGTACACGGCGCAGACGGCGATTGAGGAGGACGTGCTCGATGAGGTGCAGATCCACCTAGTCCCAGTGCTCTTCGGTGGTGGGCGCCGACTGTTCGACGTGTTGCCGGCGAGGGTCGAACTGGAGATCATTCGAGTGATCGACACCTCGCAAGCCACACACATCCGCTACCGCATTGTCTCGTAGCCTGGCCAGCGCCGGAGCGAGGGGCGCATAGCGGGCTCGTTCCTCGATTGCCGTCGGCCGACCGTGGTGGCCGGATCTGTTGTCAGAGCACGATCGTGGAGGCCACGAGAAAGGGCAGCTCCCCCATTCTGGTCACCACAGGAAGACAGACACTGAGGCCCTCGAAGCTCTTGGTGAGCGCCGTCAGATCGGGGGCAACTCCGACGACGGTTCGCATCGCAAAACGTACATAGGCGTCGCGGAGGCCGAATGGGATTCGAGCCTCGCGGGCGAACCGTCTGAACTCCTCGATCGTGCTTGCGCCGTCGATCTCGATGACGAGGAGCGCACCTCCTGGTCGAGTCACCCGCACGCATTCGGCGAGTCCCACCGCGGGGTCGGGCCAATGCTTCCACGCACATGACGAGTACACCGAGTCAAACGAGTCCTCACCGAAGGGAAGGCTCTCGGCTCGGCCCCGTACGGGCCAGACCTGAGGATCGTGGCGCGCCTGGCGCCACATACGTCGAACCTGCGACCCTGACGGATCGATGCCGACGACCGTTCTTCGGTCACCGAGGGCGATCGAGGTCGCCACGAGCCCGCCCCCGCTGCCGACGTCGAGGATCGAGTCTCCGCCAACGCCCGCCTGGATCACCGGCGTGATGAGCCGGGCGAGGGCCGGGGCGATCGTCATCTCGTAGGCGAACGCCTCGGGGGAGGAGAACGCTCGACGACAGACACCGTTGGTCAGGCGTTGGAGCCCTCCCCTTGGAGCTGCGACATCGACGCTTCTGGCGCCGGTCAACGGGGCAGGAACCGGGCGTAGTCGTCGAGGACGCGCACCATCTCGGGCTCGGGCCCCGACGGGATGCGCAACACCACCTCGGAGCACCCCATCGACGCGTAGTGCGCCAGCTTGCCCTCGTCGGGAACGGTGCCGAAGGGGACCACCTCCAGAGTGTCGGGATCGCGACCCGCGTCGGTGAAGGCCCGGCGCAGATCGTCGAGGGCGCCGGTGACGCCGGCCCCGCCGATGGGCATCCAGCCATCGGCGTACTCGGCGATGGCCGCGAACAGCCCCGGCCCCGCCCCGCCGCCCACGAGGGTGCGCACCCGCGGCTGCTGCACGGGCTTGGGCCACGAGTACGACAACGGCAGCGACACGTACTCGCCGTGGAACTCGGCCTCGTCGCGCGACCACAGCGCCTGCATGCACAGCACCTTCTCCCGGGCCACGGCGCGGCGCCGGCCGAAGTCCACGCCGTGGTCGGCCGCCTCGTCACGGTTCCACCCGTATCCCATGCCCAGCACGAAACGGCCCCCCGACAGCCGGTCGAGAGTGGCGATCTGCTTGGCCAGGACGATGGGGTCGTGCTGGGCCACAAGCGTCACGCCGGTGCCGAGCAGGATGCGGTCGGTCACCGCGGCGGCGGCCGCCAACGACACGAAGGGGTCGAGGCTGCGCTTGTAGTCGTCGAGATGCACGCCCTTCACCAGAGCCGGTGGAGTGGCCAGGGCCACCGGCAGGTGCGTGTGCTCGGGAAGGTACAGCGAGTGATACCCGCGCGCCTCCACGGCACGGGCGAAGTCGTCGACCGGCATGGACCGGTCGGTCAGAAAGGCGGTGACACCGACGCGCACGGGGGGTCGGGCCGGGCTAGGCGTCGTCGCCGTCGGGCTCGCCCGACCACCACTGCGGCGCATCGCTGGCCGGGAACGACTCGTCGACGGCTTCGTCGATCTCCTCATCGCTGCCGTGGTGGCGCCGACCCGGTGCCGGGGGCTCGGGCGCGTCGGCGTCGGCCGGCTCGTCTGCGTCGGCCGGCTGGTGCGGGGCGCCAGGCTCGTCGGTCACGACGCCGACCCTAGTGTCCCGCCCAGCTCCCCCCAACGTGGGCACGACGTGACGTGGTCGTTCACGAGCCCCGCCGCCTGCATGGTGGAATAGCACGTCACGGGGCCCACGAAGCGAAAGCCGCGGCGACGCAACTCGGCGCTCATGGCCTTGGACGTGGGCGTCGACGAGGGGAGCTGACCCAGCTCCGCCCACGCATTGTGAAGGGTCTCGTCGGCGACGAACGACCACAACAGCTCGGCCAGGGTGTCCCCGGCACGGTGCATGGCGTCGATGACGCGGGCGTTGGACACGGTGGACTCGATCTTCTGGCGGTTGCGGACGATCGAGGCGTCTCCCACCAGGCGCTCCACATCGGCGTCGTCGAAGCGCGCCACCAGGTCCGGGGCGAAGCCGGCGAAGGCGCGGCGATAGCCCTCGCGCTTGCGCAGGATCAGGGACCACGACAACCCGGCCTGCGCCCCCTCGAGGGTGAGGCGCTCGAACAGGGTCCGCTCGTCGCGCACCGGCGCCCCCCACTCCACGTCGTGGTAGGCGAGCATCTCGGGGCTGCTCAGGGCCCAGGCACACCGGGCGTCGGGCGCGAGGGGCGAATCGGGGTCCACACGACAGTTCTAGCGGCCCTCCGGTTGCCACGGCCCGCCCCCGGTGTTTGGCTGTCGCCCATGCGGGTCGTCCTGGGATGTGACCATGCCGGCTTCCACCTCAAACAGGTGGTGGCCGAGCACCTTCGAGACAAGGGGTTCGAGGTGCACGACATCGGCACCTTCTCCGACGAGCCCGTCGACTACCCGTGGTTCTGCGCCACCGCGGCGCGCGCCGTGGTGAGCGGGTCCGCCGATCGGGCCGTGGTGCTCGGCGGCAGTGGCCAGGGGGAGAACATCTCCGCCAACAAGGTGCGCGGGGCCCGGGCCGCGCTGTGCCACGACGAGACCACAGCCCGGCTGGCCCGGCTCCACAACGACGCCAACGTGCTGTCGCTGGGCGCCCGCATCCTGGGGCCCGAGCTCGCCCTCGCCATCGTGGACGTCTTCTTCGCCACCGATTTCGAAGGTGGCCGCCATGTCCGGCGCCTGGCCGAGGTGGCCGACATCGAGACCGAGGAGCACGAGCGCTGAGCCCGTGCCGCTCCCTCAGGCCGGCGCTCCCTCAGACCGGCGCGCCCTCAGACCGGCGCGCCCTCAGACCGGCGCGCCTCACACTTCGGGGATCAGGGTGGTGATGCAGAACGGGTGACCGGCGGGGTCGAGCAGCACCCGCCACTTGTCGGGGGCCGGTTGCACGTCGGCCTTTCTCGCTCCCACCGCCAACGCCGCGGCTTCGGCCCCGTCGAGGTCGTCCACGGCCAGCTCGAGGTGCAGCTGCTTGGGCACCAACCCCGTGGGCCAATCGGGTGGTCGGTGCTCCTCCACCCGCTGCACCGTGAGCAGGACCCCCGCCCCTTTGAGCGCCACGAAGTCCTCGGATTCGAAGAACACCTCGAGGTCGAGCAACTCCCGGTAGAACGCCCCCAGGCCGGCGGGGTCCGGGCCGTCGAGCGACACCGCTGCCAACCGGGCGATCGCCGTCATGTCCTCATCTAAGCATTCCCAGCGCACGCCGGCAGAAACGGACGGGCCGGGCCGAGTGGGTACTGTCGATGCCAGATGGCCCACTACAAGATCCTCGTCCCCCCGCCCCCCCGCCATCGCACCGCCCGCACCGTCCTGATCGTGGCGGTGATCGTCGTCGTGGTGGGCGCCGGGGCGTTCGTGGTCGGGCGCCACGTCCAGAGCGACCGGCACGCCGCCTCGTCCCGGGGTGACGGCAAGGCGCACATCGCGGCGCCCACCTCCTTCACCGTGGTGTCCACCACGCCGACCACCGGTGCCACCGACGTGGCCTCGAACCAGCGCGTCTCTGTCCGCCTGTCCTCGCCCGTGACCGGCGCCTCGGGCATGCCGGCGTTCACGCCCCCGGTGAGCGGCACGTGGGCCAAGGTCGGCCCCGAGACCCTGGCCTTCCGGGCCACCGCGCCCTTCATCCCCACCGGCACCGAGACCCTGGTCATCCCGGCCGGACCGAGCGGCCCCACCGCCACCGACGGCAAGGCGCTGGCCGCACCCGTGACCATCACCTTCACCGTGGCCCAGGCCAGCACCGAGCGCCTCCAACAACTGCTGGCCCAGCTGAACTACCTCCCCCTGTCCTTCACGGCGACGGGGCCGGCCCCGTCGCCGGCCGACGTCATCACCGCCCAGGCGGGGACGCTCGCGTGGCGCTGGCCCAATGCCCCCTCGTCGCTCATGGCCCTGTGGAGCGAGGGCTACGAGAACGTCGTCACCAAGGGGGCGCTGATGGACTTCGAGAACCAGAGTGGCCTCACCGTGGACGGGCTGGCGGGCACCCGGGTGTGGTCCACGCTGCTCGCCGACGTGGCCGCGGCCAAAGTCGACGCCGACTCCTATACCTATGTGTACGTGTCCAAGACGCTGCCCCAGACCCTGACCCTGTACGAGAACGGCGCCCCGGTCCTGGTGAACATCCCCGTCAACACCGGAGCCCCGGGCGCCGACACCGTGGACGGCACGTTCCCGGTGTTCGAGCACGTGACCAGCTCGCGCATGCAGGGCACCAACACCGACGGTTCCACCTACGACGACCCCAACGTCCCCTGGGCCAGCTACTTCAACGGCGGCGACGCCCTGCACGGGTTCGTGCGGGCCACCTACGGATCACCCCAGAGCAACGGCTGTGTCGAGATGAGGATCGCCGACGCCGCCCAGGTGTGGCCCCTGTCGCCCATCGGCACCCTGGTCACCGTGGCGGGCCCGGCGTCGTGAGGGGTCAGAGTTCCCGGGACTCGACGACTTCCACGATGCGGGCGCGGGGATCCACCATGAACGCCTTGCCGGGCCCGGCCCACACGTCGCGCATGGTGGCCAGCAGCCGCTCGGCATCGGCGACGGTGTCGAAGTCCAGGTCGATGGTGACGAAGTTGGGGTCGTCCACCGCCTGGGACACCCGATAGCGGCGCACGCCCGACCCCTTGCGGTCGGCGGGGTCGCTGTCGAACGCCTGCTTCCAGCCGTCGAAGTTGGGGACGGCATGGTCGATGCGAAGCGTCGGCACGGTGTGGTCTCCTGGTCGGCGGCCCATCGTAATGCCCTGGGGTCACCGCTCTCGATAGGCGCGTCGGCTCCGGTAGGTTGCGATGAGTCGGCCGAGGGGGGCACGCCCATGCGTCGTAGGCGGTCGCGGGTCGGCCGGGGTGTGGTCGGGCTGCTCCTGTGTGGCGCGCTGGTCCAGGCCGGGTCGGGGCGCAGCGTGGCGGCAGACCCCGCCCTCGCCCGCGTGGCCCGGCTGGCGCCGGGGGCGGCACCGGCGGGCTCGGTCGCCCTGGGGGCGCTCGACCCCGGCCAGGTGCTCGACCTCGACGTCGTCCTAGCACCCTCGAACCCCGGCGGGGTCCGCGCCCTTCTGACCGACCTCTACGACCCGCGCTCGCCCGACTTCCACCGTTGGCTCGGGCCCGGGCAATTCCTGTCGGAGTTCGGGCCCACGGCGTCCGAGGTCGGCTCCGCCACCACCTGGCTGCGCGGGGCCGGGCTGACGGTCACCGGGGTGTCGGGCCTGTCCGTCCACGTGCGGGCGACGGCGCGTCGGGTCTCGGCCGCGCTGGGGGTCGACTTCACCCGCTACCGGACCCGGTCCGGAGGGCGCGGCTACCTGGCCCGCCACGCCCCCCTCGTCCCGACCACGCCCGTGGGGGCACTGGTCCAGAGCATCCTCGGGCTCGACACCCTGGCCCAGGTCGTCCCCCAGGGCGCGACTGCGCCGCGCACCGTGCTGTCGCCGGCCGTGTCGCCCCGGGCCGACGGGCTCACGGCGTGCTCGAACGCCAGGAACGAGGCGGCCGGCAACTTCTACACACTCGACCAGCTGGGCGCGGCCTACGGCCTCGACTCGCTCATCGGCGCCGGCCTCAACGGCCACGGCGAGACCATCGGGGTGTACGAGTTGGCACCGCACTCGGTCTCCGACGTTGCCACCTACGACACGTGCTTCGGGCTCACCAACACCGTCTCCGCGGCGGCGGTGGACGGCGGCTCGGCACCCGACGTGGGTGGCACCGAGGAAGCCGACGCCGACATCGAGCAGGAGGCCACCCAGGCACCGGGGGCGGCCATCATCTCCTACGAGGGCCCCAACACGACCCAGGGCCAATTCGACACCTGGAACAAGATCGTGTCCGACGACCACGCCAGCGTCATCTCGACCAGCTGGGGAGAGTGCGAAGCCCTGGCCGCGTCGGGCGGGACCCAGGGGGCCTACACGTCGTTGTTCACCATGGCCGCCGCTCAGGGCCAGAGCATCTTCGCGGCGTCGGGCGACTCGGGCACCGAGGGCTGTTACGCCACCACCCTCTCCCCGGCCGCCGAGGTCGACTATCCGGCGTCGGACCCGATGCTCACCGCCGTGGGTGGCACCGAGCTGTTCGGCCCCGGTGACGAGGTCACGTGGAACGTCTGTCAGGGCACCGAGACCACCACGTGTGCCAACAATTCCGGTGGGCAGGGGGCGGGGGGCGGCGGCCTGTCGCGCTACGTGGCCAAGCCCGCCGATCAGCCCGAGGCCGTGCACTGGGCCACCGGCGAACCCTGCGGCACGGTGTGTCGCCAGGTGCCCGACATCTCGGCCAACGCCGGCGTGGGGATGGTCATCTTCGCCGGCGGGGCGTGGACCGCGGTCGGCGGCACCAGCCTGTCCGCCCCCTTCATGGCGGGGTTGGTGGCGGACAAGAACGACGGATGCTCGGCCTTGACCGGCAACCTCGCCCCCGCCCTCTACACCCTGGCCTCCGAGGGGGTGTATGGCACCGCCCTCAACGACATCACCTCGGGCGACACCGACCTCACCGGGGCCAACGCCGGGGCCTACGCCGCCGGCACGGGCTACGACGCGGCAACGGGGGTGGGCTCGCCCATCGCCGGGGGCCTGGCGTGCTCGGGGGTCTCCTCGGTGCAGCCCGACACGGCCGCGGCCGGCTCCGACGTCACGCTCACCGGTCTCGGGCTGGAACGGGCCGCCGTCTTCTTCGGGAGCACCCCGGCCCAGGTGCTGAGCGCCACGGCCACGTCGGCCACGGTGGTGGTCCCGGCGGGGAGCGGGTCGCTTTTCGTCACCGCCACCAGCGCCCAGGGCGACGGCACGGCCGCCGCTCCCTTCGCCTACCCAGGGTCGACACCCCCGGCGTCACCGGCCCCGTCGGCGCCGCCCACGACGACGCCCGCGCCGTCGGGCTACGACCTCGTGGGCCAGGACGGCGGGGTGTTCGTGTTCCCCACGGGCCAGAGCGGCGGTTTCTACGGTTCGCTGCCCGGGCTCGGGGTCCACGTCGCCGACATCGTGGGCATGGTGCCCTCCCCCGATGACAAGGGCTATTTCCTCGTGGGCCAGGACGGCGGGGTGTTCGCCTTCGGCGACGCGCCCTTCCTGGGGTCGCTGCCGGGACTGCACGTCGCCGTGCACGACATCAGGGGGATCGTGCCCACGAGCGACAACCACGGCTACTTCCTGGTGGGCCAGGACGGCGGGGTGTTCGCCTTCGGCGACGCGCCCTTCCTGGGGTCGCTGCCGGGCCGGGGCATCCACGTCACCAACGTCATCGGCATCGCCGCCACACCGTCGGACGGGGGCTATTGGGTCGTCACCTCCACCGGCACCGTCTACGCCTTCGGGAACGCCGCCGCGCTGGGCTCGGCCACGGGCACGCCCTCGCCGGCGGCGGGGATCGACGCCACCCCCGACGGCGGTGGCTACTGGATCGTGACCCAGAACGGCGGTGTCTACCCCTTCGGCGACGCCCGCTCGTTCGGGACGCTGCCGGGCATCGGGGTGCGCCCCGCTCGTCCCATCATCGGGCTGGTCACCACCTCCGACGACCAGGGCTACTGGCTCATCGGAGGTGACGGCGGGATCTTCGCCTTCGGCGACGCCCCCTTCGTGGGATCGCTGCCGGGACTCGGCATCCACATCGCCGACATCGTGGGGGCGGTGCCCACCACTCCCTGAGCGGTCCCGACCCCTGCGCTGTCGAGCACCGGGGCCGGGGTTCGCCCAGGCGTGGTGGCGGGTGGGATCATCGCCTCATGCGCGTGCGCCGCACCTTCGCCTTCCTCGACCTGTCGGGGTTCACCGCCCTCACCGAGTCCGAGGGGGACGAGCGCGCCGTGGCCGTGCTCGGGGTCTTTCGGGCCGCGCTGCGCGACATCTGCTCGCGCCGGGCGGTGCGCATCGCCAAGTGGCTCGGCGACGGCGCCATGCTCGTGAGCGTCGACACCATGCCCCTGGTGGCCGCCACCTTGGAGATGAAGGCCGCCATCGACATCGCCCCCGAGCCCGTCACCATCAAGTGCGGGGTCACCACGGGGACGGTGATCCTGCTCGAGGGCGACGACTACATCGGCCACGCCGTCAACGTGGCGGCGCGATTGTGCGACCTCGCCGTCGGGCACGAGGTGCTGGCGGTGTCCTCGGTGGTGTCCGAGCTCCCGCCCTGGGCCACGGTGGAGACGACCGACGCCATGTCGGTGCGGGGCCTCGGACAACCCATCGAGGTGGTGCGCATCGGCCTGCCCAAGCCCGGCCCCGATTCCCAGCCCGACCCGGTGTGCCGCATCCTGCTCACCCATGCCACCGCCGTGGCGCGCCGCCACGACGCCAGTGGTCGGGAACTGCTGTTCTGCGCCGACAGCTGCGCCGAGATGTGGGAGCAGCGCCGGCGCGGATCCGCCGAGATGGAGACCGGGAGCATCCGCGAGGTGTGGATGCGCTGAGTGTGGATGCGCTGAGTGTGGATGCACTGCCCGCGTCCGGCGCGCTCGGGCCCTAGCGGTTGGTCCCGGGGTGGCGGGTGAGGTCGGTGGCCTTGGTCATCCTCGGCCCGACGGGGCGGTTCCCGGGCCGCGGGGTCACGTCCACATCGGCGGCCCCGGCCCGCAGGGCTCCCACCGTGCACTGCTCCTTGGGGCGGTGTGCGAAGGGGTCGAACCGGTAGTGGCGCATGGCGTTTCGGTGGGTGAACTTCTCGATGTCCTCGTCGGGTACCCCGTCGAGCGACTTCATGAGCATCTCGGGGGACTGGGGCCAGGTCGAGTCCGAATGGGGATAGTCCGACTCCCAGCACATGGAGTCGATGCCCACCCGGTGGCGCAGCTCGATGCCGGACGGGTCGTCGATGAAGCACGTGACGATCTGCTCGGCGAAGACCTGGCTGGGCAGCTTGTTCCCGAAGTCCTGCCCCGTCCAGCCGTGGTGGCGCGTGTAGATCCAATCCATGCGGTCCAAGAAATACGGGATCCAGCCGATGCCGCCTTCCGACAGCGCCACGCGCAGGTCCGGGAACTTGCGCAGCACCGGGGACCACAGCAGATCGGCGGCGGCCTGGACGATGTTGACGGGCTGCAACCCGATGAGCACGTCGATGGGGGCATCGGGAGCGGTTACTACCAGCGACGACGACGACCCGATGTGCAGGCACACGATCGTGCCCTCGTCGCTGCACGCCGACCAGAAGGGGTCCCAATGGTCGCTGTGGAAGCTGGGCAGCTTGAGCTTGGCGGGGTTCTCCGAGAACGACACGGCGTGACATCCCTTGGCCGCCACCCGTCGCACCTCGTCGGCCATCGCCGCGGGGTCCCACAGTGGCGGCAGGGACAGGGGGATGAACCGGCCCGGATAGGCGCCGCACCACGCGTCGATGTGCCAGTCGTTGTAGGCCCGGAGCACCGCCAGCCCGAGCTCGGGGTCCGAGGCCTTGGCGAAGAGCTGGCCGCACAATTGGGGGAACGACGGGAAGCACATCGAGGCCAGGACCCCGTTGGCGTCCATGTCCCGCACGCGGTCGTGGATGTCGTAGCAGCCCGACCGGATCTCGGCGAACGACGTCGGTTCGATGCCGTACTCCTCGACGGGGCGACCCGCCACGGCGTTGAGCCCGATGTTGGTGGCCTCCTTGCCGTCGAAGCGCCAGATCTCGGTGCCGTCGTCACGGACGTCGACGCGCGGGGCCTGGTCGGCGAAGCGAGCCGGCACGCGGCCCTCGAACATGTCCGGAGGCTCGACGACGTGGTCGTCCACGCTGACGAGCACCAGGTCCTCGAGCTGCATGGGCCCTCCCGTCCCCCGTCGGTGACGCCGCGCCCGGCGTCGGGGCGGCGCGCCGTTCCCTGACACGCGTGTCGGAGATCACACTATCGTCGGCGCCGTGACGCCACAGGCTGGGGGGGGACAGGGCGCGCCCGGTGCGGCGGGCATGGCGCTGCAGGGGCTGCGCATCCTCGACTTCACGCGCCTGGGCTTCGGGGCCCAGGCCACGTTGATCTGCGGGTGCCTGGGGGCCGAGGTCATCCGGGTGGAGAGCACCCGCTTCCCCGACGCCATCCGGGTCATGCCCCCCTTCGTCCCCGAGCCCGGCGAACGGGGCGAGGCCTTCGGCGCCGCCACCCTCGCCAACGCCACCGGGGCACCAAGCCCCAACCGGGGCGGGATCTTCTACAAGTACAACACGGGGGGAAAGAAGAGCATCACCGTCAATGCCCGACACCCGAAGGGCCTGGCGGTGCTCAAGGACCTGGTGGCGCAGTCCGACGTGGTGACCGAAAGCTTCGCGGCGGGCACCCTCGATCGGTGGGGGCTCTCCTACGAGGTCATGCGCCAGATCCGCCCCGACGTCATCTACGTCTCGATGTGCGGGTTCGGCCACGAGGGCCCCGACACCTCCCACGTGACCATGGGACCCACCGCCCAGGCGCTCACGGGCCTCACCTTCATGGTGGGCCTCCCCGACCGGCCGCCGGCGGGGTGGTCGTTCTCGTACCTCGACCACGTGGGCGGCTACCTCGGGGCCATCGCCATCCTGGCCGGCGCCATCCACCGCGACCGCACGGGCGAGGGACAGCACATCGACGTCTCGCAGCTCGAGCCCGCCACCGCACTGTCGGGAGCGCTCCTGCTCGACGCCGTGCTCAACGGCCGGCCCAGTCGCCGGCCGGGGTTCCCCACCGGGAACCGCCGTGCCCATCCCCCCGCCGCGCCCTCGGGCGCCTACCGGGCCCTGGGCGACGACAAATGGGTGGTGGTGTCGTGCCGCACCCAGGACCAGTGGGAATCGCTAGTACAAGCCATGGGCCGCCCGAACTGGGCCGCCGACCCCCGCTTCGCCACCGTGGCGGGGCGCGTCGAGCACGTCGTGGACGTCGACGCCCATGTCCAGGCGTGGACGGCCGAACGCGACCGCTACGACGTGATGGACCTGCTCCAGCGCGCCGGTGTGCCGGCCGGCGCGGTGCAAGACGCCGCCGACCGCCTCGAGCGCGATCCGCAGCTGGCGGCGCGCGGCCACTACACCATGCTCGGCAACGCCGAGGTGGCGGCGCTGCCGCTCGAGGGCGTCCCCTTCCGCATGTCGGCCACGCCGCCGCACACGGGAGGGATGTTGCGCCGGGGCCCACCCTGTCTGGGCGAGGACAACGAGTCCGTGCTCGGTTCGGTGCTCGGCATGCACGCCGACGAGGTCGCCGACCTCGTGGCCGAGGGGGCCCTGTCGTGACCGCTCCTCTCGGGTCGGTGCGCGTCCTCGAGCTCAGCGACGAGTCCGCCGAGTACTGCGGGAGGCTCCTGGCCGGGCTCGGCGCCGACGTGGTGAAGATCGAACCTCCCGAAGGTGCCCCCTCGCGCGCCGTCGGACCGTTCCTCGACGACGAGCCCGGGCCCGACCGCAGCCTGGCCTTCTGGGCCGACAACGTGGGCAAGCGCTCGGTGGTGGCCGGCGACAACGCCGAGGTCCTGGGACTGTGCGACGCCGCCGACGTGGTCGTGCACACGCTGCGCCCGGCGCAGGCCGAGGCCCGGGGCCTCGACTTCGCCTCCTTGCACGAGCGGGTACCGGGCCTGGTGGTGTGTGCGATCACGCCCTTCGGGTCCGACGGGCCGTGGGCCGACTACCTCGCCGACGACCTCGTGCTCATGGCCCTGGGCGGGTCGATGGCGGCGTGCGGCTACGGGCCGGGGCCCGACGGCGTCTACGACACGCCCCCCCTGGCGAGCCACGGCGACCAGGCGTGGCGCACGGCGTCGACCTATGGCGCCATCGCCGTGCTGGCGGCGCTGGCGTGGCGCTCCCGGTCCGGGGTCGGTCAGCACATCGACGTCTCCGCCCACGAGTGCTCGGCCAGCATGACCGAGTGGCATCTCATGACGTACCTGTGCTCGGGGGGCGTGCATCGCCGGGGGCCTCACCCCACGCTCACCGCGTCCGACGGGCGGCAGGTGGCCGCGCTCAACCCCGACTTCCTCGGACCGCACGTGTTCGCCGGGATGCTCGAGATGCTCGAGCGCGAAGAGGTGGCCGGCCCGTTGTCGGACCCCGCCTTCGCCGACCCCGTGCACCGCGCCGCCAACTACCGCGAGGTGTGGCTGGCGCTCAAGCGGCTGGCCGCGAAACACGACGGCGAGACCCTGTACGAACTGGGCCAGGGTGCGGGCCTGCCGTGGGGGGTGATCCGGTCGCCCGAGGAGGTCTTCGACGACCGGCACCTGCGCGCCCGGGGCCATTTCGTCGAGCTCGAGCATCCCGAGCTGGCACGGTCGGTGCCCTACGCCGGCGCCCCTTTCCTGGCGCACGGCTCCCCGTGGGTGATGGACCGCCGCCCCCCGCTGCTGGGGGAGCACACCGCCGAGGTCCGCGCCGAGTGGTCGGTGCGGTGAGCGCCGTGGGGCGCGCCGCGTGCCTGGTCGGGGTGGGCGAAACCCGCTACGCCAAATGGGGCGGCATCACCGGCACCAGCGAATACCAATTGGCGCTGCAGGCGGTGCTGGGCGCCATCGCCGATGCCGGCATGACCCCCGACGACATCGACGGCCTGGCGTCGTTCGCCGAGGACCGCAACGAGGCCACCTTCATGGCAGCGGACCTGGGGTTGCCCGAGCTGCGCTACGCCAGCTTGTCGTGGCTCCCCGGGGGCGGCGGGGCCTGCGCGGCGGTGGCCAACGCCGCCATGGCGGTGCAGAGCGGCGCGGCGGAGGCGGTGGTGGTGTACCGGTCGTTGTGCCAGGGGCAATTCCGCCGCTTCGGCCAGGGGCCCGGCAACGTGGCGACGCGCCCGGGCCCGCCCCGCGTCCCGCACGTGCGCCGGGCCACCAGCCTGTTGGAGGCGCACGTGGGGTTCACGATGCCCTTCGGCATGTTCAGCCCCCCCATCGCCTACGCCATGGTGCTGCGCCGCCACATGCACCGGTTCGGCACCACCGTCGAGCACATGGGGCACGTGGCGGTGACCACCCGGGCCCACGCGGCGCGCAACCCGCGCGCCGTCATGAGAGACCGGCCCATGACGATGGACGACTACCTGGCGTCGCGCTGGGTGTCGGAGCCCTTCCGCCTCTTCGACTGCTGTCTCGAGAACGACGGGGCCTGTGCGGTGGTCGTCACCACGGCCGAGCGTGCCGCCGACAGCGCCCATGGCCCGGTGGCCCTGCTCGGCGCGGCCCAGGGTGCGCTGCGGGGCTTCGGCCACGGCCAGTACTCCAACGTGTCGATGCCCGACGACGACTACGCCAGCGCCGGGGCGCGCCAGGTGGCGGCGCGGCTGTGGGCGGCGTCGGGGATCGGGCCGAGCGACATCGACGTGGCCCAGATCTATGACCACTTCACCGGGCTCGTCCTGCTCAGCCTGGAGGACTTCGGATTCTGCGGGCGCGGCGAGGGGGGGCCCTTCGCCGCCTCGGGGGCGCTGTCGTGGTCGGGCGGGTCGTTGCCCACCAACACCCACGGGGGCAGCCTGTCCGAGGCCTACATCCACGGGCTCAACCATGTGGTGGAGGGGGTGCGCCAGTTGCGGGGCAGCTCCACGTGCCAGGTCGACGGCGCCCAGACCTGCCTGGTGACGAGCGCGGCGGGCGTGCCCACCAGCGCCTTGGTGATGGCGCGGCCATGACCGAGCGCTGGTTCCCCGACGAGATGCCCATGCCCGCCGCCAGTGCCGAGACCGTGGGGTGGTGGGAGGCCGCCGCGGAGCACCGCCTCGTGGTGCAACGGTGCACGGCCTGCGGACAGATGCGCCATCCGCCGGGCCCGGTGTGCCCCGTCTGTCGCAGCACGGCCTCGGAGTGGTCCGCCACCGAGGGCACGGGGACGGTGTACACCTACACAGTCGTGCGCCAGGCCTTCATCCCGTCGTTGGCGGACAAGATCCCCTACGTCGTGATCGCCGTCGAGCTCGACGGGGCCCAGGGGCTACGCATGGTGTCGAACCTGGTCGACGTCGAACCGGAAGAGGTGACCGTGGGCATGGCCGTCGAGGTGGCATGGGAGGACATGGGACCGGAGTTGGCGGTCCCCCGCTTCCGGCCCGCGGCGGGCGGGGAGAGTCGATGAGCCCGCCCCGGGGCCGGCGGCCCGTCATTGCCGGGGTGGCGACCTCGGACTACCCCCACCTCCCCGATCTGTCCGAGCATGCCGTGCACGGCCAGGCCGCCGATCGCGCCTTGGCCGACGCCGGGTTGACCTTCGCCGAGGTGGACGGGTTCGCCACCACCGGCTTCTTCCCCATGTACGCCACGGGAGTGGCCGAATACCTGGGCCTACATCCCATCTACTTCGACGAGACCAATTCGGGCGGGTCCTCGTTCGAGGTGCTCGTCGAGCACGCCGCCTACGCGGTGGAGTGCGGGGCGGCGGAGGTGGTCCTCGTCACCTACGGCAGTGTCCAGCTCTCGCAGATGGGAAGGCGACTGGGAACCGGTGGTGGGGGCGGCGGCTTCGCCCCGGGGCCCGCCATCTACGACGCCCTGTGGGGCAACACGTTGGTGGGCAACTACGCCATGGCGGCGCGCCGGCACATGCACGAGTTCGGCACCACCCCCCAACAGCTGGCGGCGGTGGCGGTGACGATGCGCAAGCACGCGGCGACCAATCCCCAGGCCCAAGAACGCGAGCCCATCACCGTCGAGGACGTCGTGACGTCGCGCCTCGTGGCCGACCCGCTGCACAAACTCGACTGCTGTGTGATCTCCGATGGTGGTGGGGCCTGCATCGTCACCACCGAGGAGCGCGCCGCCGATCTGCCCCGGGATCCCGTCTACGTGCTCGGGGCCGCCCACGCCACCACCCATCACCTGAACCTGTCTGCCATGCCCAGCCTGACGGTGTCCCCCGCGGCCCAGTGCGGCCCGGTGGCCTTCGCCCGGGCCGGGATCACGCCCGCCGACGTCGACGTGGCGCAGCTCTACGACTCGTTCACCATCACCGTGGTCCTCACCGTGGAGGATCTCGGGTTCTGCGCCAAGGGTGAGGGCGGCGCCTTCGTGGAGGACGGCGGCCTCGAGGTGGGCGGGCGGCTGCCCACCAACACCGACGGCGGGGGGCTCTCGGCGTGTCACCCCGGCATGCGGGGCATGTTCCTCATCGTCGAGGCGGTGCGCCAGCTGCGCGGCGAAGGCGGTCCCACCCAGGTTCCCGGGGCGCGCATCGCCGTGGCGCATGGCACCGGTGGCATGCTCTCCACCGGCGCCACCCTCGTACTCGGACGGGAGGCCCCGTGACCGATCGCACCCCGACGCCGGGCGACGAGCGCCCACCCAAGCCGCGCCCGGCACCGGTCCCGAACCCCGACTCCGCCCCGTACTGGGCCGCCGCCCACGACGGGCGGCTCGTGGTCCAACAGTGCACGAGCTGTGGCGCCCGGCAGCTCTATGCCCGTGACCGCTGCCTGGTATGTCGCGGCCCCGTCGCATGGGTGCCCGCCAGCGGGAACGGCACCGTGTACAGCTTCACCGTGATCCGCCAGATGTACACCCGCCCCTTCCGGGACTGGGTCCCCTACGTGGTGGCCCTCGTCGACCTCGAAGAGGGGCCCCGGGTCATGACGAACATCGTGGGATGCCCCCCCGACGCCGTGCATATCGGGATGGCGGTCCGGGCCCGGTTCGAGGCCGTGTCCGAGGAGGCCGGGATCGCGCTCTTCGCCCCCACCGACTGAGCGCCCTGAGAGGCAACCGGTCCTAGAGCCAGCGGCTCTGAAGAGTCAGCAGCCCTTAAGAGTCAGCAGCCCTTAAGAGTCCAAGGACTCTTTTCTCGCCACGCCCGAATGACGATGTGTGAGGGGTGATCAAGGCGCGCATGCTCACATTCCACGTGGAGAGCCACCATCTGCCCCGACTGATCGAGGCCGTGGGCGCCCTGGGGGAGAAGATGTCCCGGCGCCCCGACTTCCGCGGCTTCGTGTGCCTCGACCACGACAGCATTCGCCATGAGATCATCGTCATGTCCCTGTGGGACGGCGAGGGCCTCGAAGACACCCGAGGCGCCTTCGAAAAAGCCCGCGACCAGATCGCCAAGAGCATCGATCTCGGCATGAGGAGCTCGGAGTACGACGTCTTGTGCTTCGTCCCCGGGGACATGCCCAGCGGGCGTGTGGTTGTGCCTGTGCTGGCACTCTGAACGAGGCGCCGCCGGAGCGCGTCGGAGCGTCCTGGTAGGACCGGGGCATCGCTTTGTGCCTCCGGGGCGTCCCCTCCAGGGACCGTGGCTTGCTCGCCGCGGCTGCGCATGGGATCGTTCCACATGGCCCTCCGGCGAGAGAAGGCCACGCGGGGTGCGCGCATCGCCACCCGGGAGAGGGGTCACGATGTCGGACAAGCCCAGCTACCTCGGACTGCTGAACGTCATCGCGGTGAACGAGGCCCGAGCGCACCAGTACCTCCAGGTGTGGATCGACACGACGCCCGACCCCGACGTGAAGGCCGTCCTGCGCACCGTGGCCTGGCGCGAGGGTGAGCACGGCATGAGCTTCGCCAAGCGGGTGAACGAGCTGGGCTACGAGCTGCGCGACCGCGACGACCTCAACCTCGCCGACCGGCTGGAGGTGGCGGGATCCGACCGCAGCGATCTCGAGAAGATGGAGTACTTCGGTCAGGACCGCCTCGACGAGGTCCTGGGTGCCTTCGACACCATCTTCCAGGACCACACCATCGACATCCAGACCGGCGAGCTGCTCGGGCGCTACGTGGCCGAGGAGTTCGACACGGCCCGCCTGCTGCGCTGTTGCTACGAACAGCTCAAGGCGCGCCAGGGCGACGCTGCTCCCGCCACCTCGGCCACGACATCCTCTTCGATGCCGGCGTCGAGCGAGCTGGCGGCACTCAACGACAAGGTGGACGCCTTGTGCCGTGCGGTCGAGGAGCTGCGCCAGATCGTGTGCGCCCAGACCATGCCGACCAAGGCGTCCTGAGCACCACATCTCCGCGGCTCTCAGAAGACGGCGTCCGACATGGACGGGACCGGCGTCGCCGTCGCTGTGCGAGAGGGCCTCTTCACCGACTCGGACCCCCCGCGACTGCTCGGCAGTCGCTGCACGTCGTGCGGGTGCCATCACTTTCCCCGCCACGACACGTGTCCCTACTGCGCCGCCGACGGGACCACACCGGTGGAGCTGTCGGATACGGGAACGCTGTGGAGCTGGACCACCGTCACCACGGCGCCGCCGGGCTACGGCGGTGACGTCCCCTACGGGTTCGGTGTGGTGGAGCTGCCCGAGGGGCTCCGGGTGGTGAGCCGCCTGACCGAGGCCGACCCGTCACTGTTGTCGGCGGGCCAGCCCATGGCGTTGGTGGTGGTGCCCGTGGGCGTCGACGACGACGGGCACCGGGTCGTCACCTACGCCTTCGCGCCGCAAGCCGAACACGGCGGGCCGGTGGGGGGGTCGGTCGGGTCATGAGCGGCGTCGACATCGCCGGGGTCGGGATCCACCCCTTCGGCCGGTTCGAGGACCGCACCATCACCGACATGGGGGTGCACGCCGTGCGCGCCGCGCTGACCGAGGCCGGGCTGGACCGGGGCGGGTTCCAGGCCGCCTTCTGCGCCACCGCCTACGGCGGAGTGGCGTCGGGGCACAAGGTGCTGTCACGACTGGGCATGACGGGGATGCCCATCGTCGACGTCGAGGCGGGATGTGCCAGCGGCGGCGCCGCCCTCATGCTCGGGGCCGGGGCCATCCGGGCCGGCGCCTATGACACGGTCCTGGTCTTCGGCGTGGAGAAGATGCCCAAGGGGATGATCCGGTCGTCGTTCTTCGAGCCGTGGCAGGAGGAGTCGGGACTGGCGGCCACCCCCGCCTACTTCGCGCTGCGCGCCCAACGACTCATGCAGGACTCCGGGGTCACCAAGGACCACCTGGCGGGCGTGGTCGTGAAGAACCGCCGCCACGGTGTGCACAATCCTGACGCCATGTTCCGGTCCGAGGTCGACGCCGCTGCGGTCCTGGGCTCGCGCCTGGTGTGCGAGCCGCTGCACCTGTGGATGTTGTGCAGTCCCAACGAAGGCGCGGCGGCGGTGGTCCTGCGGCGCGCCGGAACCGACGCATCCGCCCGCCACCCCGGGGGCCCGGTGCACCTCGACGCCGCCGTCCTGCGGTCGCACCTGCCCGGATCGGTGCTCAACGAGTCGACCCCGATGTCGGGGCTCGTCGACGAAGCGGTCCCCGCCCCGAGCACCCTGGCCGCCACCGCCGCCTACGCGGAGGCCGGCATCGGCCCCGAGGACCTCGACGTGGTGGAGTGCCAGGACACCGATGCCGCCCGTGAGCTCCTGACCTACGAAGAGCTGGGCCTGTGCGCACCCGGTGGAGCGGCCGCCCTGTTCGACCACGGCGCCACCGCCCTGGGGGGGCGCATCCCGGTGAACCCGAGCGGCGGGCTGTTGTCCAAGGGAGAGCCGCTGGGGGCCTCCGCCCTCGGCCAAGTGGTCACGCTCGTCCACCAGCTTCGGGGCGATGCCGGGCACAATCAGGTCGAGGGGGCACGCGTGGCGCTCGCCCACACCGTGGGGCGTGGCGCCAATGCCAGCGTCGTCGTCCTCACCCGCTGACGGTCGTACGAAGGGGGCCCATGTCCAACTCGCCGAGCACGACGGCACCGATCCTGGTGGGCGTCCTCTATGACTTCCCCCAAGCCGACAACGGGGCGCTGTTCGAAGACGCCCTGCGCGTCGGCATCGACGAGGTCGCCGCCACCGGGCGCCTCGACCGCGCCTTCGAATTGCTGCCCCGCCACGCGCAGGGACTCCCGGCGGGATCCGCCTTCCATATCGAGAAGGCGTTCGCCGAGCTCGTCGACGCCGGGGCCATCATCATCCTCGGCCCCACGATCAGCGACAACGGGCTCATCGTGGGGCCGCTGGCGGACGCGGCGGGGGTGCCGTGCATCAACTACACCGGCGGGGAGCGGACCCGGGGTGAATACATGTTCCACTACCAGGTCGGCTCGCTCGAAGAAGAGCCCGCCGTCCTGGCGCGTTACGTGGCGCGCCAGGGCCGCGCCAGCGTGGCGGTGGCGCACGACCACTCCCCCGTGGGCCGGCGCTATGCCGAGTTCTTCTCCGAGGCGTGTGGCGCCCTGGGCATCGACATCACGGGGATCGCCGCGGTCTCACCGCTCGCCGACGACGTCTCGCCCGTGGTGGCGCGCCTGCGATCGGGGTCTCCCGAAGGGCTCGTGTACCTCGGACTGGGCGTTGCGGCGCGCGCCGTGGCCCTGGCGGTGGAGTCCGAGCGCTGGGATGTGCCGGTGGTGGCCAATTCGGCGCTCATGTTCGGCTACGGCCGGCGCGACTGGCGGGCGGGATGGGACCGATGGGTCTACGTCGACAGCGTGTCCGACGACAACCGCACCCGGGCCGCGCTGCGCCAACGGTCGCCCCGCAGTTCGGCCGGTCCGATCGGCGTCGCCGCCTACGACATGGGCCGCCTGGTGGCCGAGTCCGTGGCCCGTGCCGCCCACCTCACCCGGGACGGGATCAAAGATGGGCTCGAACGCGTGAAGCAGCTGCCGGCCTCCAGTGGCATGGAGGGCACCACCATGGGATTCGGGCACTACGACCACGGGGCGCTGAAGGGTCGCTACCTGGTGCTGCGGCAGTGGCTCGACGGCAAGACCGTCCAGGTCGCCGACCAGTAAACCGGCTATCGGGAATCGCCTCCGGGAATCGCCATCGGCGTCACGACAGGGCGGGGGCCTCGCCCCGGCGCTGGATGTAGATGGCGATGTGGGCGATGCGGTCGTCGTGGTCGAGGTCGAAGACCAGCGCCTCGGGCGTCTCGAGCGGTGCCCCGCCGATGTCGACGACCTCGGTGAGCTCGACGAGGACCGTCCGGCCGGTACTGAGCACGCGGTCGATGCGCATGGAGTAGCCGGGCAACGCCGGCATGAGCTCGGACAGGAAGGCCACGTAGGGATCCCGGGGCGTGTAGGTGTCGCCGAAGGGGCCCACGCGCACCACGTTCTCGGCCAGGCACGCCGCCATCGCCTCCCAGTCGTGGGCCACCATCCGCTCCAGGTAGCGCCGCACCACCGCACCGGTGGTCCCGGAGTCCCCCGCGTCTGTCACCATGTCGCCTCCCGTTGGGACGTCGGTCAATGGAACGTCACGAACATGTGCTTGACCCCGGCGTGCTTATTGGTACGGAACCGCTGGATGGGCCCGTCGAGCGACAGGCGTTCGAAGCGCGCCTGGAGCTCCTCGAGCATGATGCGGATCTCGAGCCGGGCCAGGTTCGCCCCCAGGCAGAAATGGCTGCGGTGGCCGAAGGCCAGGTGGGGGTTGGGGCTCCGACGGATGTCGAAGGCGAACGGCTCGTCGAAGACCTCCTCGTCGCGGTTGGCCGAGGCCCACCACAACGTGACCTTGTCGCCGGCGCGGATCTTCTCCCCCGCCACCTCCACCTGGCGCGTGGCGGTGCGGCGGTTGTAGAGGGTCGGGCTCGACCACCGCAGGATCTCCTCCACCGCGCCCGGCCACACCGACGGGTCATGGCGCAGGAGCTCCCACTGCCGGGGATCCTCGATGAGCGCGGCTATCCCCAGGGCGATGGCGTTGCGCGTCGTCTCGCTCCCCGCCGCGATGAGGAGGTTGAAGAACATGAGCAGCTCGAGGTCCGAGAGCGGGCCCGGCCCGCTTTCGTCGTCGTCGATGGTGGCGCGCGCCACCGTGGCCACGATGTCGTCGCCTCCCTCGACCCGGCGCCGCTCGATGAAGGCGGAGCCGTAGGCGGCCATCGCCGCGGCGGCCTGCTCGGATCCCGTACTGCGGGTGCCGAGCTCGCGGTCGTCGTAGGTGAGCGTGGCGGTGGTCCACGCCAGCAGGTCGTGGCGGTCCTCGTCGGGGACGCCCATGAGCATGGCGATGGCTTGCAGCGGGAGCTCCACGGCCACGTCGACGAGGAAGTCGCACGAGCCACGCGCCGCGGCGGCGTCGAGGATGGCCGCCGTGCGCGTCCGGAGCTCGCCCTCGAACAGGGCCAGCGCCCGGGGCGCCACCGATGGCGTGATGAGTCGGCGGATCCGGTGGTGACGAGGATCGTCCATCATGTTGAGCAGGACCCCGGCCGCGAATCCATAGGGCAGGTCCTCGATCAAGGTCCCGCCGCCGGGGGCGTCTGGGGCCCGGGCCGAGGAGAACGTCTCGGCGTCGGCCCCGACGGCTTGGATCTCGGCATAGCGGCTGATGACCCAGAACCCCTTCCCGTCGGGAGTGTGGCTGGTGGGCTCGTGCCACCACACCGGTGCTTCGCGCCGCAGCCGGGTGAAGGCGTCGTCGGGGAAGCCCGAGGCGAAGAAGGCCAGGTCGGTCAAGTCGATGTCGTCGAGGCCCACTCACCGGCTCCCTTCGGGACGCGTCCCGTCCAGGCGGGCCCCGACATTGGACCACAACGGGACGGCTGCCACCGGTGCGATCGTGATGCCCCCGTCAGTGCCGCACGACGAGCCGCAGGCGTCCGTCGATGACGTCGTCGTGCATGAGCCCGGCGTGACGCGCCGGCCACGTGCCATCGGCGAGGTCGGCCCGGAGGCGCTCCATGCGCTGCGCCTCGAGCTCGTCGGGCAACATGGCCAGCCCCGACATGCACGCCTGCACCTCGGGTTCGAGATATTCCTCGGGTCGTCGCCAGAACGCCCAGTTGAACCCGTCGACACAATCACCCGGGATCATGACGCGTTCGACGAGCTGCGCCCCGATGACCTCGGCCACCGCGTCAGGGGAAGCACACGACACCACGCCAGCGCCGTCGCCTCGGGCACGTACTGGGTGAACAACCAGCACTCGTCGTGGCCCACCGGGTCGAAGCTGAGCACGGCCGCGCGCCGCGCCACACGCGCCATCTCCTCCAGGGCGCCGACGACATCGATCCCGTGGTGGATAGTGAGCAGGGCCAAGGCGGCCTCGGACGGTGTCATCGGCGAACGGCAGGCCGTCGGCCACGGCTCGCACCACCGGAGCACCACCGGAGCAGCACCGGGCGTTGGGCCGCCATGACGACCGACGGCTCGCGACGGCGACGACCGCGCTGTCGGCAGGCTCATACGAGCCCGTACCCGCCCCGACGTCGACCACGCGGCACGCCGCACCGAGCGCTCGCCCGATCTCGGCCGAGATACGGGGGTCGGGCCGGCGGTGACGGGCATAGACCCGCCGATCCCGTCATAGACCGCCGCGGCACGAGGCATCGTGCTCTCCAGCTCCGCATCGGTCCGAGACATGTCCGGGCTGGCGACAGACTGGAACACGTTGCAGTTGTTGCCAGGGGTGGGCCCGCCCGGAGTCAGCTGGTGGTCGTGGTCACCGGGGCCTGGGTCGTCGTCACGGGGGGCTGGGTGGTGGTGTCGGGGGGCTGGGTGGTGGTCGTTGATCGAGGAGGTCGGTGCGCCCGGGTGGTGGTGGTCGTTGATCGAGGAGGTCGCGGCGCTCGGGTGGTGGTGGTCGTGGCCGCATTGGTCGTCGTGGTGGTGCCCGGCTTGGTG
>DATCBU010000028.1:0-12595 GCA_036511675.1 Acidimicrobiales bacterium | reverse complement strand
GGTACGTCGAGACGGTCGTCGAGCACCCCGAGCACCACCGCCGCGGCCAGGGGCGCGATCACCGCCGGGTGCCCGGCAGCGGCACCCACCAGCGCGGCCAGGAACACGGCCACCCCTCCCAGGTACGGCACCGGGGCGGACTGGGGCTTGAGCGGTCCGGGTCGATCGACGACACCGACACGGGTCGCCACCGCCATGGCCACAGGCGTGAGGACGACGGCGAGGGCGAATGCGGCGCCACCCACCACGACGAGGCGCGTCACGGGCGGGGACCGGTGTCGGGCGGAGCGGTGCTCGGGACGCCGCGCTCCATGAGCAGCGACGGGGTGCCCCGGTGCATCTCGAGGGTCCGCGCCGGGCGGAAGCCGGCATGGCCGTACATGGCGATGGCGGGCGCGTTGTCGGAGCCGACCACGACGTGCGCCGAGTTGTGCCCGCGCCGCTCGAGCTGCACGATGAATTCCTCGACGAGCAGTTGGCCCACGTGTCGACCCCTCCAGCGCGGGTCGACGGCGACCGCCAACAGCTCCCCGCCGGCGGGCTGGTCGGCGTCTCGTCCGTGACGGAGGGTCTCGAGGACACTCGGCACCGCCGTGAGCAGACGCAGGGGAGCGCTCAGCGCAGCCACCACACTGTCGCGCAAGAGGAAACTCCGGTACAGGCCTCCGACATCCACCGAGCCCGCGATGAACCCGATGGGGGATCCCTCCGCCTCGGCCATCACGAGGAACGATCCCTCGGCGCGCGCGATGCGGCCGTACAGGAGGGTGAGGAACCGAGCCCCGAGGCTCGAGAGGAAACCCTCCGAGATGAGTCGGGCGTGCAGGGTTGCCGCCGACGTTGCGTCGGGCAGGGTCCCCAGGCGCACCGACACGGGGCTCGCGTCGGGCCCGTCGTCGGCCGGACCAACCCCATTGCCACGCATCGTCGTCCCTCTCCCCACGATGCGCGAAAGCTGGTCGCGCCCCGTAAGGGGCCGAAGTCTAGGTCCGGCCCCGTGCCAATTGGGACGCCATGAGGCGCGCCTGGAGCCCAGGGTCGCGACGGCGCCGCCCCACCTTCACGGCGCCCAAGCTCGATGCGAGCAGTCCCGCCACCACGACGGCATCTCGGGTCGACCGGCCGCGCCCGGGAAGCAGACCACGAAGCATGGCGCCACGCCCGCCCTCGTATCCGGCCAGCACCGTCTCGTGGAAGAGCCGGCACGAGTCCGACATCGAAGCTCCGTGTTTCGCCACGAAGTTGCGGCGACCGGTCACCTGGGCCTCGGCGGTGCGCGTGACCCGGCTGCCCCGGTGTTGGGTGTAGAGGTAGCCGACGTGCGGCAAGGTCCGCACCTGGCCGTCGTGCGCGCACCGCAGCCACAGGTCCCAGTCCTCACCTGTGGGCAGGGCGGGGTCGAAGGTAACGGCGAAGCTGAGCGCGCCACGACGCAGCACGGCGAAGGGCAGCGCCACGAAGTTCTGCCACAGCAGCTGGTCGCGGCCGTACTGGAGGGGACCGCGGAACACCGCCGCACCTCCGGTGTCGGCGTGCAGCACCACGTGCCACGATGAGGCCGCCACCACGTCGGGATGCTCGGCCAGGAACTCGACGATCACCGCACCCACGCCCGGGAACCAGGCGTCGTCGTCGTCGCAGAACGCCACCAGCTCGCCTTGTGCCAGTTCCAGGCCCCGGTTACGGGCGACGCAGGGGCCGACGGTCGTGCCGGTACGCACCACGCGGACCCGGGCGTCCTGCGCCGCCAGGCGGTCCAGCACGTTGGCGGTGTCGTCAGAGGAATCGTCGTCGACGATGACGAGCTCGAGGCCGTCGACATCCTGGGCCAGGACCGACCATGCCGCCCGACCGAGCTCACGGGCGCGGTTGTGCGTCGGCATGACCACGCTCAAGAGGGGCGACACGACCTGGCCAGCATATCCGGCGCCGCCCGGGGACCGAGGCGCCACGAGGGGGTGAGCGCGGCGTCAGCGGCGACGCGACACTCGGTCGCGGATCGCGACATACCGCTGTCGGGCCCGCCAGAACGGGCTCGCCTGCATGGACGCCACCTGCAGGCGGGCCTGCTCGAGCTCGCCGTTGAGCGCAACCTGTTCGCGGCGCAGTCGGGTGACGAGATCGGCGATGGCTCCCGGGGGCTCCGGTGTGTCGGTGCGCGGCAGGGCGGGGGGCACGGGGTCGTCGCGCTCCGCCCCGGCGTCGAGCAACCAGGATCCGACCGACGACAGGTTGGTGTGGATGGGAAGGAGGCTTTCCCATTTGCGCGCCAGCACCCGCTCGCTCTGGCGGTAGTGCCACGGGACCCGACCGGTCAGGGAATTGTGGTGGCAGGGCGCGTCGAACACGACCACCCGGAGATCGCGTTGTTGGGCCTGGAGCGCCAGGTCGGTGCCGTACAGATGCCACCCTAGGGTGCTGTCCACGCGCAGGGGGGTGTGGCGCGGCACCACCATGAGCAGCTCGTCGAGGCCGTCCACATCGGCGGGGAGGGCCCGGTGCGAGAGCAGGCGGTCCCGGTGCACCACCCGGCCTATGGCGTCGAAGGCCACCGTGCGGTCGAGGACCCCGAACACGCCGCCGATCCCGATGGGGCCGCCCTGGCGCTGCGCCAGCCGCCACTGCGCCACCATGCGTTGCGGCCACCCCTCGGGTAGGTACACGTCCTGATGGACGAGCACGACCAACTCATGCCGGGCTTGCTCGATCCCCGCGTTCAGTCCCTCCGCCGCGGAAGCACATCCGCGAAAGACGAGGAGCTCGTGCGGGCTGTCGTCCTGCAGACATGGCGAGCGGCGCAAGTTGGCGTCGAGCTGGGCGTCGTCGTTGATACAGGCCACGAACGTGAGGGGGACCTCGTCGGCGGGTTCGGGGTCGGGCAGTGGTGTCCCGCGCACGATTAACGTGGCCGTGCCCAGATCACGCTCCGCATCGGCGGCACCCACACCGAGGAGCTCGAACAGCGCCGCACCCGCCACCGCCACGGGAGCGCCGCCGACGTCCTCGATCCTTCCCACCGTGTCGGGCGCGTAGCGCGCGTCCAGGAGCAACTGCATGATGCTCGCCGAGGTGACGAGCCGCCGGTACGACGGGTCGAGCGGCGTGCCCGGGATGTAGGGGAACATTCCCCGGAGGAGCCCCGAGACCACACCGTGGTGTTGGATGTTCGGCGCCGAACACACGATGGTGCCCGACGCCGACAGCAACCCTCGGTGTCGTTGCAATGTGGCCAGGGGATCGTCGACCTGGAGGAGCACGTCGGCGTACACGATGCAGTCGACGGAACCCGGTTCGAGCGGAAGGACGTCCCGGTCGAGATCGAGCTCGTCGTAGCGGTCCAGACCGTCCGAGGGCACAGGGCCCGCGGCGCCGGCCGTGCCCACGCCATACACCACCGGCGCCGGGTGGCGCTGCTTGAGCGTCGTCGCCAACCAGCCGGCACCTTGGCCGATCTGCAGCACCGTCCTGGCCGTGACCGGGACCGCCTCCGCCACGCGCTCGTGCCGCATCCGATCGAGGCTACCGCCCGTGCATCTGGCCCCGTCCTATAGGTTTGCTCGACAGCGACTCCTGAGAGGCTGCGAACGCGCGTTGGCCACGACCGTGGAACGAGGAATGCCTCGAGGCCCGTGGGTGCTCGTGGTGGGCATGCACCGCAGCGGCACCTCGGCACTGACCGGTGCCCTCGGTCGGCTCGGCCTCGCCCTGCCTGCGGGCGACGACTTGGTCACGGGACGCTACGACAATCCCGTCCACTACGAGAGCCGGGCCCTCAACGATCTCGACGACGCCATCCTCGGTGCCCTGGGAGGGAGCTGGAGTGCTCCGCCCACCCCCGCTCCCGGGTGGGAATCATCCCCCGCCGTCCTCGGCGTCACCGCCGGCGCCGCCCGGTGTGCCCGGCGGGCCTTCCCCGGCGCCGGCCCCGTGGTGTGGAAGGACCCTCGATTGTGCCTCCTCCTGCCCGCGTGGCGGTCCTTGCTCCCGGCGCCGATCGTCACCATCCTGCTCTGGCGTCAACCGCTGGCGGTGGCCCGGTCACTGAGGGCGAGGCAGGGGTTTCCCCCCAGCCTCGGCCTGGCTCTGTGGGAGCGCTATACCCGCGCCGCCTTGACGGGCCTCTCCGGCCACCCCGGCTACGTCATGTCCTACGAGGAATTGCTGGCCGACCCCGGCGCCGCGCTCGGCCCCTTGGCCCGATGGTTGCACGGCCCCGGACGCGTGCCGCTGGCCGTCGACGACGACATGGTGTCGGCCGCGGCGTCCTCGGTGACGGGGGGATCGGCCGGCCATGGCGACGGTGAGCTTCCCGAGGTGATCATCAGCGCGGTGGAGACCTTGCAGGCGCTGTCGGGACCCCACGACGCATTGCCCGCGCACTCCGGGGTCGATCCTCCTTCGTGGATGGCCGACGTCATCGCCCAGCGCCACGAGTACGAGGAGCTCTACGCCCGGTATATGCGCTATGTCCGGTTGCGGCGCAAGATCCCCTTCCTGGGAGGACGCTGAGGGCGCAGCACGTCGTCCCACAGTGATTCGAAATGGCGGACCATGTCGTCGACCCCGTGGCGTTGTGCCGCGCCGGCTGCGGCGGTCCCGAGGCGGTCGCGCTGTGCGGGGTCGTCGAGGAGGCGCCGCACCGTGGCCGTCAGCTGGTCGACGTTGCCCGGTTCCACCAGGGACCCGCTGATCCCGTCCTCGATGAGCAGCCGGGGCCCGTCGGTCGCCGCCGCCACCACGGGCCTGCCCGCCGCCATGGCCTCCAACACCGCCAGACCGAACGATTCCGCGTGCGACGGGTGCACGACGATGTCGGACCCGGCTACGAGATCGTCCTTGCGCGGGGGACGCACGTCGCCCGGGATGATGAGCCGCTCACCCAGGTCGTACCGGGCCACAAGGTCCTGGAGCCGGCGCCAGTAGGCGGAGCCCTTGTCGGCGGGCCCGCACATGACGCCGTAGAGGTTCGGGTAGTCGGGGGCCAGGCGTCCGAGGCACTCGACGAAGTCGGCCTGTCCCTTCATCGGACCGACGCGGGCGAACATCGACAGCACGAGCGCGTCACCAGGGATCCCGAAGGCGCCGCGACCCCGCTCGGGGTCACCGCTCCGGCATTGCTCGAGGTCGACGCCGGGCGAGACCACCGACCAGGGCACGCCGGGGAAGGGCATGGTGCGCCGGCGCGCCCCCGTCGAGGTGTAGACGATGTGAGCCGGGGGGACCAGGCGCAGGGCCCGCGCCACGGCACGCTCCGACCGGGCCCGGGGCTGCAGCGGGGAGTGGATGTGCCAGATCACCGGCGTTCCCGTCACGCGGCCGGCCAAGCTGGCATAGAGCAGCGCCGAATTCTCGCTGGCGTGGATGAGCCCGACATGCTCGGTGCGGGCCACCCGTCGCAGGCCGAGGACCAAGGTGGCGAGGTTGCCTGGCGAGCGCAGCCGCGATCGCGGGAAGCTGTACGCGGCGGTCCCGGCCTGGCGCACGAGCTCGGGCCACCGCCCCGGCGACAGACAGGCCAGGACCGGGATGAACCGCTCCCGTTCGACGCGCCGGATGATCTCGTTCAGGACCGTGGAGGCCCCGCCCAGGTCCTCGTATCCCGAGCTGTCCACCAGCAGGACGTGCACAGGGGCGCCCGGCGTCACGGGGTGTCACCACCCAGGGCGGGGACGTGGTGCCGGCGCTCGGGGATCATGGCGCGGGCTCGGGCCTGGCGGGCCGGGCCCGAGGCGTACAGGCGGGCCAGGCGGAGCGAAGACCGTCGCCGTGGGCCCCTCGACACCGCCGCCCGGCGCAGCGCGGTGAGGACCGTCGCCGCCCGGTAGGAGTGCCACCCTGTCGATCCGTGCCATTTCCGCACGTAGGTCTCGACCCCGGCGTGGAACCGCACCTCTCGGCGGCCGGGGTCGTCGTCGGTCGCTGCCCCCACGTGGGTGGCCGAGGCATCGGGGCAGTACGACACCGTCCATCCCCGCCGGGTGGCGCGTCGCTCCCAGTCGGCCTCCTCGGCGTAGAGGAAGAACCCCTCGTCGAGCCCACCCACGTCGACGAGGGCGTCCCCGCGCACGAGCAGCACCGAAGCGATGACGTATCCCCATCCCTGGATGCGCCGTCCCAACCCCATGGCCTCGGTCCACGCCCGGGCGGGGGTGGGAAAGGGCCAACACACCGGGGAGGGCCGGTCCGAGCCGGGCCGGTGCTGGGCGGGCGCCACGCAGGCGACGGCGGCCCCGGCGTGCAACGCCAGGCGCAGTTGCTGCACCGCCTCGGGAGTGACGACGGCGTCGGGGTTGAGGAGCAAGACGTCGGCGCCCCGTAGTTCGATGCTCCCGAGCCCCCGGTTGACCGCCGCCGCGAACCCCAGGTTCTCCCCGGCGTCGAGGTACTCGGCCCCGGCGCGCGTCGCCACGTCACGCGTGCCCGCCGATGACGAGTTGTCCACCACCACCACCGGGTAGGCACTCCCGAGGCCCTCGAGGCAGCGGCCCAGCGCGTGGGGGTCGCCGTAGGCGACGACGAGGACGTGGGTCGGGTCCACGGCGTTGTTCACCGGTAGCGCCGCATGACCGCCGCCAGTTGAGCGGCGATCACCGGCACGGAGAAGGCCCGCTGCGCCAGGGCGCGGCCGTTGCGACCGAGCGATCGCGCCGCCTCGCGGTCTCGGTACAGGGTGAGCAGCGCCTCGACCCACTCCTCCTCGGTGGTGGCGGGGAGGCCCACGTCGGCCATGGCCAGAACCTCGGTGTTCATGCCCACGGGCGACACCACGGCCGGGACGCCACAGGCCAGGTACTGCAGCATCTTGAACGCGCACTTGCCCTTGGCCCAGTCACCGCCGGTCAGTGGCATCAATCCCACGTCGAACCGCTGAATGGCCGTCGCTTCGGTGGCGGGGCTCCACCGCACGAGCTCGACCCGGTCGCCGGGGATGCCGGGGAGATCGATGACGGCGTCGGCCATGACGACGAGGCGGGCCTCGGGCACCGCGGAGAGGAAGCGCCCGATGGCCGGCGCCACGGCCCGCAGGTACCGGAAGCTCGAGCCCGATCCCGTCCACCCCAGCACGAACCCGTCGTGGGCCTCTGTGGCCGGGGTGAAGCGCTCGGTGTCGATCGCCGTCCACACCCGTTCCACCGCCGGGGCGCTGTCCCCGAACCAGTCCGCCAGGAAGTCGTTGCCGGCCACGACACACCGGGCCCGACGCGCCACCGCGCGCGTCGCCCGTTCGTGTCCCGGGGACAAGAGCCAGATGGCATCGTCCACATCGAAGAGCACGGGCCGGTGCAGCAGGGGCTCCAACGTGCGATGGCCGGGAAGGATCTCCCGTTCGAGCCACGTGAGATCGGCGCGCCACGAGCGCGCCGCGGCGGGAAGGCGCGTCGCCAACTTGGCCCCGTCCAGGACAAGGCGTGCCCCTGGTCGCACGACGGAGTGGCGTGCCCAGGGACCGGGCACCGACGCGTACTTCGAGATGCGCGGCGGGCGGGCCGAGACGTCGATCCCGAGCCGGCGCAGCGGCTCGACGTGCTGCAGGACGCGGAAGCGGCTCGACGCCGCCAACCGGCCCGACACGACCGCCTCGACGCGCACGTCCGGGGCCACGGGCCCGGCGGGGACAGCGGGGTCTCGGGCGGTCATGGCCGACGTGACGCGCCGACGTTGCGCCGGAGGGTCGACTCGAGCCGTTGTCCGGGCAGGGAGAACCGCACCGACGACAGCGCGTGCAGCCGCGTCCAGCCGTCTTCTTCCTCCGGGGCGGTGGAGTGGCCCAGGCCCAAGCGCAGCAATCGACTCAACAGGGTGCGTCCGGCCAGCAACTCGGTGCGGGTCTGATCGCGCAGGATGGGGCCCATAACCACGTTCCACAGCACGACGGTGATGGGGGAGGCCTCGAGCAGACGACGCGGGGACTCGAGCCGGGAGAAGAACCGGCGCCACTCGTACCACGGCACCGGCGCCACGCGCTCCATGGGGAGCGCCTTCCACCGCAGGCGCCGGGCCAGCTCCCACGTCACGTCCTGGGCCAGCGCCGGGTAGGGGAGGTCGGTCCAGTCGGTGCGCCGGGACAGCGCCTTGTCCTGTCCTTCGACCCAGGCGTCGACGAACGCCGTTCCCGGGGCAGCGGCGCACAGACCACCGAAGAAACGCCCGAATTCCTTGCCGAAGCACACCATGCCCGTGTCATCGAGCTCGTCGAGCAGCTGGGTGAGCGGCGACAGCGCCACGGTGTCGACGTCGATCCAGATGCCGCCGTAGCGCTGCAGAAGGCGCGAGCGGACGTAATCGGAACGGAAATTCGGTGCCGGCAACGACTCCCACCGCTCGACATCGAGGTCGGGGAGCCACGTCACGGCGTCGTGGCGGGACAACACCCGCAGCTCCAAGGGCGCCACGTGACGTTCGATGGTGTCGACGCACAGGTCCAGATATTCCGAGCGACGCGCTCGCCGATGGTTCTCCCAGTACGCCCACACCACCGCGGCGGGCTCGGTGCTCATCGGCGGGTCCCCGACGAGGCGATCGATATGCTCGCCCCGTGCAGCTCGGCATCCTGTTCTGGTTCTATCGCGATGTCGTGGTGTGCGAGAACCGCCTCCGGCTGTTGCGGCACCGCAACCCCGGTGTTCCCGTGTACGGGCTCTACGGCGGCCCCCGACACGACGAGCACCGCTTCGCCACCGCACTGGGACCGCTCCTCGACGACTT
The DNA here is from genome assembly GCA_036511675.1 of Acidimicrobiales bacterium. Classification (GTDB taxonomy): domain Bacteria; phylum Actinomycetota; class Acidimicrobiia; order Acidimicrobiales; family UBA8190; genus Chersky-840. Next base: position 3,889 of record DATCBU010000028.1, on the reverse strand, counting down.
CTGGGCGTACCCCGAGGACCGGGACGAGGCCTACAAGTGGCGCCATGGCGACATCATGTTGAGCCGCTGGTTCACCGGTCGCGGCGAGACCCTCGCCTGGGACTCGGTGTTCCTGGCCCAATGGGACGTGGTCGTGGTGTCGCCCATCGAGAAGCTGCTCCCCCCGATGGGTGTGGGCGACATGCTCATCTCGGGGGTACGGCCGATCCGCGAGGTCGAGGCGTGGTGGCAGTGGATGCGGGGCGACGCCCACCGTGAGTACGAGACGTTCCTGGCGCACGTGGCGTCGCGCGTCGGCCCCGTCGAAGACCCCATGTGCTGTCAATTCATCGGGCTGGTGGCGCCCCGCAGCTTCATGGCGCGCTACGCGGCGATCGACGAGCCCGAGCTCGGGTTCCTGGAATACACGATCCCGATCTACGCCCAGGCTTTCGGCATCCCGATCGTTCCCGACACCTGCTTCCGCCCGTGGTGGCCCGAAGAGCCCGCCACGTCGCGGGCCACGCGCACCGAGAGCCTCGTCCACGCCTGGCGCACGCCGGTCCGGCTGCCGGTGATGCTGTACGAGTCCACGCGCCCCGGGGGCCGGCGCATCTTCCACCCGTACCACGGTGTCTACCCTCATGACGTGGCATCGCTCGGGGAGCTCGTGCGCCACCGACGCGAACGCCGGTGACCGGCGGCGTCGACGGTGGACTTCTCCATGGCGGCTTCGATGGTGTGGACCTCGGCGTCCAGTGACAGACGCGCCTCGGCGTCACCACGACAGCGCCTCCCGAGCTCGGGGTCCCGCGTCCGCCACCGGCGCAGCGAGACGACACGCTCGGCCAGCCCCGCCACGTCGCCGGGCTCGACGAGGTAGGTCGACAACCAGCCGGTGAGGATCTCGGGGTTGCCCCCCACCGCGCTGGCCACGACCGGGACCCCACAGGCCAGGGGCTCCATGACCGAGCGGGACAACGGCTCGGGCCACAGGCTCGGGGCCACGGCGACGTCGGCCGCCTGGATGAGCGACACGACGTCGTGGCGAGCCGGCACCCACGCCACCGCCAGGCCCTCGGCCAGGGTACGCAGCTCGGACTCGTAGCGGGCCGAGTCGGCGGGGTCGGACCCGAGCGAGGGTGATCCCACCACCACGAGCTGGCTCTCGGGCTCCGTCGCCACGGCGGCGAAGGCGCGCACCAGGACGTCGACACCTTTCTCCCGGCCGATACGGCCGGCGTAGAGGACGACGAAGGCGTCGTCGGCGATGCCGAGGCTGCCCCGGGTGGCGGACCGGGCTTCGTCGGTAGCGGGCACGTAGCGGCCCAGGTCGATCCCGGTGAGCACGACACTGGTCCGCTCGGCCCGCAGTCCCGTCCCCGCCCAACGCGCGGCGGTGTCGTGCGACACCGACAGGATGCGGTCCACGCGCCGGAGAAACGGGGTGAGCCATCTCGGGATGACCCGAGGGGGGGGAAGGCAGAGATGGAAGACGACCGGGGCACGGGCCAGCAACCCCAGGGCCACGGCATAGGGGAGGTCCCAGTACCGGTAGACGTACACGACATCGGGTCGGGCACGGCGCCCCGCCATCAGCGCCCCGAGGATGGACGCCACCGACGAGACCGGGTGGCGGCGGCGGGGGAGGGTCCCCTCGGTGCGCATCATGGTCCCGACGAAGCCTTCCCACTCCTCGGCGAAGTCCCCCGCGCTCACGTAGACGAGGTCCACCCGGTGGCCCCGGGCGGCCAGTGCCCGGCAGTTCGTGAGTTGGGTCCTCTCGAGGCCCCCACGTGCGCCCAGGTGGTTGGCCACGGTGAGAATGCGCACGCGCGGTGACATTACAAGGGTCGTTCCGGCCCACCACCACTTCGCGTGGGGCGCAGCGGTCTCACAGAAAGGCGCCGGCTCCCGGCTAATCTGACGCCGCGGGCACCGGGGAACCGCATGCGGAGGGATCTGGTGGTTCACCGTCGACTGCTCGAGCTCTTCGCGTGCCCTCGCTGCGGCGAGGGACTGGCGCCGGCCGACGCCGCCGGGGGAGCCTCGGCCGAGTGCGCCAACGGGCACCGGTTTCCCTTCGACCGGGGGTTTCTCGACCTCGACCACGACGCCGCTCCGGATGCCACCACCTCACGCACCTTCGAGAGCTTCGGCTACGAATGGAACACCTTCGACGACGTCCGTGACGAGGACGCCGAGTTCGCCGAGGTGTACTTCCGCGATCTGGACATGGGGTCGCTGGCGGGCCAGATCGGCCTCGACGCCGGGTGCGGGAAGGGTCGGTACACCCGATTCCTGGCCCCCCACCTGGAGGGTTTGATCGCCCTGGACGGCTCCAGCGCGGTGGAGGCCGCAGCGCGCAACCTCGCCGCTTTTCCCAATGTCCTGGTGGTGCGGGCCGACCTCCGGACGGTGCCGGTGACCCCCGGCAGTGTGGACATGATCGCGTGCCTGGGGGTGCTGCATCACCTGGAGGACCCTCGGGCCGGCTTCGCCTCTCTGGTCCGACTGTTGGCGCCCTCGGGTCGGATCCTCGTCTACCTCTACAGCCGGCCGGCGGAATTCGGGGCCCGCCGCCTGGCGTTGTCGGCGGCTGAGAAGGTCCGGGCCGTGACGGTGCGGACACCGCATCGTGTGCTCCGCATGATCAGCGCCCCGGTCGCCGCGCTGCTCTTCCTCGCCGTCGTCCAACTCGGGGCGCTGGGACAGCGCCGCGGGATCGGTGCCTTGGCCCGGCTTCCCATGGCCAGCTACCGGGGCAAGCCGTTCCGAAGCCTCCTTCTCGACACCTTCGACCGGTTGAGCGCCCCCGTCGAGCACCGTTACCTGTGGGAGGAGCTGGCGCCGTGGTTCGAAGAGGAGGGCCTGGCCGTGGACGCCGCCCGGGAGGAGGCGGGTTGGTTCGTCCTGGCCCATCGGCCGGTGTAGCCAGGTTCACGCACGGCGCGCCCAACGGGGGAGCGTCTACCCAATTCTGACGATGTGCGAGTCGGCACAGGCATTCCATACTGGGTCTTCGGGGGTTCGGTCTCACTCGACCAGGGTGCCGTGATGACGTGCGGCGGGTCGGAACCGGGCCATTGGCTTGGGGGGGCCGGAGCACCCGGTACCCCTCGCGGTGAAAGGGGTGGGGGCCTTGAGGATTCTCGTGCTGGGGGGCGACGGGTATCTGGGGTGGCCGACGGCGCTGCATCTGTCTCGTCGTGGCCATGACGTGGGCGTGGTGGACAACTTCTGCCGGCGCCAGTACGACTTCGAGATGGGGGTGGACAGCCTCGTCCCCATCGCCCATCTCCAGCACCGGGTGCGGCGCTGGTCCGAGGTCTCGGGCCTCACCGTCGACGCCTTTGTCGGCGACCTCACCGACCACCGGTTCGTCGAAACACTGCTCGACCGCTTCGAGCCCGACGCCGTGGTGCACTTTGCCGAGCAGCGCTCGGCGCCCTATTCGATGATCGACCGGGCCCACGCCGTGTACACCCAAGTCAACAACGTGGTGGGCAACCTCAACCTCATGTACGCCATCGCCGAGCGCAATCCCTCGATCCACCTGGTGAAGCTCGGGACCATGGGGGAGTACGGCACCCCCAACATCGACATCGAAGAGGGTTACATCGAGATCACCCACAAGGGCCGCACCGACGTGCTGCCCTACCCCAAGCAGCCGGGGTCCTTCTACCACCTGTCCAAGGTGCACGACAGCCACAACCTGCACTTCGCCTGTCGCATCTGGGGACTGCGGGTCACTGACCTCAACCAGGGTGTGGTCTACGGCCAGGAGACCGACGAGACCACCATGCACCCCGACCTGGCCACGCGCTTCGACTACGACGCCGTGTTCGGGACCGTGCTCAACCGCTTCTGCGTCCAGGCCGTGGTGGGCCATCCCCTGTCGGTGTACGGC
>DATCBU010000027.1:0-23044 GCA_036511675.1 Acidimicrobiales bacterium | reverse complement strand
GCGGTGACCTCGGAGCGGCGTAACCGGGCTCGGGGCACGTAGCCCCCGGCGCTCACGATCCCTCGGACCTGCCCACCCGACCCCGGCGCACCCGGCACGGCGGCGATGGTAGCCGATACGATCTGACGACCAGTCAGGAATCTCCGCCGGAAAGCCCGAGAGCCGGATAGCCCGAAAGGCAGCACCATGGATTTCGAGTTCTCGCCCGAGCAGCTCTCCTTCGTGGCCGAGGTCGAGCGCTTCCTCGACGAGCACGACGACCCCGAGGTCTTCGACGTCACCCGGGAGAACATGGCCCAGATCGTCGACACCCCCCCTCGGCGGGCCTTCATGGCCGAGATGGGGGAGCAGGGGTGGCTGGGGATCACCTGGCCCAAGGAATACGGGGGCCAGGAGGGTGACGGGGTCTACGAGTACCTCTTGAACGAGTCCCTGGCCCGCCGGGGGGGACCGCAGATCGGCAAGGGGGTCGGGATCGTGGGCAAGACGATCATCCGGCACGGCAGCGACCGGCTCAAGGCCGAGTTCCTGCCCAAGATCCTGCGCAACGAGGTCGAGTTCGCCGTCGGCTACTCCGAGCCCAACGCCGGGTCCGACGCCGCCTCGATGCAATTGAAGGCCACGCGCGACGGCGACGGCTGGCGGCTCAACGGCCAGAAGACCTGGACCACCTCCGCCCACTTCGCCGAGTGGTACTGGATGGGGGCGCGCACCGACCCGTCGTCCAAGCACGCCGGCATCACCCTGTTCCTCGTCCCCCTCGACCAACCGGGCATCACCGTCAACGCCATCTGGACCATGGGCGACGAGCGCACCAACGAGGTGCACCTCGACAACGTGTTCGTCCCCGACGACTACGTGGTGGGCGAGCTCAACCACGGCTTCCAGTACATCTCCGAGGCCCTCGACCTCGAGCGCTTCACCATGTTCACCTTCTCTCCTATCGGTCAGCGCCTCGACCTGTTGTGCGAGTACGTGGCCGGCGCCACCCGTGACGGGCGCCCCCTCAAGGACGATCCCGTCATCCGGCATCGCATCGCCGAGCTCGCCACCCAGGCCGAGGTGGCCCGGGTGCTCGGGCTGCGGTTCGTGAACGAGTCCCAGAAGGGGGGCGCGGCGCCCACCACGCACGCGTCGGAGTACAAGCTGTACGCCACCGAGCTGTCGCGACGACTGGCCGATGCGTCCATGGACATGGCCGGGCCCGGCTCCCAGCTGCGGGTGAAGACGTCCGAGGCGCCCATGGAGGGCCGGGCCGAGTCCACCTACCGCTACACCGTGATCGACACCATCGGCGGCGGGACCTCGGAGATCCAGAAGAACATCATCGCCCGCCGCCGCCTCGGGCTCCCCAAGAACTTCTGATGACGGTCGCTTCACCTGACACCGGCGCACCGGGCCCACTGGGCGGTGTCGTCGTGCTCGACCTGTCGAGCGTGGGCCCCGCGGCGCGATGTACGCGCCTGCTGGCCGACTACGGGGCCACGGTGGTGAAGGTCGGACCCGTGCCGGGCCAGGGCCCGGCTGCGGTGACGCCGCCGTTCTTCGCCTACAGCGCCCAGCGCGCCATGCGACACGTGCTGCTCGATGTGCGCGACCCCGAGGGGCGCGAGGCCTTCCTGGCATTGGCAGCGGGGGCCGACGTCGTGGTGGAGAGCTTCCGGCCCGGTGTCGTCGACCGCCTCGGCATCGGCTACGAGGCGGTGCGCGCCGTCAACCGCCGCGTCGTGTACTGCTCCACGAGCGGCTTCGGCCAAGACGGGCCCCGATCGGGATGGGCCGGCCACGACCTCGACTACCTGGCCGTGGGTGGCTATCTCGCCGCCACGGGCCGGCGCGCCGACGGCGGTCCCCCCGTCCCCGGTGCCACCATTGCCGACGCCGCGGGCGGGGGCATGCACGCGGCGCTGGCCATCTGTGCCGCGCTGGCGGGCCGAGGCAGCACCGGTGAGGGCACCTTCCTCGACGTGTCGGTGGCCGACGGGGTCCTGTGGCTCATGTCCCTGGCGGCGGACGAGCACCTCGCCATCGGGACCGAGCCCGGCCCGGGCCACGACGTGTTGAGCGGTCGCTACGCCTGTTACGACACCTACCGCGCCGCCGACGGCAAGTGGGTGGCGGTGGCGGCCATCGAGGCCAAGTTCTTCGCCAACCTGTGCCGCGCCCTGGGGTGCGAGCAGTGGGTTGCCCATCAGTACGACGACGACGTCCAGGACGACGTGCGCCGTGACCTCGCCGCGGCCTTCGCCCGGGAGAGCCGCGACGACTGGGTGGCCCGGCTCTCGGGTGCCGACACCTGTGTCGCCCCCGTCCAGACGGTGTCGGAGGTCGGTGCCGACCCGCAGTACGCCTTCCGCGGGGCGGTGGTCGAGGCCAAGCACCCCGAGCGCGGGACGTTCCGTCAGGTGGGGCCGGTGCTGGCCGGCATGCCGGCGCTGTCCGAGCCCGTGTGCGTGCCCGACACCAACCGCACCGACACCGACGACCTGCTCGGCGCGGCCGGGCTGCCCGCCGAGCGCCTGGCCGCATTGCGGGCCCGGAAGGTGATCGCATGATCCCGGGTGACATCGATACGGTCCGCGCCCTCATCGGGATCGCTCAGTACGAGGAGACCGGTGAGTTCCCCGTCGAGCGCAGCTACATCTGGACCATGTGCGCGTCGGTGGAGAACGGGAACCCCTTGTTCTGGGACGACGCCGTGGCCGACGAGCTCACCGACGGGCCCATCGCCCCCCCGACGATGATCTCGGTGTGGTTCCGCCCGCACCACTGGGCGCCGGGCCGGACCGAGGACCACCTCCCGTTGAAGGTCCACTTCGACCTGAAAGAGCGCCTGGGCCTGCCCGAAGCGGTCATGACCGACAACACCATCGTGTTCTCCGACCCTGTGCGACCCGGCGACGTGCTCACCACGCGCCAGATCCTGCGCTCGGTCAGCGACGAGAAGACCACCAAGCTCGGCACCGGGCGCTTCTGGGTGATCGACGTCGAGTACGCCAACCAGCGCGGGGAGACGGTGGGGGTCGAGAGCTACACCGGCTTCGGCTACCGGCGCGCCTCGCCCGCCGACTCCACGGCGGGGACCGCCGCCGACGCCAAGGCCGGTCCGTCGTGAGCGCCACGCCCCCGGTGCTCGTGTTCGGTGACGTGGCCGAGGGCGACCTGCTGCCGTCGCTGCACCACGACGTGACCGCCACCACGGTGGTCCTCGGCGCGTTGGCCACGCGCGACTGGCGGCCCATGCACCACGACAAGGACTTCGCCGTGGAGCGCAACGGCACCAGAGACATCTTCCTCAACACCCCCAACCAGGCGGCGTGGTTCGAGCGCTACATCACGGACTGGACTGGTCCCCACGGACGCATGGGCCGGGTCACCTTCGGCATGCGCGACTCGGTGTTCCCCGGCGACACCATGGTCCTCGACGGGGTGGTGTCGGAGGTCACCCTGGACGACACCGGGTGCGGTTGGGTCGGCCTCGACATCACCTTGTCGGTCGACGGGGACACCAAGAGCACCTGCACTGCCCGTGTGGCGCTGCCCGTGGACGACGACGACAACCCTTGGCACCGGCGCAACGAGCGCTGGAAGCCCTGAGAGGAGCTGGGACGTGCTGGACCTGGAATTCACCCCGGAGCAGGACATGCTGCGCGAGACGGTGCGCAAGGTGTGTGCCACCGCCAGCCCCCTGTCGGTAGTGCGCGAGCTCGAGGACGATCCCGTGGGCTACTCCACGGACCTGTGGAAGCAGATGGCCGAGCTCGACCTGATCGGGCTCCTGCTCCCCGAAGAGCACGGCGGGTCGGCCATGAGCGCGCTCGAGGGCGTGGTGCTCTACGAGGAGCTGGGCCGCGCCCTGGCGCCCACGCCGCATTTCGTCAGCGCCGTGCTGTGCGGCGGGGCCCTGGCCACGGCGGGCTCGCCCGAGCAACAGGCCCAGTGGCTGGCGCCCATCGCCGGCGGCGAGGCCATCGTCACCCCGGTGTGGTTCGAGCCCGAGAACAGCTGTGGTCCCACCGGCATCGAGATGCGCGCCGTTCCCGACGGCCACGGCTTCCGCCTCACGGGGACCAAGCGCCATGTCGCCTTCGCCTCCTCGGCCACCGCCTTCGTGGTCCTGGCCCGCACGGGCGACGCGCCCCATGACGTCGACCTCTTCCTGGTCGGCCCCGCCTCCGACGGTGTGACACTGCACCAGCAGCTGACCGTGGGCTCCGACACGCAGTTCCAGGTCACCTTCGACGGCGTGCGGGTGGGCGCCGAGGCCCGCATCGGGGCCCCGGGGTCGGGCTGGGCCACCTGGGACTCGGTCATGCACGACGGGTGCATCCTCTTGGCCGCGCAGGCCACCGGCGGCGCGCAGCAGGCCCTCGACATCACCGTGCAGTACGCCAAGGACCGCGAGCAGTTCGACAAGCCTCTGGGGGCCTTCCAGGCCATCGCCCATTACCTGGCCGACGCCGTCACGGCCGTCGACGGAGGCACCACCCTCGTCCACGAAGCCGCCTGGGCTCGGTCCGAGGGACGGCCCGTCGACCAGCTGGCACCCATGGCCAAGCTCTTCGCCTGCCGCACCTACCGCGACGTGACGGCCATGGCCCAGCAGGTCTTCGGCGGCATCGGCTTCACCGTCGACTTCGACATCCAGCTCTACTTCCGCCGGGCCAAGCAGCTCCAGGTGTCGTGGTGGGACACCCGCTATCTCGAGGAGCTCGTGGCCGCCGCCGTCCTCGACGGCCGAGCCTGACTCACAACGATCCGGGTCAGGCGCTTGCGGTCTCCTGGCCCAGGGTGTAGCCGGCCAGGAAGGTGTCGGCCTCGTCGGTGCGGGCGTAGCGGTTGGCCAGCCGGCGAAAGCGCGCCGAGTGCGTCGGCTCGATCAGATGCGCCATCTCGTGCACCAGGACGGCATCGAGCACCCATCCCGGCACGTCGCGCAGGCGATGGGAGATACGGATCTCCCCCGTCCGTGACGTGCACGATCCCCACCGGTGCTGCTGGTTGGTGACCCAGCGGATGGACGAGGCCCGGACGCCGCCCAGGTACTCATCGGCCAGCAGGTTGGCCCGGCGCTCGAGGTCGCGGTCAGAGGTGGTGGCGTTGGGGCGTTGCGCCAGGACCCGCTCGACGAGGCCCTCGACCAGCTCCACCCGGTCGGCCTTGCTCAGCCGGGCAGGGACGAGGATGACCACTCGGCCGTCCTGCCAGAACCCGCTGGCGGTCTTGCGCCGGCGCGGGCTGGTGCGCACCTCGACGGGCGGCCGCGGCGGTCGTCGGTCGTTCATCGCCGGCCCCCGCGGGCTCGCGCCCCGGCCCGGTCGTGCCGGCAGGGACGTGTCGGTCCTGGTGTGGTGCCCCCCTCGAACTCCATCTCTCTAATACATGCCGACGCGCCGACTCTGCGCAAGACCCTGCGTGTGAATTCTGTGCGACGTCACCACCGCTTCTGTCTCCCGCTGGCGTTGAGCTGCGCCAGGTACCGGTTGTAGGCCGCCAACTCGTCGTCCTGGTCGTCCGGCTCGATGGGACCGGCCCCGGCGGAGGCCCCGGCTCGAGTCCCGGCCTCGGTCCGCGCCCCTGGTTCTGGCCCCGCCCCGGGCACGGGCGTGGTGTCGTCGTGGACGAGCTTCCACCACATGTAGGTGGCGTAGGCGGCGAAGATGGGCCACTCGAAGGTGTAGACCCAGCTCAAGGAGTTGCCCCCTACGGCCCGCGAAAGCTGCCACCAGGTGAGGGCCACGCACCCGGGCACGAAGACGGCCAGCGCCACGTGCAGCGACACGGCCCGCTTCGAGGTCCACACGCTCTGCACTGCACCCAGGCTACCGACCCGCTCCCGGTCCTCTCCCTGGTCCTGGACACCGGCCGCACCACGAAGGAGACTCTTTCTTCGAGTCGCTTGCCGGTGCCAAAGGGTGGCGTGGCCCGCAGGCGGGAGGAGGGTAGGTGGCCGCGAAGGGATCGCTCCCCAGCTCCGATCAGGGTCGGGGAGGCGGCATGGAGCGCCACTGGTGGACCCTTATCGCCGTATGCGGGGCGACGTTCATGCTGCTGGTGGACATCACCATCGTGCAGGTGGCCCTGCCCACCCTGCAGCGGTCGCTGCATGCCAGCTTCAGCGATCTGCAGTGGGTCATCTCGGCCTATGCCCTGAGCCTTTCGGCGGTGATCCTCACTCAGGGGACCCTGGCCGACCGCTTCGGGCGCAAGCGCGTCTTCATCATCGGTGTGGCCGTGTTCACCCTGGCTTCGTTGGCGTGCGGGTTGGCCCACAACCCGTCCCAGCTCATCGCGGCCCGGGCCGTCCAGGGCATCGGCGGGGCCGGCATGTTCGCCACCTCGCTGGCGCTCATCGGCCAGGACTTCCAGGGCGCGGCCCGTTCCGCCGCCATCGCCGTGTGGGGGGCAACCGTGGGCGGGGCCGTCGCCATCGGGCCCCTCGTGGGCGGGGCCCTCACGAGCGCCTTCGGGTGGCAGTGGATCTTCTACGTGAACATCCCCATCGGTGTGCTGACCCTGTTGGTGAGCCGCCGCATGGTGAACATCGCGGACCCCGGGGCCACCCGGCTCGACTGGAGCGGGCTGCTCACCTTCTCGGGCGGGCTCTTCCTCCTCGTGCTCGGGCTCACCAAAGGCAACGACGACGGGTGGTCGAGCCGCCGCATCGAAGTGACCCTGGGGGCGGCGCTGTTCCTCCTCGTGCTGTTCGTGATCGTGGAGCTGCGCCAGGAGCGCCCCATGTTCGACCTGTCGCTGTTCCGCAAGCCCGCCTTCACGGGTGTGTCCATCGCCACCTTCGGCATCGGGGCCGGGATGTTCGCCCTCTTGCCCTACCTCACCCTCTATCTCCAGAACGACCTCGGGTTGTCCCCGCTCCAGGGGGGCGAGCGTCTGCTCCCGCTCACCACGCTGTCGTTCGTGGTGCCCCTGGCGTCGCGGCCCCTGACCGAGCGGGTGCCGGCGGGCCTGACCCTGTTCGTGGGACTGGCCACCTCGGCCGTGGGCATCTGGCTCTTCACCGGCCTCACCGTGGCGTCGGGCTGGAAGGCGCTGCTCCCGGGGCTCCTCGTGGGCGGGGTGGGTGTCGGCCTCGCCAATCCCGCCATCGCCAAGATCGCCCTGGGCGTCGTGCCGCCCCAGCGCGCCGGCATGGCCTCGGGGATCTCCAACACCTTCCGCATCGGTGGTGTCGCCACCGGCGTGGCCGCGCTGGGTGCGGTGTTCCAGCACCGGCTCCAGTCCACGTTGCACGGGCTGGTGGGTGCCCGCCAGGCCCCGGCGCTGGCACGCTCCGTCGCCGCGGGGGGGACCCAGGCCGCCGCCAAGATCTCGCGGGGCAACCCCGCCATCGTCGCGGCCGCCCACCACGGCTTCGTGACGGGCATGAACCTGGTGATCATGGTGGGCGCCGTCACCGTGGCGGTGGGGGCCGTCTTCGCCATGCTGGTGCGCCGTAAGGACTTCTATTCGCGCCGGCGCGACGGCTACCGCCCGCCGGTCCAGGCCGGGCGCGACCTCGTGCCCGAGACGGTGTGAGGTCGACCATGGCGAGCAATCCGTCCCGTTCCCCGAGTGCGATCCCCACCGTGATGCAGTCGGCGGTCTACCGCAGCCCCGGCGACATCGGTGTGGAGGAGCGCCCCGTGCCCCTCCCGGGCCCCGGGGACGTGCTCATCGAGGTGGCCTACTGCGGCATCTGCGGGTCCGACCTCCACATCATGATCGAGGGCTGGGGCAAGCCCGGGACGGTGGGGGGCCACGAGTACACCGGGATCGTGGCCGCCGTCGGCGACGGGGTGACGCGTTGGGCGCCCGGCGACGCCGTGGTGTGCGGACCGTCGCCGCGCTGTGGGGAATGCCGTCGCTGTCGCGAATCCAAGCCCTCGCAGTGCGAGCGTCGCTCGGCCCCCGTCGACACCAATCTGGGCGGGGCCTTCGCCCGCTACGTCGTCACCGACTCCCGTTCCCTGCTGGCGTTGCCCGACGGGATGTCGCCCCGGGTGGCGGCGCTGGCCGAGCCCCTGGCCGTGGCGCTGCACGGCATCACCCGGTCGGGCATGGGGCGCGACGACACCGCCATGGTCTTCGGCGCCGGTCCCATCGGTGCCCTCACCATCGCCGCGCTCATGGCCATGGACATGGGGCCCGTGGTCGTGGTCGAGCCCGGGGAGCGCCGCCGTCGGCTGGCCGCCGATCTGGGGGCGGCCGAGGTGCTCGACCCCACCGAGCTCGAGACGTATCCGCCCTGGGAGCCCGAACGCCAGTCCCCGCGCGCCGTCGACGTGGTGCTCGAGTGCTCGGGGAAGAAGGCCGCCATGGAGTGCGGCTTCTACCAACTGCGCCGGGGAGGGCACCTGGTGTTGGTGGGGGCGGGCATCGAGGCGCCCGCCTTCGACCCCAACCGCCTGATCCTCAACGAGCTCACCGTCACCGGTTCCTTCGTTTACGACGCCGATGGGTTCGAGCGGGCGCTGGAGCTCCTGGCATCGGGCCGGATACCCGTCGACGTGCTGATCGATCCCGACGACGTCTCGTTGCACGGGCTCGGAGAGGCCATGCACGGCCTGGCCCAGGGTCGGATCGCGGGGAAGGTCATGGTGGTGCCGGGCGAATCGGGACCGGACGTGGAGGGCGACTGATGCCACACCCCTATTACCCCTCGGGCAACCCCCGCTTCAACCACGTGGCGCTGAGCGTGCCCTCGGACCTCCTCGACGAGACCAGCCGCGCCGACATCTGCCGATTCTGGGGCCAGGTGCTCGGCTTCGACGAGATGCCGACCATGACCCTCGACCGCAAGCGCCTGATCCTGTCGTGCGTGCACTGGGACCAATTCATCTTCCTCATCGCCGAGGACGACCCCATGCGCTGTCCCCGCATGGACCACTTCGGCTTCGCGGTGGGAGCCCTCGACGAGTTGGTCGGGGCGCGCGACCGGGCCGTGGAATTCCAGAAGCACGATCCGCGTGTGGACCTCATCGATCTCAAGGTCGACGACCAGGGGCCGATCAAGATCCATTCGATCTACCTGGGGTACGTGCTCCCCATGTTGTGCGAGCTCCAGTACTGGGAGTTCCAGCCCACCTGAGCCCTGAGCCCTGGGCTCCGAACCCTGGGCACCGAACCCTGGGCTCAGCCCGCCACGGAGTCCTCGGTCTCGGGGAGGGCGTCGACCAGCGAGAGGGCCTCGAACCGGCGCCGGATGGCGATGCGGGTCTCTTCGTACTCACCCTCGCCGTCGACGAGATACATGCGCGCCGAGCCCTGGCAGGGATGGTTGGCCCGGGCCGCGGCCCGGCGGGCGTCTTTGGCCCCGTGACGGCCCCGGCGCAGCGACGCCGGCAGGAGATCACGGCGCGGGGGGCGGGTCTTGACGAAGAAGTCGGGCCCGCTGACCTGTAAGGGGGCGGCGACCACCTCGTCGTCGGGCTCGACCGCCGCCTCGGTGTCGATGTCCTGCTGAGACCTTCTTCGCACTTGTCCCCCCCGCTCACGGGCCCGCGAGTAATTCACGCGACGGGTCAGACTGAGCGTCGACCATCAACGGCGGTCCAAGGGGATGTCAATAATCGGGCAACGCCCCGGTGGCTTGGGTCCCATGACCTATTCCCAGGACCGAACTGCTCGACAGGACCCCGTTCCGAGAACGAGGGCACGCGTGGCGGCGCGATGTCGATGGCACGCCGTCAGCGCGCCACGCGCCCCTGGGGCGACGTCGGGGTGGCAGAAGCCGTCGGGGTCAGCCCGGCCAGGAGGCGGAGGAGCCGCGCGTGGTCCTCGGCCTCGATGCCGAGGGCAGAGGCGAGATCCCGAGCCACCTCACCGTTGATCTTCTGGCGCAGACGGCGACCCTTGGTCGTCAAAGTCAGCATCCGGATGCGCCGATCATCGGGATCAGGGATCCGGTCGACGAGGCCGAGACGCTCCACCCGGTCCACGAGGCCGGTCACGTTGGAGGGGTCGCACGACAACTCCTCGGCGAAGGCGCGCATCGACACCGGTTGGTCGAGCACCCGCAGGAGCCCCACCTGTTGGACGGTGAGGTCGTGGCGCGCCGCCACTGCGGCCAGCACTTCGTGGGTCCGTCTCGTGACGTCGAGCAGCCCGTCCACGACCTCGTCCAATTCCTGGCGTCCGGACGGGTCGGGCATCCCCCCATTCTGGCAGCAAAAGCTTGACTTCCTCAAGTATTCGTGCAGATACTTGAGGAAGTCAATAGTCGATGACGCAAACAAGGCCGTCACGTCGTCACATAGGTGGGACCCGCATGCTGAATCTGAAGATCCTGATCGGGAGCACGCGACCGACACGGTCCGCCGACCTCGTCGCCCCGTGGGTCGTGGAGCGGGCCAGCGCCCACGGTGCCTTCGACGTCGAGGTGCTCGACTTGCGGGACTGGTCGCTGCCGATGTTCCAGGAGCACATGGGGACCATCGGCGACTTCAACGACCCCACCTATTCGGATCCCGTGGTGCGGCAGTGGAACACCAAGCTCAAAGAAGCCGACGCCCTCCTCGTGGTGACCGCCGAGTACCTGCATTCCATCCCCGGCGTGTTGAAGAACGCGTTCGACAACGTGTTCGTGAGCTTCGCCCTGCGCAACAAGCCCATGGCGGCCGTGGGCTACAGCACCGGCATCGCGGCGGGGGTCCGGGCCGTGGAGCATCTGATGGACGTCGCCATCGAGTCCGAGATGGTGCCGCTGCGCGACACCGTTCTCATCCCCAAGGTGGGCGAGGCCTTCGACGCCCATGGCGCACCGGTGGACCCTATGACGGGGGTGGCCATGACCATCATGCTCGACGACTTGGCGTGGTGGGGGGCGCTGCTGGCCCACGGTCGGGCCCAGGGAGAGCTCATCCCCGGCGCCTTCCGGGCGCGCGCCGCCATGGTCGCCATCCAGCAAGCGTCGTGACCGAGGAGGATGGTGCATCTGGCGACCCTGCTCGTTGGGTGACCGCCCTGCGGCGGTCGCAGGACCGTCTGGCCACGACAGTGGCGGGGCTCGACGGCGCGGGCCTGCGCGCTCGGTCGTATGACGCGGAGTGGACCATCGCCCAGGTCCTGTCGCATCTCGGAAGCCAGGCCGAGATCTTCGCTCTCCTCCTCGACGCCGGGCTCACCGGCACCGACGGTCCGGGCCAGGACGCCTTCGCGCCCATCTGGGAGGCGTGGAACACCCGCAGTCCCGAGGACCAGGCGCACGACAGCATCGCCGCCAACGAGGCCTTCGTGGCGCGGCTCGAGGGGCTCGACGCAGCCACGCAACAGGCCTTTGCACTGGCCGCCTTCGGCATGGAACTCGACCTGGCGAAGTTCGTGCGCCTGCGTCTGGCCGAACATGCCGTGCACTGCTGGGACGTCACCGTCGCCCTCGAGCCTTCGTCCACCGTGCTCCCCGAGGCGGTCGAGCTCCTGCTCGACGGGGTGCCCGATCTGGTGGCGCGGGTGGGGAAGCCGACGGCAGGGGCACCCCCAGTGCGGGTGGAGACGACCGACCCCGAGCGCAGCTACGCGCTCGTGACCGACGGGGTGCGTCTCGAGCCTTGGACCGAGCGTGAGGTGGCCGGGGTGCTGCGGCTCTCAGCCGAGGAGCTGCTCCGCCTCGTCTACGGCCGGCTCGACGCCGGCCACGCCCGGTCGGCGCGCCTCGACGCGGCAGCCATCAGCCTCGACGACGTGCGCGCCCTCTTCCCCGGGGTCTGAACACTCGGAGTCTGAACTATTCGGGGTCTGATCGCTCGGGGTTCAGGTGACGGTGAGGACGAAGGCCTGGGTCACGACCTTCTTGGCCTTGCCCTTTCCGAAGATGGCCTCGATGGTGAGGTGGTGGACGCCGACACCCTTGGTCAGGCTGGGGGTCCCCGAGAGGGTGGCCGTGCCGTCGTGGTTCTTGACGAAATGCACGCCCCTGGGCAGCTTTCCCTTCTTCTTGAGCGAAGGCGTCGGGCTGCCCGAGGTGGTGACCAGGAATGAGAAGGAAGAGCCCGCCTTGGCCGACGTCCTGGAGTCGCTGGTGATGGCGTCGGTCGAGGGGGGCTCGACCAGCAGGCACTCGTCGGCGTCGATGTTGGCCGAGCTGGTGTTGTCCGCCGACCCTGAGTACGTCTCACTGCCGACGTAGACAGCGGAGAAGCACCAGGTTCCCACCGACGTGGGGACGAAGGAGCTGGAGGTGGCGGCTGAGGTCGCCCCGGCTCCGGTCAGCAGGGCGACGCCGGCGTCCTCGGGGGTGCCTGTGGTCGGGCACGGGGCCACGGTGAAGGTGGACGTGATGCTGGTATGGCAGGCATAGAACGTGACGCTGCCGGTGGGGGCACCCCCCACCACGTTGCCGAGGACGGTCACGGTGTCGGTCGCCGAGTTCAACGGTCCCAGGGTGATCTTGGCCGACGAGATGAAGGTCGACGTGGTCGAGGGGGAGGGAGCCACCAACACGCACTCGTGGGAGTCGAGGTTGGTGTTCGTGGTGTTGTCGCTCGATCCCGTGTACGTCGAGTCACCGCCGTACACGGCGGAGAAGCACCACGTGCCCGCCGCGGTCGGGGTGAACGAACCCGACGCAGAGGTGGCGGTGTTGCCCGTCCCCGCACTGAGATGGGTGATGGACAAGTGGTTGGCGGTGAGGGCCGCACAGGGGCCGTCGGTCACGTTCTGGGTGGAACCCGTCGGACAGACGTAGAAGTTCACGTTCCCGGTCGGACTGCCGTGGGTGGGGGTGCCCTGCACCGTCACGCTGTCGCTCACCGAGCCCGACGGGCCCAGGGTGACCGTCGCCGCGCTCACCTGGGTGGCTGTCGTGGTGCTGGTGGGAGACGTCGTCGTGGTGGTGGTGCCGGTGGTGGTGGTCGTCGCCCCTGTCGTCGTGGTGGAACCGCCCGTGGTCGTGGTGGAACCGCCCGTGGTGGAAGTGGTCGAGGTGGGGAGCGTCTCGGTGCCGAAGAGGATCACGCCGATAGCGCGGTCACCAGCCTGGTCGCCGATGGCGAGCACGCAGGTGTCGCCCGCCGCCTGCTGGGCGGGGGTGGGGGGGCACGGGTAATTGGCGGCGTCGGCGGCGGGGCTCGCGCCGGTCGAGCAGTGCGCGATGGTCGATGACGTGGGGGTGACCTGCGCACAGGTGTCGGGTTGTCCGGTGATGGGTGGCCCGACCGTCCCCGTGACGAGCTTCTGGGTTCCCGACAGGTCGCCCTTGGTCTTGCCCTTGCTCGGGATCGTCACGATGGCGAGGGGCGAGCAGCTGACGGGGATGTCATTGCCGAGGAAGAAGATCACCGGCTGCGCCAGGTCGGAGTTGCACTGCACGATCGACGCCAGTGCGCCGGGGGAGAAGCCGGTCCCCGACACGTTGACCGTCTCGCCTGCTGCGAGGCCGCTGCACACCGGAGCGGAGGGGTTGCTGTCGTTGCACGTCGCCCCTGCCGCGCTGGTGCTCAGGTGCAGGGTCGTGGTGGCGGCCCCGCTGACACTGACCACGTTGGCGGCCAACAGCGTGCCTCCGCCCATGACCGCCACCACACCCAGCGTCGTGATGAGCGTGATGACCCGCGAGCGACCCAACGGCCAAGGACCGAGTGTTGCCATGGTCAGGCCCCTCTGTGCTGTCCGGCCGCTCGATCCCACCATTCGGACAGAGCGACAAAGGAAGTGCTTCTCGGTGCCCCTCTCTACCCCCGTTGGGAGACAGATTCAACATGTGATCTCTCTGTTCACGCAGTGTGAGTCCGGACCTACCGCTGGTGTGCGCCGACGGTTGGAGTCCGTGCTCCAGCGCATGGTCGTCACAGCTGACGTTCGTGTCAGTTTCACGCTGTTGTTGTGAAAGGGAATGCCACTAGACACGAGGCCTTATGTACGAGACGCAGAAACTGCCCGTAGACACCAAGACGGTGTACCTGGCTGGGCCTGAGGTCTTCCTCCCGGAGGATCAAGCCAAGGCTTTGGGAGCCCGCAAGAAAGTGATCTGCCGGCGCCACGGCTTCGAGCCGGTGTTCCCCCTCGACCTCGAGCCCGACGTTGCCCACGCCCAACCGCACGAGGTCGCCATGCAGATATTCCGGATCTGCACGGCGATGATGGAACGGTGCGATCTGGTCATCGCCAACATGACACCGTTTCGAGGGGTCAGCATGGACGTCGGTACGGCCATCGAGATCGGTTTCATGTTGGCGAGCGGCAAACCGGTGTTCGCGTACACCAATGTCGGTGACGACTACATCGATCGTGTCTCCCGCGCTTCACGATCCGGTGGGTCCCGCGCAGTCCTGGAGGTGGAAGGACCCTTCCTGGCCGAAGGCGATCTGGCACTCTCTGTCGAGGACTTCGGGCTCTGCGACAACTTGATGTGTGAGGGCCCGGTGCGCCTTTCCGGTGGAGAAGTGGTCCGTTACAGTGCGCAAGCCGAGAACCGGCTGACTGAATTGGCGGCCTTCGAGGAGTGCGTGCAGCAAGCCCGCCAAGTCCTGGGTCAGAAGACGTGAAGCGACCGGGCGACGGCCAACTGCCCCTGGTCGCCCTCCGGCTCGGCACCCACCTCGTCCCATTCGGCGCGCGCCGTGATCCACGGGATGAACGCGCTCGTGTCGGAGGTGACTCGCGCCGTGACCGCCCCCGACCCGAGGTGGATCGTGCGGGCGCCTGGGCCGCGTAGGACCATTTCCACCGTTCCGTTCAGCACATCCGCAGCGGCCGGGTTCTGCTGTGCCAGGGCCGCCTCCACCCAGTCGAGCGCGGGCCCCAGGCGCAACTCGTCGGAGGGTGGCGGCGTGCCCATGAGCGGGTCGCGGGGGGCGAAGAGGTCTGCCCGGATGTGTCACCCAGGACATGGCGGCCCCGCCTCGTCCGGCTCGGGGCGAAGAAATCGGAACAACCCCTGAAGTCGAGCTTATTACCCCAGCGCTATTGCGGCGTTGAATCGTGCTCGTTCGTTGAACGCAGCGGTGCATACCCGCCGGATCTGCCGCCAGTGGCGGAGAGCGGTCTTGGTCATGTGAAGATAGGCAGTGGTTCATAGGACAGGAGGTCGATCCCCAGAAGCCAAAAACCCACTTAGCCCCCGTAGCTCAGAGGATAGAGCGTCGGTTTCCTAAACCGTGCGTCGCAGGTTCGAGTCCTGCCGGGGGCGCCAAACCACCCAGGGCGCGAACCTTCTCTGAGGCGTCGCGTCTGACCCGGAACCAGGGGACAACTTTGTCGCGGCCCTCGACTCGTACTTCATGTACAAGCGCCTGAAGCAACGCCTTGCGGACTGGAGTGGCGCCGTTTGCCAGTGCCTCGTCGATTTGTGCACGTATGGTCGACAGTTCGGCATCGCTCGGCACCTCTGCCGAAGCCTGGTCCATCGCCAAGAGCAGTTCCTCCCGGCGTGACCGCAGATCGGTGATCTTCACGCCGAGCTTGGCGAGTCGCGCTCCGCATTGAGCCTCGGACAGCGTGCCGGCTTCAAACGCCCCGAGGTAACGCTCGATGGCCTCTTCGGCCTTGGCTGTCTCGGTGTCGGTGAAGGCCAGCTCTTGCTGATGTTGGGTGCGTAGGCCTTCGGCACGGGCCCGTGCACCATGCACCGCCCTTTCGATGAGGTCGCTGCGCTCATAGGTGTGGCGCAGGGCTCTGAGTACAGCGGCGTCCATCTCCTCGGCTGGGAGCCGATCCGCATCGCAGTGGGCGACGCCGTAACGCTGGCGGGTGAAGCACGTGTAATAGCGATACCGGTAACGGTTCCCCGACGCTGAGCTGCCGACAAAGCGCTTTCGGCATCGCTCGCAGACAATGAGCCCGGTCAAGAGGTATTCGGAAGTCGCCGAGGCGCGCTTGGAGTAGTTCTCGCCGCGCTCGGTGAGCAGTCCTTGAACTTGAGAAAACAGCTCTCCGTCGACCAGATGCTCATGAGGAGCAGGGTGGAAGGTGCTCCTGAAGTAGACCTGGCCGATGTACACCGGGTTCCGCAAGAGCGTGAGCACGGCCGTGTGGCTCCAGGGTCGCCCGGCCCGGGTACGGTGTCCGGCCTCGTTCAGCCACGTGGCCACCGATCGCGCCCCTTCCCGGCTGTGGAGGTATCGGTCGAAGATGAGCGGGACCAGTGGCGCCTCGCCGTCCACGGGGACCAAGAACCCAGTCGCAGGGTCACTCGCGTACCCGAAGGGTCGGGACCCCCCGCACCAGCCACCACGAGAGGCTTTGCGCTCCATGCCGGCGATGACCCGGTCGACGATGGTGGCTCGCTCGAATTCGGCGAAGACACCGAGCATCTGGACCATCATGCGCCCCGCTGGTGTGGTGGTGTCGAAGGGCTCGGTGGCCGAGCGGAACGCCACGCCAGCACCGTCAAGTTCTTCCAAGAGCTGGGCCAGACCTCGAACTGAACGAGCAAAACGGTCCACTCGGTAGACAAGGAGAAGATCGAACCGTCCGGCCTTGGCTTCGGAGAGTGCCCGCTTGAGACCGGGGCGCTCGGTAGTTGCCCCCGAGGCCTGGTCGGTGAATTGCCGGGTCAACTCCCAACCGTCCTGGCTGGCAACGTAGTTGCCGAGTCGATCAGCCTGGGCATCAAGGGAGTACGGCTGATGGTCCTCGTCGGTAGAGATCCGCGTGTAGGTGGCAACTCTCATGGGCAGGCTCCGCTGGCGTCGAGATCGGTCACTAGGTGGAGCAAACCTCTGTGGTGTCGGAGAATCAAGTGGACTCCGCATCGCTTGTTGAGGGTCGCTCCCGGACCTGAGCCAGCAGATCGGCCAAGGCACTCAGGGCGGCCTGCTCGTGGACATCGTCGAGCTCGACATGGCGAGCGGGTGATAGCACCACAGGACGTTGCCGACAGGCTCTTTGGCGCGACGGCGAAGGGGCCTTGTGGTCGGAAGGCCCGAGACTCGAGGGATCAGTGGCCATGGGCTGCCCACGACCGGAGGCGACGCCGGACGGACATAGAACCTCTATCAGCCCACGAAGTCAAGGGGCCCTGGCGATCATTCTTCAGAACCTGTCAGCCAACTCAGCTCGAAGAGCAACCTCGGCGGGTACGGCGCACGCGCCGCAAGTGGCGGCAAACGCCGCGTCGTGGGGCCGCTGGCCCGATGGCAGGCAGTGGACCTGAGTGGAGGCCCCGACGAGTTGCGTTCCGTTCGGTGGCCGTCGCGGTCTCTCTCGCTTGCCGGCAATTGATCCGGCAATTAATGTGGCTTCGGTCACGATCGAGTGGCTAGAACCACGGCCGGATTGCCACTTCTCGGTGGTGCCAGCGACGTGCACCTCGCCCCGCGAATCTCGACGGGCGTGGACAACCCCGAAGCGGGGTAGGCACTACCCCACAAACGGGGTAGTGGTTCGGCACGTCCCCGAACAGTGGGTCCAAGCACCCGTCCGAGAATTTCCGTCGCAGATCTGGGACCTCATGGCGGGTCGAGTATCTGCGCCCGCCTCCCGAGTACCCCGCGGCGCTGAGCTGGCCAAACGCCTCTGACTGATTCGCTGCTTCCGTGACTACCCCACTTCGGGGTAGTGGCGGGGTAGCGCCTCACTGGTGCAATTCGGGGGAAAAGCGGGGGAGGTCCTGTGTCTCGATACCGGCTCCGAAGTGAAAGGATCAGCTTGAAGCAGTTCGTCGCATTCTCGCCGACGCGCCCAGCGACGCCCTGGAGAGTCCATCGTTTTCTCGTCGCGCCTGCGCATCGCGTCACTCCCGACGGGACCCCTTGGTGCGGCCTTTCCGATGGAGCTGTGGCGCGCGGGGAGCGCCAAAGCGATCGGTGTTACATCCCACCATGGGGTAGTAGCAGTGCGACGCCGGCGATGGGGAGTGCACGTGGCTCGGCCCCGTGGTAAGCGGAGCGTGGGGTTTGGTCTGGCCTAGGTGGTCCTGGCGGGCTTACGTCGGGCCGTGTGGCCACAGGTGCGCCGCTGTCCAGGCGGGGTTAGGCCAACCGAGGATGAAGTCGTCGTCGCCTTGGCGGCGGCCGTGGCCCGCTGTGAACCGGGACGGGCTCGGCTCGCGCTGCGGTTGGCTTGAGGGCTACAGCGCCGTCGGACTGTTCCGCACTCGTCGCAGGGCTGAGCTTGCAGGGACGCCCTGGCGTTCGAGTTTGTCGGAAACAACACGACAACCCCTTGTTCTTCTGGTGGGGCCGTGCGCACCAGCGCCGGGCATTGGACTAGCGACCGGACGAGTGCACTTCGACACCCTACGAGCAGGAGCTAAGCGTGCAAGACCACGATGACTATGACCAGCCCCTCGCTCTCGGCCAGGTTCGGATTTCCCGTCCAGGGCTAACGGACATCGCCGTGCACCAACTCACCCACGACAGCTCGAAGTCTGTGGACGCAGGTAGGGGCCCGATGCGCGGGGGTGATGTGCGTGAGGGGCTCCACGAGGGGGTCCGTCGCGGGGTCCTCGTGGGGATCCGTCCTCGTCGGATCCCTCACCTGGCGCCATCTCTCCGGGTGACGGCGGTGGTGGGGGGTCCACGGTGTCGGCGGACTTAAGGGGTAGATGGTCGTGAGTCGGTGGAGATGACCGGCCAAAGGCCGATGGGTGTGGCGGGGGCAAACGGAGTGCTGTCGCACGACGAATTTGACCGCGGCTCGAAGAGCTCCTCAACGTCGTCGGGCTCGAGGTCAAGGACCAAGGGTTCACCCCCTGCGAGTCGTCGGGGCTGGCGGGATCTCGATCATCGACTGCTGGCCGTGCTCGGTCGGATCACCGAACGGGATCGTCAGCTCTGTCGTCTGCTCGAAGACCACCGGGTGCTCACGACCGCACAGGTGGCCGACGTAGGGTTCACCGGGGAACGCCGAGCCCGGACACGGCTGTCAGAGTTCTACGCCCTCGACGCGCTCGAGCGCTTCCGACCCCGGATCGGAACCAACCTCGCTCCGTACCACTGGGTGCTCGGTCCCCTCGGTGCCGCCCTCGTCGCGGCGGAGGCCGGGGCGGACGTGGCCGAACTCGACTGGCGGCGGGGCCTGGTCCACGACCTCGCCTCCAGCCAGCGCTTGACCCATCTGGTCGGGGTCAACGGCTTTTTCACTGCCCTGCTGCGATCAGCCCGCACTCGGTCCGGCTGTCAGTTGGAGGAGTGGTGGTCCGAGCGGCGCTGTCGGCGCGAGTGGGGTGAAGTCGTCCGCCCCGACGGCTACGGCGTCTGGGTCGAACACGGCACATCGATGCCCTTTCTCCTCGAACACGACAACGGCACCGAACGCCTGGCCCGCCTGGCCCAAAAGCTTGTTGGCTATGCCAATCTCGCCTTGGCAGCGGGTCACCCCAACTGGGTGCTCTTCACCTTCCCCACGCCGCGCCGCGAACTCGACGCGCGCCGGGTCCTCGCTCACGACCGCGTTCCAGTGGCCACGACCGCCCGCACACCCGATTTCACTCCCGACGATGCGGAGTGGCTTCCGGTCGGAGACCCCGGCCCTCGCAGTAGCCTCTTCCAACTTGCCGGCTTCCCCTTCGAACGGGGGCGACCGGTCTGACCGCCGCATGAGGCTCCTGATTACACGAGTTGCGAAACTCGGGAACCTGGTTAAGGCCAGGTCTCTCCCACCAGGGCTCATGGACGCCGCGTAGCGAGTGCTCGGGCCGTCTCAGGGCTCGTTTGTGGGGTCGTCTCAGGGGTCGTCTCAGGGGTCGTCTGTGGGGTCGCGCTTTCATACGACCCCCCATTCGGATCTTAAGATGCCGGTCAGGCCTCGATCGTGGGGTCGTCGCTCCAGGCGGACTTAGTAGGGAGAGGGTGATCGTGTCGAAGAGCAGAGCTAGTGGCCGCAACAGCGGCCGGTGATCTGAGGTGGTATCGCCTATGGAGACCACTGCATGAGCCGGTCCAGTCCGTGTTAACAGCAATGCGCGGGTGACTGTGGGATCTGGCCGACGACGGTGCTGATGACGCCGGTTACGTGGTCGATGAACCGAACACTGTTGTTAAAGAAGTCAGCGACATAGAGATCGCCCTGAGTATCCACGGTCACGCCCGCCGTCAACCCGAAACTGGCCTCGGTGGCCGGTCCCCCGTCGCCCGCCGTCGCCCCGGGTGCCTGGATTGTCGGCTTACCCGTGCCCGCGACGACTAAAAGTCGCTTGGTGCCGGGGCGGAGAGACAGGACTTGTCGCCCGTACAGGTCGCTGAAATAGAGAACACCCTCCCGACTTAAGGCCAGATCGTTTGCGGAATTTCCGTACGAGACTGGCCCGTACACGGTGCTGATCACGTCTGTGGAGGCCTTGATCTCTCGGATCCTTCGTCCCGCTGCCACGAAAAGGTCGCCATGGCTATCAAACGCGATCCCCGCTTGTTCGTTCAGTTCGGCTCGAGTCGCCTGGCCTCCGTCGCCTCGGGATCCAGGGTTGCCGTTGCCGGCGACTGTGGTAATGATCCCCGTGGCCGCCGACACCCTGCGGATCCGATTGTTGCCCCCGTCGGCGATGTACAGGTCGCCATTCGGTGCCACTGCTATAGCGGAGCCGAAGCTTGTCCTGTTGAGGTTCAACTGGGCCCGGACGGCCGGTCCTCCGTCTCCCGTAAACCCCACCTGACCATTACCTGCGACCGTGGTGATGATCCCCGTGGCCGCCGATATCCTGCGGATCCGATCGCTGCCATCGAGCACGTAGACGTCGCCGGAGGCGGACACCGCCACGTCACTGGGCGCCAAGAGAAGAGCCCGAGTCGCCAGAGCACCGTCACCCCCGAAGCTGTGGTAGATGGCCTGGCCTCTGCCGGCGACCACGCCTATCTCCCCGGTGGCGTGATCGACCCGTAGTACCTGGTCCGAATCGGTCAGGTAGAGATCGCCGGCGGGGTCTAGGGCGATGCCGATCGGGCCCGTCAGGTGGTAGGTGGTCGCCGGACCAAGAGGAGTCATCGGTGGCACGGAGGAATGGACTGGGTGCGAAGGGCTTGGACCGGGCTTCGTTGGCCCTGTTGAGGACCCGTGGGCATTGAGGGCGTACAGCCCGCCGATCACGAGGGCAAGAGCGAGGAGACCCACGATCCACAGCCGCCGCCTTCGCTGCCGACGGCGGGCTTCCTCGATCAGTGCTTGCGGATCAGGCTCAGTTTCGACGTCCACATCTACAAGCTGATCTGCCATGGTGGTGCTACTGTGCCTGGCACCATGGTTACTGTCAAGGTCGACCGCGACGACCCCCTCCCGCTGCATGATCAGGTGGCAGCTGAGATCCGCCGAGCCATCGCCAACGGGGAAGCCCAGCCAGGTGAGCGCCTTCCTCCGGCCCGTGACCTCGCTGCGATCCTCAAGGTGAACTCCAACACGGTGTTCCGCGCTCTTCGCGTCCTCCGAGACGAGGGCCTGTTGGAGTTCCGCCGGGGAAGAGGCATCACCGTCACCGGTGCGGCTCCGAAAAAGAGTCCCGTGATTGCCATGGCACGCGAACTGCTGCGAGTGGCGCGACGCCACGGGGTGCGTCGGGAGGAGTTGATTCAGATCATCGAGGGCCTGTCTTCATGACAGAGGTCATCCACCGCCCGGTCGATCATCCTCCGGGCCCCGATGCACTCATCGAGGAGGCACGGCATCGACAACGACGCCGACGTACTTGGATCGCCCTCGTGCTCTCAAGTGTCGTGGCGATAGGCAGCCTGGTCTTCGTGCTCAGCGGCGGGAGTTCACAAAAGCCTCCCTCCATCGGTTCACATGCCTTCCCACCAGCCCCAGCCGTCATCGCACACTGGACACCTCTCAACACCGCCACCGGTGGCCTACCGCCAGGTGCGCAGATCAACTCTTTGGTGAAGTTCGATGGAAACGTCGTGGCGGCAGGCCAGTACCTCTCGGGAGCTGGGCCTGTAGCACCCGGCTATCCATCAGCGGCGGGGCCCGTCGTGTGGTCCTCACCAGATGGCACAACATGGACCAAGGTGTGGGACGCAGGTGGCGTCGTCCTCGGCACGGGCACCGGAATGACTCTCGTCCGCGCGCCGGGACGGCTGCTCCTCTTCAATGGCGGGACCGCGGGAAGCGCCCTGTGGTCCTCGACGGACGCCGTCCACTGGACACGAGTTGGACTTCCGGATGCCATGGCGGCGTTGGCTGTCGGTGGAGCGATCTGGGGTCACGGCCTCTATGTGGTCCTCTTGAGTAACAAGTTCATCGGCGGTCCTGTGACGGCCTTTGGAGACAGCGACACAGTGTGGACTTCGTCTGACGGCACCCACTGGCAGCTCTCTGCTCTGGGACCTCCGGCTTATCTGGGCAGCATTGTATCGACGACGACTGGTTTCCTCATTGGAGGCCAGGTTCTCGGAACAAGCAAAGCGATGACGTGGTCCTCGAACGACGCCACGCACTGGAGTGCATCCCCGTTGGGAGATCAACGCGGACAAGTTACGGTCGCGACGGACATGAACACATGGGTGGCGACCGTCACAACGCCGATTCGGAATGCCCCCAACCCCTTCGGCTATACGTCGACGACCACCTCCTTTTGGTGGTCGCGCCCGGGCACGAAATGGACCCGCGCTTTGGGACCGCAGCCCGGCCGGTTGTCCCCAAGCCCACGGTTCGTCACAGAAGCTCTTCCTTCCGGCTTCATGTCGATCGGCGCCTTTGACGCCATGCCGGTGTGGTTCTCAACAACTGGTCGGAGCTGGGCACGTGCCACAAATACTGGGGCACCCCATACACCTATTCTGACCATCGTTCCCGAGGAGAATGGGTTCATGGCCTTCACGCAGACGTGGGGACCGACGTCCAACTCACCCCTGGAGCCACGGTGGTGGCGAGTCCTCCTTTCAGCCTGATTGATGTTTGGGGCCGGCCCTTTCGGGGGCGCTCCTTCTGTGCGCCCTTGGACCAACCCGACACCGCGTTGGCCGGTCGGGATCCCGTTCCAGGGTCCAAGTAGCCCGTTCGAGATCCGAGTATGCGCTCCCGCCGTCGCCCAAGGCCTTCCCGGCGAGGTTTACGACTCGGTCCCGTCTAGGGTCGCCCCCTCTTCACGGCTACGGAGCGGCCACTGTGAACGACGCCGACCACCCTGAGTTCGGTCCGGTTAGGACTATCAGCGTGGCTTGACCCGAGCGCAGACCGA
>DATCBU010000026.1:0-47967 GCA_036511675.1 Acidimicrobiales bacterium | reverse complement strand
CTGTGGTGCGATCCTCTTGCATATGCGCTATGCGAAACCCCACAAGGCGGCGCCTTACGCCATGAGTTGAGGCCACAAACCGGAACACGCGCGATCGCAAGGATCTCCCCCGCGACCGGACGACCCGTCGTCTGGGTAGGGGGGTGACGGGCGTCATGGATACTCCTTGGACTTAGTTAAAGCTTGATCGTTAAATCGTCAAGTGCCGTATCCCCAGAATCGCGTCGTTGTCAAGGAAATACTTCATGACTTAAGCTTTAGGGAATGGAGACTCCTGAGCCGCGCTGGCTGGACGAGGAGGAGGCGCTGGCCTGGCTGGCCCTGGTTGGGGTGCTGTTCAGCCTCCCGGGCACCCTCGACACTCAGCTCCGCTGCGACGCCGGGCTGACCCTTTACGAGTACCTGGTGCTGTCGTCGCTCTCCTACGTTCCGGATCGGTCCCGTCGGATGAGCGAGCTGGCCGAGGTCACCAGCGGGTCCCTGCCCCGCCTGTCCCAAGTGGTGACCAAGCTGGAGGACCGGGGTTGGGTGCAACGCCGGCCCGATCCCAAAGACGGGCGCGCCACCTTGGCGGTACTGACCAAGGCTGGGTTCAGGAAGATGGAGGAGAGCGCCCCGGCCCACGTGGAGATGGTGAGGCGCATGGTCTTCGACCCGCTAACCCAAGCCCAGGTCCGCCAACTCTTCGACATCCACCGGCGCATCAAGAGTGCCATCGACCCGAACGACGGCTCGCTCACGGCTCGGCCATCGAGGACCACCACGCCTATGCCCGGAGACGAAACCGCTGAGCGGTCGCGCGCATCTAATGCCGGGACTCGGATGCCCTGGTTGACCCATTTCACCGACCCAGCACCCGATCAGGATCACCGGGGTACCGGTTGCCCCTGTTGGGGACGAAGACCGCTCGGCGTTGCCGGATACATCACCCCCGGTGCGCCCTAAAGGTGCCCCGAACCACCCGATATCGCCCGTTCACAATTGTCCAGTTCGTAGTCCGCCCGACTACGACCCATGAGATCCAGCTGGCCGCCCGTATTGTCGATCGCTCGGGCGTGGTGCCAGTGCTGTGTCCCCACCTCGACAGCGCGGTGGGACGCAGGCGGACCCTCAGTCTCCGGGGTCTGCTCGTTGTCATGCTGGTCAACGGTCTACGCCGCCATCACCAGGCGCATCTGGTCGAGTATGCCCGCCTCGTGAACGGATTGACCGACGAGCAGCGGGAGACCCTGGGATTCACCCGCCACGACCCCGACCAGAGCTATGACCGCATCGAGCGCCTGTTCCTCCGCTTGTGTTGTGTCCTCGATGCCGGCCACACCGTCGAGATCGAGGGTCGACGCCAACTCCTCAACGCCACGTGGTTCGCCAACTGCCTGCCACGTGCCGCCATCCCGAACGAGATGCTCGTCTCGTCGTCGTGGGCGGTAGATGGCACCGACGTGGAGACGTGGGCGGTCCTCCATGGACAAGTGGAGGTGCTTGACGCCGAAGACGACGAAGTTGACGAGATCAGTCAGAACAGCTCACCCCGACCGGGTCGGGGACTACGTCCAAAGGCCAAGGTACTGGGTGTCGGACCTGATGGGCGCAACATCTACACGGCCGACCCCGACGCCCGGGGCAGTCATCGCTCGGCCACGAACTCTCGGGTCGCAGGCAAATACGTTGGCTATGAGTTGCATCTAGGAGTGCAGACCCGCGACCTGCGGTGGACCAACTACGTCGACAAGGTGACGTTGTCGGACGAGGTTCCGGGCGTCATCACCATGATGTCGCTGGTGCCAGCTGGGAGTCACCGTGGTCGAGCCGTCGCCGACGTTCTCATTGGAGCGAAGCGAGCGGGTATGGCACTCGATGACGTGGTGGTCGACCCGGGCTACTCGATCGTGAAGCCCGGGACGATGCGCGACAAGCTGGCGGCGGCAGGCATTCACACCACCTTTCACCTCACGCCCCAGCAGCGAGGCCTGCGTCCCTTCTCGGGTGAGGCCCTTTTGGTTGACGGCCAACTCTTCTCAAGTCTCCTGCCGAGCGAACTCCTCGATCTCCCCATGCCACCCCGGGGCGCGCCCGAGTCGGTCAAGATGGAGTACGAGGCGGCGTTCAACCGACGAGAAATTTGGCGACTGGTTCGCCATGCCGGCCCCGATCGCGATGGAGCGACAAGATGGCGTTGCCCTTTTGACGCGGGCCGACTTCGTAGTCGACGTTTTCCCCGCACCATGCGCCGCGGGGACCGTGTTCCTCTCGTGGCCTTGCCAGAGGATATTCAACGGTGTTGCTCGGGCATCGTCACCGCCATGCCGGCTGAGCTCCCTTTGTGGCAGCAGGTTCCCTTTGGGACCACGGCATGGCGAAAGTCGATGGGTCGGCGTCAGCCGGTCGAGAGTGCCAATGCCGGCTTGAAGGGCGAATTTGTCGACGTGAGCCGGGGGTTCCACCGGGTGTTCGGAACCACCAAGATCTTCGTGCTTTTGGCGTTCTCAGCCGCTGGATACAACGTAGAGCGGGTGCGATCATTTCGGGCCAAGCACCGGCTCCAGGACCCTCACGTGCCCGTGACCTACCCACGCGTCCCTGCGACTCGGGCCAAGCGGCGCAAGGGGACGTGGGCCGATGTCGTCGACGCTCGGTCCCAGGGACCTTCCCGCGACTCGAGCCGCCCGACGTCGTGACCGGCTCCGACGGAGCCGGTTCTGGCGCGCCCGCATCGGGCTGAGATCCTCGACTCGCACCGCAGGCATTCGACGAAACATCAAACAGCCGGCCCAAGGGGCCGGCTGTTTGCGTTCCAGGGGTGGCAGGCGAGCACTTCAGCCTCGCCGCCACCTTCAGGGGGGGGTTTCGGGAACACCGAGCGCTCTCTTTCGAGAACACCCCTCCTTGGAGGTGGCGGGAATCGAACCCGCGTCCTTCGGCTTCTCATCGGGCCTTCTCCGAGCGCAGCCGGCAACTAAGTCTCGGGACCCTCGCCGCCGCCGGCGAATTCGTGGGTCCCCAACCGACCTTTAGTGTCCCCGGCGGCCAATCGGCAGAACCGCCCGGGTAAGCCCCGCTAGATGACGCCCGCTACCGGCCTGCAGGGCTGAGACCGGACGGACGGGCTACTTCTTAAGCAGCCATGCTGAGCTGAGGCTCGGCATTTGTTGTTTTTTCCGGCTCTTTAACGTGGCTCCGGAGACCACGGCTCGCTTCTCCCGAATTGACGACCAAAGTCGAAACCGATCACCCCCGTGTGTTGTTGTCGCCCCTCCATGCTACCCCCGGGCCGGGCGTACCAGGACCGGGAGCAGGATCAGTCGTATTCCTTGCGGGCCCCCCTGCCCACGCTCTTGCCCTCGGCCGCACGGGCCTCGCGAGCTGCGTCACGCTCGGCGTCACGGGTGGCGATGGCGTGGCGCTTGTCGTACAGGCGCCGGCCCTTGGCCAGGGCCAACTCCACCTTGGCCCGGCCCTCTTTGAAGTAGATGGACAGGGGTACGAGGGTCAGCGCCTTCTGCTGGGTCTGGCCCATGAGCTCGTCGATCTGGCCGCGGTGCAGGAGTAGCTTGCGGCGACGCTCGGGATCGTGGGCGCCGAATCCCGCCGCGTGCTCGTAGGGGGGGATGTGGACACCGAGCAGCCATGCTTCGCCCCCCTCGACCCGGGCATAGGCGTCGGCCAGGGTGACTCGCCCGGCGCGCAGCGATTTCACCTCGCTGCCCTGCAGCGCCAGCCCGCACTCGTAGGTCTCGAGGATGTCGTAGTCGTGGCGGGCCCGGCGGTTGCGGGCCACGGTCTTGATCCGGTCGGTGCCGTCGTCGGGGACGCGACGCGACGCCCGTCGGCCCGGTCCCTTCGCTGCTGCCACCCGCGGAACGGTACCCGGCGGCGCCCCCACCCGGTCCGTGCCGGCGGGGGAGGCCCCCGGTACCCTCGATGGGGTGCTCCGGTTGCCCGCCCATGTCTATGCCGAGGTCGTGGGCCACTGCCTGGGAGGGTTGCCCGACGAGGCCTGCGGGCTGATCGGTGGCGACCCCGCCACCGGCGATGTGGCGCGTTGCTATCCGACCCGCAATCTCGCCGCCTCGGCCAAGCTCTACACCGTCGACCCCCGCGAGCATCTCCGGGCCGATCGTGATGCGGAGTCCCGGGGCTTCGAGATCATCGGGGTCTTTCACTCCCACACCCACACCGACGCCTACCCGTCGCCCACCGACATCGCCCAGGCGCCCGATCCCGGATGGCACTACGTGCTGGTGTCGCTCCGAGACACCCACCCCACCCTGCGCTCCTACCGCATCCACGGTGAGGTGGTCACCGAGGAGCCGGTGGTGATCGGGCCCGGGTGACCCGGGGGCCGGTAGAATGCCGACCGAAGTCGTCGACTTTCATACGGCCGGTCGTGCCCCGTAGGGCGCGGCGGCCTCGGACCGGGAGGGCACCATGGCTGTCGAAGTGAGGCTTCCCACGGTCTTGCGCCAGCACGCCGGGGGGAGATCCGCCGTCATCGCCGAGGGCTCCACCATCGGTGAGGTGCTCGCCGACCTGGTGCGCAGCTATCCCGGCATGAAGGGGCAGGTGCTCACCGAGGACGGGTCCCTGCACCGGTTCGTGAACGTGTACGTCGACGACGACGACGTCCGGTACCTCGAGCAGCTCGACACCAAGGTGGCCGACGGTGTCACCGTGTCGATCCTGCCCGCCGTGGCCGGCGGCTGAGGTCGACCGCACACCACCCGCGGGGCGACGCGAACGGCATGACATGACGCAGGTCACGAGCATCCTCGACCTCATCGGCAACACCCCGCTGGTCGACGTCAGTGCGCTCAGCCCCAACCCCGACGTCCGTATCCTGATCAAGCTCGAGGGCCAGAACCCGGGCGGGTCGGTGAAGGACCGCATCGCGCTGTCGATGGTCGAGGAGGCCGAGAAGGACGGCCGGCTCTCACCCGGGGACATCCTGCTCGAGCCGTCGTCGGGGAACACCGGCATCGGCCTCGCCCTGGTGGCGCGGGTGAAGGGCTACCACCTCAAGGTGGTGCTGCCTTCCAACGTGTCGGTGGAGCGCCGCCAACTGCTCGAGCTGTGGGGGGCCGAGGTCATCGAGTCACCGGGATCCGAGGGGTCCAACGGGGCGGTGCGGATGGCCCAGCGCATCCACGGGGAGCATCCCGAATGGGTCTTTCTGTACCAATACGCCAACGCGGCGAACCCCAAGGCGCACTACGAGGGGACCGGTCCAGAGATCTGGCGTGATTGTCCCGAGGTGACGCACTTCGTCGCCGGACTGGGTACGTCGGGCACCCTGTTGGGGGTGGGCCGGTTCCTCAAGGAGCGCAATCCCGCCGTCGAGGTCTGGGCCGTCGAGCCCCCGGCGGGGGAGATGGTCGACGGACTGCGCAATCTCGACGACGGCTATATCCCCCCCATCTTCACCGAGCTCCACGGGGCGGAGTTGCTCGATCGCAAGACCATGGTGGGCCCGAAGCTGTCGGTGCAGTGGACCCGTCGCCTGGCCGAGGTGGGGGTTTTCGCCGGGATCTCGTCGGGGGCGGCCATGGCCGGCGCGGCGAAGTGCGCGCAGGCCATCGAGTCCGGGGTCATCGTGGTGGTGTCGGCCGATGGTGGGTGGAAGTACCTGTCGACCGGAGCGTGGACCGACGACCTCGACGTGGTGGTCGAGCGGGCCAAGCACACCATCTACTTCTGACCAGCCGTCTGCTTCTGATCGACCGGCAGGTCGGACCGGCAGGGCTACGCTTTTTTGCCCTTGGTGCGCAGCGCCACCGCGGCGTCGGGCTCGAGGACGCGGAAGCTGAAGCTCTCCTCCAGGTACAGCGACACGGTCTCGGCGTCGTGTGAGGCGTAGCCGATGGAGATGTCCTGGCCGGATTCGAAGACGAAGTCCCCGCCGCGCAGGCTGAGGACGATGCCGAACTCGACACCCGGCGCCCACACCAGGGGGCCGCCCAGGATCTGGCGGAGGTGGTCGAGGAGCAGGTGCCCGCCGTGCTCGGCGGTGTGGACGATCTCGGTGTAGATCCCCGGCGACAGGGCGAGCCCGTAGGGGCCACCGATCCCCGCTCCCCGCAGCACGTCGACGGCCTCGGCCACGGCGGTGGGGTAGTGCTCGGCATCGGCCGAGAGGGCGAGCCCGGCGTGCGACGTGCTCTCGGTGATGCCTTTGATGTGGCCGGGGGCGTAGCCGTGGAACACGGCCGTGTTCTCGGCCAGGGCGATGCGCCGTCCCGCCTCCTCGAGCCCCGGCAGGTCGAGGTTGCTGGCGCCGCGCTCGGCGGCGTCGATCTCGCCGCGTTGCACGACGAAGTCGGCGCGCAGCTCCACCAGGGCCAGGACCTGGCGTTGGGACCCGGTGACGTCGGGTCCCGGGCCGGCGATGGGGGCGGTGCGCCCCAGGGGGGTGGCGGAGTGGGTCCAGCCCAGGGGACCTTCGAAGTCCACGAGCTTGCGGGCGGCCAGATAGGTCTCGAGGCGGGGCGTGATCTCCTCTTCGAGGGCCTTCCACCCTGCTTCGGCGATGGGGGCGAGCTGGCGATGGAGGTGGTTCATGATTCGCGTCCCTTCAGGCTTCCGATCCCGAGTGATCCCGAGCCCGCCCCGGCACCGGCCTCTGCTTCGGGCTCGGGGCCCGGCTCGGCGTCGGCCTCGATCTCGAGGATGGAGCCGGTGGTGAACAGATAGGTGCGCAGGTGCTGGTCGAGGGTGGGGTCGCGGCGACGGAGCCACTCGAGGGTCATCGAGGCGTGCTCTTTCTCTTCGTCGCGGTTGTGGGCGAGGACTTCGGCCAGGCTGGGGTCGGAGGTGGCCTTGACCCGCTGGTCGTACCAGTCGACGGCCTCGAGCTCCTCGCACAGCGACGTCATGGCCCGGTGGTGGTCGATGGTCTGCTCGTCGAGGAGTTGTGCGGCTTCGTGCAGTCCTTCACTGGCCATGTGGTGCTCCTGTCGCCTGTGGTGTCGCGTCCCGGCCCGGGTGACACGGTATAGGTTTCGGGCATGGCCGAGCACCGCCCCGTGGCCCGCGCCGTCCCGTTCCCGACGCATGGGCGGGCGCGGTGACCCGTCGGGGTCGGTCGAAGGTCCAGGCCCTGCCCGAGCACCTGCACCGCAGCGAGCGGTGGAACGGGTTGCAACGTGGGGATCCCGTGGAGATCGAGGGCCCGGTGCTGCGGGGTGCGGCGTGGCGGTTCCTCGGCTACGTCCGCAACGACCGCAACGGGGCCGAGTCGGTCGAGGTGATCGGCGGCCGGCCCGGGGAGGACCGGGTGCGGTCGTTCCTGCCCGAGCAGGTCTTCCCGGTGGGCGGGCGCAAGACCGGCCGGGCCTCGCTGGCCGATGCCCCGCAGCTCCCGCTCACCTGAGCCCCCGTCGCGGGCCTGACGGTCGCCCTCGGCCCCTCGGCGGGTGCCGTAGCCTCGGGGGAATGGACAGCCGCCCCATCGGCATGTTCGACAGCGGGTTCGGTGGGCTTACCGTCGCTCGGGCGCTGATCGACCTCGCCCCCCACGAGGAGTTCGTGTACGTGGGCGACACCGGCCGCTACCCCTACGGGCCCCGCGACCTCGACGAGGTGCGGTCGTTCGCGGTGCAGATCGCGCGCTGGCTCATCGACGAACTCGACGTCAAGCTCATCGTCGTTGCCTGCAATACCGCGTCGGCGGCGGCCCTCGACACCTTGCGGGCCCTGCTGCCCGTGCCGGTGGTCGGGGTCATCGACCCTGGGGTGCGGGCCCTGGCCAAGGCGACGCGCAACCGACGGGTGGGCGTGGTGGGGACGGTGGGGACCATCCGGTCCGGCGCCTATCAGCGCGCCATCGGGGAGCTGGCCGTGCCGCTCGAGCTCGTCCCCGCCTCGTGTCCGGGCTTTGTCGAGTTCGTCGAACGGGGCGAGACCCGCTCGGACCAGGTGGCGGTGCTGGCCGAGCGGCTGTTGGCGCCGGTGCGCGACGCCGGGGTCGACGCGCTGTTGCTGGGGTGCACGCACTACCCGTTCCTGGCCCGCACCATCGCCGATGTCATGGGCCGAGACGTGGTCCTCGTGTCCTCCGCCGACGAGACCGCCTTCGAAGTGCGGGCCATCCTCGGCCCCACCGGTGACACCGAGGCCGGGCGCGGTGTGGGGCGCGCCGAGGAGAAGCCGGGCACACTGCGGGTGTTCTCGTCGGGCGACGTGGCGTGGTTCGCGACGGTGGGCAGCCGGCTCTTCGGAGAGGAGCTGGGCGAGGTCCAACAGCTGGTGTGGTCGGACCCGCCCCCCGTCGCAGAGGCGCGCCGGGGTCGGGCCGTGTCGGGCGGAGCCGTGTGGGGTGGCGGCGGGACCGGGCGCTCCGGCGCCGCCTCGGGCTGAGCGGGGTGCTCACCCTCACCGTCTTGGGATGCGACGGCAGCCACTCGGCCGCGGGCGGGGCCGCCAGCGGGTACCTGGTGCGGTCGTGGGCGTCGGGGACCTCGGTGTGGATGGACGCCGGGCCCGGGACCTTCGCCAACCTGCAGCGCTTCACCGACCCCTTGGCGCTGTCGGCCATCGTCCTCACCCACGAGCACCACGACCACTTCAGCGACGTCGAGGGCTTCATCACCGCGGCGCGGTGGGTGTACGAGATGCAGCGCCCCCCCGTCCCCGTGTACGCCCCGCCGGGGGTGCTCGGTCGTGTGACCCAGGACGTGGAGGGGATCCTCGATTGGCACGAGGTGGGCGAGGGTGATGGGGTCGACGTCGGCGACCTGCGACTCACCTTCAGCCGCACCGACCATCCGCCGGTGACGTTGGCCACGCGGCTCCAGGGGCCGTCGAGCGCGCTGGGGTACTCTGCCGACTCCGGGCCGGAGTGGTCGTTGTCGGCTCTGGGCCCCGGCCTCGACCTCGCCCTGTGCGAGGCCACTTATACCTCCGAGCGCAAAGGCCCCCCCATCCACATGAGCGGCACCGAAGCAGGTTCCAACGCCCGGGGTGCGGGCGCCCGTCGTCTGGTGGTGACCCACCGCTGGCCCACCGCCAGCGCCGCCGACGTCCTGGCCGAGGCCACCGAGGCCTTCGGGGGCAGGGTCGACCAGGCCGCGGTGGGCCGCGGGTACTCGCTGTGACCGACCCCCGGGCGCGCCGCGCCGACGGCCGGGACATCGACGAGTTGCGCCCGGTGTCGTTCGAGCGTGACTTCACCGAGTTCGCCAACGGCTCGGTCCTGGTGTCGATGGGCAAGACCAAGGTGCTGTGCACGGCGTCGGTCGAGGACCGCGTCCCGCCGTGGTTGCGCGGCGGCGGCAAGGGCTGGGTCACCGCCGAGTACTCGCTGCTGCCGGGGTCCTCGGCCGAACGGGTGGGGCGCGAGGCGGCCAAGGGCAAGCAGTCGGGCCGGACCCACGAGATCCAGCGCCTCATCGGCCGGTCGCTGCGGGCCGTCACGGACCTCGTGGCCATGGGCGAGCTGTCGGTGACGGTGGACTGCGACGCGTTGCAGGCCGACGGGGGCACCCGCACGGCCTCGATCTGCGGCGCCTATGTGGCGCTGCACGACTGCTTCACGCGCCTGGTCCAGAAGCGGGTGCTGTCGTCGCATCCGCTCACCGACGCCTGCGCCGCGGTGTCGGTGGGGGTGGTGGACGGGGCCTGTCTCTTGGACCTCGACTACTCCGAGGACTCGCGCGCCGAGGTGGACATGAACGTGGTGATGACCGGGTCGGGGCGCTTCGTGGAGGTCCAGGGCACCGCCGAGGGCATGGCCTTCACCCGGGGCGAGCTCGACGAGCTCGTGGGCCTGGCCGAGTCGGGCATCGCCGTGCTGCTCGAGGCGCAGCGCGCCGTGGTCGAGGACCCTCCCTCTCCTCGGTGACCGGTCGCGGCGACGGGGAGGGCAACGGGGTCGGGGCCACCGGGAGGCTGCGGATGGTGCTCGCCACCGCCAACCCCGACAAGGCGGCGGAGATCGTGGCCCTGGTGAACGAGACGGTGGGGGACCGGGTCGAGCTCGTGGCCCGGCCCGCCTCGGTGGCCGAGGTGGAGGAGTCGGCGGCCACCCTGGAGGACAACGCCCGGCTCAAGGCGGTGGCGCTCGTGCACGCCACCGGATTGCCGGCCATCGCCGATGACACCGGACTCGAGGTCGATGCCCTGGGGGGCGCCCCCGGGGTGTTCTCGTCGCGCTACTCCGGGGAGCACGCCTCCTACGACGACAACGTGGCCAAGCTGCTGGCCGAGCTCGACGCCGCCGGCGCCCACGATCCCGAGGCCCGGCGGGCCCGGTTCCGGACCGTGGCCATGGCCTGCTTCCCGGGCGGGCGGGAGGTGGCGGCCCACGGCGTGGTGGAAGGCACCATCGCCCCGGACCGGCGCGGCAGCGGCGGGTTCGGCTACGACCCGGTGTTCATCCCCGACGGCGGCGACGGGCGCACCTACGCCGAGATGGCCATCACCGAGAAGAACACCCGCTCCCATCGGGCCCGGGCCTTCCGGGCCCTCGCCATCGGCCTGCTCTCGGGCTGAGGTGGGCCGCGGCGCCGGTCGAGCCCAGTTGATGGCCTCAGCGCCGTTCAGGCCTACCAGAGACATGGCAATTCGCCCACAGCAGCGACAGGTCCGGCTGATCGCCATGTGCCCCGATGAGGTCTCAAGCAGAGGAGAGCGCGTTCAGACTGCGACGCACTCGCCGGCTGTCGGGGATATCGCCTTTGATCTCGAGGAGTTGGAGTGCTCGTTGCAATGAGGCTCGGGCCTCGTCAGGTCGATCGGCCAGGAGCTGGACTTCGGCCCGTCCCTTATGGATGTCAGCGATCCATTGCAGTTGATCGCTGCGCTCGATCCATTCCAAAGCCTCGGCGGCCAGTACGAGGGCGCGGCCGAGATCTCCGTTCGTGGCTGCGATTTTGGCGCTCACAATGCGCCACAAAGACTGGGACACCACGTCTTCGTCATGAGTCAGGCTCTGCCCCAATGCGGCCAGCTCTGTCGCCGCCTCCATATCACCTCGGCGCAAACGGATGTCGGCGAGCAAGGGCGCCACCGTTGACAGAAAGGACCGCTCTCCACTCTGTTCGAGCTCTTCGAACAAGAACAGTAGGTGGCGCTCCGCCGCTTCGTCGTCGCCGATGATCAACTCGGCGTTGGCGGAGCAGGAGGCCAGATGATAGAGGTGCATTTTGCTGTGCATCTCCTCGAAGACGGACCGCGAATCGGCCAACGCGGCGCGCGCCTCGCCCGGCTTGTCGCGCAATGCGAGGAGCACTCCTTCGACCATCCGCCGAGTGCCGTATGCGATTCGGGTGGTTTCGCCCGAGAGCGCGTCTCTGCGGAGGAGTTCGAGGCCCTCATCAGACGGTCGTGGTCCATAGTAGATCGCCGCGTATCGAAACGAGCGGGCTTCATCGACCAGAAAGCGATCGCCGCACCGTGACGCGTGGTGCATGATCCTCTCGCAGATCTCCATCATCGGTTCCCAGCGCGCATCCATGTTGAGTCGTTGGCGCCGTGCGACGTAGGCATGTGCCATGCCTTCGTCGTCACCGGTGGATTCGAAGTATGCCAAGGCCTCGGCAACGGTGGCGTCGATCTCAGCCAGAGCGAGAGTACCCTCGGTGTGGGCGGCCACTTCCAGCCATGCCAGCCGGGCCCGCAGGATCAACCCACGATCGCCGCAAACCTCGGCGTCGTGGAGTACCCCGTCGAGCGTGGCGCGGGCGCTGGTGAACGCCTGGGCTCGGAAGAGCGCCACGCCGTGTCGGCGTCTGAGTTCCAATCCGCCCACCTGGCCTGGAACCAAGTCGGCGGCTCGAGCGTATAGGGCTGAGGCCGAAGTGGGGTCGGTGGCCATCAGCCGCAACGCCACTTCGGCCAGGCGTCTCGCCGCCTCGTGGGCCAGCGCACCGTCGTCGATCTCGCCCATGGCGCGACGCAAGGCCACCGCCTCGGCCAAGTGGTGACCCACGAATTCGTCGGCCTCGCTGACCTTGCCGCTGGCCTGCTTGTCGAGCCAGCGGGCCAGTCGCTGGTGGAGATCGGCCCGGCGCAGCTTGGGCAACGCATGGTAGGCCGAGTCGCGCACCAGAATATGGGTAAACGCGAAGCCGTCCTCGCCGGCGATGTCGCTGTGCTCGGAGCGGACCATCTCCTTGCGGGCCAGTGAGCGCAGATGACCGGCCACCGCGTGGGAGTCCATTGCTGCCAGCTCGACCACTGCCCCGGCGTAGAAGAGCTGGCCCACCACGGCGGCGACATCGAGCACTTGGCGCTCGCCTGCCGACAGCCTCTCGAGCCGGGCCGCCAGTAACGCGCCAATGGTTGGTGGCACCGTCACCGAGCCCAGATCCCCCGAGACTTGCCATCCCTCGGGTGCATGCACCAGCAAGCCGTCGTCGACCAGCATGGCCAGCAGTTGCTCGACGAACAGCGGGGTGCCGCCTGCCCCCGAAACCACCCGTTCGAGCGCTTCGGCGGGCAGGCCTGTCCCGCCGAGGATCTCCTCGACAAGCTTCGTAGACTCTTCGGTCGAGAGGGGCTTGAGCAAGACGTTGGTGACGTTGAGTTTCCCTCCGCCCCAGGTGGGGTACTCGTCGAGGAACTCGGGGCGGGTCAGGCACAGCACGAACAGTGCCGTGTCGCGGGACCAGTCGACCACGTCTTCGACGATGGCCAAAAAGGTGGCCTCGGCCCAGTGGAGGTCATCGATCACCCAAATGACCGGATTCGAGGCGGCGAGGGCTTCGAGGTAGCGCCGGACGGCCCACTGGATCTCTTCGATGGACCCCGAAGTGCCTCCTAGCCCTGCGAATGGGGCCAGGAGTTCGGTGACCTGTGCTGCGTCGGCGTCGTTTCCGAATACCGCAGCCATGCGCTTCCGGCCCTCATCGTCGTCCTCGGTTCCTGTGAGGCCGGCCGACGCTCGCAACATTTCGAGGAGGGGCCACAGCGATGTGCCGTCCCCATAGGAAAGGCATCGACTTCGGATCACGCCGACACCCGGTGTCCGCGAGGCCAGGAACTCGCCTGTGAGGCGGGTCTTTCCCACTCCCGCCGCGCCGAACAGGGTGAACAACTGGCAGCTGCGATCGACGGCGGCGCGCTCGAAGCACTGACCCAAAATCGCCAGTTCCCGGTCTCGACCCACGAGTCGGGCCCGCAGAGTGACGTCGGCGTCCGGAGTCTCGGTGACTCCCGCCACCGTGACCACCCGCCACGCTGGCACGGCCTCTTGTTTCCCCTTGAGCTCGAGCGGTGCCACGGGCTCTGCCTCGGCCCAATCTCGCACCAAGCGCCAGGTTGTCTCGCCCACGAGCACTTCGCCGACTCCGGCGGCCTGTTCGAGCCGGGCGGCAACGTTGACGGCGTCGCCGACGGTGTGGTCGGCCGAACCGCTCACAAGCACCTCGCCAGTGTTGACTCCGATACGAACGGCCAGCTCGACGCCCCAACGCTCCACAAGCTCCGGATTGAGCTCATCCAAGTCTCTGTGCATATCCAAGGCGGCCCGCACCGCCCGGAGGGCGTCATCCTCTCGAGTGACGGCGACGCCGAAGAAGGCAACCACGGCGTCGCCGATGAACTTCTCCACTTTCCCGCCGTGGCGCTCGAGGGCCGTTCGCATCACGGCGAAGTAGCGCTCCAACAGTGCCCGGAGGCTCTCTGGGTCGGTGCGTTCTCCCAGGCTGGTCGATCCCACCAGATCGCAGAACAGGGCCGTGACCGTCTTGCGCACGTCGTCCGCGTTGTCGACGGGCAGCTTGGCGCCGCACTCAGCGCAGAACTTCGCCCCGTCCCCGACCGCCGACCCACATCCGCCACAAGTCATCGCCACCGGCAAAATGCTACCGATGCCTCGTCTGGCGCCGTCGTTGCCCCTATCGGTGGAATTTGCGAGTCGGCGACGATGCCGGACCACCGCATTATTCAAGGGTGGCGGCCTCAGCGCAGGCGCCACTCCACCCGGTCGCCCGAGGCGAAGCGGGCCTGGCCCTCGGCCAGCGCCTCGGGGTCGTTGCCCAGGCCCACGAAGGCCCAGCCCAGGCCGAGCGCCTGGCTCCTCGACAGTTCGCGCCCCGCCCACAGCGCCCGCAGCGTGGCCTGGACCGCCACGGGGTGCGCCTTGGCGATCACCTCGGCCGCCCACTGGGCGCGGGGACGGAGCTCGGCGGCGGGCACCACTTCGGTGACGAGGCCGATCTGCAGGGCGCGCTGCGCGCTCATGCGCTCCTCGCTCCCGAGGAGGGTGAGGCGGACGAGGTCGCCGAAGGGCATGCGATCGGTCATCTGCAGGGGCTCGAAGGCCGCCGCCATGTTGTAGGTCAGGTGGGGGTCGAAGAACGTGGCGTGGTCCGCCGCGATCATGAAGTCGACCTCGCCCAGCATGTAGAAGGCCCCGCCGCAGGCGATGCCGTTGACGGCGGCGATGACCGGCTTCCACAGGTCGTTGGCCTTGGGCCCGAGGTTCTCCCCGGGGTCGTCGAACATGAAGGGGGTGGTGCCCGAGCCTATGCGCACGGCCTCGTCCCCGGGGGCGGGGGCCATCGCTTCGGAGCTCCCCGAGCGACCCGGCCGGGATCCCTCGGTCAGTGCTTCGGAGCGGTCGATTCCGGTGCAGAAGGCCTTGTCGCCGGCGCCGGTGAGCACCACTACGTGCACGTCGTCGTGGCGTCGGAGCCACCGCCACACACTGCGCAGCTCGCGCTGCATGGTGGTGTTGAAGGCGTTCATGACGCCGGGTCGGTTGAGGGTGACCCACGCCACGCCTTCCGACTCCTCGTAGCCGAGGGTCTCGAATTCGGGCATCGCTTCCTCGCCGTGGTCGTCGGGGCCGCCGGTGCTGTGTCGTGGGGCGGGCCGCGGGCACGGTAGCAGGGGCTGCACGAAGCGGGCACGCCGGAGCCCGCCCGATCTCTCTGGGGGCTGCTCGATCGGGCGGGGCCCGGCGGTCCGTGCAACTCCGGGTGGTGGCCGGGGGCATTTTCGGCACCGTCCCGGTGCTCGCCACCGACCAGGAAAAGCAGCGGGCGACGAAGCTCCGGACATCTTGGGCTATTGCGCCTCCCCTCACTAGGGACCAAAGTCCCTATTCGGTCCCACCGCCCCCACCAGGCCGGACGCGCCCACCTATCGCCTCCCACGGTGCGGAGTCCCTGGTGGAGGACCCAAAAGTGGGTGTCATTGGCGGGGGGGCGGCATTGGGCGGCACAGTGTCACGACGCCCACGGGGTGGCGGTGGCACGGGAGGGAGCACGATGTCGGACGACGAGCTGAGCAAGATCATCGGCAAGCCCATGAGCAAGTCCAGGGTTGTGGTGGAGCGCGGGCCGGTGGCCAACTTCGCCACGGCCGTGTGTGACTCCAACCGCGTGTACCGCGATCCCCGCGCCGCGGCCGAGGCCGGTCTGGCGGCGATCCCGGTGCCCCCTACGTACCCCTTCGTGATGCAGACGTGGGGCGAGTTCGCCGAGGCACAGCCCGCCGACAAGCCCAGGGGCAACCCCATGGGCGAGGTCATCGGGCCGCTCATGGCCAAGGGCGGGATCATCCTCCACGGTGAGCAGGAGTTCATCTACCACCGTCCTGTGGTGGTGGGGGACGTGCTGGTGGGCGAGGGCCATGTCGTCGACGCCTATGCCAAGGAGTCCAAGGGCAAGACGATGACCTTCCTCGTGACCGAGACGGTGTGGCGCGACGAGGAGACGTCGGAGCCCGTGGTCACGTCGCGCTTCAACCTCATCCACCGCGGTTGAGACCCCGGGCGTGAAGACCTCTCTGCTCACCGGACCCCAGTGGGCTGCGGTCCTGCGCATCGGGCTGGGGCTGTGGTGGCTCGAGAGCTTTCGGCACAAGAACCTCACGGCGTGGATCAAGCGCCAGGCGGGGATCAACTGGGCTGCCGACATCGCCGCCAAGCACCGCTGGAAGGTCGTGGGCAAGGGCTTCGACGCCGTGGTCAAGCCCCATCCGAAGGCCATGACCTGGGTCATCCTCATGAGCGAGCTGTCGCTCGGGCTCGGGCTGAGCCTCGGGTTCCTGACCCCGGTGGCCGCCTTCGCCAGTATCGCCCTCAACCTCTTGTACTTCGTCCTCATGATCCACGACTGGGCTGAGCAGGGCCAGAACGCGATGATGGTGCTCGCTGCGGCCGTGATCCTGGGGACCCACGGCTGGCAGGTGTGGTCGATCGACCACCTCATCGGCTGGTTCTGACCGACCGCCTCCGGCGGCGGACACCACACAGGGAGTCGGAGCATGCCCATCGGCATCGGGGAGGACCACGAGGAGCTTCGTCGCACGGTGCGGCGATGGCTCGAGGCGCGCTGCCCGCCTGCGGTGGCGCGCGCCCTGCTCGATGCCGAGGTCGAGACCATGCCGCCGTTCTGGGAGGAGTTGGCCGGCCAGGGCTGGCTGGGCATCCACGTGGCCGAGGAGTACGGCGGGCAGGGGTTCGGCATGCTGGAGCTGGCCGTCGTGGTCGAGGAGATGGCCCGGGCGTTCATGCCCGGACCGGCGGTGCCCACCATGCTGGCCGCCGCCGTGGTGAGCGCGGGCGCCGACGACCTCCAACGCAAGGCGCTGCTGCCGTCGATGGTCGACGGCTCCGTCCCCGTCGCCGTGGTGCTGCCCGGTGCCGGGGCCTTGACGGGCCGGCGCGCCGCCGACGGGTCCCTGGAGGTCCACGGTGAGGTCGGTCCGGTGCTCGGGGCCACCCTGGTGCGGCGGCTCCTGGCTCCGGTGGCGGTGGAGGGCGGCGGAGTCGTGTGGAGCGTGGTCGACCTCGATGCCGACGGGGCCACCGCCACCTCGCTGGCCAGCCTCGACCCGACCCGACGGGTGGGGACGGTGCGGGTGGAGGGCCTGGTGGTGGTGCCCGAGCGCCAGCTCCAGTCGGTGTCGAGCACGTCGGTGCGCGACCTCGCTCTGGTGCTCGGGGCGGCTGAGTGTGCGGGCGGGGGGCGCTGGTGTCTCGAGGTGGGGACGGCCTACGCCATCGAGCGTCGCCAATTCGGCCGGCCCATCGGCCAGTTCCAGGCCATCAAGCACCGACTGGCCGACATGCTGGTGGCGGTGGAGCAAGTCACGGCGCTGGCCTGGGACACCGCCCAGGCCGCCGACGCCGGTGACGCGTCCCAGGCCCAGCTGTCGGCCGTGCTGGCCGGAGCCTTCGCCCTCGATGCCTTCGTGGATTGTGCCAAAGGGTGCATCCAGATCCTGGGGGGCATGGGCTTCACCTGGGAGCACGACGCCCACCTGCAGTTGCGCCGGGCGCTGACGCTGCGCCAGCTCCTGGGCCCGAGCTCGGCCCTGCGGATCGAAGCCACGCGTGCCGCCCTGCACGGCAGCCGGCGCCGCCTGGCCCTGGATCTCCCCGACGCCGCCGAGCGCGTGCGCGAAGAGGTCCGCGCCGTCGTGGCCGAGGTGGCCGCCGCTCCCGACTCGACCGAGCGCCGCCGGCGACTGGTGGACACGGGGCTCCTGACCCCGCACTGGCCCGTGCCGTGGGGACGAGGGTCGGGGCCCGTGGAGCAGCTGGTGATCGACGAGGAGCTCGCCGCCGCCCACGTGCACCGGCCCCATCTCTCCGTGGGCGCCTGGGCACTCCCCACGATCATCGCCCACGGCTCCCCCGAGCAGCAGGAACGCTGGGTGGGGCCCACCATGCGGGGCGAGCTGGTGTGGTGCCAGCTGT
The DNA here is from genome assembly GCA_036511675.1 of Acidimicrobiales bacterium. Classification (GTDB taxonomy): domain Bacteria; phylum Actinomycetota; class Acidimicrobiia; order Acidimicrobiales; family UBA8190; genus Chersky-840. The sequence continues at coordinate 30,320 of DATCBU010000026.1, read as the reverse complement.
TCAGCGAGCCCGGGGCGGGCAGCGACCTCGCCGCCCTGTCGATGCGGGCCACCCGGCACGACGGTGGGTGGGTGCTCAACGGCCAGAAGGTGTGGACGTCGATCGCCATGCGTGCCGACTGGGGCATCTGTCTGGCCCGAAGCGACCCCGACGCCTCCAAGCACGAGGGCATCACCTATTTCATCGTCGACATGCACACCGAGGGCATCGAGGTCCGGCCGCTGCGCGAGATCACGGGCGCGGCCATGTTCAACGAGGTGTTCTTCACCGACGTCTTCGTGCCCGACGACTGTGTGGTGGGGTCGGTGAACGGGGGCTGGCGCCTGGCTCGCACCACCCTGGCCAACGAGCGGGTGTCGATGGCGGGAGGTGCGACCTGGGGCTTCGGGATCGAGGGGATCCTCAAGGGCATCGACGCCGACGGGCCCGAGGATGCCGTGGTCCTCGACGGTGTCGGGAGCCTGCTGGCCGAGGCCCAGTCGCTGGCCCTGCTCGGCGCCCGGACCACGCTGCGTTCGGTGTCGGGGGTCGAGCCCGGTCCCGAGGCCAGCGTGCGCAAGCTGCTGGGCGCCGAGCACGAGCAGCGTCTCCAGGAGTTCGGGCTGGTGCAGCTGGGCGCGTCGAGCGCCACCACCGAGGGCGATGCGGGCCGGTGGAGCCAGGGCTTTCTCTCGGCCCGTTGCCTGACCATCGCCGGGGGCACGAGCGAGGTGCAGCGCAACGTGATCGGGGAGCGCATCCTCGGCCTGCCCCGCGACCCCGAGCCCGGGAGCTGAGTCTCACACCCACTGAGTTTTGACACGGACGAGTTTTGACACGACTGAGTTTTGACACGGACGAGAGACGACGCCCAAGCTGCGGCGACCGGGCGAGAAGGGATCGACATGGGCGAAGCCACGCCGTACTACGAGGACGTCAAGGAGGGTGACGAGGCTCCCTCGTCGAGCCACACCCTGACCCGCACCGACCTGGTGCGCTACGCCGGCGCCTCGGGGGACTACAACCCCATGCACCACGACGAGGTCCTCGCCACCGCCGCCGGCCAACCGAGCGTGTTCGGCCACGGGATGTTCTCCATGGGTCTGCTGGGCACGGCCCTCACCGACTACGTGGGCCCGGGCAACCTCACCCACTACAAGGTGCGGTTCTCCCGGCAGACCTGGCCCGGGGAGGAGCTCACCACCAAGATCGTGGTGACGGCCAAGCGCGTGGAGGACGGCCGCAACCTCGTGGACCTGGAATGCAGCCTCGCCAACGGGGACGGCGAGGTGAAGGTCGTGGGCGAGGCGACGGCGATCCTTCCCAGCAAGGCCTGAGCCGGCGCCGGGCGGGGCGCTCGCTCAGGACCTGGTGCTGGATTCGATGTGGTGCACCGGGCGTCGCCGGCCTGACCGGGCGGGCGACGGGGCCCAGGTGCTCAACAGCCCGGAGGGCTCCCGGTCTTGCCCGAGGCCGAGTAGAACAGCCCCAGCAGCGTGCAGATCGTGACCTTGGCCACCAGCCACTTGCCGTCGGTGAACACGGCGTAGCCGTTGTTCATGGGCAGGATCGCCGTTCCCCCCGTGCCGAGGATGTCGTAGACGACATGGGCGCACTGTGCGGGCAGCGACTGCTTGGCGCACTGGGCTGCGGTCAGGATGTTGACGCTGTCGATCTTCGAGCCCTGCGAGGCGCTGGCTTCGGAGGATGACAGGGCCTGCTGCAGCGCGGTGGTGATCGACTGCCCGTTCTGGATCACGACCAGCTTGCCGGCCAGGCTCGGGTTGGCGAGGTTGAACAGCGTGTTGTAGGAGAGGGCGATGTCGGCCTGGGCCGTGGCCGGGTCGATGGCCACGGTGGTGGTGGTGGCCTTGACCGTCGTGGGCGATGCCGATGGGGTGCTGCTACAGGCCGCCGCCCCCAGGCTGAGCGCGGCGATGATCGTCACCGCCATGACGCGCGGTGCGCGCAGTCGTCCCCGGTGCTTGTGGCCGACCGCCGTGGTGGTGTGTAGTCCGAGCATCGTATGGGCCTCCCCTTGAATGGTGCGCCGCTCCCCGAGGGCTGCCAGAGGTTAACCGCATCCCCGGCGCCGTACCTGACATTCTCGTCAGGGACCGTGGCGGGGGAGGCCGGGGGTGGCCGGGAGAGCCAGGGCCCCTGACGGGGCCGGGCCTCGGGTGGGCCTCAGGATCGGCCCCGGGATCAGAAGGTGAAGGGGGGCAGGCCCGGATCGCGGGTGGCGAAGAGCGTGGCCTTGTTGTCGGCCAGCTCCTTGGGTGTCCACCCCGAGTCGCGCTTGAGCTCCCCGGCGGGCCCCCAGCCCGCCATGACCCACACCGATCCGCCGTACACGACGAAGTTCTGCCCGTTGATGTCGGCGGCCTCGTCGGTGGCCAGGAACGCCACCAGCGGTGCCACGTTCTCCGGCGCGAAGGCGTCGAACTTGCCCTCCTCGGCCTTGGCCATGTCCCCGAAGAGGTCCTCGGTCATGCGGGTCCGGGCCCGGGGGGAGATGGCGTTGACGGTCACGCCGTAGCGGGCCAGCTCGCGTCCCAAGATGATGGTCATGGCCGCGATGCCGGCCTTGGCGGCTCCGTAGTTGGCCTGTCCGGCATTGCCGAACAGCCCGGCCTCGGACGCCGTGTTGATGATCCGCCCCGACAGGTCCTCGCCCGCCTTGGCGCGGTTGCGCCAGTGGATCGAGGCGAAGTGCGACGTGGCGAAGTGGCCCTTCAGGTGCACGCGGATGACGTCGTCCCAGTCGGACTCGTCCATGTTGAAGCTCATCTTGTCGCGCAGGATGCCGGCGTTGTTGACGAGGATGTCGAGCTTGCCCCAGGCGTCGACGGCCTGGGCCACGAGGGCCTCGGCCCCGGCCCACGAGCTCACGTCACTGCTGTTGAGCAGGGCCTCGCCGCCCGCCGACTTGATGTCCTGGACGGTCTGCTCGGCCGGGTGGACGTCGATGCCCTCGCCCGCCCGGGAGGCGCCGACGTCGTTGACGATGACCTGGGCGCCCTCGGAGGCGAGCAGGAGTGCCTCGGCGCGCCCGATCCCGCGCCCTGCCCCGGTCACGATGGCCGTCTTCCCCTCGAGCATGCCCATCAGGTGTCCTCCTACTTCTGCTGCTTGGCGCCACGTTGACGTCGGATCTGGAACCCGGGCAGCATGGCCGATGGTGCGAGCCAGGGTCAACACGGCCCACACGCCCCGACCGGCCCTGACCGGGCACGACGACGACCACATTCCCTGCGCACGAACGAGGCAGACACCCATGGCCACCACCCGCTTCGACCTCCCCACCCCCGACGACTTCACCCGGCCGTGGTGGGACGCGGTGGCCGAGGGGCGGCTGCTGCTCATGCGGTGCTCGACCTGTGGTGAGGCGCACTACTACCCCCGGCCGTTCTGCCCCCGTTGCGGGGCCGACACCGTGTCGTGGGAGGAGGCCAGCGGGGACGCCACGCTCTACACGTGGTCGGTCGTGCACCAGAACGACCTTCCGCCCTTCAACGAGCGGGTGCCCTATGTGGCGGCCGTGGTCGACCTGGCCGAGGGCCCGCGCATGATGACCAATGTCGTCGGCTGCGCCCTCGACGACCTCGCCGTGGGGATGGCCCTGCGGGTCGAATTCACCGACATCGGCGACGAGTACCACGTGCCCATGTTCCGCCCTGCCTCCTAGGACCGCGATGTCGATGCAGCGTTCGGGGAGGAGGGTGGCGCTGATCACCGGGGGGAGCAGGGGGATCGGCCGCGCCTGCGCCTTGGCCCTGGCCGGCGACGGCTTCGATGTGGCGGTGAACTACCGCCGCGGCGACGAGGCTGCCGCTGACACGGTGGCGGCCGCCGAGGCTCTGGGGGCGCGGGCCCTGCGCTACCGGGCGTCGGTCGAGTCGGCCGAGGAGGACGAGGCCATGGTGGCGGCCGTGCTCGGCGACTTCGGCGCCGTGGACACACTGGTGCACTCGGCCGGTATCGCCAGTCGCGGCCACACCGTGGTCGACACCGATCCCGCCGAGCTCGAGCGGGTCGTGGCCATCCATGCCTTCGGGGCCCACCACCTGTGCCGGCTCGTGTTGCCTTCGATGCGGGGCTGCCCTCGGGGCGACGTGGTGTTCGTGTCCAGTGTGGCGGCCCGGTTGCTGGCACCCAACAGCTCGCCCTACAACATGGCCAAGGCCGCCCTCGAGGCGCTGGCCATGACGCTGGCCAAAGAAGAGCGTCGCCACGGTATCCACGTCAACGTGGTCGCCCCGGGGTTGGTGGCCACCGAGATGGGGCGGCGCTTGGTCCGGGCCATGGGCGTGGACGACATCTCGACCATGGACGCCAACGCCGCCTTCGGTCGGGTGTGTCGCCCCGAGGACGTGGCGGGCGTGGTGCGGTTCCTGTGCTCGGACGAGGCCGGCTATGTGAGCGGCCAGGTCATCGCCGTCGACGGCGGGGGATGAGGCGTCCCGGGCTCAGCCCGGGGAGGCCGACAGGTCGTAGACGGTCACGCCATTGATGGTCTGGGCGGTGAAGTGGCTCTCGACCCACTGCGTGATCTGGCTCGCCGTGGTGCCCGAGTTGCCCGTGCCGGGCCCGCCGCCGCCGGAGATGAAGTAGTGGACCTCCTTGTCGGCCACGTACCGCTCGAACTGTGCCAACGTCGGGGCGGGATCGGTGCCGTTGAACCCACCGATGGCCATGACGGGGTCGGCGGTGGCGAGCTGGTAGCCGGCGGCGGAGTTCGAGTTCACGGTGGCGGCCACCCAGGTGTAGGCGCGGGCATCGGACTCCAGTGCCTTCACGAGCTTGCTCCCCGGGGTGCTGATGGACAGGAACCCACCGCCGCCCGGGCCGCCCACGCGGCCACCGAACCGTGCCGCTCCGGTGCCGGCGGACGGTGGTGCCCCGGGAGGCCCGCCGAAGCCGCCGGCCGGCAACGCGGCGCGCCGCGCCCCGGCGCCCGCACCGCCGGGGGGTATGGCGAAGCCGCCTCTCGGACCGGCGCCGGGAGTGCCCCCGAAGGTGCCGCTGGGAGCGCCGGGACGGCCGAAGCCGGTGCCCGACGACGGCCCCGCCGAGGGGATCGCCCCCGCGTGGGCGGTGGCGACGGTGTCGAGGGCGTAGGCGGCGGGCCCGGCCAGCGCGGCGCAGACTCCCACCACGCCGATCCCGAGCGCGGCCCTGGTGCGGAGGCGGGGCTGGAGCACGAGCGCCAGGGCGCTCATGAGGCCCACCCCCAGCACGGCGACGCGCAGCCACGGCATCCACTGCGGGGCCCGGTCGAGCAGGACGTACGACCACACCGAGGTGGCCGCCAACGCCGCGGCCAGAACGGCTCGGGCGCCGAACGCGGTCCGTCGTTCCCACAGGGCCGATGTCCCGATGCCGACCATGGCACCGATGGCCGGGGCGGCGGCGACCGAGTAGTAGGGGTGGATGATCCCCTTGGCCAGGCTGATCACCACCACCGTGACGACGAGCCAGCCACACCACAGCAGCAAGCCGCTGCGCGCCGCGTCGGTGCGGGGCCGGCGTCGCCACAACCACAACGACGCCACGGCCACGATCAGCGCGGCGGGGATGAGCCAGGAGATCTGGGTCCCGAACTCGGTGTTGAAGAAACGCAGCCACCCGGTGGGGCCCCACTGCGAGCCGACGGCGCTGTTGCCGCCCACGCTGCCGCTCTCGCTGCCCGAGATGCGGCCCAGGCCGTTGTACCCGAAGATGAGGTTGAGCAGGCTGTTGTCTTGCGACCCTCCGACGTAGGGCCGGTCGGCGGCCGGAATGAGGGACACGATTGCCACCCACCAGCCCGACGACACCACCAGGGCCACGGCGCCGGCGCCCAATTGTGCGATGCGCCGGCGCAGGGGCGTGGGGGCGGCGACGAGGTACACGATGGCGAGGGCGGGCACGACGAGGAAGGCCTGGAGCATCTTCGTGATGAACCCCGTGCCCACCGCGCTCATGGCCAACACCAACCACCATGTGTTGGCGCGTTCGAGGGCGCGCACCGTGGCGTAGGCCGCCACCGTCAGCAAGAGGACCAGGAGGGCGTCGGGATTGTTGTACCGGAACATGAGCGCCGCCACGGGGGTGGTGGCGAGCACGAGACCCGCCAACAGCGCGGCACCGGGGCGGAACGAGCGCCGCACCGCGGCGTAGAGCACGGTCACCGACGCCACTCCCTCGAGGGCTTGGGGGACGAGGATGCTCCACGAATTGAGGCCGAAGATCCGGGCCGAGATCTCCATGACCCATAGCGACGCCGGCGGCTTGTCCACGGTGATGAAGTTCGCCGCGTCGGAGGAACCGAAGAAGAAGGCCTTCCAACTCTTGGTGCCGGCCTGGACAGCGGCGGAGTAGAAGGAGTTGGCCCAGCCCGACGCGCCCAGACCCCAGACGTAGAGGACGGCGGTCCCCACCAACAGCGTCAGCAGTGCCGGCCGCACCCACGCCGGATCGCCGGGCCGTCCCCGCCACAGGCGGTGGACGACGTTGCCGCGCCGATCCTGGCGCTGCTCGTCCGGCGACGGGATCGGGCCGGGCGGCGCCTCGAGCGCGGGCTCGACGGGAAGGACGTCGGTCGTCATCGTGGGCTCCTCGGCATTGGTGACGGCTGGACTGGGGACGGCTGGGTTGGTGACGGCGGGGTGGCGCTGGGGAACACCCACGACCGGAAGAGCGCGAAGCGCACCGCCGTGGCGAGCACCCCTGCGGTGACGAGGACGGCGACTTCGAGGCCACGGCCCGCGCCGGGGGCGAGGGCGTGCAGCACCACCAGTGCCCCGGTGGTGAGGGCGAGTCCGACGGCGAACACGACGATGCCCTGGAGCTGGTGGCGGAGATGTCGGTCCCGGCTGCGCACGCCGAAGGTCACCCGCCGGTTGACGGCGGTGTTGGCCAGGGCGGTGACCAACAGGGCGAGGGCGTTGGCGAGAAGGGCGGGTAGCCCGGCGCGCAGCACCACGTAGAGCACGACATAGGCGGCGGTGCTCACCACTCCCACGGCGGAGAAGCGCGCCAACTGGGCGAAGAGCCCCGGACGGGCGTCCACGGCCTGTTCGGCCGCCGTCGAAGCCCGCAGCGTCGCCAGGGGAAGGCTCCCGGTGGCGAGACCCCGCAGCAGCCGGGCGATGCCTCTCAGGTCGTCGAGCGCGGTGGCGAGGAGATCGACACGGGAGTCGGCGTCGTCGACCCAGTCGACGGGGACCTCGTGGATGCGCATCCCGGCCCGCTCAGCCAGGAACAAGAGCTCGGTGTCGAAGAACCATCCGGTGTCTTTGACCAGTGGCAACAGGGCGCGGGCCCGGTCGGCTCGGATCGCCTTGAACCCGCACTGGGCGTCGGAGAACCCGGCGGCCAAGGTGGCGCGCAGCAAGAGGTTGTAGCAGCGCGAGATGACTTCGCGTTTGGTGCCGCGCACCACGCGCGAGCCGTGGGCCAGGCGCGTGCCGATGGCCATGTCGCTGTGCCCCGAGACCAGAGGCGCCACCAGGGGCAGCACGGCGCTGAGCGCGGTTGAAAGATCGACGTCCATGTAGGCGAGCACCGCCGCGTCGCTGGATGTCCATACATGGCGCAGGGCACGGCCCCGCCCCTTCTCCTCGAGGTGCAGTGCCACCACATCGGGGAGCTCCTCTTCGAGGGAGCGGGCAATGGGCCAGGTGCAGTCGGTGCTGGCGTTGTCCACCACCGTGATCCGGAAGCTGAAGGGCAGCTCGTCGCGCAGATAGGCGTGCAGTCGCCGGACGCTGGCCTCGAGGTCCGCCTCCTCGTTGTACACGGGGATGGCGATGTCGACCTGGGGTCCCGTCGACCGCCACAGGGAGAGGGCGGGTTCGCTCTCGAGCGCTCCGGACCCCGTCGGTGTGGCACGGGGCATTGAGAAGTCGTCGGGTCGGAGTGTGGCCGGCTGGACCATGGGGATCAGTGTCCCGGTGCCAGCAGTGGCTCCCCTCAACGCCACCTGTGGATTTCCTGACAATCTCGGACGCTCCGGAAGGGCCGGGGGGTGGGGCCGAAGGCCTTCAGCGCGCCATGTCCGCCAGCGTCGTCACCGTCCGCAACGTCCGGGTGGTGGCCACCACGTCCAGGGAGCGTTCGAAGAAGGCGTTGTTGAGCTTGGTCCGCCCGTAGCCCTCGGGGCAGTGCACGTAGACCTCGCGGCCCGACACCCGGAATTCGTCGGGAAGGAAGGCTCGGGGGTCGAGGCCCGAGGGCGCCGAGGTCGCCGGTTTCGACGCCAGGAAGGTGACGTGGAGCTTCGACGGGTCCCGCCCCCCCGTCGCCAGCGGATTGCGCGCCACGACCTCGGCCAATTGCGGACCGGTGCGGAGCACGACCTTGATCCCGAGGCCGAACCGGGCCTCGAGCCCTTCTTCGAGCATGGCCCGGAGCTTGGCCGCCGCGGTCGATGTGGCGAAGAGCACGTTGCCGCTCTGGATATAGGTGCGCGCCGCACCGAAGCCCATCTCGGCGAAGGTGGTGCGCAGGTCCGCCATGGACACCTTGGCGTGGCCCCCCACGTTGATCCCGCGGAGCATCGCCGCGTACGAGGTCATGGCGGGCTCGTCACGGCCTTCGTCCCGTGAGGTCCAGCAACCGCACCTGCATGGGCGCGTCCTCGGCTATCGATCCGCTGGGGCCGCTCCCGAACACGCCGGTCTGGCCGATGAAGGGCACCATCGGTTGCAAGGCTTCCCAGGTGGAGAGGACCAGATCCTCGTGCAGACGCTCGTCGCCCCCGGTGGCACGGGCCACGTCCCAACTGTGCAGCAGGTAGTCGCCGGTCCGGAACCCGTACAGCGTGGTGCCCGGGACGTCTCCGGCCGCCGGGTGGTGGATGGTCATCTCGAAGGCCCCCGGGGCGCTGAAGGCGGCGAGCTCATCGGCCATGGCCGCGTCGAGTTCGACTCCGAGGTCCGGGCCATGCGCCACGCCGAAGGCGGCAGAACTCTCGGCCGCCGATGCGCCCCCGAGCAACAACCCCGACATGCGGCTGCCTTCGACCAGGTGCACGACCAGGGCCTGGACGTTCCAATGGGCGCAGGGTGTGGGGAGGTCCCACTGGCCGGCCCCGATCTCGGCCACCCGCGCCCGGATCTCGGCCTGTGCGGTGGCCAGGTCGGTGACATCGCTCATGATCTCTCTCCTTGCTCGGTCGGGCCCGCCTCGGGGCTCATCGCATCTCCACGTCCTCGAGGTATTCCTCGCGCCACAATTCGTAGCGCTCCTCGGGCAGGTGCAGGGCGTGGGTGGGCCGCAGGGCATCGACGAAGGGTCGGTCGTGGCTGACCGCCACCACCGTGCCGGGCCACGTGCTCAGCATCTCGCCGACGGCCTCGACCGACGCCGGGTCCAGGTTGTTCGTCGGTTCGTCGAGCACCAGGAGGTTGGCGCGCCCCGCCGACAACATGGCCAGGCTGAGCTTGGCCCGCTCCCCGCCCGACAGCGAGGCCGGCAGCTGCTCCGCCGTCGCTCCGGTGAGCCCGAACGAGCCCAGCAGGGCCCGGCGCTCGGACACCGTCCGCAGCACGCTGTCGTCGATCTGCTCCAGTGCACACAGCGAAGGGTCCAACTGCTCGTGCTCCTGGGCGAAGTACCCCAGGGCCACGGCGTGGCCCGCCTCCACCGAGCCCTGGGTGGGGGCCTGGACCGAGGCGAGGCATCGCAACAGGCTGCTCTTGCCCGCACCGTTGCGGCCGATCACCACCACCCGGTCGCCGCGTCCCACGACGAAATCGGTGTTGAGGAGGACCTTCTTGGTGCCGTAGGAGACCTGCACAGCGCGCACGGTGAGAGGCAGCGCACCCGAACGCGCCGGCGTGGGGAGCCGAAAGCGCGTCTTGCGGTCGCGTTTGACCAGTTCGGTGCGATTGCCCTTCATCTTCTCCACCCGGCGGTCGAGAACCTTGGCCTTGCGGGCCCGGTCCTCGGTGCTGGCCCGCATGGAGTCGGCCAGGGTGCTGAGCTTGCGGATCTGCCGGTCCTCGAGGGACCGCTTCTTCTCGCGCTGTTCGATGTCGGCGGTCAGTTGGGTGCGAAAGGCGGTGTAGTTGCCCTTGAACTCCCGCAGGCCTCCTTCCGCCACGCTCAGCACCTTGGTGATGACCCGGTCCAGCAGTTTGAGGTCGTGGCTGATGACGAGCATCGCCCCCGCAAAGCGCGACAGCTCGGCTGTGAGCCACCGCTTGGCGGCGAGGTCGAGATGGTTGGTGGGCTCGTCGAGCACGAGCGTGTCGGGGCGCCCGAACAGGACCCGGACGATGTCGACGCGCCGGCGTTGGCCACCGGACAACGAGTCGATGTCGTCGAACAAGATGGCCTGGCGCAGGCCGATCCCCTCGGCCAGCCGGGCGATGTCGCCCTCGAGGTTGTAACCCCCGGCGGCCCCGTATCGCTCCTCGAGGTCGGCGAAGGTGGCGATGGCCTCGGTGGTGGGGTCGGCCGCCACCGCCCGGCGGGCCCTGTGCATCTCCTCGTCGAGGATGTCGAGGCCCCGGGCGGAGAGCACGTGCGAGAAGCCGGTGGGCTCGAGCCCCAGGCCCCCTGCCGTCGGCACCTGGGGGAGAAAGCCCAGGGTTCCTTGGACGTCCACGTCCCCCGCCACCCGCAGGTGGGGCGGGACCTGGCCGCAGATGACCGACACCAATGACGACTTGCCCGTCCCGTTGCGACCGACCAGGCCCACCTTGTCGTCGGGCCCGACCATGAATGACGCGTCGCGCAGCAAGGTCCTTCCACCGATCTCGATGGTGATGTCGCGGCCCGTGATCACCCCTCTATTGCATCAGGTTGGTGACCGGGTGCTGAACATCGGGACTTCGGTCGCGATCAGACAGTCGAGTGCGGGCGAGAGGAGTCGAACCTCCACCCCCGAAGGGACGGGGACCTAAACCCCGCGCGTCTACCGTTCCGCCACGCCCGCAGCGCCCCGCCACCGGCACGGCGCCGCCCGTCGGGACAGGGCGAGCCTATCGGGCCGCCCACCGCACCCTGCCCGACCGGCGCCGGCATCCCGGGTAGCCTCGTGGCATGGCATCACACCTGACAGACGCATCTCCCCTGGTCGCAGACCTGCCCCCCACCATGCGGACGGGAAACCTGCCCGACCTGGCCTCGGCTGACGTCTTCCAGCGCCTTCTCAAGGAGCGCATCATTTTCCTGGGCAGCGCCATCGACGAGGTGGTGGCCAACCAAGTCTGTGCACAGCTCCTCCTCCTGGCGGCCGAGAACAGCGAGCGCGACATCGCCCTGTACGTCAACTCGCCGGGAGGCTCGGTCACCGACGGGCTCGCCATCTACGACACCATGCAATACGTCAGCTGCGACGTGAGCACGATCTGTGTCGGACTGGCCGCGTCGATGGGGCAGTTCCTGCTGTGTGCCGGCGCCCCGGGCAAGCGGTTCGCCCTTCCCCACAGCCGGATCCTCATGCACCAGCCTTCGGGGCAGATGCAGGGCCAGGCCACCGACATCGCCATCCAGGCGGAGCAGATCGTCTACCTCAAGCGGATGATGGCCGAGCGGATCGCTCTCCACACCGGTCAGCCCATCGAACGGATCGAGGCGGACTCGGACCGTGACCGCTGGTTCACGGCCGAAGAGGCGAAGGACTACGGGTTCATCGACCGGGTCATCGAGCACTCCACGCCCCAGGCGGCTGCCCGCTGAGCACGGGGCCCGGGGTTTCGAACGGAGCAATCCGATGACCGACGTCCAATCCGATGTCGGGGCCGCGGTCGAGCCGACGGCTCCACCCGCCGGTGCCGATGCGACCGACGGAGCTCCGGTGGGGGTGGACGCCGGTGAGCGCGCTATCGCCGAGCGTGCCCAGCGCATAGCGGGGCGGTCCAAGCCGACCCGAGTCGTCGCTGCCCGGGTGAGCATCTGGCTGCGCCTGGGCGAATTGTGGCGGGCGCGGGAGCTGTTCTTCTTCCTGGTCCGCAAAGAGATCAAGGTCAAGTACAAGAACTCGGCCCTGGGGTTCTTGTGGTCCATGCTCAACCCGGCGCTCACCTTGGCCGTGTTCTACGTGCTGTTCACCTTCTTCCTGCCCAACGGGATCCCGAACTTCGTCATCTACATGTTCTCGGCCATGTTGGTGTGGAACCTCTTCCAGACGGCCGTGCTCACCGGCACCAGCACGATCGTGTCCAACGCGGCCATCGTCAAGAAGGTCGCCTTCCCTCGCGAGATCCTCTCCCTGGCTGCGGTGGGATCCGCCTTCATGTTCTTCTTGTTCCAGTCCATCGTCCTCCTGGCGTTCATGATCGCCTTCTGGCACCGCCCCGACTGGAGCGTGCTGTGGCTCGTCATTCCGGCGCTGGCGGCCATCGTGGTGTTCGCGGCGGCCTTGGCGGTCTTTCTCTCGGCCGTCAACGTCTACCTGCGTGACACCCAGCACCTGGTCGAGGTGCTGTTGATGGCGTGGTTCTGGGCCATCCCCGGCATCTACCCCTACTCAGGCCGGGTCCAACAGGGGCTGATCAAGCACACCATCTTCGGGATCCCCGGGACCCATCTCATCTGGCTGTACTTCGCCAACCCGGTGAGCCCGGTGGTGATGTCGTTCCAGCGGGTCTTCTACAACGTCGTCCATCCCCGCTCCACGCTGCTCACCAAGCTGCCGTCGGGGAACTCGATCCACAAGCTGATCCCCAACGGGGTCATGGCCCGGTACGGGATCCACTGGTACGTGACGTCCGATCTCATCGTCCTGGGGGTCTCCCTCGCCCTCCTGGTCGGCGCCATGATCGTGTTCGGGCGCCTCGAGGGCAATTTCGCCGAGGAGCTCTGAGCGCGGTGCCGGCGAACATCGCCGTCGACGTGGTGGACGTGACCAAGCGGTTCCGCCTCTACACCGAGAAGTACCAGTCGCTCAAGGAGCGGTTCCTGCACGCGGGACGGAACCCGTACCAGGACTTCTATGCGCTGCGGGACATCAACTTCGAGATCCCCGAGGGTCAGACGGTGGGGATCCTGGGACGCAACGGCTCGGGGAAGTCGACCCTGCTCAAGTGCGTGTCGGGGATCCTCCAGCCCACCAAGGGCAAGGTCGTGGTGCGGGGCAGCCTGGCCGCCTTGCTGGAGCTGGGGGCCGGGTTCCAGCCCGAGTTGTCGGGACGAGAGAACATCTACCTGAATGCGTCACTGCTCGGGTTGTCGACGAAGGACGTGGACAAGCGCTTCGACGAGATCGTGGCCTTCGCCGAGCTGGAGCAATTCATCGACAATCAGGTGAAGTACTACTCGTCGGGGATGTACGTCAGGCTGGGCTTCGCGGTGGCGGTCAATGTCGACCCCGACATCCTGGTCGTGGACGAGGTGCTGGCCGTGGGCGACGAGGCGTTCTCGAGAAAATGCATGGCCAGGATCAAGGAGTTCCAGGACGACGGCCGCACCATCTTGTTCGTGACCCATTCCTCGGACCTCGTGCGCCAGATCTGTGACTTCGCCGTCGTCCTGAGCTCGGGGGACATGATCGGTTCGGGCCCCGCCGCCGACGCCGTGCGCATCTACCACGAGCACCTCAACACCATGGCTGGGGGCATCGGGGCGGCGTCGCTGGAGGAAGAGAGTGTGGCCCCGCCGGCGTTGCACCGGTCGATCGAGATCTCCTCGGTCGACATCGAGCACCCCGGGGTGGGCTCGCGTCCGTACCTGTTGCCGTGGGAGCCCCTCACCGTGCACGTAGCCTTCGAGGCCACCGAAGCGGTATCGGGCGTGGTCTTCGCCCTCGAGGTCTTCGACCAGGAAGGCAGACTGATCTTCGGATCCGACACCGAGATCCTGGACCGGCCCTTCGACGCACCGGTGGGCGCGGGACGAGCCGATCTGAGCTTCGAGCGGGTGCCGTTGCTCGACGGCACCTACAGCATCAAGGTGGAGGTCAAGGACCGCCTCGGGATCCTCTACGACAGTCGAGAGCAAGAGGCTTTCGAGGTGATGAACCGGGACCGCTCCCGGGGCACCGTCGCCTTGGAGCTTCACGCCGACATCCGCGCTGCCAGCCTGAGCTGACACCCCACCGGACCGATGATCCGCGCCGCCGGCCGCGCTTGTCGTCACCGATCGTTCCTGAGCGGGTAGCGGTGGGGCGCGGGACGCCGCCGAGATGTCGGCCTTCATGGCGCCTGACGAGCGGGCTGGTGCTCCTGGGTTCGTGTCTGGGCGCGTTCGTCGTGGCACCCGACACCACCGCCCCCGCCGCCGCGCAGGCGCCGGTGTCGCCGACGTTCACCCCGACGTGGTCGACCGGTCCTCTTGCCGACCAAGGGGGACCGATCGCCGAGTCCTCTCCGGGGGTCGCCACGCTCGACGGCGGCGGTCCGGCCGTCGTGGTCGGTGACCGTGGCGGGATGCTCTACGCGTACCACCTTGACGACGGGTCGTCGGTCCCAGGGTGGCCGGCCAGTGACGGCGGCGTACCCATCGATTCCTCGCCGTCGGTGTTGGCCGGTCCTGGGGGGCTGGACTCGGTGTTCATCGGTGCCGGCAATGCCGCTGATCCGGGCCAGGGTGGCTACGAGGCGTTCACGCCGTCGGGCGCGACGCGGTGGTTCAGCGCCGTCACCGACCCGGCCAGTGACGCCCAACCCGCGGCGGGCGTCCAGGCATCGATGACCGTGGCCGACCTCGAGGGCACCCCGAGTGTGGTGGCGGGCTCACTGGATCAGGAGGAGTACGCCCTCGACGCCTCTACCGGAGCCACGCTGGCGGGATGGCCTCTCTTCACGTCCGACAGCGTGTTCTCGACGGCTGCGGTAGGAGACCTCTACGGCAACGGCAGCAACGAGATCGTCGAGGGAGGCGACCAGAGTGCCGGCTTTGCCGTCGGCCGTCACTATCAACAAGGTGGCCATCTCCGCATTGTCAACCAGAGCGGGGGAGTCATCTGTGAGGCGTCCACCACCCAGACAGTGGACTCCTCGCCTGCCGTGGGTCCTTTCCTCGCCGCCGGCGCCATGGGTGTGGCCGTGGGCACGGGCGCGTTCTTCCCGGGCGCCACCGACACCGATGTCGTCAAGGTCTTCGACACCGAGTGCGATCCGGTGTGGACCCGGACGCTCGACGGCGTCACCACCTCCAGTCCTGCACTGTCGGATGTCACCGGGAGCGGTGGACTGCAGGTTGTCGAGGGCACCGACACGGGCACCGGTGGCTCGGTGTGGGTCCTCGACGGCGCCACCGGTGCCACCATCTGGCGCCAGGCCGTGGTGGGACGCGTGATCGGATCGGTGGTGGTCGCCGATCTGTCGGGCGCCAGCACGCAGGATGTCCTGGTGCCGACCACGGCCGGGGTCGAGGTGCTCGACGGCGCGTCGGGGGCCGAGTTGACGGTCCTCAGTCCAGACCTGGGGTTCCAAAATGCACCCCTGGTCACCGACGATCCCAACGGTGAGATCGGAATCACCGCGGCGGGCTACGACGGCACGAACCAGGGAGAGATCCGCCACTACGAGATCCCCGGGTCCGATGGTGCGTCGGCTCTCGGTCCGACCTCGTGGCCCATGTTCCACCACGACGCCCAGCGCACCGGTGTCACGGGCTCCGCACCACCGCAGCCGTCGTGCGCGGTGCCATCGGGTGCCTATGCGGGGTACGCCCTGGCGTCCGCCGACGGCGGTGTGTTCGCTTTCGGGAGCCCGTTCTGTGGATCGGCAGGCGGCTTGGCGCTGCGGGCGCCGATCGTCGGCATGGCCACGGCACCCGGCACCCGGGGGTACTGGCTGGTTGGCGCCGACGGCGGGGTCTTCGCCTATGGCGGTGCGACGTACTACGGCTCGATGGGAGCGGTGTCTCTGGCGCAACCGGTGGTCGGCATGGCCGCCACGCGTGACGGTCGTGGCTACTGGCTGGTGGGCGCCGACGGCGGAGTGTTCGCCTTCGGGGATGCCGGCTACTTCGGCACGGTGTCGGGACTCCACCTGGCCGCGGTGGTGGTGGGTATCGCCCCGTCGGTCGACGGGGCCGGGTACTGGCTGGTGGGCGCCGACGGCGGGGTGTTCGCCTTCGGGGATGCCCAGTTCTTCGGGTCCATGGCCAAGCACCGACTCAGGGCTCCCGTCGTCGGCCTGGCTGTCGACGTCACCACGGCCGGCTACTGGCTAGTGGGCGCCGACGGCGGGGTGTTCGCCTTCGGCGCCACCTACTTCGGGTCGTTGGGCGCACTCACGCTGTCGCGACCGGTGGTGGGCATCGCCGCCACCGACGACGGGTACGGCTACTGGTTGGTAGGCGCCGACGGTGGGGTGTTCGCCTTTGGCGATGCGCCGTTCGACGGGTCGGCGGCCTCGACGCGCCTCGTCGCTCCCGTGCGCGCCGTCGCACCCTGATCGGTGCGGAGCTGTCGATGAGTACAATGCCGCCGGTGCGCGTCGACCAGGTGATCCCTTCGCTCGCCAGTCGCGACGCCATCGGCGTGCACACCATCGCCATCACCGAGGCGCTGCGCGCCGTCGGGATCGACTCCGACATCTTCTACGGCGAGTGCACGGACGACCTGGCCAACCGGGCCCGGCCCATGAGCAGCCTGGGACGACCGGCCAAGGGTCGGTGGTTGCTGTACCAGGCGTCGATCGGGAGCCCGGTCTTCGACATCTTCGCCGGCCGAGCCGAGCCCAAATTGTTGAACTACCACAACATCACGCCGGCCGTGCTCCTCGACGGCTGGGAGCCGGCCGTGGGTCACGAGGTGACCTTGGGGCGCTCCCAGGTCACCCGGGTGGCGGCGGAGTGCCGTCTGGCCATCGCCGATTCGGCCTTCAATGAAGAGGAGCTCGTCGAGGTGGGCTTCGCCCACACGGCGGTGGCGCCCTTGCTCATCGACATGACCGCCGCGGCCGAGCCCGATTCGGTGTTGTCGCGCCGCCTGGTGGCGGCCAAGGCCGACGGGGGGCCCGACTTCGTGTTCGTCGGGAAGGTGTCGCCGCATAAGGCCCAGCACGATCTGGTCAAGATGCTGGCGTTGTACCGGCGCCTGTACAACGACCGGGCGCGGCTCCATCTCATCGGCACGCCGCTGGGCAAGACCTACGGGCCCGCCCTCTCGGCGTTCATCGCCGAGCTGGGACTGAGCGACGCCGTGTCGATCACGGGCACGGTGTCGCCCCAGGAGCTCGAGTCCTATTACCGCGCCGCGGATGTGTTCGTGTGCGCGTCTGAGCACGAGGGCTTCTGCGTGCCCCTGGTCGAGGCCATGGGTCACGGGCTGCCCATCGTGGCCTATGCCACCTCGGCGGTCCCCGAGACCGTGGCCGACGCCGGGCTCCTGTTGCCGACGAAGGAGCCCCTCGTCTTCGCCGCGTCGGTGCACAAGGTGGTGGTGGACGAGCGCTTGCGGACGCAGCTGATCGAATCCGGAATGCGACGCGCCGAGGTCTTCTCGCTCGCCAACGCCCGGCGGCGCTTCGTCGACCTCGTGGCCGGCGCGCTGCGTTCCAACACCGCCTGAGACCAATGCAGGCTGAGGCCGACGGCTCAGACGCGGGCGGGGCTGTCGTCCCACGTCCGGTCGGCGCCGGCCCAGCGATCCCACACTGTGCGCGGCGACGTCGCCCAGTGCCTGCGCAGAGCCAACCGTGAGAGCGCGGCCCAGGGAAGCTTCTTGAGCACCGCCCGCTGTAGCCGGGGATCGGCGCCCTGGCGCAGCTCCGTCCACACGAAGTGTCGGGCCACGTCGGACGGAGCGTTTCGCACCAGGCACAGCAGGGCGTTGCGCTGTGCCAGGAAGCGGACCATGGGCGAGCGCGGGCCATGGCTCGTCGCCGACAGGCGATGGCGCACCGAGGCGGCCGGTTCGTAGAGGATGCGCAGGCCGGCCAGCCGGGCGCGCAGGCACCAGTCGGTGTCCTCGTTGTAGGCGAAGAACTGGGGCGCCAGTCCGCCCAGACGTCGAAAGGTCTCGGCCCTGAACACCGGGGCGGTGCCGCTGAACCCGAAACGCTCAGCCGGTTGGTCGAATCGTCCATCGTCGGGCGCACCGAGGCCGTACTCACCGGCCACGCCGTGGGACTCGAGGAACGAGCCGGCGTGGTTCACGAGCCGACACGTGGTCCGCACCGGCACCGGCTCGCCGTCGACCTTGACGTCGGCGGCGGGGGAGGCATCGGTGAGCGGGACGTAGAAGGGACGGCGTCCCGCGGTCCAGCGCCACCGCGCCGGCTCTCCCTCGACCATGCCGTGCTCGAGGTCGTGGAGCCCGCCTCCTTGGACCCGTTCGAGGACGTCGACGGTGCCGACGGTCACGGTTCGGAGCTGGCGCCCCAGTGCCCGTTGGTCGCCCGGGGCGTGCCAGGGCTCGTCGTCGAGGACGATCTCTCCGTACATCCCGTCCAGGACGACCTTGGGGGTGACCGCCGCCACGGTGGGATCGGCCAGTACGGAGCCGGCGGCGTCGATCCACCCCGGCCCGGCCACGGCGTCGTCGTTGAGCAGGGCCACCAGCTCACCGCGGGCGTGGCGCAGGCCCAGCCCGACACCGCCCGCGAACCCGAGGTTGATCGGCGAGCGCACCACGTCGGCCCCCATGGGCGCGGCGATCGCCGTGACCTGTTCGTCGTCGGACCCGTTGTCGACCACCACCACCTGGGCCGCCTGGGCCAGGGCCGAGGTCACGCACGGCGCCAGCCAGTCCCCGGGGCGGTACGACACGATGACCACCGAAGCGTTCGGTGGCATCAGCGTGTGGCGACGACGTTCCCGTAGGGCAGGTCGAGGAGCTTGGCGCGCTCGATGGGGGAGAGGTCGTCCTCGAGGAGCCGAAAACGAAGTCCGTGCCCTTCGAGCAGGTCCAGGAGCGCTTCGGCCTTGTCGCCGACGCCCTCGATGAGCTCGGGCGCCCATTCGAACATGACGGCGATCTTGGGGCTGGCGTCGAGCGTGCGCGACAGGCCGGTGAAAGCTTGGAGCTCGGCGCCTTCGATGTCCATCTTCAACACGTCGACGGGAGGGAGTCCGTCGAGCAGATCGTCCACGGGGACGGCCTGGACCTCGACCATGGCTTCGGTGTCTCCCAGCCGGTCGAGCGCCTCCTGGCCGATGGCGCCGATGCTCGACGCACCCGAGAAGTTGAGACGTTGGTGCAGTTGCACGGTCGTGGTGCTCGACCACGCGGCGCGGTGCCAGGTGGTGACGTAGCCGTACAGGCCGTTCATGATCACGTTCCGGCGCAGCAATTCCGCCAGTCCGGGATGGGCTTCGACCGCCACCACCGTGCCCCGGGGGCCGACGAGTTGGCCACCGAGGAGGGTGAAGTACCCCACGTTGGCGCCCACGTCGACGAACGTCTGGCCCGGTCGTAGCGTCTGCTGGAGCCACTCGGTGACGTGGGTCTCCCACAGGCCGTCGAGCACGATCCACGCCGAGATGGCCGAGTCGCGGGTGTCGACCAACATCTTGGCGCCCCAGCGGGTGGCCACGAGCGCGGTGTGGTCCCCGAAGTACAGCGGGCCGTGGGGGTAGCGGGCCGCCTCGAGGTGGGCGATCCCGGTCTCGATGGCGTCGAGGCGCTGCGAAAGCTCCTGTATGCCGAGCGACCGGCGGGCGCGTGCCGCGACTCGGGACAACAGGGGATGGCGACCCACGGCGGTCATCCTAACGTTCCGGTTGATCAGGCCGGCGGGACGGTGGCCGGCAGTACCATCCGGGCCAGGACGCGCTGGGCCAGGGTCTCGTAGCGATCGACGATGGCCGTCCAATTGAAGACGCGCTCGGTGTAGGCCCGTCCGTTGCTCACCAATTGGTCACGCAGCGCGTCGTCGGCCAGCAGTCGGTCGGCCACCGCCTCGAAATCGGCATAGTCGAAGAACGACAGGCCACCCCCGCTGCGCACGCAGTGTTCGAGGGTCGCCGCGCACCGACGGTTCACGACGACGGGGGTACCGGCCAGCCATGCCTCGAGGACGACCAGGCTGAAGGACTCCCATGCCGAGGGGGACACGGCGAATTCGCACGCTTGCAAGGCCCCCCACTTGACGTCCTCGGGTTGCCGTCCGACCACCACGATGTCGTCGTCGCCGTGCAGAGCCTCGTGGACCGGGCCCACGAGCACCAGTCGGGGTGCACGGGGTCGCCGGAGGCGGTACAGCCGCCACAGCTCGGCCAGGACGTGCGACCCCTTGGCCCGCTCCACCCGTCCCACGCATAAGACGAATGGTTCTCCCGGTGCGAGGCCCAGCGCGGCGCGTGCCGACTCAGGATCACCGGCGCCTGCGACGACGGTGGCGCCGATGACGCTGGCCGGGAGATGGGCGACGGGAAAGGTGCGCTCGACGAGTGCCTGTTCGGAGTAGGAGTTGTAGGCGAGCCCCCCGGCGGCACTGAATACCTCCCGCATGAAGGGGAAGTGGAGCTCGGGCTCGTCGTGGGCGGCGCAGTGGAAGATCGTCCGTCGTCCCAGACGCGCCACGGCGTGGACCGCGGGCCAGAACAGATACGGGGTCACGGCCACGAGGTCACAGGCGGAGGCGGCAGCGTCATCGATCACGTCGGGACACACCGGGCCCACAAGATCGACGAAGCGATGGGCTAGCGCGTCGGGGACAACCGACGGGCTTCGCCTGATGGCCACGTCGAGCGCACCCGAACGCGGGTCGCGGCCCGAGATCGATCGACGTCGGTGGACCGTCACCCCGTGGAGCTGGCTCGTCCCGGGAGCCAAGACATCTGCCCATGTGGCGGCGGACACCGCGCACGTGGTGAACACCTCGACCTCCCAGGCCTTGCGCGACACGAGGTGCTCGCACAGGAGCCGCAACCAATGCTCGATGCCCCCCACCACGTCCTCCCCGTAGCGGGGGACCACCAAGCCGAGCTTCATGGGCGCGCCCGGATCACGGCGCGGTAGCTCTGTCCCCCGGGGTCGTATTCGGCCGAGCCCGCCATCGCCACCCCGTCAAAGGCGTGGAACCAGGTCTCGGGGTCCAGGGGTCGGCCCACAGCCAGATCGGCGTGGACGGCGCCGAGGCGGCGCCGCCACCACCAGGGGGCCTCGGAGATGATCACGACGCAGCTCGTGGTCCGGGCCAGCTCCGCCACCAGAGGATCGAGGGTGGCCGGGGTCATGACCTCGGGCACGCCCGTGAGCACGGCGGCGCCGAGGGCGTGGTCTTCGACAGCGCGCAGGTGGGTGAGCAGGTCGGCGAAGCGCACGTCGGGCCCGGGCCGATGCGGTGACCCGGTGCTGGTGATGCCGTAGGCGTCGACGCCCGCGCCCCGCAGCTCGGCGACGACGTCGTCGGCTTGGGATTGGGCGTAGAGCACCCGCTCGCCGCGGGGCAGAGATTCTGCCAATCGCGCCCGCCACTGCGGCAGGGCATCGGGTTGGTCGGGTGCCGGTGGTGGCGGCGCGTCGGGGGTGGGGGTTTCGAGGTGCTCGAGTCGATCGTCGAGCTGCTCGAGCCGACCGGCCACGACCTCGAGTGCGGCGGCCACCGCCAGCCCCAACGACGTCACCTGGCCGTCGAGTCGGTGCAGGCGCTCGGCCAGGGCTCCCGTGTCGTGGCGTCGTGATCGCCCGGGAGCGGACTCGAGGGTGGGCGACGTGCCCACGGTGGCGGTGAGCTCCTGGATCTGCGCCATGACGTCGCGCACCGCCGCGGCGCGCGGAGGGTTCGGGGCCCGCCGGGCCAGCTCGAAGTGGAGGCGGGCATCCGCGTCATGGGGAAAGCCGGGCTCGGCCCGTCGGCGGGCGGCTTCGGTCTCGAGCTCGCCGATGAGGCGGTCGAGGTCCATCTGGCCCGAGGAGTCCGAGGTGCCGTTGTCGTTGGTCGCCATCGCCTTGCCCGGTCAGCTGGTTACGAGCGACATTAGCGTCTGGGCCAAGTGGTGGAACTGGTGGGCCCCGGCGAAGCGCATCCCGGCGTCGGTGAGCGCCCGTCGTGCCTCGGGGTGGGCGAGGAGTTCGTCCACACGGGCGGCGACGACCTCGGGATCGGCGCTCGGAAGATACGACACGGTTCCCGCCGGGTACTCGGCCGCGGTGGCCAGGTTGGTGACCACGGGCACCCCGGCGGCGAGCGCCTCGAGGATGGCCGCCGAGGATTCCCCGCTCGCTCCTTCCCGCAGTTGCACGGCGAGGGTGGCCCTCGCCAGCCACCGCCCCCACTGCGTGTCGTCGACGGCACCGGTGATCTCGACGTGGTCGAGGTGGCCACGCACCCGGGCGCGGTCCTCGATGACCTGGGTGAGAAAAGGCGGGCACGGCCCCACGAAGGCGAGACGGCACCCGACGCGTGCCGCCGCGTCCACCAGGAGGTCGGGTCGCTTGGCCATCGAGACGATGCCGAAGGCGACGACCACGTGATCGGTCTCGGCCTGGGATCGGTCCGCCGCCGTCACGGGGGGACAGGCCGGAGGGAGCACGTGGATGGGGGGAAGGTACGAGAGCGGGGCGAGGTCCAGCAACACCAATTGGCGGGCCACCTCGGAGTTGACCAGGAGCCCGCGACAGCGCTCGGCCACCAGGGGAACGAGCCCCACCCCGGCCGTCACGAGGTCGCGCACCGATCGCCCCGCCCGCTGGGCGCCGTGGTGTGGGGCCCGTCCCGGGTACGAACGATCCAGGAGCCACGCCAGTGACGTGGCGAAGGTGTCGTCGTCGAGCGCCTCGAGGGCGGTGACGGCGACGGCCGCCAGTCGGACCTCGTGCAGCCAGACCCAGCCCGGGTACCGCAGTGCCGTCTCCACCGTCGACAGGTGGCCGTCGGAATTCCCCACGGTGTAGACCACGGCGTCGTACGAGGCGGGACGGGTGTCCACGCCGAAGGTGTCCACGGGGAAATGGCCGACGCCGTCGGGGAGGGGAGGCGACGACACCATGGGTGTGACGGCGTCGAGGGAGACATCGCCGTCGACGGCTCGCAGCAGTCGATCGTTGTAGACGGCGATCCCCCCGCCCAGAGGGGGAAGCGGCCCCACCAGCGCCACGCGCCGCGGCGGCTGCGGTGCGGTCCATGCCGAGGGGCTCAACCGGGCTCCCATGGCGTCGACCGCCGCCGCCGCCCGGCGCGCCACCGCGTCCCACGTCGATGCCGAGGCCAATGTCCGCTGGGCGTCGAGGATGACGTCCTTGCGGTCCTGGTCCGAGAGCAGCTCCGCCATGGCTCGCGCCAGCGCGGCGGTGTCGGCGGGGTCGAAGGTGGCCAGCGCCGTGGCCGCGGCTTCGGCCAGCGATGTCGTCGCCGAGGCCAGGGCCGGGGTGCCACAGGCGGCGGACTCGAGGACGGGCAGACCGAAGCCCTCGGCCAGCGAGGGCATCACCGTGACGACGGCGCGTCGATAGCAGGCTCGCAGGAGCTCGTCCCCGACCGCACCGGCGAGCACGAGCCGCCCCGTCATTCCTGCACCGGTGGCGGCCTCGGCCAGTCGGGCCTGCCACGACGGTGTCAGCTCGCCGACCACCAGGAGATTCAGGTCGAATCCGGCCTGCACGAGCTGGCCCACCGCCGAGATCAACCGCTCGGTGCCCTTGCGAATGTCGCTGCCGCCCACGGTGAGCACGAACGGACGATCCTCGAGCCCGCCCAGGTACCACCGGAAATGCTCGCCGTCGGTGCCGTCGCTGGGGGTGAAGAACGACGACACGCCGCATCCGATGGTGACCACGTGATCGGGGTCGCATCCGAGCAATTCGATGGCCTCGCCCCGGGTGTACTCGGAGTCGGCCAACACGAGGTCCGCCCCCGCCACCCACTCGGCGCGGGCCCGGTACCGCTCCACATGGGCGGGGGTGGGGAGATAGCGATGCGGCGCCCGCAGCGGGATGAGATCGTGCAGCGTCACGACGCGGGGAAGCCCGAGGCTCTCCCAATGGGGTGCGACGACGAGACCCGAAGGGTCCTGGGGCCCGCAGGCGAGGAACGGTGCCGGGATGTGGTGGGCGATGGGCTGGTGGCGCGACAGCAGCGCTCGCATGGTCGGGGCCGCGTCCCAGTGGACCAGGCCGCGCACGGCCAGCTCGGGAGGAAGGCCGAGCGGTGGCGGGAGCTCGGGGGCGAGCAACCCGGCCGCCAGCCGGTCGACGCGCTCGAGCGCGGCGCTCAGTGCCGCCACGTACCGGCCGATCCCCCGATCGGCGATGCCGTCGGTCTGCAGCGCTTGCAGGTCGACGGCGAGGCGGATTGTCGCCGTCAAGCGTCGCTCTGGGTCGTCGCCCCGAGGAGGCGCTCGATCGCCTCGATCCGCCGTGTCACCCTCGCCTCGGATTCCGCCGCCCGGCGCGAGTACTCGGTTGACGCCGCCGACCGGGCGGCCGTCGTCTCCACCGTGGCCTGGACCTCACCAAGGCGACGTTCGAGCGTGGCCATCGTGGCCAGGCGCGCGTCGATGGTGTCGAGCCGGGCATGGAGCTGCGCCAAGGCCCTGCGCTCGATCCAGCCCTGGGCCCGTCGCAGGAAGCGTTTCACGCTCCGTAGGATTGTCACTGCACCACGCGAGCGTCAAGCGCCCGTGCATCAGGAGCACGACGGGCGCGATCGATCCAGCGGAGCAGGGGCATCGCCACCGTGGGCCACTGGAATTCCTCCAACGTCGGTCCGAAGTCGGCCCGAGGTGCGTCGCCGGCCAGCAGGTGGACGAGGGCGTCGACGATGGCGTCGACGTCGCCCGGCGGCACCGTGATCCCGAGGCCCCGCGCGGCGACGAGATCGCCGAGGGCGTCACCACGGGTGAGGATCATGGGTCGGCGCGCCCACAGGTAATCGAGGATGCGGGTTCGGAACGAGAACCGGGTCTCGAGGTTGTCGAGATGGATGCTCACGGCGACGTCGGCATCCAGGAGGTAGCTGCCCCACGCCTGATACGGGACCCACGCGTCGTTGAAGAACACGGTGGACCCCGTGAGGCCGAGCTGGTCACTGACGGACCGGAGCTCCACGGCCCGGGCCATCTCGGCGATCTCGGGATTGGGATTGCTCATCCCGAGAAAGACGAGGCGCAGACCCCGGACCACGGTCCTAGCCCGGTCGACGGCCCGCACCAGCGAGACCGGGTCGAACCAGTCGTAGACGCCGCCGCCCCACACGACGACGGGATCATCGTCGCCGATGGCCGGGAAGTGCCGGCGCAACACGGGACCGGCGGGGAGGGGCGGTTCGGGGGGCAGGCCGAAGGGTACGACGTCGATGAGGCGACGGAGCGTGGGGTCCTCGTCGTAGGTGGCCGGGTTCACGCGTCCCGCGTGGGAGAGCGCCCCCAGCCAGAAATCCCGCTGCCTTTCGCTGGCGCACAAGAAGAAGTCACCCCGCCCCAGGTCCTCGTTGATCACCGAGACCTGGTGCGCCACGGCCCGGCGGTACTCCTCGTCGTCGCGCCCGCCGCGCTCGAGGTTCTCGAGATGGGTGGGGATGTACATGTCGATGACGACGGGCGCGTCACAGGAGGCGACTTCGGGATGACGACGCACCACGCTCGTCGGCGCCACCACGACGTCGGCCGCGGCGACGAGCGAGGCCAAGTCGGGTGACCCCGGGGCGATGGCGCGCACCTGCATCTGGTCGTGGTGCCGGGTCGCCCCCGCCGTGCCGGCCAACGTGACCTCGGCGTGTGAGGCCAAGGCCTGGGCCAGGTGCCAGGCCCGGATGGCCGGTCCCGCCATGGCATCGGTGAGTGGGTCGAAGGCGAGGACGAGAACTCGCGTCGGCATCACCGACGGTGCGCACCGACGGAGATGCCGCGGCTCCGGGAGAGGGGCGATGGCCCTGGTATGCGCTCAGTAGGCTCGGACCATGGCGAGGACCGGGACACGCACCGGGACACGCGCCGTGACCGGGTGTCCATCGGGTCGATGATAGTCGGCTCCTCTCAGACGGCGGCTCGACCGCGCGGTTCTGCCAGCCGTGTCGTGGTCCTCACCGATGACGTGCTCACCGCCAAGATGGCGGGCCCCGCCATCCGGGCCTGGCACGTCGCCCACGCGCTGGCGAGGAAACACGATGTGGTCCTCGCCACCACATCGGAGCTGTGCGACGTGACATCTCCGCACTTCTCGGTGGAGTCGGCGGACGGTGCGCGTGTCGCCGAGCTCGAGCGGTGGTGTGACGTCGCCATCATGCAGGGCTATCTCCTGCACACCGTTCCGGGGCTCCGCGGCTCGCGCAAGGTGCTGGTCTTCGATCTCTATGACCCTCTGCATCTCGAAGCGCTCGAGCTCACACGCGGTGACCCGGAGCCCGAGCGTTCGGTCAACGTGGCCAACACCGTGCGCACTCTCGAGGAGCAACTGGTGCGGGGGGACTTCTTCGTCTGCGCCAGTGACAAGCAGCGGGATCTGTGGCTGGGGTTCCTCGCCGCGCTGGGGCGGGTCAATCCCGCCACCTACGAGGACGACCCCACGCTCCGTCGCCTCATCGACGTCGTGCCCTTCGGCCTTCCCGACGAACCGCCCGTGCACACTCGGGCCGCGTTGCGCGGGGTCGTCCCCGGGATCGGGCCCGATGACGACGTGGTGATCTGGGGGGGCGGGCTCTACGACTGGTTCGATCCCGCCACCCTCATCCGGGCCATCGACAAGCTGCGCGTGGCGCGTCCCCGGATACGCCT
Organism: Acidimicrobiales bacterium; assembly: GCA_036511675.1. Taxonomy (GTDB): domain Bacteria; phylum Actinomycetota; class Acidimicrobiia; order Acidimicrobiales; family UBA8190; genus Chersky-840. The sequence continues at coordinate 3,800 of DATCBU010000026.1, read as the reverse complement.
GTTCTTCCTGGGCACCCGCCATCCCAAGCCCGACATCGTCGAGTCCACCGTGGCCACCGAGGCGCGTCTTCTGGCCGACACGCTGGGGTTGACGGGAACCCACGTGTTCTTCAACGACGGTTGGGTGGACTACCACGATCGTCAGAACTATCTGTTGGAGGCCGATGTCGCTGTGAGCCTCCATCTCGAGCACCTCGAGACGATGTACTCGTTCCGCACCCGCATGCTCGACTATCTGTGGGCCGGGCTCCCCATCGTCGCCACCGCCGGCGACGGCTTCGCCGAGATCATCTCGGCCCACGGGATCGGGACCGTCGTCCCCGGCGAGGATGCCGACGCCGTGGTCGATGCGCTCGGGGACCTGCTGGGCGACCGCAGCGGCCGGGCCGCCCGTCGCCGGCGGGCGGCGGCGGTGGCGGCCGGGTTCCGGTGGTCGGTGGTGCTCGAGCCGCTGCTGTCGTTCTGTGCCGACTCCCGGCACGCGCCGGACGGGCCGGGCTGGCCCGGCGAGGGGGAGCCCTCACTCCCGGCGCCAGAAGCGCCCGGTCCGGGTGGGCTCGGCCCGGATCTGGGCCGGGTGGTGGCGCTGTACCGCCAGGGAGGGGCGCGCGCCGTCGTGGGCGGGGTGGGGCGCCGCCTGGGGCAATTGCTTCGTCGTCGGTAAAGGTTCCCGCCTGCGGTGTCGATGACGAAGGGTCCGACATTGAGGGGTGGCATTCGTGAAACCTGCCTGCACATGGCGCCGACGCGCCCTGACGTCACGTGTCGTGCTCGGGGTGGCGGTCATCACCGGTGCGCTGTTGGGCACCGGCTTGAGCGGAGCACAGGCTGCGGTCCAGAGCCATGTGTCGCTCACCCTGATGTGGACGCAGACCCTCAACGACGCCGGGGGCCCCATCGCCTTGTCGTCTCCCAATGTGGCCACGCTCGCCGGGGGCCCCTCGGTCGTCGTCGGCGACCGGGCCGGTGACGTGTACGGCTTCAACCTCGCCTCGGGTGCCGGAGTGCCGGGATGGCCCGTGAGCACGGGCGGGGTCCCCATCGACTCCACCCCGTCGGTCGCTGCGGTCTCGGGCGGACTCGACTCGGTGTTCGTGGGCGAAGGCAACGCCGCCACGCCGACCTCGGGAGGCTATCTCGGGATCACGCCCCAGGGCGCGACGATGTGGTTCACGAACGTGCAGAACCCCGCCACCGACACCTCGCCGGCCAAGGCCGTGCAGGCGTCGTTGGCGGTGGGCAACCTGAACGGGGCCACCGACGTGGTGGCGGGCTCGCTGGGCGAGGTGGGCCAGGCCATGAGCGCCAGCAACGGCGCCATGCTCCCGGGCTTCCCCTGGTTCCAAGCGGACAGCAACTTCACCACCCCGGCACTGGGTGACGTGTACGGCAACGGCCGGACCTACATCGTCGAGGGTGGAGACTCCACGGCCGGTTCGGCCTACGGGGTGCATTACAGCAATGGCGGGCACCTGCGTGTGCTCAGTCCCACCGGCAACGCCGGCACCGGCAATCCCGGCGGCGGCCTGGTCTGCCAGTACAACACCGATCAGACCGTGCAGTCCTCTCCCGCCGTCGGGGAATTCGGCGGCAGTGTGGGGATCGTCTTCGGCACTGGCGCCACCTACGCCGGCGCCGGCACCACCAACGACCTCATCGAGGTCGACGCCCACTGCAACCCCCGCTGGTCGGTGCAGCTCGACGGCACCACCACCAGCAGTCCGGCGCTGGCCAACGTCCTCGGCAACGGCCAGCTCCAGGTGTTGGAAGGCACCAGGGTCGGCTCGGGCGGATCGATCTGGGTGCTCAACAGCGTCTCGGGCGCCACCATCTGGCACACCGCCACCGCCGGCCAGGTCATCGGTTCCCCCGTCACCGCCGATCTCACCGGGGGCGGATACCAGGACGCCATCGTGCCGACCACGGCCGGGGTGCAGATCTTCGACGGCAAGAGCGGCGCACTGGTCGCCACGCTCGGCCAGAGCGCCGGCCTGGCGTTCCAGAACTCGCCGCTCGTCACCGACGACCCCAACGGGTCCATCGGCCTCACCCTGGCCGGATACAACTCCAGCAACCAGGGGGTCATCCAGCACTACGAGATCAGCGGGAGCAACGGGGCCGCGGCCAACGAGTCCGGGGCTTGGCCGATGTTCCACCACGACCCCCAGTTGACCGGGAGCGCGGGCCTGCCCTCGCCTGTGGTCCAGGTGCCCTGCAACGCGCCGTCGGGCGGACCGGTGGGGTACGACTTCACCGCCTCTGACGGTGGGGTGTTCAACTACGGGAACCTGCCCTTCTGCGGATCCACGGGCAATCTGTTCCTTACCAAGCCCGTGGTGGGCATGGCCGTCACCCCCAACGGCGGCGGGTACTGGCTCGACGCCTCGGACGGCGGGGTCTTCGCCTTCGGTGACGCCGCCTTCCACGGCTCGGCCGGGAACCTGGTGCTGACCAAGCCCGTGGTGGGCATGGCCGTCACCCCCGACGGCGGTGGGTACTGGCTGGTGGCCTCGGACGGCGGGGTGTTCGCCTACGGCGACGCCGCCTTCCACGGTTCGACGGGGAACATCCATCTCACCAAGCCGATGGTGGGCATGGCCGTGGACGCCCGCACCGGCGGGTACTGGCTGGTGGCCTCGGACGGGGGGGTCTTCGCCTACGACGCACCGTTCTTCGGCTCTGCCGGCAACCTGCGGCTGGCCAAGCCGGTGGTGGGCATGATGGCCACCAGGAGCGGGGCGGGGTACCGGCTCGCAGCCGCCGACGGGGGGATCTTCGCCTACGGGACCGCCCCGTTCTACGGCTCCACCGGGAACATCGCCCTGGCCCAACCCGTGGTGGGCATGGCCGGGTTCTGACCTGTCAGGCGTCGTGGCGGTGGCGCACCGCCGTCAGGAATCCCGCGTAGCGGCGGATGAGATCGGGCCATTGGTAGTAGCGCTGCACATAGGCGTGGCCTCGGGCGCCCAGCAACGCCCGGAGGATGTCGTCGGCACACAGGCGCTCCAAGACGGCCTCGAACTCGCGGTACGAGCCGAACCACAAGCCGCCACCGGATCGCTCGCAGTGCTCGCGGGTGGGATCGCACGTGGCGTTCACCATCACCGGCACGCACTGCTCCCAGGCTTCGAGGACCACGAGTGAGAACGACTCCAGGGCCGAGGGGGATATCGAGATCATGGCGTCGCGCACGATGTCGCACTTGTCGGCTTCGCTCACCGGCCCGGTGAGCACGATGTCCTCGTGATCGGGGATCACCGCCGCCTTCGGTCCGACCAGGGCCAGGGCCAGAGGGCCGGGATGGCGCTTCTTGTAGGTGGTGAAGAACGCGGCCAACATCGCCGATCCCTTGTGCTCGTCGACGCGGCCCACACTCACCACATAGGGACGGTCGCCGATGCCCAGGATGTCGGCCCCGGCGCGTCCCCCGTTGACGACGGGGGAGACCCCCAGGCCCAGCTCGATCTGGGGAATCTGCGCCACCCGATGGCGCCGCTGGACGAGCCGGCGCTCGGCCGCGGTGTGGTAGCAGATGGCATCGGCGTCGGCGAAGGTGGCGTCGAACACCTTGAGATACAGCGCGGGCTCGTCGTGGGCGGCGGGATGCAACACGCGTGGCGCGCTGGTGGCCTGCATGCCCAGGACGGTGGGGTAGTAGAGGTAGGGGTAGAAGGCGACCACCTCGGCGTGGCCGGCTCCGACGGCGGCGACCAGGTCCGGGGTGACGGGCCCGTTGAGCTCCAGCCAGCGACGCGACTGCTCCAGTGTCGCCTCCGACGGGGCCATGCGCAGTCGGGCAT
>DATCBU010000025.1:0-14429 GCA_036511675.1 Acidimicrobiales bacterium | reverse complement strand
CAGGGAGGGCGGCGAGGAATCCCTACGATCAGACGGCTATCAGGTCCGTGCGGTCGAGGGTCCGGACAAGACCTGGCAGGTCGACAGTGGGGGGCGCTGCCGATAGGAAGGCGCGTCTGCGCCGTTCGGGGTCGGTGTCGGAGGCGCACGCCAGCATGCGGGAATGTCTCTAGAGGACGAGGGGCAGGCGCCCCGGCGATTCCCGGCTGGCGAGACGAGTAAGACTGAACTCATGTCGAGGTTGATCGGCCGGAGCGTCGGAGCCGCCTTGGTCGGAGCGCTGGCTCTGGCAAGCTCCAGCTGCTCGTCGGGTCCGTCAGAGGCGGCCAGGACACTCTGCACACTGGTTGGTCAGGAGCTCGGCGCTCCTCCCAATAGTTCGGTCGCCATCAGCACGATGCCCCTGATGACCGACGCTGGGAGCACGGGCGACAGCCGTCTCGATGTGGGCGCCAGGCACCTTGCAGCGGCGATCAATCAGCGAAGTACGCAGGCCATGAGCAGAGCCGATTCTGAGATCCAAACCGAATGCGTTCGAGTCGGTATCTGGCCGACATATCACGGCTCGGGTTGACCATAGGCAAGGTTCCGTGCCCGGTCGGGACAGATACCACTGACGCACGCCAGCGTTCGTACATGTCTCTAGAGCTGAAGGGTTCGACAGCACTATTCTCGGACTGCGGCAGAGCAGCTACGTTCGGCTCGCTGACAGTCAAATCCACCTTTCGAACGGAGAAACCGTGCATGCGGCCCTCGTGACGTTGACAATTGACCCGGACCATGCTCCGGCGGCAGCTGCAGTTCTGACGAACGACATCCTGCCTGCCCTTCGTGCAGCTCCCGGTTTCGTAGCTGGGTACTGGCTCGATCCTTCGGACGACCAGGGATTCTCGATCGTGGTCTTCGATTCGGAAGAGCAAGCACGTCAATCAGTTCCCCCTGCCAGCAACTGGGCAGCTCCCGGTGTGACCATCGACAGTGTCGACTTCCGACGGGTAGCTGCGACCCTTCCGTGACCCGGTCCAGATGGCGATCGGCATGCATCTGACGGCCCTTCAAGGTGCATGGCCGTAGCGCACGCCAGCGTGCGGCAATGTCTCTAGAAGGGACAAGAACCCAATCGACTCGCCGGCTTCGCCAGCAGCCCCGAGCTACCGGGGCCTGACCTCGTGGTGGAGTTGAGCGATCCGAGGCGGGGGACCTTGGGGAACCCCTAGCTTCGCAGCAGCAGGACCCAGGGTATTCGCTTGGAAGTCATCCAGGTCTTCCTGGGAACGCCAAACATCACAGATCAACAGTCCCCCGCCCGTCGTGGCACAGACGTGCGAAATGAGGCCCTCATGTTCGTCCTCTGGCCCGGTTATGCCCATGGCTTCGTTGAGCTGGTCGTACTGCTCGGTCGTCACGCCGGGCAGCTCCAAGAACATCACGATGGCCATAAGGTCAATCCCTTTCAGTTTCAGCACAGATGAGTGCCCGAGTCTGTCATCGTCGCCATCAGTGTGCTGAGGGCGCAGCCGACCCCTGACGGACCAGAGATCGCCGGCGCACGCCAGCTAAATGTCTCTAGAGGACAGGTTGGTGGCTACTTGGGTCCGGCCGATACCGGAGCTGTGGCCGTCGATTGAAAAGGCGTCGGGCTGGGCGATCTCCGATCGTAGACTCCCCATCATGAGCTTTGTGGTTGGAGCCGATGCCTACGACCGTTTCATGGGCAGGTACTCGGCGCCGCTCGCTCCTGCCTTCGCTGACTTTGCTGCATTGGTCGAGGGGTTGCGTGTGCTCGATGTCGGATGTGGCCCCGGTGCGTTGACCGATCAGCTCGTCAGACGGGTGGGGCCGGCGGCCGTCGCTGCGGTCGACCCTTCCGAATCGTTTGTCACAGCGGCACAGGAGCGCTATCCCGGAGTCGACGTACGACAAGCCAAAGCAGAGAAGCTTCCCTTCGAGGACGGCATCTTCGATGCGACCTTGGCACAGCTCGTCGTTCACTTCATGGAGGAACCAGTCGTCGGTCTTCGCGAGATGGCTCGAGTGACCCGGCTAGGAGGGGTCGTGGCTGCATGCGTCTGGGATCATGATGGCGGCGAGGGGCCACTCAGCCTCTTCTGGGCAGCGGCACGCGACCTGGACCCTGATGTTAAGGATGAGTCTCGGCTCCCCGGGGCACGCAGCGGTCACCTTGCGGAGCTCCTCCGGGAATCAGGGTTGCACTCGATCGAGGACAGTGCCCTCTTGGTTACCGTCGAGCATCCGAGCTTCGACGACTGGTGGGAGCCTTTTACGCTGGGGGTGGGGCCGGCGGGTAGCTATGTAGCCAACCTTGACGTCAGCCAGCGAGAGAGACTCCGGAGCCGCTGTCGGGCCATGTTGCCTTCGGCTCCATTCAGTCTGACCGCCCGAGCCTGGGCCGCACGTGGGCTTGCTTGACGCGCACCGAAGTTGGGAGTCCGTTCCACCAGTTGTCCCATTCTTGGTCGAGGAAAATGTCAATCGTCCACGCCAGCGTTCGTAAATGTCTCTAGAGGAGTATGGGTCGGTCGCCGGGATTCGGCAATCCCGATCGGTCAGGATCACACCGACTCGGAGGGCCGTTCCAATAGCCAGCGGGTTGTCATCTGATGAAAGTTGGTTGGTCCGGGGATAGTTTCGTGACTGAATAGGTAGATGAACCCTGCTCGCTGGAGAGTTCGATTCGGTGCCGCATTCAGAGCATTTGGCTCGCAATAGAGATACTTCAGCTCAAACATCTCGAAGTACTTCGAGGCGGACAGCTTTACGAACTTCGCACCGAGGCCTCGGCGCCGCCACGACGGCTCGACAATGTGAAGGTGCATGAACGCTTCTTCGCCAAACACGATGTGGTCGAGTGAACTGAAGCCGACTGCCTGACCATCGAGTTCCCAAAGGAGCGCGTAGTTCTCGCGCTCTGTCAGGGGCCGCTCGCAATCTCGCTCAAGAAAGGACTGCCAGGCTTCGGGTTTTGGCAGGAGTTCGCGGTCCACGCCCAAGGCGATCAGGTAGTCATCCGACGCCTCGTGGAAGTACCTGATCCGAATCCCCACTTCGGATAGAGGCATCTCCCTGACCGAGACTCCTTCCGCCGTGTTGGACATTCCTGGCGGTGGGCCTTCTGCATCCGTAAGGCCAGTCCGGGGGCGGTGCCCCACCTAGGCCCGGCGGCCCAGGAAGTAGAGGAACTCCGTCTGCAGGTCCGCTCCGGGGGGTGGTTCCAGCTTGGGCCCGAAGACGTTGGGTTGGCGGATCATGGCGTCCATCGGCGTGAGAGCCTCGTAGGCGCGGCCGACCGAGTCCCCGTCCAGGTGTTCGTCCGCACCGACCGCCCGGGCCAGGTCCCAAGTGTGCACGAGCAGGTCCATCGTCACGAACTGGCCGATGATCTGCGCGGCGGGCATTCTGCCGATAGGCCCGTCGATCTCCTTGGCCGAGGCCTCGGGGTCTCCGGTGATCTCATCGATCGCCCGAGAGGAGTCCTCCCAGGCTCGCTTCGCGTCCTCATCGGCGCCCACGGGCTTCGACTCCCCACCCCTGACGCCGGCGATTACGCCCCGATGGCCCGCGACCACGTGGGCCACCACGTCGCGGGCCCTCCACTGCTCGCAGGGGGACTGGGCCTCCCACTTGTCAGGAGTCACTGCCCTAACGGCGGCGTCGAAGCCGCTCGCCACCTGCCGGTACCTGTCTTGGACGTCGGTCATCGCCAGAGTTTACGCGTGCAGCCCAATGCGGCCGACGTCACTCCACCCAGGAGACAAATCTGGTCCGTTGGCACTGAGAGCGGCGCTCCGTCGACCCGTCCAACCCATCCAGTCGTACCCGGTGCCCGAATCAGCCCGGAAATCGACTCTCTCGCACGCACCACCCTCCGCCCCGAGGTGTGCGCATATTTCCCCGTACGAAGCGCGCATTCGGTCTTACCGATCCCGGGTCTAGGTATTGTCTGCGCCGTGGGGCGGCGTGTTGAGCGTGAGTGTCTGTGTGGTCACTCCACTGGCGGTCGTGATCTCAGCGGAGGTGACATCGACACTTCCGGGCCACCAGGCGACAAACCATCCGTTACCGGTGGTGGCTTGGACGTGCTCGCCGTCGCTGAGCGCGAGCGTCATACCCGTGACACCCTCGTCGATCTGACCGTCGACGACGGTATACGCGCCCTGGCTTGTGGATGCCAAGTGAGTGACGGTCATATGCTTGACACTTCCCGAGCTGCCACTGCTGAACAAGCTGCCACTGCTTACAGAAGAACTGCGGATCGCGCCCAACCCGCCCCCGTTTTCCGAGGCTGTCCCACTTCGCCCGACTGTCATCGTGTGTCCATCCGCGGTGGTTTGAGAGACAACAGTGATCGACGGCCCCGTCAGGCATGTCGCGCCGCTACCACTGTTCTGATAGATCACGAGGGTGAACGGTCCCCGGACGTCGGTCGCCACCACGCTCCATCCACTTCCCGGGGCCACACCTGGCGATGTAGGTGGAGCGGCCCTGAGCGTCGCCTGGCAGGCGGCATCGGCAGTAGGCGTTTGTCCGGCCGAAGCCGAAGTCGGTGACGGGCTCCAGCCTGCAAATGCAGCTTGGGAGCCAGCAAGTACGAGGGTCAGAGAGAGACCGAGCGATACTGCGACCCCGGGAACACCGATCCGCAGCACTCGGGTCGTAGTTCGACGACGGGACCGCTGTCGTTTGAGGTCGGTCTCGATGGCGTCTCGAAGGTCGGCGCGATAACGCTGCAGATCAGGATGGAGAGTGTTCATGGTCAGGGACCTCCTAGGGCCAGTTGTAGGCGCCGAATCGAACGTGAAACACGAAGCCGAGCTGCCACCGGCGTGCAGTTGAGTCGGCGAGCGATCTCCCGGTATGGGCGGTCCTCGACGAGACGAAGCACAAGGAGTTGGCGTTCGGTCTCAGGGAGGCTGGCGAAAGCACAGAGCACCGCGGAGGGAAACGACAGGCGCTCTTCGATTGCCTCGTACCCGTGCTCCTCCATCACGGTGACAACCAGTCCTAAGCGCTCTCGGGCGGAGTGCTCAACCCGGCGCTTGCGCACCGAGGATCGGAGGACGTTTTGGGCGATCCCGAGCAACCACGGCAGGGCTGACCCGTTGACCTGGTCTTTGAACCGTCCCCGGCTGCGCCACGCCTGGGCGAAGACCTCGGCGGTCAGGTCCGCGGCGTAATCCCCGACCCTGGCGGTAGCCCAGGCGAACACCTTGGGGGCATGACGGTCATAGACCGCAGAGAAGGCGTCGGGGTCGTCCAAACGCAGTAGGTCAGCGTCGGACAGGTCCTCATGGATTGGCCTCACACCTTATAGATCACCGCCCGGAAGAAAGTGTGTCACGTCACCCGGACTGAGAGCGCTGCCGATCGGATAAGAACCCACCGGCTCACGCCAGCGAACTCTCCCTCAACAGGCAGGTGGCGATCAACCTCGTCGTGCCTCCAACGCGTCGAGAAGATCACCGGGCACATGCAGATCGCCGCGGCCGGCTCCCACGAACAGGCCCGGTTTGAACGAGCCGTGGAAGTCCGATCCACCTGTGGCCACCAGACCGTTGCGTGTCGCCATCCGACGCAGCACCGATCGTTGGTCGGGGGTATACGAAGAGTAGACCGCCTCGATCCCGTCGAGACCACCCTCGGCCAGCTCGGCGATCATCCGCTCGAGGTGCTGCGGGCTGAGCCCCGTCGAAAGAGGGTGGGCCAGCACCGCTACGCCCCCCGACTCGTGCGCCAAGCGCGCCACCTCGGGAGCGTCGAGGCGGGCCTTGGGGATGTAGCCGGGACGTCCGTCGGCCAGGTACCGGTCAAAGGCGTCGTCGATGTCCTGCACCGCCCCCGCCTTCACCAGCGCCCGGGCGAAATGGGGTCGGCCCATGCCTCCTTCGTCGCCCGCCTCGGCCAGCACGTCCTCGTAGGTCACTCCCGTCCCCAGCTCCTCGAGACGGGCGGCCAGCTCTCTGTTGCGCACCGCCCGATCGCCCCGGAGCTTGACCAGCTCGTTCTGGAGGGGCCCGTCTCCGGGCTCGACGAAGTACACGAGCACGTGCACCGACCCCTCGATCCGGGGCGCTCCCGCGGGCGGGGCGGGTTTGCGGCACGACACCTCGCACCCCGGTACCAGACGCACGCCGAGCTCGGCTGCCACCCGACCCGCCTCGTCCAACCCGGCCAGGCTGTCGTGGTCGGTGAGCGCCAGGGCCGAGCAGCCCGCCTCTGCTGCCAGCTCGACCACCCGACCGGGGGTCTCCGAGCCGTCGGACACCCTCGAGTGTGTATGGAGGTCGATCACCACCGGAGGCTACCCGGGGTCCCGCGGCCGCCCGGGCGCCGACGCCCCCCACGGATAGGGCCCGATCGAACCCCCGCCGAGGCCAATTCGACCCGTCGACCTGGGCTCCAGGCACGATGCAGGGAACCGTCGCGGCGATGTGGGAAGGTAGGATCGTCAACGCGGCGAGAGGATGCGCCGGGGCAACGGGAGCCCCCTGAACGTCCGGCGCAGTGAGGGCAACGCGATGAGGGCCCAGTGAAAGAAGCCTGCGGTGTCTTCGGTGTGTACGCACCGGGCAAGGCCGTCGCACAGCTGACCTTCGACGGCATGTTCGCGCTGCAGCACCGTGGGCAGGAGTCGGCCGGCATGGCGGTCAGCGACGGCGAGACCATCACCGTCGTCCGGGACATGGGCCTGGTCACCACCGTCTTCGACGAGCGCACCATCTCCTGTCTCCCCGGAGCGCTCGCCATCGGCCACACCCGCTACTCGACCACCGGTGCCTCGGAGTGGCGCAACGCCCAACCCGTGTTCCGTGCCGTGGGCCGAGCCGGCTTCGCACTCGGCCACAACGGCAACCTGACCAACACCGCCGCACTGGCGGAGGAAGCCGGCATGCTGCCCGGCGTGGTCGCCTCCGACAGCGATCTCGTGGCCGAGCTCTTGTCGCTGCGGTTCCCGGCCGCCACCCCCTGGGAGGCCGGTGCTTCGGACGACTCTCAAGCCGAGAGCGACGGGGGGCTCGACGTCGCTGCCGGGATCGGCGCCGGGCTCGACGCCCCGGACGACGCCCTGGAAGACGCTCTTCGCCAGGTCCTGCCCATGTTGGAGGGAGCCTTCTCCTTCGTACTCGTGGATGCCACCCACTTGGTGGGCGTGCGTGATCCCGCCGGCTTACGGCCGCTGTGCCTCGGCCGGCTCGGGCCCGCCCAGGCGCCCGAAGGCTGGGTGCTCGGGTCCGAGACCCCCGCGCTCGACATCGTGGGCGCCACCTTTGTACGCGAGGTCGAGCCCGGCGAGATGGTGGTCGTCGACGCCAAGGGCGTGCGCTCCGAGCAGCTCTTCGCGCCGGAGCGCATCGACCCCCATCTGTGCATCTTCGAGTTCGTCTACTTCGCCCGACCCGACAGCCGCCTGTACGGACGCGAGGTGCACAGCGCCCGGCGCCGCATGGGGGAGCTGTTGGCGTCTCAGGCTCCCGTCGAGGCCGATCTCGTCATGGGAGTGCCCGAGTCGGGCGTGCCCGCCGCCGAGGGGTACGCCCGAGCCAGCGGGATCCCCCACGGCCAGGCACTGGTGAAGAACCGCTACATCGGCCGGACCTTCATCACGCCCGGACAGGACGCCCGCGACGCCGGCGTGCGCCGCAAGCTCAACCCGCTACGCGAGAACATCGTGGGCAGGCGGATCATCGTCGTCGACGACTCCATCGTGCGCGGCACCACCCAGCGCGCCGTGGTGCGGATGCTGCGCGAGGCCGGCGCCCTCGAGGTGCACCTGCGCATCTCCTCGCCCCCGCTGGCGTGGCCCTGTTTCTACGGCATCGACATCCCCGACCGGGACCAGCTCGCCGCCGCCCAGCACACCGTGCCCGAGATCGCCCAGTTCTTGAACGTGGACTCCCTTGAGTACCTCTCGCTCGACAACCTCGTGACCGCCATCGACGCCCCCGGGGCCGGGTTCTGCACGGCCTGTCTCACCGGGCAGTACCCCGTGCCCGTCCCCGTGCACCTCGCCACGGCGGGAACCGGGCGGGCCGAGACCGCATCCTCCTCCACCTGAGGTGGTCCCCGTGAGTGCCGAGCGCCCGCGGGGCAAGGGCGCCACCTACGCCGGGGCCGGTGTCGACATCGCGGCGGGCGATTCCGCCGTGGCCCGCATCCGTGACCTGGTGGCATCCACGGCGCGTCCCGAAGTCCTGGGCGGAATCGGCGGGTTCGGGGGGAGCTTTGCCTTCGACCCTGCCCGCTACCGCCACCCCGTGCTCGTGTCCTCCACCGACGGGGTGGGGACCAAGTCGTACGTGGCCGCCGCCGCCGGCCGTTACGACACCATCGGGATCGACCTGGTGGCCATGTGCGTCGACGACATCGTGTGCGTGGGGGCCGAGCCCCTGTTCCTGCTCGACTACATCACCACGGGCAAGATCGACCCCGACCAGATGGAGCAGCTCGTGGCCGGCGTGGCGGCCGGATGCCGTCAGGCGGGCTGCGCCCTGCTCGGCGGCGAGATGGCCGAGCACCCCAACTCCCTCCCCCCCGGCGAGTTCGACCTGGCCGGCTTCACCGTGGGCGTGGTCGAGCGCGACGCCATGTTGGGCGAGGGCCGCGTCGAAGTGGGCGACGCCCTGGTGGGGTTGTCGTCCCCGGGGCTGCGCTGCAACGGCTACACCCTGGCCCGCCACGTCCTGCTCGAGCGGGCCGGGCTCGGCCTCGACGATCCCGCCTGGGCCGGCGCCGACCACACCGTGGCCGACGAGTTGTTGCGGCCCTCGGTCGTGTACGCCCCGGCGGTGCGCGCCGCGGCGGGGGCGCCGGGCACCGACGTCCACGCCATCGCCCACATCACCGGGGGCGGGATGCCGGGCAACCTGGACCGTGTCCTGCCCCCCGGGGCTGACGCCGTGGTCGACCGGGGAACCTGGGACGAGCCGGCGGTGTTCGGGGAGATCCGGCGTCTCGGCCACGTCGACGACGACGAGATGGCGCGCGTGTTCAACCTCGGCATCGGCATGGTGCTCGTCGTCGGTGCCCCCGCCGCCGAGGTGGCCGTCGAGGCGCTGGTTGCGGCCGGATGTGACGCGGCCATCATCGGCCGCGTCACGGCGGGGACCGGGCGCGTGCAGATCACCGGGAGTGCGCCGCGCCCATGACCCTCGAGGCTCTGCGTCGACACATTCTCGATCACTCGGTCAAGACCGGAGACTTCGTCTTGAAGTCGGGCCGCAGGTCGCCATGGTTCATCGACTCCAAGCAGACCGTGTGCCGGCCCGACGGCATGCTGCTCGTGGCCGAGGCCGTGCTCGAGGTTCTGCCCGACGACGCCACCGCCATCGGCGGGCTCACCATGGGGGCCGACCCCGTGGCTTTCGTGACGGCGGGGGTGGCCGCCACCCGGGGCCGGGCCCTCAAGGCGTTCAGCGTGCGCAAGGAGACCAAGGACCACGGCGCCGGCGGGCGCGTGGCCGGGGCGCTCGACGCCGGGGACAAGGTGGTGGTGACCGAGGACACCGTCTCCCGGGGCACTTCACTGCTCGAAGCCGTCCACGCCGTGCGAGATGCGGGCGCAGAGGTGGTCCTGGCGTTGGCCGTCGTCGACCGGGGCGGCACCGCACAGGCGATCCTCGGTGCCGAGGGCGTCGAGTTCCGGGCCCTGCTGGGCGCGCCCGAGCTCGGTTTCGAATTCGACGGGCCCTGAGCCACACCGGGGCGGGAACCCCGACGCGCTCCCGGCCCGGGCGCATAATGGGCCCACGGTGACGTGGCGTCTCCGGCTGGTCCTGGTGGTCGTCGTCGGCCTGGCCGCGCGCGTGGGCTATGTCTTCGCCTACCGGCGCCACATCGCCCCCACCGGCGACGCCTTCTACTTCCACTACCAGGCCAACCTCCTGGCATCGGGGAAGGGCTTCATCGACCCCTACTCGCTCTTCTGGGCAAGCAAGGTCGTCCCCGGCGCCACCCACCCACCACTGTGGACCCTGGTCCTGGCCCTGGCCTCCGCGCTCGGGTCCACGACCTTCTTCGCCCAGCTGCTGTGGAGCTGCGCCATCGGCGCGGCGTCGGTGGCGGTGGTTGCCATCGCCGCGCGCGAGGTGGCCGGGCCGCGCGCCGGGCTCATCGCCGCGGGGATCACGGCCCTGTATCCCATCTTCTGGGTCGACGACGGTTCCCTTCTGGCCGAGACCCTGGTGGTCCCATTGGTGGCCCTGGTGGTGTGGGCCTTCTACCGGATGTGGCACCGGCCCTCGCTGCCGGGGGCGGCACTGCTGGGCGCGTTGTGCGCGTTGTGCGCGTTGACGCGCTCCGAGCTCGTCCTCCTGGTGGTGTTCCTGGCGCTGCCCGCCGCGCTGGTGTGCCGGGCGCGCTCGTGGCGCCGGCGCCTGGCCATGGGGGGGCTCGCCCTGGCGGGGGCGCTGGGCATGTTCGCGCCGTGGTGGGCCTACACCGTGCCCCGCTTCAGCCACCCCGAGCTGTTGTCGGACCAGCTAGGTGTGACCCTGGCCTCGGCCAATTGCGACCAGACCTACGGCGGTCGACTGCTCGGGTATTGGGACGACCGGTGCGAGGTGGAGATCCTCACGCCCAAGGCCGCCGACGCCTCGGTGCGCGACGACGACCTGCGCCGCGACGCCGTGCACTACGTGGAGCACCATGCCGGCCGGGTCCCGGTGGTGATGGCGGCGCGGGTGGGGCGCGCCCTGGGGGTGTTCCGGCCCGGCCAGGAGATCGACCTCGAATGGTCGGTGCTGGGCCGGCCCCGGCTGCCCGCCACCATCGGCCTGTGTTGCTACTACCTGCTCGCCGTGCTGGGCGTGGCCGGGGCGGTGGTCCTGCGGGGACGACGGATCGCGCTGCTGCCCTTCGCCGTCGTCCTGGCCGAGGTCATCGTGATGAGCGCGGTCATCTTCGGCCAGACCCGCTATCGCACACCCCTGGACGTGGTGCTCGTGATCCTGGGGTCGGTGGCCCTCGACCGTGGCATCGACCTCCACTCGCTGCGCCGCCACCACCTCACGCGTGGGCGCGGCGAGCGCCGTGCCCGAGGCTCACGAGGTGCGCATGCCATCACGACACGAGGTCTGTGAGGGCGGCCTCCACCGCCCGGTGAAAGGTCGGATAGGCGTAGATCATGCGCCGGAGCTGCTCCACCGGAACCTCGGCGTGAATGGCCAGGGTCAGCATCCCCAGCACCTCCCCCCCGGTGGGGCCGGCCGAGGTCGCACCCACGAGCACCCCGCGGCCGGCGTCCTCGACCAGCTTGATGAACCCCTCGTTGCCGGCCTTGTGGATCCATCCCCGCGTCGAGCTCGGGACGGGGTAGTGCCCCACCCGCACCTCGAGGCCCTTGTGGCGCGCGGCGGCCTCGCTCAGGCCCACCGACCCGATCTCGGGGTCGGTGAAGGTCACGCGGGGCAGGGCCCGGTAGTCGGCGGGGGCGGGATGGCGGCCGAGGATGTCCTCGACACAGATGTTGGCCTGGTACATCGACACGTGGGTGAAGGCACCCACGCCGGTGACGTCTCCCACACCCCACACACCCTCGGTGACGCGCAGGTGCTCGTCTACGGCCAAGCCCCGCGCCGTGTCGTCCACGCCGATGCTGGCCACGTTGAGCGCGCCCAGATCGGGACGACGCCCCGTGGCCACTAGGAGCCGTTCGCCGGCCACCGGCGCGGCGCCCTCGATCTCCACCACGAAGCGCCCGTCGTCGTGGCTCACCGCCGTGATGCTGGCCGACGTGTGGACGCGCACGCCCTCGCGGACGAGCACCTCGGTGACGAGCGTGCCGGACTCGGGCTCCTCCAGGGCCAGCAGCCGCGCCGCGCCCTCCACGATCGACACCTCGGTGCCGAAGCGGGCGAACACCTGGCCCAGCTCGACGCCGATGGCCCCGCCCCCCAGCACCACCAGCGACTGCGGGACGGACTCGGTCTCGATGGCCTCGCGGTTGGTCCAGTACCTGCCGGCCAGCTCGGCCAATCCCGGGATGGGCGGTGCCCACGCCTTGGCCCCCGCCGCCACCACCACGGCCCGGCGCGCCTCGTAGGCCACGGCGCCGGCCACCACACGACCCGGCCCGTCGAGATGTCCCCAGCCCCGCACGAACCGCCCGCCCTTGCCCACGAACCGGTCCACGGCGACCTTGTCGTCCCAGTCGTCGGTGGCCTCGTCGCGGATGCGCCGGGCCACGGGCCCCCACTCGGGGCTGACCGTCGAGGCCCCGGCCATGCCCGGGATGCGGTGCCCCTCGGCCAGCAGGTTGGCGGCCCGGATCATCATCTTCGACGGGATGCACCCCCAGTACGGGCATTCCCCCCCGAGGAGCTTCCCTTCGATCCCCACCACCTCGAGCCCCGCCTCGGCCAGTCGCCCGGCCACCTCCTCGCCCCCGGGCCCCAACCCCAGGACCACGGCGTCCACCTGCTCGACCTTGTCGACGTGCTCGGTCACGCTGCCTCCCCGGGTCGATGTGCCCACTGCGTTGGGTGAGCCCGCTCGATCCGAAGCTACCGGCCCGGCGCCCCCGTCATCGTGCGTCGGGCAGGTCCGAACGGCACGTGACCAGGGCCGTTCGCCTCTAGGCGGCACATGCCCTCGGGGTTCAAATTGGCAGCTGTGCTGATGGACCCGGAGGGGCTCGAAGTCCTCGTCGCGGAACAGTGCCTGGAGCTCCTGGCCGGGTCACGCCTGGGCCGGATCGCCGTGACCATCGGGGCCGTGCCCGCCATCTTCCCCGTCCACTATCTGCTCCTCGACGGCCAAATCATCTTCCGCACCGGGGAGGACACCAACCTGCACAGCGCCGCGGCCAACACCGTGGTCGCCTTCGAGGTCGACCACGTGGACGCGGCCTGGACGGCGGGATGGAGCGTCCTGGTGGTGGGGGTGGCCCGCGAATTGCGCGACACCATGGCCATCGCCTCGGCCCTCGATCGCGCCCCGTTTCTGTGGGATCCCGGCGCCGGTGCCCACGTCATCTCGATCTTGCCGGGCTTCGTGTCGGGCCGGCGCTTCCGCGCCGCCGCCTAGCGGGCCGGGCCTAGGGAGCCGACGTCTCTTTGGCGTGGCCCAGGCTCACCATGAGGTCGATCCACCCTTGGAGGTCGCCGTTCTTCATGTCCACGTGCGCCTTGAGCTCGGCGGGGACGAAGAACTCGACGCCGTCGGTCTCGAGCGCGTCGACGATGCCCGCCGCGCACTCCTGCGCCGTGGCGAACTCGGCGCCCGGTAGGCCCGGGAGCTCGCCGGGCAGCGGTACCCAGATCTCGGTGGCGATGGCGCCGGGTTGGATCAGCTTGACCTCGATGGGCGTGTCGGCGAGGTCCATGGCCGCCACTTCGCTCCATCCCGTCATGGCGAATTTGGCGGCACAGTACGCCGACTCGTGGACGATCCCGAAGCGCCCCCCGCCACTGGCGACGTTCACGATCGTCCCCGAGCCGCGCTCGAGCATCAACGGCAGCACGGCCAGGTTCATGCGGATGGGCGACATGAAGTTCGTGCGCATCACCACCTCGAGGTCCTCGGGGGTGTGATCCGTCACCACCTTGCGCTTGCCCAGCGCGGCGTTGTTGATCAGGCAGTCGAGCCCGCCGAAGGCCCCCCAGGCGTCGTGGACGAGCTGCACGGCGGCGTCGATGTCCGAGAGGTCGACGACCCACAGCCGCGACTCCGGAGCATGCTCGCGACACAGAGCCAGCGTCTCCTCGAGACGCTCCACCCGGCGTGCTGCGATCCCCACGGTGGCGCCGCGCGCCGCCAACATGGGGGCCAGAGCCTGGCCGATCCCCGACGACGCCCCCGTGACGAGGATGTGCGCGCCTTCGATTCTCATGGCCGTCGACGAGCCCTCGACGGAGCTCGCGTGTCGCTACCGCCTGCGGGCGGCGGTCTTCTTGGCGGTACGGCGGACGGGTGCCTTCTTGGCCGTGGTGCGACGAGCCGGTGCCTTCTTCGCAGGGGCGCGACGCGTGACGGCCTTCTTGGCGGGGGCACGCTTCTTGGCGGTCTTGCGCGCCGGGGCCGCCTTCTTGGCACGCGGTGTCGCAGGGGCAACGGTCTTGCCCGCGGCGCGCACGGCGTCGTCGTTGGTCGGGAAGGCACCACGCTTCAGTCGCGGTGCGGTCGCCGGGGCCATCACCGCGTCCTTGAACGCCTTCACCGGAGTGATGCGCGCTTTCTTGGACGCCTTGATGCGGATCGCCTCCCCCGTGGCTGGGTTGCGGCCCATACGGGCGGGGCGATTGACCTTGACGAACTTGGCGAATCCGGTGATGGCCACCGGCTCCCCCTGAGACACGACTGAGGTCACGACTTCGGTGAAGCCTTCGAGGACAGCGGACGTCGTCTTGAGGTCCACATCCGCGTGCACGGCCACCGCTTTGGCAAGCTCTCTTTTGTTCATGGGGGCCTATTGT
>DATCBU010000024.1:0-37016 GCA_036511675.1 Acidimicrobiales bacterium | reverse complement strand
CGAGCACGGTGACACGGCCAGTCTCTGGAAGAGGTCGAGGGGCACCCCCGCCGTGGCCGCCACTGCCGCCTTGATGGGATCGGCGTGGGACACCGCCACGAAGGTCTCGCCGCGATGACGATCGGCGAGGCGGTCGAGAGTGGACAGCATGCGCGCCTGCATCTCGATGAAGGATTCACCGTCGGGGAACCGGAACGAGCTCGGGAACGCCTGGACACTGCGCCACTCGCGCCGCCGGCGCAGGGCCGACAGCTTGGCCCCGGTCCACGCGCCGAAGTCACACTCGAGCAAGCCCCGCTCGACGCGCACGCGCAGCCCGAGGCTGCTGGCGATGGGCTTGGCCGTCTCCATCGCCCGCTCCAGAGGCGATGCGTATACCGCCACCGGGGGTTTCTTCAAAGCCGCAATGCGCTCCGCCGCCTTTTCGGCCTGCGCCTTGCCCTCGTCGGACAGGTGGAGGCCCGGCGCCCTCCCGGGGAGCACGGACCCCGTCGTGGGCGTGCGTCCGTGCCGGACGAGGAGCGCGACGGCAGGGGCCGGAATTCGGCGGGCGGGCACGGCGTGCCATCGTACGCTGTCGGCCGTGCACCTCTCGCCGCTCGACGAGCTGACCAGCGAGATCACACAGTGCCGGCGCTGTCCCCGCCTGGTGGCATGGCGTGAGGAGGTGGCCGTGCAGCGCCGTGCCGCATTCGCCGACCAGGTGTACTGGGGGCGGCCCGTCCCCGGATTCGGCGACCCCGACGCCCGGGTGGCGGTGGTGGGCCTGGCGCCGGCGGCCCACGGGGGGAACCGCACGGGGCGCGTCTTCACCGGGGACCGTTCCGGGGACTGGCTGTTCTCGGCCTTGTGGCGGGCGGGCATGGCCAACCAACCCCGCAGTGTGGGGATCGACGACGGGCTCGAGCTATCGGGCGCGTACGTGCTCGCCGCCGTGCGGTGCGCGCCGCCGCAGAACAAGCCGACCCCGGCCGAGCGCGACGAGTGCCGACCGTTCCTGCACCGGGAGCTCGGGTTGCTGGTACGGCTGCGGGTGGTGGTGGCCCTCGGGCAGTTCGCCTACCAGGTGCTGGCGCAGGAGTTGGGGCTGCGCCCCCGGCCCCGCTTCGGGCACGGGGTGGAGGCGGTGGTGCCCGACGGTCCCACGGTGATCTGCTCCTATCACCCCAGCCAGCAGAACACCTTCACGGGGAAGCTCACCGAGCCCATGTTCGACGCCGTGTTCGACCGCGCCGGCGTCCTCGCCGGGCTGCGCTGACAGCCGGGTTGCGCTGACGGCAGGGCTGCGCTGAGCGCCGAGCGCTGGTTCGCCCGGCGCTCAGGCCGGCGCGGGAGTGAGGCCCGGCCCGGCCACCGCCGTCTCGGGCCAGCGGCGCCGCGAGACCCGGGCGAGCTTGCGCAGCAGCTCCAGCGCGCCGGGGTCGTCGTCGCCGGGGCGTGTCTCGATGACCCCGTCGGCCACCATGCCGGCGAGGATCTCGCGGCCCTGGTCGGTGCGCACGATGGTCAGGGTCCAGTCGCTGAAGGCGCCGATGCCGCCCGTGGAGATATCGGCGTGCTCGGCGGCGAAGTCGGGACACGTCTTGCATCCCTCGCGCGTCCAGGCGTGGCCCTCTTTCAGCGGCACCTCGTGGTACCCGCCGTCGCGCGTCCAGATCTGGAACACGCCCTTGATGTTGATCTTGGTGATCTCGCGGCGCGACAGGCCGTACTTGGCCTCGAAGAGCTCGGGGAAGATGGCGTCGTCGAAGGTCTTGGAGCACAACAGGCCGATCGACAGGGCCAGGCGGCGCGCCACCTTGCCGGTCTTGCGGGCCTTCATCACGGCGGGGATCGACGCCTGGCAGCTCATCCCGACCAGGGCGATGCGCTCGGCGCCCGAGGCGATGGCCTGCGGGTAGGCCAGGGTGTTGGCCGAGTACGTGTAGCGCGAGCCGGACGCGGCCAGGACCTCGGCCCGGGTGCGGGCCACCGCCGGGATCGCCTTCCAGGTTCCCTCCCCCTCGAGGGCCGAAACGAGCGCAGCGTCGATCCGGTCGTGCTCGAGGGCCCAGATGAGGATGGCCGACACGAGCCCCCCGTCCTGGCCCGAGTCGAGGATCTCGGGGTCGGTGGCCCGGGCCAGGACGATGTCCCCCGAGATGCCGGCCACCTCGTCGGTGCTCCGCTCTCGGCCGAACAGGAACGAGTCGATGTCGGTCTCCCAGTTGCGAAAGCGCGGGCACGCCCGGGTGCACATGGTGCATCCCTTCACGCCGTGGGTGCAGTCAGTGGGGCCCCCGTCCTCATCGACCTTCCACGGCCGGTACACCCCGCCCTGGTCGTCGTACTTCAAGACGTCATGCGGGCAGGCGATGATGCACCCCGCGCAGCCCGTGCACAGGCCGGACGTCACGACTTCTTTGTACAGGTCGGCCCAATGGGGCTTTTCGGGAGGCACGGCGCCCACAGTAGCGTCGGCCGTCGTGCCTGAGTTGCCCGAGGTGGAGGCCTATCGGCAGTTGGCCCAAGGGGCTCTTGGCCGACCCGTCGAACGTGCCGTGCTCGGTGACCGCCGCTTCGTCCGCGGCCACAGCTCGCCCCGGATCCTCACCGCCGCGCTCCGGGGCGTCTCGTTCACCGCGGCGCGCCGTCACGGCAAGCTGCTGGTGCTCGACATGGGCGAGCCCGGTGCGCGTCGCAGTCTCGGGCTGCGCTTCGGGATGACGGGGCGACTACTGCTCGACGGGCGCGCCGGGGTGGACCGACTCATCTACTCGAGCGAGCGCGAAGTCTCGGCGTGGGACCGGTTCACCGTCGCCTTCCGTGACGGCGGCCGGCTGGTGGTGCGCGACCCGCGCCTGCTCGGCGGGGTGGAGCTCGACCCCGACGAATCGGTGCTCGGGCCCGACGCCCTCAGCGTCACCCCGGCCGAGCTGCGACGTGCGCTCGGGCACAGCGAGGTGGCCCTCAAGGCCCGGCTCATGGACCAACACCGTCTGGCCGGCGTGGGCAATCTCATCGCCGACGAGCTGCTGTGGCGCGCCTCTCTGGCTCCTCACCGGCGTGCCGGCTCACTGACGCCGGCGGAACACCGCCGACTCCACCGCCATCTGGGCTCCACCCTCGCAGAGCTGATCCTTCGCGGAGGGTCGCACTGCGGCGACCTCATGCCCGAGCGGGTCCCGGGAGGGCGTTGCCGGCGCGACGGCACCGAGCTCGTGCGGTCCACCGTGGGGGGCCGGACCAGCTGGTGGTGCCCACGGCACCAGCACTGAGCCCGACGCCCTGTGCAGTCGCCCGGCCCAGGCGCCCTGTTCAGTCGCCCAGCTCGGCCAGGACCTTCTCGGCGTGACCGTCCGCCTTCACGTGGTACCAGGCGCGCCGGACCTTGCCGTCGGCGCCCACCAGGAACGTGGACCGGATGACGCCCACCGATTTCTTCCCGTACAGGGTCTTCTCGCCCCATGCCCCGTAGCGCTCCATCACGGCGTGGTCCGCGTCGCTCAGCAACGGGAAGCGCAGTCCGTACTTCTTGCGGAAGGCGAGGTGCTTCTCCGCCCCGTCGGGCGAGATGCCGAGCACCGTCACGCCTGTCCGGGAGAAGGCCCGCAGGTTGTCGTTGAACTGGCACGCCTCTTTCGTGCACCCCGGAGTGTCGTCGGCGGGGTAGAAGTACACGACCACCGGCTTGCCGGCGAAGTCGCGCAGCGACACCTTGGCACCGTTCTGGTCGGGCAACGTGATGGCAGGGGCCTTGTCGCCCGGGCCGAGCCTGGTCTTGTCGTCGGTGGGGTCGGGCACGGGGCTCCTTCGGGGTCGTGCTGGTCGTGGCTCGTCCCACCATGGCACAGCACGCCCCGGCGTACACCGCCGGCGCGGCTCGGTGGCTTCTGCGCGAGACTCGGGCCGCGGGAGCTCGGAGGTACCGGGCTGAGAGGGCGCCTGGCCGGCGCCGACCGTCGACCTGATCCGGGTAATGCCGGCGGAGGGAGTGACCGACATGCGCAATTCCGATGTCCCTGACGAGACCGGGACCTACAACCGTCGCAAGGTGTACGCCGAGGGCACCACGCCGGAGGTGCGGGTCCCGTTCGTCGAGGTCTCGCTCTCGCCCACCCCGGGGAGCGAGTCGCCCAACGCCCCCGTCCGCCTCTACGACACCTCGGGCCCGGGATCAGATCCCCGTGCCGGGCTGGGGCCCCTGCGCGCCGGGTGGATCTCGGGGCGCGGAGACGTCATGGAGCACGAGGGGCGCGCCCCGAACCTGCGTGACGACGGCCGGGCCGCGGTGCGCCGCGCCGGCGCACCCGAGGCGTTCCCCGGGACACGGCGCCGTCCCCTCGTCGGTCGCGGGCCGGCGCCGGTGACCCAGCTGCACTACGCCCGGCGCGGGGACATCACCCCCGAGATGGAGTTCGTGGCCCTGCGCGAGCAGATGGACCCCGCCGTGGTGCGCGACGAGGTGGCCTCGGGCCGTGCCATCATCCCCGCCAACGTCAACCATCCCGAGTCCGAGCCCATGGCCATCGGCCGGGCCTTCCTCGTGAAAGTGAACGCCAACATCGGGAACTCGGCGGTGTCCTCCTCGGTGGCCGAGGAGGTGGAGAAGCTCACCTGGGCCACCCACTGGGGCGCCGACACGGTGATGGACCTGTCCACGGGCCCCGACATCCACACCACCCGCGAGTGGATCGTGCGCAACTCGCCGGTCCCCATCGGCACCGTGCCCATCTACCAGGCCCTCGAGAAGTGCGACGGCAGTCCCGAAGAGCTCACCTGGGAGCTGTACCGCGACACCATCATCGAGCAGGCCGAGCAGGGAGTGGACTACTTCACCGTGCACGCCGGTGTGTTGCTGCGCTACGTCCCGCTCACGGCCCGGCGCGTGACGGGCATCGTGAGCCGCGGGGGCTCGATCATGGCGGCGTGGTGCCTGGCCCATCACCAGGAGAACTTCCTCTACACCCGCTTCGAGGAGCTGTGCGAGATCCTCGCCTCCTACGACGTCGCCTTCTCCCTCGGTGACGGACTGCGGCCCGGATCGATCGCCGATGCCAACGACCAGGCCCAGTTCGCCGAGCTCCGCACCCTGGGAGAGCTCACCGAGGTGGCGTGGCGCCACGACGTCCAGGTGATGATCGAAGGGCCCGGCCACGTCCCGCTGCACCGCATCGCCGAGAACGTCATCTTGCAGCAGGAGGTCTGCCACGACGCGCCCTTCTACACCCTGGGGCCGCTCACCACCGACGTGGCCCCGGGCTACGACCACATCACCTCCGCCATCGGCGCGGCGGTGATCGGCATGCACGGCACCGCCATGCTCTGTTACGTCACCCCCAAGGAACACCTCGGGCTCCCCGACCGCGAGGACGTGAAGGCCGGGATGATCGCCTACAAGATCGCGGCGCACGCCGCCGATGTGGCCAAGGGCCACCCCGGGGCCCAGGCGTGGGACGACGCGCTGTCGACGGCCCGCTTCGAGTTCCGGTGGGAGGACCAGTTCAACCTGGCCCTCGACCCCGGCACGGCCCGTCGGTACCACGACGCCACCCTTCCCGCCGCGCCCGCCAAGACCGCACACTTCTGCTCGATGTGCGGGCCCAAGTTCTGTTCCATGCGCATCAGCCACGACGTGCGCGCCCTGGCCGACGCCGAGGGCGTGTCGCCCGAGGAGGCCCTCGAGCTGGGCATGCAGGCCAAGGCGGTGGAGTTCCGCACGTCGGGGTCCGAGATCTACCGGGCCCCGGCCGACGCCTGAGCCCCCCGACACGGGGTGGTCTCGGACACCGCCACGGTGAGCGTCTGACCAGGCGCGCCACGCGAAACGTCCAGTTCGGGGCCCTGACGGCTACACTCAAGACGTATGCCGCGGCGACGTGCCGCGTGCACCGGGGTCTTCCTCACCGGTTCTTCGATGGCCGCCACACGAGCGGCCGGGGCGGAGTCATCGAGGCGGGCCCGCCCCGCGGCCGATGGGCGGCCGTTAGCGAAGACAAGCGAGCGACACCACCGATGACCATGACCTCCAGGGGCCCGGCGGAGCTAGACAGCTCCGATTCCGAGCTTGACGCGCCTGAACCGATTGCGGCTACCACCTTCGAAGAGTTGGGTGTGGCCCCCGAGCTGGTGGCGGTCCTGCATTCGCAGGGCATCACCGCACCGTTCCCGGTCCAGGCCCTCACCATTCCCGACGGCATCGCCGGGCGCGACGTATGCGGCAAGGCCAAGACCGGGTCGGGCAAGACCCTCGCCTTCGGCCTGCCCCTGCTCATGCGGGCGGGCACCGGTGGCCCCGACAGCCCGCGCGCCCTGGTGCTCGTGCCCACGCGTGAGCTCGCCGTCCAGGTGGCCGACGTGCTCGAGCCACTGGGCAAGTCGACGGGACGCCGCGTCGTCGTGGTGTACGGCGGCGCCGACATCGAGCGGCAGATCAAGAAGCTCCACAAGGGCGTCGACGTGGTCATCGCCACGCCGGGACGGCTGATCGACCTGACCGAGCGGCGCGCCGTGTCACTGGCCAAGGTCGAGGTCGTCGTGCTCGACGAGGCCGACCGCATGGCCGACATGGGATTCCTGCCCCAGGTGGAGTGGGTGCTGCGCAAGATCGAGACCCGTCACCAGACCATGCTGTTCTCCGCCACCCTCGACGGTGACGTCGACCGGGTGGTCAAGCGCCACCTCCACGATCCCGTCCGCCACGAGGTGGCGTCGGTCACCGCCACGGTGGAGTCCATGGAGCACCGCTTCTTGCAGGTGCACCAGATGGACAAGGTGAAGGTGGTGGCCTCGATCTGCAAGGGCGCCACCAAGGCCCTGGTGTTCGTGCGCACCAAGCGCGGGGCCGACCGCCTGGTGGAGCAGCTCGGCCGAGAGCGAGTGCGCGCCGCCGCCATCCACGGCGACCTCCGCCAGTCGAGCCGCGAAAAGGCGCTCGAGGACTTCACCGCCGGGCGCCTGCACGTGCTCGTGGCCACCGACGTGGCGGCGCGGGGCCTCGACATCGACGACGTCGACGTGGTCGTGCACTACGACCCGCCCGAGGACCACAAGGCCTACCTGCACCGCTCGGGCCGCACGGCCCGCGCCGGCGGCTCGGGTGTGGTCGCCACCCTGGTGCTGTGGAACGAGATCCTCGACGTGGAGCGGATCCAGAAGCGCCTCAGCCTGCGGGCCCCCATCGTCGAGATCTTCTCCAACGACCCCCGCCTCGCCGATCTGGCCGCGTGGCAGCCCGACAAGGGCGCCGCCTGAGCCTGGGGCCTGGCCCCGGAACCCCCCGAACAGGCGACTCCACCTTCTGTGTGCGACACCCTGTGTGTCCTCGGCCACCACGGCACGCTCTTCGCCAAGAACTCTGACCGCCCCGTCTCCGAGATGCAGGTGGTCGAGGCGCACCCCCGCCGTGGCGGGCGGAGCCCGCTGCACACCCAGTACCTGGAGCTCGCCGACACCGGGGCCTGTGCCACGGTGCTGTCGCGCCCGGCGTGGTTGTGGGGGGCCGAACACGGGATCAACGAGCACGGCGTGGCCATCGGCAACGAGATGATCAACACCATCGACGACCCCCGCCCGGCCCCGCCGGCGCTGCTGGGCATGGACCTCGTCCGCTTGGGCCTCGAGCGCGCCACCAGCGCCGGGGACGCCCTCGACGTCATGACCACTCTCCTGCAGCGCCACGGCCAGGGCGGCGTGGGGGATGCCGTCAACGACGTGGCCTACTGGTCGTCCTTCCTCATCGCCGACCCCAGCTCGGCCTGGGTGCTCGAGACCTCGGGCCGGTCATGGGCGGCGCGCCCCCTCGACGGAGGCGGGGCCATCTCCAACCGGCTGACCCTGCGTTCGGACTGGACCCGCTCGTCACCCGACGTCGTGGCGGGGACCGATCTCGACACCTGGCGCGACCCCGCCACCCCGACGGGATTTGCCGACGGACGTCTGGCCGCGGGCCGAGCCTTCGTCCGACGCAGCCTCGACACCCCGGCCTCGGGCGCCCCGTCGGCGGCGGCGCGTGCCGCGGTGGCGCACCTGCGCGACCACGGCACCGGCCCCTGGGGCGCGCCCGGCAGCACCGGGCCCGTCGTCGCCGCGCCCCGCGCCGTCGACGCCGATGGCACCGGGGTGACCCTGTGCATGCACATCCGGGACTTCGAGGCCACCACCTCGTCGATGGTGGCCGAGCTCGGTGCCGACGCGTCGGGCCCCGGGCGCGCCTGGGTGGCGCTGGGCAACCCCTGTGCATCGGTGTTCGTCCCCGTCGTGGCGCCGTCCCCGTCGAGACCGGACGCGCCTGTCCCGGGCTTCTTGGCCCGCGAGGCATCGGCCCGCCGGTTCGCGGCGCTGGCGCGCGTGGCGGAGACCGGTGTCGGCCCCCTCGAGGCCGTGCGGGCCGTGCTGGGCCCCCTCGAGGCGGCCTTGTGGGACGAAGCCGACACTCTCGAGCCCGACGCCTCGCAGTGGCGGGCCTTCACGGCGGTGGCCGAGCGCCGCGTCCTCGACGCTCTCGACGCGCTGGCCCACGCCGGCCTCGGGACCCCGGCCTGATCAGGGGGACGGCACGGGTGGGGGCAGGCCGGGTGGCGCAGGCCCCCCGATAGGATCGCCGCCATGGCCAACGACGCACCGGCGCCCGCGCCCGCACCCACGTCCATCGTGCTCGACGGGCTCGAGGGCGTGGAGAAGATCCTGGTCGTGTGCGCGCACCCCGACGACGTCGACTTCGGTGTGGCGGGCTCGGTGGCGGTGTGGGTGAAGGCGGGGATCGACGTCGCCTACTGCATCGTCACCGACGGGGATGCGGGCGGCTCGGATCGTTCGGTCTCCCGTGTGGACATGGCGGTGCTCCGGCGTGAGGAACAACGAGCCGCGGCGGCCGAAGTGGGTGTGCACGACGTCACGTTCCTCGGCTTCCCCGACGGCCGCCTCACCCCCAGCATCGAATTGCGTCGCGACATCAGCCGCCAGATCCGCCTGTTCCGCCCCCAACGCCTGGTGTGCCAGTCCCCCGACCGCATGTGGGACCGGATCGGTGCCAGTCACCCCGACCATCTCGCCGCAGGCGAGGCTTCGGTGTGCGCGGTCTATCCCGATGCCCGCAACCCCTTCGCCCATCCCGAGCTCCTCGAGGAAGGCCTCGAGCCGCACACCGTGGCCGAGATGTGGTTGATGGCGGCCCCCAACCCCGATCGGGCCGTCGACATCACCGACACCTTCGACCTCAAGATCGCCGCCCTGCGCCGGCACCGGAGCCAGGTGGGCGAGGGCGAGTGGCTGGAAGAGCGCATCGGGCCCTGGGTCGAGGCCGGGGCGCGCGCCGCCGGGCTCGGCGAGGGACACGCGGCCGAGCTGTTCAAGGTCGTCGCCACCCCCTGACGTGGCGGTGCCCCCGGACCGTGCCGTGACGCCACCGCGCCCCGGGCTCCCCTGGGTCGTGGCCCAGCACGCGCCGCACGAGGGCCCCGGGCTTCTGGCCGAGGTGCTCGACGCCGCCGAGGTGGCCACACAGACGGTGCGGCTCGACCGCTACGACCCCCTCCCCCCGCCCGTGGAATTCGGCGGCCTCGTCGTCATGGGCGGGGCCATGGGCGTCCACGACACCGACGAGTTTCCGTGGCTCGAGACCGAGCGCCGGTGGATCGCCGACGCGGTGCGGTCCGACCTCCCGGTGCTCGGGGTGTGCCTGGGCGCTCAGCTCCTGGCGGCCGCTCTGGGAGCGTCGGTGACCACGGGGCCCGCACCCGAGATCGGCGTGGGCCGGGTGGAGCTCACCGCCCAGGGTCGGGCTGATCCCGTCCTCGGCCCCGAGGGTGGTGACGTGGCGGTGATCCACTGGCACGGCGACACGTTCGAGATCCCCGACGGCGCCGTCCACCTGGCCACCGGCCACCGCTACGCCAACCAGGCGTTTCGCTACGGCCGGCTGGTCTACGGATTGCAGTTCCACATCGAGGTCGACGACGCCATGGCGGCGGCCTGGGCGCCCGATCTCCCGGCCGGGGTCAGTCTCGACGGCGACGAACGGCGGGCGGTCGAGGCGGTGGGTCGTCGCGTGTTCGGGCGATTCGTCGAGGTGGCTCTGCGGGGTTGAGCGTGGCTCCGCTGGGGCGCAGGTCAGACCCAGCGGAGGTCGTCGTCGGCCTGCTCGGTCATCCGGGCGCAGGTGGGGCAGTACCAGCGCGCCTCGAGCGGGGTGCCGCACGACCGATGGTGGGGCCCCTCGATCTCACCACCGCCGTCGCGTGCACCCCACCGGCCCAGGAGTCGTAGGGCCCCCGCCAGGTCCCGGCCGGCCTCGGACACCCGGTACTCCACCCGTGGCGGCCGGTCCGAGTAGCGCGCCACCACCACCAGGCCCTGCTCCTCCAGGCGCCGGAGCCGGGCCGTGAGCACGTTGGGGGCCACCTTGGGAATCGCCTCTTGGAGCTCGGAGAACCGCCGCGGCCCGTCGAGCAGCGCCTCGACCACCAGCAGGGTCCACCGGTCGCCGACCGCCGCCATCGCCGCGTCGAGTCCCGAGGTCACGTCGCTGATCCTCGCACGCCCCATCGGGCCGGTCCGGTTTCCCCTCATCCTCCTCCATGGTAACTTGCAAGTTGCAAGTGACTAGTCCCTTCGACCTCAACACGACGACGTGCAGGTCAGAGGCAGATCCGGAGGTCAGGCGATGGCAACAGTGGCAGAGGACCTTTCCAAGTCGGTAGCGGACGTGGCGGCCCGGGTGGCCCCCTCGGTGGTCGGCGTGGGGGCCGGCGGGAGCGGCGTCGTGGTGGCGGCGGGGCTCGTGGTGACCAACGCCCACAACCTCCGCCATGAGGACGTCGTGGTGACCTTCTCCGACGGTCGGAGGGCGGACGGTCGCCCCGCCGGCGTCGACGTGGAAGGGGACCTGGCCGTGGTGTCGGTGGATACCGGCGATGCTCCGGCGCTGCCCGTGGGCGGCACCACCGTCCGGATGGGTGACGCCGTGCTGGCGCTGGCCAATCCGGGAGGGCGAGGCGTCCGGGTGAGCGTGGGCTTCGTGTCGGCACTCGACGTGGCCTTCCGGGGACCCGGGGGCGGGCGCGTGCGCGGCGCCATCGAGCACACCGCACCGCTGGCGCGTGGCTCCTCGGGCGGGCCGCTGCTCGACATCCTCGGCAACCTGATCGGGATCGACACCCACCGGGTGGGCGACGGCTTCTACCTGGCGCTGCCGGCCGACGAGGCGCTGCGGGGGCGCGTCGACGCCCTGGCACGCGGCGAAGTGCCCCGTCGCCCCCGACTGGGGATCGCCATCGCACCCCCCCGGGTGGCGCGCCGGCTCCGCCAGTCGGTGGGCCTCCCCGAGCGCGATGGGCTCCTGGTCCACGCCGTCGAGGAGGGAGGGCCCGCCGACCGGGCCGGGATGCGCCAGGGCGACCTCGTCGTGCGCGTGGCCGGGACCGACGTCACCACGGTGGACGAGCTGGCGACGACACTCGAGAACTCCGACACCAGCGCCGCGCTCGAGGTGCTCGTGGTGCGCGGTGCCGACGAGGTGACCCTGGCTGTCGACCTGGCGGGCTGACCCGCCGCGTCGGGCCCCGAAGGAGACAAGGTTCGCCGGGCCCGGTGGGCGCGTGGCAACCTGCTCTTCGCCCCGAGCCGTGGCCGGTTTCGAGGCGAGAGGCCGATCCCCGACGGAGGACGTCACCATGGTCAAGCTCACCTGTCTCATCCGCCGCAAAGACGGGATGTCGCCCGAGGACTTCCACGTCTACTGGCGCGACCACCACGGACCGCTGGTGCTCTCGACCCGCAGTGGGAGCCACGTCCTGCGCTACGAGCAGCACCACCGCGCCTTGAGCGACTACGGGCCCGATGACGACGGGCAGTACGACGGGGTGACCGAGCAGTGGTTCGAGTCGATGGAGGAGTACCAGGCCCATATCGCCGAGAAGGACTTCGGCGAGGTGTGGGCCGACCTTCCCAAGTTCCTCGACGTCGATCGCCTGGCCTTCGTCGTCACCGAGGAGCCGGTGGTGATCCTGGCCGGCCGCTGATCCCGACTGGTCCCGCTGACGCGGCTGAGGTCAGCGGGACCCGTCCACGACCGGCGCGGCCAAGCGCACCGCACCCATGGACCCCAAGAAGGCGGCGTCACCGAAGGAGAAGACGCCTCCGTCCGACGCCAGCAGCCAGTACCCCCCGCTCCCCGGGCCGGCGATCATGGCCACGACGGCCTGGGTGATCCGGTGTCCGCCCATCGACCCGTAGTAGCCGGCGTCTCCGAAGGAGAAGACCCCGCCGTCCGACGCCACGAGCCAGTACCCACCGCCCTGAGGCATCGCCGCCATCCCCACGATGGGGGCGTCGAGGTGCCGGGCCCCCATCGACCCGAAGTACCCGGCGTCACCGAAGGAGAAGATCCCGCCGTCCGACGCTACGAGCCAGTAGCCGTGCCCGTCGGGCGTCGGTGCCATGTCCACGACGGGGGCGTCGAGCAGGTGACCACCCATCGAACCCTCGAAGGGCGCGTCGAAGGCGAATACCCCGCCGTCGGTGCCGACCTCCCAATACCCGCTCGTGGCGGGGTCGGCCGTGCCGCCCACGATGGCGCCGCGCAATGACGTGGCGCCCATCGACCCCGCGAAGCGCGCCGCGCCGAAGGTGAACACCCCGCCGTCGCGGGCGAACATGTGGTAGCTCTCGAGGGCCTCACCGGCCGCCACCGTGGGGGTGCCACCCGAGAACGTCACCGGCGCCATCCACAGGCTGCGGAACGCACCGTCCGCGTAGGAGTAGTCGCTCACCGGCCCGTCCCAGGCGTGGTACGCCATCCACCAATTGCCCGACGCGTCCTGGAAGAGCGACGCTCCCCCCGGGCCGAGCCGCGACGTGTCGGAGTGGACGATCGGGGCCCCCGTAGGCTTGGTGCACGGCCCGAACGGGCCGGCGCAATCGGCATATCCCACCCCGTAGCCGGCGCTGTTCCACTGCCCGCCCGAGTAGAACAGGACATAGGAGCCCGAGGCCTCGACCATGTCGGGCCCCTCCACCGTGGTCTCCCACGCCTGGTCCTGGGTGAGCACGGCATTCGGCGACGACGCCAGGGACAGGCCGTCGGGTGCCAGCAACGCCGCCCAGATAAAGGCCGGTTGCGGCGACGAGCCGGCGTTCGACTTCCAGTACAGAAAGGGCGCGCCCGAGCCGTCGACGAAGGGGGCGGGGTCGATCGACCCCCCCAGACTCGTCTGGCAGATGAACGGAGCGGTGGAAGTGTCGACGAACGGGCCGGTGGGAGCGGCGGCGGTGGCGACAGAGATGCACTCGTCGCCTGTGGCCGCCACCTCGGTGGCGTAGTACATCACGTACAGGCCGCCCAGGAAGACGACGCCCGGTGACCACGTGCGGCCGACCTCCGACCACGCCGGAAGGGTCGGCAACGCATCGCCCATGGGTTGCCAGTGCGCCAGGTCCGTCGAGCTCAGCACCGGGACGTTCCCCAGCACCGACCCCGTCGTGTAGGCGTAGTACGTCGACCCGACCCGGATGACGTCGGGGTCCGGAGCATCGGCGTCGTAGACCGGGGCGCTGACACCCGTCGAAGTGCGGGGCAGGGCATGTGCACCCGCGGGGCTCACCCCGAGCGCGCTGACGGCAACGACGAGGCCGCTCAGCGCACAGGCGACCGCGACCGCGACGGTCCCAGCACGACGAGACCCGGTCATCGAGGGTTGGAGGGTACTGGGCGGACGGTACTGGGGGGACGGTATTGGGCGGACGGTATTGGGCGGACGGTACTGGGGGGACGGTATTGGGACGGTCAGTGCGCGAGTTGGCGCAGGACGTAGGCCAGGATGCCGCCGTGACGGAAATATTCGGCCTCCATGGGCGTGTCGATGCGCAGGCGGGCGTTGAACTCGACCTTGCCGGCGCGCACGGCGATCTCCTTGGGCACATCCCCGGCGCCCAGCGCGTCGAGCCCGGCGATGTCGAAGGTCTCCTCGCCAGTGAGCCCGAGGCTCGCCATGGACGTGCCCTCGGTGAATTGCAGGGGAAGGATGCCCATGCCCAGCAAGTTGGAGCGGTGGATGCGCTCGAAGCTCTCGGCGATCACGGCCCGCACGCCGAGCAGCGCAGGGCCCTTGGCCGCCCAGTCTCGAGATGAGCCAGACCCGTACTCCCTGCCCGCCAGCACTACCAGGGGGACGGCGTCGGTGCGGTAGCGCATGGCGGCGTCGTAGATGCTCATCTGCTCCCCACCGGGCAACAGCCGGGTGACGCCACCTTCGGTGCCCGGGGCGAGCAGGTTGCGAAGCCGGACATTGGCGAAGGTCCCGCGCATCATGACCTCGTGGTTCCCCCGGCGGGCCCCGTAGGAGTTGAACTCCGACGGCTCGACCCCGTGCTCGGTGAGGTACACCCCGGCGGGGGAGCTGGGCCGGATCGACCCGGCGGGGGAGATGTGGTCGGTGGTGACGCTGTCACCGAGGACCGCCAGGACCCGGGCCCCCACGATGTCGGCCACTGGCGCCGGCTCGGCGCTGAAGTGCTCGAAGAACGGTGGCCGCAAGACGTAGGTGGATTGCGCGTCCCAACGGAAGGTGTCGCCTCGGCTGGTGTCGATCTCCTTCCACCGCTCGTCTCCTTCGAACACCGACCCGTAGCGGTCACGGAACATCGCGGATGTCACGGCCTGCTCGATGGCGGCGGACACCTCGGCCGGTGTGGGCCACAGGTCGCGGAGATAGACGGGTCTGCCCTCGGTGTCGGTGCCCACAGGCTCGGTCGTGAGATCGAGGTCCATCGTGCCCGCCAGTGCGTACGCCACCACCAAGGGGGGAGAGGCCAAGTAGTTGAGCCGGACGTCGGGATGGATGCGGCCCTCGAAGTTGCGGTTCCCAGACAGCACCGCCGCCACCGACAGGTCGCCGTCGTGTACCGCTTCGGAGACGCCCCCAAGCAGGGGGCCCGAGTTGCCGATGCAGGTCGTGCACCCGAAGCCCACGAGCTGGAACCCGAGCGCTTCCAGCGGTTCGAGCAGCCCCGCCCGCTCGTAGTAGTCCATGACGACGCGCGACCCGGGCGCGAGCGACGTCTTCACCCATGGCTTGGACCGAAGGCCGCGGGCCACGGCTTTCTGCGCCAGGAGCCCGGCCGCCAGCATCACCTGGGGGTTGGACGTGTTCGTGCAACTGGTGATGGCCGCGATGACGACGTGGCCGTCGGCGACCTCCATCGTCTCGCCACCGTCGAGGCGTGCCGCGGCGACGCGTAGCGCGATGTCGGTGCTGTGGTCCGGCGCGGCCGAGGCCAGCGAGTGGCGGAAGCCCGACTTGGTGTCCGAGAGCGAGACGCGGTCCTGGGGCCGGGACGGTCCGGCCAGGCTCGGCTCCACGGTGGACAGGTCGAGGGTGGCCAACTCGGAGAACACCGGTTCGGGGTCCCCAGCCCGGTGGAACATGCCCTGCTCCTTGGCATAGGCCTCCACCAAGGCCACGTGGGCGTCGTCGCGCCCGGTGAACCGGAGGTAGCGCAGGGTCACGTCGTCGATGGGGAAGATCACGCACGTGGCCCCGTACTCGGGGGCCATGTTCCCGATCGTGGCCCGGTTCTCGAGCGGGAGCTGGGCGAGCCCCGGGCCGTGGACCTCGACGAACTTTCCCACCACGCCGTGCTGGCGCAGCAATTGGGCGATGGTCAGGACCAGGTCGGTGGCGGTCGTACCCTCGGGTAGCTCCCCCGTGAGCCGGAGGCCGACGACCGGCGGCACCAGCATGGTGAGCGGCTGGCCGAGCATGGCCGCCTCGGCTTCGATGCCCCCCACCCCCCATCCGAGGACGCCGAGTCCGTTCACCATGGTGGTGTGGGAGTCGGTCCCGACCAGTGTGTCGGGGAACGCCTGGCCGTCGTCGGTGGCGAACACCACGCGGGCCAGGTACTCCAGGTTGACCTGGTGGCAGATGCCGGTTCCAGGCGGCACGACGCGAAATCCGTCGAAGGCCTGCTGGGCCCAGCGCAGGAGCTGGTACCTCTCGATGTTGCGTGCATATTCGATGTCGACGTTGGTGGCGAACGACGAGCCGAGCCCCGAGGACTCGGCGATGACGGAGTGGTCGATCACGAGTTCGACGGGCACGAGTGGGTTGATGGCGTTGGGGTCGCCGCCCAATTCCGCCAGGGCGTCACGCATGGCGGCGAGGTCCACCACCCCCGGCACACCGGTGAAGTCCTGCATGAGCACACGCTCGGGGCTGAAGGCGATCTCCGTGGTGGACGCGATGCCGGCCTGCTGGCGGCCGGCCCACCCGGCCACGGCCTCGATGTCAGCGGCATGGACCTGACGCCCGTCCTCGTGCCGGAGGAGGTTCTCGAGGAGGACCTTCATGGCATAGGGCAGGCGGGCGATGTCGAAACGTGGGGCCAGGGCATCGAGCCGGTGCACTTCGAAAGACCTGTCGCCCACGGCGATGGTGGCGCGGGTGGAGAAGCTGTCGACGGAGCGAGAGGCAGCGGCCATGGCGCCCATTCTGCTCCTCACGGGTAGGGGTCGGCACCCCGGCCACCGGGACGGGCCTGTGCAGCTCCCGGTGTTAGCGTCTGTAGGGCTCGCCCTTGGCAGTGACGCCATGTTTGGCCTGGACGACCCGGCTGGGTCGTCGCCTCGCACCGGCTCGACGCCTCTTCTGAGCATCGTCAAAGGAGCGTCATGGCTGTCGTGCTTCCGGCCCGATCCCCTCTGGGGGTCGTGCCCTTTCTGCGCCGGTATCCGGCCCACGAGGAACGCCGACCCGCCGCCGCGCCGTGCACCTGTGGGGCGCGGGACCCCGGCCCGGGTTCCGTGCCCGGCGCCGACGGGCCGGTCCGGTGAGCATCGACGACCCGAAACGCTTCTGGTCGGTCCTGTCGGGCGCGGCTGACCACGAGCCACCTTCGCTGACGACGTTGTGCCGGGGGTGTGTCACGCTCCTGGGGGTGAGCGGCGCCGCCGTCTCGCTGGTGGCGCCGACCCAGGCCCCGAGCGTCGCCAGCGCCTTCGACGGGCGGGCGCGGGCCATCCAGGACCTCGAGTTCACCCTGGGGGAAGGGCCGGCCATGGACTCCTTTGCCGACGGTGCGCCGGTCCTGGTCGACGACGTGGGGAGCCTGGCGCAACGCTGGCCGCAATTCAGCGCGGCGGTGGCGGCCATGGGCGTCCGGGCGGTGTTCGCCCTGCCCCTGCAGACCTCGGGGTCGCGCATCGGGGTCCTCGTCCTGTACCGCGACGAGCCGGGCCCCCTGGCCGACCACGAGCTCGCCGACGCCCTCGAGGTCGCCGACCTGATCACCCAGCTCGTGCTCGTCATGCAGTCCGAGGCGGCCACGGAGTCCGTGGCCTGGGCCCTCGACGTCTCCGATCACCGCGCCGTGGTCCACCAGGCCACGGGGATGATCGCCGTCCAGATCAACACCGAAGTCGACGAGGCCCTGGTGCGCCTGCGGGCTCACTCCTTTGCCGCCGACCGGCCCATTCGCGAGGTCGCAGAAGACGTCGTGACGGGCCAGCTACGGTTCGACGACCGATGAGCGCGCCTCCTCGGGCCGGTGAATCGACCCCGGCCCGGTGCCCGATGCGACAATATGCGCCCACGAATTCGTCGGCAGCGGCGAGCGCTTCCCCGGACCTCCGGGGCGACCCTGCAGGAAGGAGATGGAGTGACGATGGAACAGCGGGATGAATGGTTGGCACGGACGTTCGTCGAGCTGGCCGACACCCTGGTCGACGACTACGACGTCGTGGACTTCCTTTCCACCTTGTCCGACCGATGTGTGGAACTGCTCGAAAGCGTCGAGGTGGGGCTGGTGCTCCTGGACCGCCAAGGTGGCCTCCAGGTGATGGCGTCATCGACCGAGCGCATGCGGGTGGCAGAGCTGTTCGAGGTCCAGAACGAGGAAGGCCCCTGCTTCGACTGCCAACGCGGCGGCGAGCAGATCATCAACAAGTCTCTGGGCGGCGCCGAAAACCGGTGGCCGCGCTTCGGCCCCATGGCACGCGCCGCCGGGTTCCACATGGTCCACGCCCTGCCGCTGCGGCTCCGCAGCGACGTCATCGGCGCCATGAACATCTTCGACACCGAGCCCAGAGAGATGACACTGCAGCAGGTGAACATCAGCCAAGCTCTGGCGGACGCGGCCACCATCGGGATCCTCCAGGAACGCAGCGTCCGGCAGCAGATCGACGTCGCCGCCCAATTGCAGGGGGCGCTCAACTCGCGCGTCGTCATCGAGCAGGCCAAAGGGGTCGTGGCCGAGCATCAGAAGGTGAGCATGGAAGACGCCTTCGCCATGCTCCGGGGGTACTCCAGAAACAGTCGCGTCCCGTTGAGCGACGTGGCGCGTGCCGTCATCGATCGCTCTCTCAGCTCCGCCACACTGCGTTCGTCGCCACCGCTCGGACGCACC
The DNA here is from genome assembly GCA_036511675.1 of Acidimicrobiales bacterium. Classification (GTDB taxonomy): domain Bacteria; phylum Actinomycetota; class Acidimicrobiia; order Acidimicrobiales; family UBA8190; genus Chersky-840. Next base: position 18,635 of record DATCBU010000024.1, on the reverse strand, counting down.
GCCGGCGGCACACGGAAGGCCCCGTGACGGCTCTGCGCCATACCGGGAACCTTGGCCGTCCGCCCGAGGCTTGGCGGTAGTACCGACATGTGCTTCTCGCCCCAGGCCGACCTGGTGGGCGGCCTCGCCATCAGCGCCATCGGGGTCGACGTCGTGCGTCACGTGCACAGTCGCCGGGACAAGATGGCCCTGGCCGCGCTGCCGCTGGTGCTCGGTGCCCATCAGCTCGACGAAGCCTTCGTGTGGTGGGGACAGCAGGGACACGTGCCCGCGGCGGTGGGACGCGTGGCACTGTGGATCTACCTGCTCATCGCGTTCGTGCTCCTGCCCATCTTCGTGCCCGTCGCGGTCTGGGCTCTGGAACCGAGCAAAAGGCGCAGACTGCTCATGGTGCCGTTCATCATCATCGGCACGGCGGTCGCCGCGTGGCTGTTCGCGGCCATGGTGCGCGGCCCGGTGGGCGTCACCGTGCATCCCTACCACCTGGCCTACACCATCAAGCCCGGCCATGGCCTGCTCGTCATCACGCTCTACGTGGTGGCGTGTTGCGGCACACTGCTCTTCTCCGGGTACCGCCATGTGGTCTTCTTCGGCTTGGTGAACCTTCTGGCCGTCGCCGTGATCGCCAAGTTGACCGTCGACGGGTTCGCGTCGGTGTGGTGCGGGTGGGCGGCGGTGACGAGCGGTGTGATCGCCCTGCACATGCGCTTCGGCCGGCCGCACCGGGCCCTGCCCTACGTCCTCACCTGACGCGCCTCGCCGCACACGGCGATCCCGTTCCTGCGGCCGGTGGATCTGGGCCCGTGGATCTGGGCCCGGTGGATCTTGGTTTGTGCCCTCCGCCTGGGTCTCGACCCACTCGGGGAGGCGCCCCCCCGGTTCGAAGCGCGCAGGGGTAGCATGGCCGCAAACGTGTCGCCCAAGACGATGGTGACCCAAACACGCCCTCACGGCCTGCCTTGGCGCGCGCTGTGACGGCACGAAATGGACGCCGTGTCTCAGACCGTTCTCGAGAGGTGGCCCGCACCCCGGGCCGCCGACGCTTCGCCCCAGTCGGCCCTCGACGGCTCTCCTCCCGGACCGATGACCTCGGCGCGGATCGTCACCTCCCTCCTGGTCGTGGGGCCCGTGGTGGCCCTGGCGGTCTTCATCCCCTTGGGCTGGGGTGGCACCAAGACCGTGTGGGGCCTCGGGCTGGCCGCCGCGTTCTACGTCTTCACCGGCTTCGGCATCAGCGTCGGCTTCCACCGGCTGTTCGCCCATCGCAGCTTCTGTGCCCATCGCGTGCTCAAGATCGTGTTGGCCGTGGCGGGGACGATGGCGCTCGAGGGATCGATCATCAGTTGGGTGACCACACACCGTCGACACCACATGTTCAGCGACCGTCCCGGTGACCCGCATTCCCCCGTCAGCTACGGGACGGAGCACCCCACCGCCATGCGCGGGTTCCTGTGGGCGCACGTTGGTTGGCTCTTCGCCTCGGATCCCACCAGTCAGCAACGGTTCGCGCCCGACCTGCTCCGAGATCCCGACATGGTGGCCGTCGACCGGCTCTTCCCCGTGCTGGCCGTGGCCTCGCTCCTGATCCCGTTGGGGATCGGCTGGGCCGTCACCGGAAGTCTCGGCGGCGCGCTGGGCGTGTTCTTGTGGGCCGGCCTGATCCGGATGGCCCTGCTCCATCACGTCACCTGGAGCATCAATTCGATCTGCCACCTCTGGGGTCGCCGACCGTTCACCACGGGCGACCACAGCGCCAACGTGGCCTCGCTGGCTCTGGTGTCATTCGGAGAGAGCTGGCACAACTTCCACCACGCCGCGCCGGCTTCGGCCCGCCATGGCGTGCTGGCCCATCAGGTCGACCTGGCCGCAGGGCTCATCCGGTTGTTCGAGCGAGCGGGCTGGGTCACCAAGGTGCGCTGGCCGACGGCGTCGCAGATCGAGACGTTGACGACGCCCCTCGAGGATCCTGTCCCGATCTGAGCGCGTTCGGGCCGCCGCCGCCGCCGTCGGCTCCCCGGTCAGCGAAACGCCTCGACGCGGCTCGCCCCGGCCACGACGATCATCCCCCCGGCGACACTCGGTGCCGCGAAGTGTGCTGGTGCGCCGGTGGCAAGGGGGACCGTGTATGTCGTGGTCCCGGTGGACAGGTTGACCCCGTAGAGGACCGACGCCCCGATGTCGAGCGTCCACAGGACGCCGCCGGCGAGAGTGGGTGACCCGGCTTGCCCCGTGGGAGAGGTCCATCGCCAGCCGTGGGCCAGGGTCGCCCCCGGCCCCACCCGGACCTGGTCGATGGTGCCGTCGTCGGTGCACACCACATAGACGTCGGGCGCCAGGGCGGCGTTGGCTCCCCGGGAATTGCACAGATCGATCGACGCCAGCTGCCCGCCGATTCGACCGAGGGTGGTGGCGTCGAGGAGGTAGCCGGTCTGCTGCTTGCCCACGATGAACATCCTCGAATCGTCGAGGAGCATCACCGACGTCGAGCCCAGGTCGCCGTCGTCAGCATTGTCCTGCGCCCAATTCGACGGTGCGAAGTACTGGAGCTCGGAAAGCGCCGGCGACAACTCGATCACGCTGTTCCCGTGGTCGAAGGCCTGCCCGGGTTGGGCACTGCCGTTGCCAGTGACGACGAGGACGTCACCGGCCGCGTTCACCGTCACTCCTCCAGGGGCCCAGATGGCGCCTTGGCGTGGCGTGGGCACCTTGTAGGCCAGCAGGGCCCCGACACCGGACTCGGGGACACCCACCACCCAGCCGTGGTAAGCACCGCAGTCGCCGTAGTTGCCGCCGAAACCCACGATCACGTGGCCACCGGAAAGGGCCAGACCGGCCCGTTGCAGCTGTGCGGCGGCGGTCCATCCCGGCTGATCGACGTCACGAGACCACAGGACCCGGTGGGTGGCGATGTCGAGAGCCACCACGATGTGCGTCACGGCCGAACCCGCCAGCACTTCGGCAGAGACGAACAACGTGCCCGAGGCGGGGTCGATGACCATGGTCGAGGTCACGCCGACATCGGGGGTGATGTCCCCGCACGGGAGCCGGCCGGCGGAGACCGGGGCGCCCAGGTGGTCGGACCATGCCACTGTGCCGTCGGCGGAAGACAGGTCGTACACCGTGTCGTTCTCGGTGGCCACCAAGACCTGGTGCTCGTAGACGAGCGCCTCACCGTACACCGCACCGTCGAGGGACGATGACAGCCAGGCCTTCGTGGGCTTGTGGTCGAAGGCGGGGTCGATGCTGTCGGCCGAGAGGCGCGAGACGCTTCCTCCGTAGGTGAGCCAGGCCGCCCCCGTGCCCGGTGTCGTCGTGACCGGTGTCGTCGAGCTCGTCGAGGTGGATCCTGTCGTCCCCGGCGAGCCAGACGGGTGCGTCGAGCCTCCCCGTACCGGGGGCGAGCCCGCACCGCAGGCCGCACCCCCCAGCACCAGCGCCGCCACCAACAGGACAACCATCGCCGGCACGCGCCATGGGACGACCTGGGGGAGACGCCGCGGTGTCATGTCGTGAGTCTTGTCCCTCGGCGTCCACCAAGGAGGCGCGCCGAGGTGCCCCCGTGCTGGACTGCTGGGCATGGACAAAGTCCGCATCGGGTTCTTCTCCTTCACCGAGATCACAGATCCGGCCGAACACCGGTCGTATAACGAATGGCACCAGCTCGACCACATGCCCGAGCAGTACCCGCTCCCCGGGGTCGTGTTCGGCCAGCGCTGGGTGTCCACCCCGGCGTGCCGCGCGGCCCGGGCGCACGACGACCCCACCCTGGCTCCCATCCACTACATGACGCTCTACCTGATGGGAGATCCCGTCGACGCCACTCTGGAGGAGTTCCGGGCCCTCGGGGAACGCCTGGGGGCAGCGGGTCGTTTTCACCAACACCGGCGGTCGCACCTGTCGGGCCCCTTGGCGGTGACCGGGCACCGGGCCGCCCCCGGCGCGCTGGTATCGGCCGACGCCGTTCCGTACCGGCCCAACCGCGGCATCTACGTCGTGGTGCGCGAGAGGTCCGCTTCTGCGGGGCACGGCTCCGGAGACGGCGCCTCTGAGGACGACGCTCTGGCCACGGCATTGCTCGCACGTGACGGGGTGGCGGGAGTCTGGACCTTTGCCACCGACAGCCGGTTCGACCGCCACGTCTGGCGCCCCGGCGACAAGACCATCACGGTGTGCTACCTCGACGCTGAGCCCTTGACGGTCGCGCCCCCGTTGAACGACCTCGTGCGCGCTGGTGGCGGCGCCGGCGCCGCTGGGGTCCTGTTCGCGGGGCCGTTGGAGACGATCACGCCGTGGCGGTGGGACTGGTTCGACGGCGGCGCGTGACTGGGGGCGCGTCGGGATGCGTCGCCGCCGCTACAGCTTGACGATCACCTTGCCGGTGTTGCCTCCCGTGAACAGAAGGTTCAGGGCCTCCGGGGCGTGCTCGAGACCTTCGACAAGGTGTTCGGCGTGCTTCACCTTGCCCTCGGCGATCCATCCCACCATCTCGATCTGGGCCTCGAGGAACCGGTCGAGGTAGTCGAGCACGAGAAATCCCTCCATCCGCCCCCGCTTGACGATGAGGTTGAAGATGTTGCGAGGTCCCGGCGGCCTGGTCTTCTCGTTGTAGATGGAGATGGCGCCACACAGGACGATCCGACCGCGCATGGCCAGCTGGGCCAGGCAGGTGTCGAGGATCTCACCGCCGACGTTGTCGTAGTAGAGGTCGATCCCCTTTGGACACATCGAGCGCAGCGAGGCGGCGACGTCGTCGGTCTTGTAGTTGATCGCCGAATCGAACCCGAGCTCGTCCACGATCCATGCACATTTCTCGGGTGTTCCGGCGATGCCGACGACATTGGCGGCGCCCTTGATGCGCGCGATCTGACCGGCGACCGAGCCGGTGGCCCCGGCTGCTCCCGACACGACAACCGTGTCACCCTCGGTCACCCGGCCCACGTCGATCATCCCGTAGTAGGCCGTCATGCCCGTGACCCCGAGCACGCTCAGCACGATCGGCGGGTCGATCCCCGGCGGGACCACCTGCATCGAGGCGGCGCCTTCGTCGGCGATGGTGTAGTCCTGCCATCCGGTGAGCCCGACCACGAGATCGCCGATCGAGTACCGGGCGCTGTTGGACTGCACCACCTCCCCGACACCCGCACCGCGGATCGTCTCTCCCAAAGCGATGGGGGGGAGATAGCCGGGGGCGTCGTCCATCCAGGTACGGATGGTGGGGTCCATCGACAGGTAGCGGACACCCACCAGGGCTTGTCCGGGCCCGGGCTCCGGCACAGGGCCGTCCTCGAGACGAGTGGTCGTCCCGTCCACCATGCCCGAGGGCCGCGTGGCGAGGACGATGCGACGGTTCGTCATGAACACCACTCCTTGAGCTGTTCGATGGTGGAGAGCGGGTTCGGCCCGATCGGCGTGACGTTCAACACGCTCACCCCCGCCTGGCGGTAGGCGGCGATGCGCTCCTTCACGTATCCCGGGGGGCCGACCAGCGACGTCAGCTCGAGGAGCTCGGACGGGACGGCCGCGGCGGCCTCCTCCTTCTTCCCACTCAGGTACAGGTCCTGGATGAGCGCCGCTTCGGCCTCGAAGCCGTAGCGGCGCGTGAGGGCGTTATAGAAATTGCGTCCCTTCGCCCCCATGCCCCCGACGTACAGGGCGGTCATGGGCCTGGCGAACTCGCGCAGGTGCTCGAGCCCCTCGCCGATGGCGACCAGTCCGCCGGCGGCGATCTCGAGCGGTCCCAAGCCCGAGGCGCGCTTGGCTGTGCCTGCCGCCAGGGCGTCACCCCACACTTCGCCGGCCCGCTCGGGGATGAACAGGAACGGGAACCATCCGTCGGCCAGCTCCGCGGTCATCTCGACATTCTTCGGCCCCATCGAGGCCACCCAGATGGGGATCTCCGGGCGGACCGGGTGGTTGATGAGTTTCAGGGGCTTGCCCAGGCCCGTCCCCAGGCCGGGCGGCAAGGGGATGGGGTAGAGGCCCTCGTTGGTGAGGACCTCGCGGCGCCACACCTTTCGGCAGATGCCGATGATCTCCCGGGTGCGCTCGAGGGGCTGGCTGTAGGGCACGCCGTGCCACCCTTCGATGACCTGGGGCCCCGACGCGCCGAGGCCGAGGATGAAGCGGCCGTCGCTCAAGGCGTCGATCCCGGCTGCGGTTTGTGCCAGAAGGGTCGGGGTGCGGGAGTAGATGGGCAGGATGGCCGACCCGATCTCGATCCGCTCGGTCTTGGCCGCGATGTACCCCATCTGGCTCGGCCCGTCGAGACCGTAGGCCTCGGCCACCCACACAATGTCGAGCCCGGCACGCTCCAGATCGGTGACATGGTCGGCGGACTGTTTGACCCCTCGCGAGTAGTCGAGCATCGTGCTCAGGCGCATCGGGCATCCTTTCCTCGGGTGGTCCCCGATCGTCGGGGACGGAGCAGGGGATCGGCCACGCGCCTATCTCCCGATGGTGGAGATGCCACCGTCGACGGGGATGACCGCCCCGGTCAGATACGCACCGGCCCTCGAAGCCAGGAAGATGGCCGCTCCGGCCATGTCGTCGGGCCGACCGATGCGCTTGAGTGGTGCGCCGGCCGCGATCTGCTCGCCGAAGGCCTCGAGCGTGGCGGCCATCATCTTGGACTCGAAGGGCCCCGGTGCCAGGGCGTTCACGGTGATCGACGGCGCCAGGCGCTTGGCCAGGTTGCGTGTCAGTTGGTGCACGGCGGCCTTGGACGCCGAGTACGAGTAGTTCTCGAGCATCGACACCAGGATCCCGTCGATCGACCCGATGTTGATGACGCGTGCCGGGTCGTCGGGACGCGAGGCGGCCTGCAGCAGCGGCGTCAGGAATTTAGTGGTGTGGAACAGGCCCTTCACGTTCAACGACAGCACGCGGTCCCAGGCGGCATCGTCGAACTCCTCGAACGGGGCGCCCCAGGTGTTCCCGGCGTTGTTGACCAGGACATGCAGCTCCGGTTCGCGCCCGGCCAGCGCGTCCGCCAACGCCCGACAGCCGGGCTCGGTCGACAGATCGGCGGGGAGTGCGATGCATTGGCCGTGGTCCGACAATTCCGCGGCCAACTCGTTGCACGCGTCCGCCTTGCGCGACGACACGTACACCTTGGCCCCAGCTTCGACGTATCCCGTGGCGATCATCTTCCCGATGCCCCGTGATCCGCCGGTGACGAGGGCGGTCTTGCCGGCGATGGAGAAGAGGTCGGTCATGGTCGAATGCGGCTCTCGGTAGGCGAGGCGGCTGACGCTACCTTGGGGGATGGAGGGCTGCCCGCGATCCAGTGCTCGGTCCCCGTGCCAAGCTGGGACCGTGGCGAAGGACCGGTCGAAGCACGACAAAGAACGGCAGCTGCGTGCCGCCCGCCGACGGTTGCAGCCCATTCGGGGCGCCCGGGGAAGAAGTCTCAAACACACACGGCTCACGGCCCCACGTGTGGTCGGGTTGAACCAATTCGCCCGGGGCCTCACGGCGCCAACCCGCCGCTGGCAGCCCCGCAGCCGGGTCAAGGCGTGGCTCCTCTCCGCCCTGCCGGTCGTCGTCGTCATCGTCTGGGTGGTGGCTCGCGTCGCTCGACATCTCTGACCCGGCTGCCACTGTCTCAGAAACCGTCGGGCGCCGTGTCAGCCCCCGGTGGCCGAGAAGTGCTGGTAGTCGGGGCTCGCCGTCCAGCGCCCGCCCCACAACCAACCCACCGATGCGAAGGCCTCCACCAATTGGCCGCCGGGGACCGCCATCCCGGGCCGGACGTCCGAGCGATCCAGGTACGGCCCCCCGGCCGGAGGTTGGACCTGGCCTCCTTCGAGGTACGGGTTCTCGACGGGGTTCACGTCGATGGCCTCACCGTACGCATGCACCGACCACGACGGGGGACCCGGTGCCACCGCGTACCGGCAGTTGAAGCCTGACGTGTTGTCGTCCGCCATCGACACCGGGTCCTTCCCCCCGTAGGCGTCTTCGGGTTGCATCTGGTGGATGGGGAAGTGCTCGGCGAAGAGTCGACCGAACACCTGCATGACCGCCCCTGTCACCGCGCTGTTCACCACCATGGTGCCGATGTGGGAACGGCTATCGAAGCCCCAGTAGCTCATGGTGAGAAGCCGGAGCTGCGCCGGTCCCACCGGGCAGCCCGGCCTCCATGTGCCCGACACCTTCGCGGCGCTGACGGCGGCCACCGAACCGACGAACCCAGGGGAATCCGCGGGAGCGGCCGCGGCGTGGGTCGGGGTCGTGGGCGCCGTCGTGGGCACTGGCTGCGCCGTTCCGGGGTCGGGTGCCGGAGCCTGTGTCGGTGCGGAGGTCGTGGTCGACGGCCCGGGCACGGCTGTGACCTGGGGGTGGCCGTGGAGAATCCCGGTGCGGGGCGGGGTGGAGCATGCTGCCAGCACGGCGCACGAGAGGAGACAGGTGGCGAGAACGGGGGTGAGGTGGCGCCCGGGGCGCGGCACGGACGCGCACCCTAGCCGGGGAAATCCCGTTCTCGCGATGGTGGGTGTCGTCTCGGTGCTGGGGCTGGTCCTCACGTCGTGCGGAGCCGGTCGCCCGGTGGGGGTTCGGCATCGGGTGGCGGCGCGCGCGTCGCCGTCCACCTCGAGCACCGCACCCACCACCATTCCCACCACCGTGCCGTCCACGCTTGCGCCGACCGTTCCTCCGACCACACCTGTGAAGGTCACGACGCCTGTGCCTGTCACGACGGCTCCCCGTCCGGTGGCGCCGGCTCCACCGTCACCGCTGCTCGTGACCCGCCTGGTGGGAGTGGGCTCGGCCACCCAGGTGGTCGCGGTGAGCGCGTCGGGGTACGGACAGACGACGGCCACGCTCACCGCGTACCAACAGGACGCCACGGGGTGGCACCAGGTCTTCGGGCCGTGGGTGGCCCATGTGGGGTACGCCGGCTTCGCCCCGCCGGGTCAGAAGCACGAAGGGGACGGCCGGACCCCCTCGGGATCATTCGGGTTCGAGTTCATGTTCGGCGTGCTCGCCAATCCCGGCGTGCAGTTCCCGTTCCGCCCCGTGACGGGGCGCACCATCGTCTGGGACGACGACCCGTCGAGCCCGCTCTACAACCAATGGGTGGACACGACCACGGCCAACGCCGGAATCGCTCCCGAGCCCATGGACGTGGCGGCCTACGACTACGGGGCCGCCATCGCCTACAACACGAGCCCCACCGTCCCCGGGGCGGGGAGTGCCATCTTCCTCCACGTCTCCGACGGGTCGGTCACGGTGGGGTGCGTGTCGCTCCCCACCACCGAGTTGCTCGCCGTCCTCCGGTGGCTCAGTCCCGCCGCCCAACCCCGGATCATCATGGGGACGGCGGCCTCGATCGCGCCGTAGGCGACCCGGCGACACGGGCGCCGCGGTGCCGTCTCGCCCGACGCCGTGCCCCGCCCGTAGCGTGGGCCCGTGGAAGACATCTTCGACGTGGTCCATCGTCAACGTGCGTGCCGGAATTTCGGTGACGACCCCGTCGACGACGACCTGGTGGCCAAGGTGCTCGATGCGGCGACGTTCGCACCCAGCGCCGAGAACCGCCAGCCGTGGGTCTTCGTGGTCGTGCGTGACGAGCAGCGACGATCCGCCATCGGTGCCCTCACCCGTCAAGCGTGGGAGGGGGGAGGCCGGGCCCACTCCGAAGGACGGTTGTCGCCCGGGCTCCTCGCCGATGTCGAGACAGGCGCGCAGGGGGGTGTCGCCGGGGCCCCGGTCCTGGTCGTCGTGTGCGGGGACACGCGCCTCGGAGACCGGCGCGTGATCGAGGCGTCGGTGTTCCCCGCCATCCAGAACCTGCTGCTGGCGGCCACCTCCCTGGGATTGGGCTCCTCGCTGACCACGCTGCCATTGGTGTTCGGCGGCGAGTTGGCCGCAATCGTCGAGCTGCCGACCGAGGTGCTCCCGATGGCGGTGATCCCGCTGGGCTGGCCGGCGCGCCCGATGTCGCCACCTCGCCGGCTCCCGGTTGCCGAAAAAGCCCACCGCGAGACGTTCGGCACGCCGTGGTGACATCGGCGTAGACCCGGGGCCATGCCCCGGCGCGCCCCGTCGGGCTACGGTCGCCCCGTTCTGTGGACCGGGCCGGGAGGGGCACCGTCTGATGCAAGAGCACCACTATTCCGTGATCGTGGACGGGACGCCCCTTGAGGTCTGGGAGCTGTTCTGGTACCGGGGACCGCGCCGTCCGACCTCGTCGGGCGTGTCGATCGAGATCCTGCACCCGGGCGACGCCGTGGGCGAGGGCCTCGTCCGGCACTGCACGTTCCGGGTGCCCCGGTATCTGATGACGGGGGGAGTGGGGAAGTCCTGGGAGTGGCTCACCGAGGTCAAACCGCCCGTGTCGTGGAAGTACGACGCCGTGGGCAAGCCCCTGTGGTCGATCGCCGAAGGTCGCACCAGGCTCGAGGACCTGGGGGACGGACGGACGAAGATCCACTTCAGCGAGACCTACCACGCCTTCAACCCCGTCCTGCGCGTCCTGCTCGAGCGCCGGGTCCACCACTTCATCTCGAAGGACAACGACCGGTTGATCACGACGGCCATCAACGACGGGATCCGCAGGCTCCGAGCCGCTCGGGGCACGGGCTCGGCCACCACCGGGGGCGGGGCCGACGCCGGATCGTGATGCCACGGAACCTTCTGCGGTCCGGCCGCCTCTTCTAGCTGTGGAGCAGCTCGTCCGGGCGGCTCGGCGAGGCGATGCCGCGGCCATGGACGCGCTGGTGCGCGAGCTGATGCCCTACGTGGGCCGGGTGTGCGGGGCCATCGCACTCGACCGCGGAGACGACGCCATGCAGGAGACCTTCATCTCGGTGCTGCGCAATCTCCGAACGCTGCGAGAGCCCGCCGCCCTGCACGGCTGGGTGCGGAGGATCGCGGTGCGAGAGGCGATCCGCGTGGCCAGGAGCGGGCGCGAGGACCCCACCGACCCCACCACGCTGGTGGGCTTGACCTCCGTGGCGCCGATCGACATGGCCACGGTCATCGATGTCAGGACGACCCTGGCGGGTCTCGCCCCCGAGCAGCGCGCCATCCTCGTGCTCCGTGACGTCGACGGGCTGAGCGAGGCCGAGGCCGCCCAGCTCCTGGGGGTGGCGGCCGGCACCGTGAAATCGCGGCTGCACCGGGCCCGATCGGCGTTCGCCAGGAGATGGGAACCGTGAGCGACGTATCACGGCGCTGGCCTGTGGCCATGGCCGGCCCCATCGCGCGCGCCCGGACCCTCGGAGCGTCGATCCCGAGTGCGGCGTGGACCGAGGGGATCCTCGATGCCCCTTACGACGCGGCGTGGCCGTGGGTCGCCGACCTTGCCATGTCGGTTCCGAGCTTCGACACCCAGGTGCGAAAGGTGCAGGTGGTGCAGCGGGCGGCGGTGGACGGCGCCGAGCAGTTGCGGATCAAGGCCACCACCTTCGGGGTCGCTGTCCCCTTCGACGTCCGCCTCGAGGACGGCTTCTGTCTCATGCAGGCCCGGGCCCGCCTGTATCTCGTGCTGATGGCGGCCGAGCCCCACGACGGAGGTGCGCGCACGCGTTTTCTGCACCTCGAGGCGGTTCCACTTCCCGGCACCCGGTTGTTGCGGGGGCATCTCCAGCGCGTCGTCGACGCCGACTTCCGCAATCTGGTCCGCCTGGCCGCGCTGGGCTTCTGAGCGCACCGGCCCGTTCGGTCGGCCCCGGGCTCGAGGGCGACCGGGAGGTTCCGGGCACCGCCGCGGCCGCCGGTACTGTGCGCACGTGCCTGTCATGAGTGTCGCCGAGCTCCAGAGCCTTCTCGATGGGACCTTCCCCGACTCGCCTCCTCCGTATTTCATCGAGGAGACCGGCGAGTGGGGAGTCAGGATCCGGCTCCCCGTCACGGCGCAGCACAGCCGACCGGGGGGCACCGTGGCCGGGCCCGCACTCATGGCGCTGGCCGATGCGGCGGCGTGGTTGGCGATCCTGGCTCAGATCGGGCCGGTCTTGTTGGCGGTGACGACGAGCTTGCACATCGACTTCCTGCGCAAGCCTGCGCTCGTCGACGTGGTGGCCGACGGCTACCTGCTCAAATTGGGGCGCCAGCTCGGGGTGGTCGACGTGGCGCTCCGCTCCGAGGGTCACGACGAGCTCGTGGCCAAGGCTCAGGTCACGTATTCGATCCCACCGAAGTAGTGCGTCAACGCTCGGGCGCTCGTGCCAGGACAAAGGCGCGCCGAGGACATTCCCGTGCGGCGCGCCGTGCCAGGTCGAGCAGGTGCGCAGGGACGGGGCTCCCGTCGACGACGGGATAGCCCCACTCGTCGAGGGTCACGAGCTCGGGGAGGAGCTCGGCGCAGTACCCGTAGGCCGTACAGGCGATCGGGTTGACCTTGATCACGGCGTTCACGGCGTGGGTTCCCCGTGGGCCCAGATCGTCGGCGGAAGCACCGAAGGGCCGTGGACGGCGGCACACGGCCGGCCCGCGGTATGGGCGGCGACGTCATCCGAGAAGACCGACAACGCACTGCGCACCATGCGGGCCACGCCGTCGGGGTGGCGACACGCCCCACGTCCGTCGACCGCCGCGATGTGCGCCCCGAGTCTCGCCAGGGCCCCGGGGTCGGGGGACCCGGCCGCCAGGCGCTCGAGGTCCTGGGCCAACGCAGGGAGGCCGAACACGCACGGGCCGCACTGCCCGGCGCTCTCGCCTGCCATGTAGCGAGCCAGACGGGCCGTCTCGGCGATGCCGCAGGCGCGCCGGGGAAGCACGACGAGGACCCCGGGACCCACCGCTCCCCCCACGGCGCCGAGAGCCCTCGGTGTGTAGGGGGTCCCGAGCGCAGCGTCGGAGACCCAACCGCCACCGAAGCCGCCGGTGAGCACCGCCATCACCGCCTCGGTGGGCCGCGCCATGGCGATGACGTCGCCGAGGGTCGTCCCCATGGCGATCTCGTACACCCCGGGATGCGCGACTCCGCCCGAGACCGTCACGAGCGCCGTTCCCGGCGAATCGGCCCCGCCGGCGTCGCGGAACGACATGGGGCCGTAGCGGGCGATGAGCGCCATGTGCCCCAGGGTCTCGGCATTGTGCACAAGGGCGGCCCCCCGTCCGATCTTCAACGCCACTCCCTTGTCCGGCCGCCAGCCCGGTGCTCCTGGACCGCTGTTCAACCACGACACCAACGCCGACTCCTCGCCGGCCACGTAGCGGCCCGGAGCGCACCGCACCTCGACCGGCACCGGGGCCAGCGCCGTGCCCGCCCGCTCGGTGACGGCCCGCACGATGTTGTCGAAGGTGGCGCGCTGGTCGTGGGCGACACACACCACGATCCGCTCGGCCCCAAGGACACACGCCGCGAGCTCGGCCCCGTCGAGCACGAGATGGGGCACGCACGACAGCAGGACCCTGTCCTTGGCGCTGGCCGGCTCACCCTCCATGGCATTGACCACGAGCGTGGGGCGTGGGCGCGCCGACGCCGCCAGCCTGAGCTTGATCGAGGACGGGAACGACGCCCCGCCCCGTCCGGTGAGCCCGGACGCCTCGATGGTGGCCACGAAGCGCCCGGGCCATGACGAGTCCCCGGGTCCGGGCAGCGGGGGCGGTCCGTGATGGGCGAGGTGGGAACGGAGATCAGCGCTGCGACCCGCCCTCCACCCGCCGAGAAGCGTCGCCCGGTCAGCGACCACGGGCGCGTGCGCGTCGGTGTCGGTGTCAGGGGCGCCGGTCTTGGTGGCGGAGGTGGCGCTCGCGATGGAGGTGGCGGTGGGCATCAGGTCATTCCTCAGGGTTGGGCCGAGATGTGCTTGACAGGGACGCCACGGGGACGGCGCTGGACGGGGATCAGCGCCAGCGCGTGGCCCTTGCGCCGCGCCGCCAACGAGATCCGCCACAAGGCGGCGCCGATGACGGCGGCCATGCAGGACACGGTCAGGGCGATGACCCAGCCCTGGCGCATATCGGTTCCCATGCCGAAGGCGTGCGACAGTGCCACCGGCCAGCTGAGGTACGCCAGCCAGTGCACTGCCCTCCAGGTTCCGGCGCGGATCTTGTGCCGGAGGTGGCTGGTCACGGCCACGGCCAGAAGCAGGTCGATGCCCACCGAGCCGAGGCCCACCCACAGCCGTTTGTACGACGAGGCGAAGGGGACCACGATCGCCGTCCACCCGATGTGCACGTAGCTGTCGAGAACGCTGGTCAGGATGTGACAAGCCAGGAACGCCATGGCAGTCACCGAGAGCCGCCGGTGCAGGTCCTGGACCGAGAATCCCGGCCAGCGGACGGTAGCGGACCGATTAGCAGTGAGGACCCCGAGCACCGTCGTGGCGGTCAGCAGGACGAGCGCCACGAGACCGGTGGCGCGGGTCGCGTACCAGAGGACGGGCGAGCTCACGACGCCTCCTCCCCGTTCGGTGTCGCCGCGGGACGGGCCCCCTCGTCGGGTGGCCAGCCGTTGAGGGCGATGACCCGACCGTCGTGTCGCACGAGACGTGCGGACAGGCCCGAGGCCACGAGCTTCGCCACCGCCCCGCGACCCCAGACGACGGTGGCGGTGCTGAGGGCGTTGGCGTCGACACAGGTGGCACCGGAGACCGACACGAGCTTCCAGTAGGGCGCGGCGCAGTCACCGGTAGCGGGATCCACGATGTGGTGCAGCCGTCGGTCGCCGCGCTGCCAGGTGCGGACCGCGGTGCTCGAGGACGCCAGGCCGCCGGCGTCGATCGACACAACCTGGTCCACGGCTTGCATCGGCATCGAGGAGTCCACCCCGATCCCGACGGCCCAACCACCCTCGGGCGCCGACCCGGCGGTGGCCACGTCACCACCCACGCTCACCAGCACGCCGGTGCGCACGCCGCGGGCGATTCGACGCGCCGCACGGTCAGCGACGAGGGCCTTGGCCGACGCCCCCAGGTCGATGTGGATGCCGAGGGGAACCCGCACCGTCCGGTGGCGCCCGTCGAGCTCGATCTGCCACCAACCGGGGGCGGGGCATGGGGCATCGCAGAGCTCGGCCCCCGACGCGTCGAGCCTGTCGAAGTCGCGGTCGTAGCCCAGTGCCTCGACGGCGGACCCCACGGTGGGGTCCACGGCGCCGTCGGTGCGCCGGGCGACTTCGCAGGCCACCGTGATGGCATCGAAGAGCAGGGGGCTCACCTTGACGCGGGCACCGTTGGCCTGCTGCAGCGCCGACAGCTCCGAATCGGATCGGAAGCGGCTGCAGGCGCGGTCGATGGCCACAAGCTCGTCGCGCAGGATCCTTGCCGCCCTGTCGGCGGTGGCGGGATCGGTCACGGCCACGATCGCCGTCGTGCCGATGGCGCGCATCGAGCGCGACGCCGGGTCGGGAGTTGGCATCTCAGCTCCCCGTGCCGCCCGAGACCACCGTCGCCGACTTCGTCGTCGAGCTCGGCGTGGTGCTCTGGGTGGCGGAGCTCGGCGTGGTGTTCTGGGTGGCGGAGCTCGTCGTGGAACTCGGCGTGGCGGTGGTCCCACCGGTTCCCGACGACGTCGAGCTCACGGTTGCTTGGGCGGAGGCGGAGGCTCCCGGGATCTCCTTGGAGACGACCAGGCCCAATGCCGCCGCGGCGCCGGTGGCCACGATGGCGACGGCTCGCGCCGTGCGCCGGGCGCGGCCGTGGGCGCCGTCGCGCCGATTCGCCTCGAGTGATGCAGGTCGGGTACCGGTGGTCGGGCGTCGCCCGGGAGGGTTGATGCTCGGGGGGCTGCTCATGCCACGCATGTCACCATGCGAACCTCGCGGCTCTCGCACAGTCGGCTATGAGCCAGCTGTGAATGCGCGATCGTCGAAGTCGTCGGCCGGGGGCCCGCCCTCGGGCCCTAGCGATTCGGGAGCTCCGTTGAGCGGGAGCCGTACGGTGAAGACGGTTCCGCCTCCCGCCCCTGGTGCAGCGGCGACCGTGCCGCCGTGGGCTCTGGTGATCGACGCCACGATGGAGAGGCCCAGTCCCGCCCCCCCGAAGCGGCGCGAGCGCGAGGCGTCGGCACGGAAGAAGCGCTCGAAGACCCGGGCAGCGTCCTCGGGGCTCAGACCCGGACCATCGTCCTCGACCCTGATCAGCGCGTCGCGGCTGTCCTGGTCGACCGTCACCACGGCGTGTGTCCCTTCCGGACAGTGCGTGCGGATGTTGGCGAGCAGGTTGTCGAGCACCTGGCGCAGTCGCATGCGGTCCCCGACGATCTCGACCGGCCGGCGTGCTACCAGGCGTACCGGCCATTGCGGCCCCACCGTCGACGCCGTCTGGACGGCTTCGGCCGCCATGCCCACGAGCTCCACCTCCTCGCGCTCGAGGGGCCGGCCCTCGTCCAACCGGGCCAGGAGAAGGAGATCCTCAACGAGACTCCCCATACGGGCCGTCTCGCTGCGGATGCCGTGCATGACCCGCTCCAGGTCGTCGGCGTGCGTTGCCGCCCCCTGCTCGAACAGTTCGGCATAGGCCGAGACGGCCGTGAGGGGCGTGCGCAATTCGTGCGACGCATCGGCGACGAACTGCCGCATCCGACCCTCCGACGCCCGCAGCTCCTGCTCGGTGGCGTCCCGCTCCGCAAAGGCTCTTTCGATGCGCCCGAGCATGACGTTGAGCGCCCGGGCCAGCCTCCCCACCTCGGTACGGGCCTCCTCGCCGGGCACCCGCTCGGCCAGCTCCCCTCGGGCGATGGCCTCGGCCGTGCTCTCGACCGCGCGCAGGGGACGGAAGCTGATCCGTACGAGCCACCAGCCCATCAAGAGCGCCGCCACCAGGGCGGCGCCGGTGACGGCGAGTTCGACGCCGACCAGGCGGTCCAGGGTCGAGACGGTCGACCCCAGGGGGATCCCGACCACCAACTGCCCGCCCGAGTAGGGGCCGGCGGCGAGCACCGACGCCCGCAGCCTGTACTGGTCATCCTCACTCGTGAAATAAACCGTCTGCTCGTAAAAGTCTGCGGCGTCAGACTCGAATCCCGTGATCCGCGCCGGCAGCGTGGGGTCCGCGGCCGTCGTCGACTCCAGCGGCGAAGGCTGCACCGAGCGACAAAGAATGGCCTGGGAGGAGCTCCGGACCTCGACGAAGGTGCCCGGTTGCAATTCGTGCAGCAGGTTGTTGTTGAGGCCGGCGAAACCGTTGCAGCTCGGAGGTTGCCGCGTCGCTTTCGTCGATGTCGCCGTCGAAGAAACCGTGGTCGTCGTCGCCGCACTGCCTGACGAGCCCAGCGGAACCCCGGGGAGTGGCCCACCCGACGTCGGGAACGACCCTTGACCGGGTGCTCCGAGCGGCCTGCTCCCGAGGGCGCCTTCGAGGGCCATGTGGGACTGCTCGAGCGACTGGTCGATGCGGTTGTAGAGAAACGACCGCAGCTCCTGGTAGGTCACCACGTCCGCAATCGCCAGTGCGGTCAAGGCCACGGCGCCGACGGCGATGAGCAGCCGGAGCCGGAGCGACACCTATGCAGCCTCCGGCTCGCGCAACGTGTAGCCGACGAGCCGGATCGTTCGAATGAGCGGCGGTCCGTGGCGTTCGAGCTTCTTGCGCAGGTAGCTCACGTATGTCTCCACCACGTTGGCTTCGCCCCCGAAGTCGTAGTGCCACACGTTGTCGAGGATCTGGGACTTCGACAGCACCTGACGGGGATTGCGGAGGAAGAAGCGCAGGAGATTGAACTCCGTGGCGGTGAGCTGGATCAGCGAAACCCCGCGTCGCACCTCGTGGGCGCCTTCGTCCATCTCGAGGTCCGAGAACCGCAACAGGCCCTCGTCGTTGGAGTCCACACCAGACCGGCGCAGGAGAGCCCGGGTCCGGGCGATGATCTCGGCCAGGGCGAAGGGCTTGGTGACGTAGTCATCGCCACCTACCGTCAACCCCGCGATCTTGTCCTCCAGGGAGTCGCGCGCCGTGAGGAAGAGCACCGGCGCCCGGATTCCGTCGCTCCGCAACCTCCGGGTGACTTCCAATCCGTCGAGGTCGGGGAGCATTACATCGAGGACGATCAGGTCGGGGGGTCGCTCCTGGGCGGCGGTGAGCGCGGCCCGACCCGACATGGCTTCTTCCACCTCGAAGCCTTCGTAGCGCAACGAGGTGGCGACCGCATCGACGATCGAAGGCTCGTCGTCGACAACGAGAACCCGGTTCCGTTTCGTGTCCATGTCGCTTTCCCTCCTGTGTCGAGGATGGACGGCCCCCTTGCGCAGCCACTGTGCGTCCCCTGTGCGCCCCCTGTGAATCGATACCCCCTGAGAGCCCTGCCCGTCCACGAGGACGCCACCTCGGGCCTGGACCGACCGTAATCCCTGGTCCGAGGGCACGAACCCGGATCCGAGCCGGGGATATCGGTGACCACGAATCACTGTCGGCGAGCCCCGTTGGGCTAAAGGCCTTCGAAGCGGGGGCCGATCCAGACACGGAACCGATCGGCAATTCGCGATCGCTTGAACGGAGACCTGTGATGGACGCTACCTACGAGGGCTGGGCACCCGACCCGTTTGAGGCGCACGAGGTCCGCTATTACGTCGACGGCCGGCCCACCAAATTGGTCCGGGACGGGTCGGTCGAATCATTCGACGACCTCCCGCCCCGATCGACATGGCCGGCGAGTCTGCACACCGTGAAATTGGCCGAGCCCGAAGCCCAGGAGCCGGCCCTCTCGTCGGCGATGGAGCAGCCGGCCCAACCGGCAGCTCAGGA
>DATCBU010000023.1:0-3142 GCA_036511675.1 Acidimicrobiales bacterium | reverse complement strand
CGACCGCTCGAGATATTTGCCTGCGTACCGGCGAGGGTCACGCCGGTCGGCGTGGTGGCGTTGCGCAGCTTTCTGGGCGACGAGCGCGACAACGAGGTTCTCGACGCCCGGCTTCGGGACGAACCCCTGGCCCTGCCAGTGGCACGGGTCACGGAAGACCTGTCCCACGTCCAGACAGTAGGCCGAGCAACGGCCGGGGTGAGGTCGACTGGTACTTGACGACGAACGTGCCCAGGTCGAAACCAGCTTGAGGGCACGACCACGGTATAGCTGGGAAACTGGCCGCCCCAGTCACCTGCGCTGGCCGCCTCGCGGCCGTGAGTGCCGTGACGCCGGGACTCAACGTGGGAGCGGGCGTCGGCACGGCCGTAGTGGCCGGCGACTACCTGGTCGTCGGGGCTGTCGGCGCGCATGCGCTTGCCAGAAACACGACGGCGATGGTGACCACCAGGGTTTTCGCACGCGAGTGATCGCTCACGTCGTCGTTCCTGTCTTAGGTTGCCACGTCACCTCCGAAAACGACCACTCCAGGTCGAGTCCGCTGCGGTATAGTCCCGTCGCGTACACGATCGGTGGTGACCCAGGCGCCACGGCAACCGAGACAACTCCATCGATCGAACTGAGGAGCAGGCGCTTGCCATCTGGTGACCACAGGAGCCCCTCAAGCACGAAGTCGGGCGGGACAGGCACCTTAACGACATCACCACCGCGGGTGTCCATGGTCAAGACGTGCTCGTCGTTGGGCTGGCCATTGAACACACCACTGGTTGAGGTGATGTACGCGACTCGGGTACCGTCGGGGGAGACTGCAGCGCCACCACCGGACGCGAGTGGGGTGTGGTTGGTGCCGTCGGCGTTCACGCGGTTCACGGCCAGTGCATCACCTTCCGGGTCCGTGCTGACGTAGACGATGGCGTCGTCATCGGCTGTCCAACCCATGGAGCCGGTATAGCGCCCGGGAACACCTCCCGTTACCTGGATCACGGCCGGGGTGCTGCCGTTGATCGGGACCACGCGGATCTGGCCCAGCTCCGCCACCGCGACGCGCGACCCATCGCGAGACCATGCGAATCCCTGCTGGCCCCACGGCGTGGCTCCCACCTGGAAGACGGTCGTCTTTCCTGACGTGGTGTCGGCGACCCACAGACCAGCTCCCGCGCGGAAGGCCACGTACCTGCCGTTGGGCGACCACTTCGGGCATGCGATCGCCCCGGGATCCGAAGGGAGGGTCACCCGCATGAGGGGCTTTGATGCGTTGCTCAGTTCGACCACCACCACGGCTCGGTCCGAAACGGGCCATTTGCCCCGATGGGTCGTGACGGTGCCGGAGGCGCGGGCCTCACCGTAGGCGAGCCGCTGTCCGTCAGGGGAGAATGTTGGACACGCTTGGGCGATGCCGTCGCGATCGGACCCGATGACCCGTCGTGGAGCGGCACCTTCGCTCAAGAGGTAGATGTCGCCGTTCTCCCCATCCCCGACGTCCCAAGCGTTCGCGGACACGGCGATCCAGCCCTCGGAAGCGACCGAAGATGGCACGTCGGAACGCGACGTGGGGGCGGGCGTCGGCGCGGCGGTGGTGACTGGCGAAGGCCTGGGCGTCGAGGCTTTCGCCGCGCACGCGCTTGCCAGAAGTGCGACGAGCAGCGCGACCATGAGGGTGTTCGCGCCCGGGCGACCAATCGCCTTGTTGGACCTGTGACTGGTTGCCATCGTCTCGCTCTCCCCAATATGGCGTTTGCGATGCCACTGCTCGTAGTGGCCCGAGCGTGGCATCGTGTTCATCCGTTGTCAGTCACCCACCTGACAACTCGCGGGGCCCATCGGTCGTGTGCGACGCCGATACGCTCCTACTGAACTGCGTTGGCGCGGCGGTCCAACCCTGGGGTTAATGGTCTCTGTCGGCC
Organism: Acidimicrobiales bacterium; assembly: GCA_036511675.1. Lineage (GTDB taxonomy): Bacteria > Actinomycetota > Acidimicrobiia > Acidimicrobiales > UBA8190 > Chersky-840. The sequence continues at coordinate 1,238 of DATCBU010000023.1, read as the reverse complement.
TATATTTATGGATCGACGCCCACCTCCTCCTGCAATGGGGGCACGGCGGGGAGACCAACCTCGAGAACCTCATACATCGTTAGTACGACCCCCTTCGAGAGCCGCCGAGTGAGCGGCGGCTGATTGTTTCCCCAGCTCAGCCGACCTTCGCCGTGTGAAGACGAGACTTCCTTACAGTTCTGAGAGTGACCACACCACCAATCTGGAGCTACGGCAGGTTCGTGCTCGGTTGCGGCACGTTCGGCGGGATTGGCGGGAGCCCGAAACTCGTGGGTCGTGGGCTGGACGAGCTGTCGGCGTTCGCAGCGATGGACGAAGCAGTTGGTTTGGGCATCACACTGTTCGACACTGCGGAGCGTTACGCCGGCGGTGCGAGCGAGATCATGATCGGCCGATGGCTGGTCGAGCGCGACTCGGCCGTCACCGACCGAGTTCGTCTCGCTACCAAGGTTGCCCCGCCGTACCTCGACGGGTCGGGCGGCCGCTTTGACGCCGCCATTCTCGAAGAGAGGTTCTCGGGCAGCCTTCAACGACTTGGCGTCGACACTGTCGAGTTCCTCTTCACCCATGAGCCCGACGACGCCACACCGATCGAGGAGACTCTCGAGGGGCTCGAGGCGATTCGCGCCAGTGGCCGCTGCCGTTACGTGGGCGCGTCCAACGTGGATGCGGGCCAGCTCACGGCCGCCCTCGACGCGGCCGAACGACTTGGCATCAGCGGCTACCAAGTCGTGCAGAACGCCTACAGCCTGCTGGGACCCCAAGACGACCGAGCTGTTCGTTCGATCTGCGCCGAGCGCGATCTGGCGTTCACGCCGTTCTCGCCCCTGGCCGGCGGTGCACTCACCGCGAAGTACGAACGCCATGTCACCCCACCCCCCGAGTCCCGGATGGCGCTGCGCCCCGACGGGGTCGATGAGCTGCTAACCCCCGCCGTTTACGATGCGATCGATCGACTCCGCTCTGAGGCGGAGCGCCGACACGGAGTCGAATGCGGAGCCCTCGCTCTCGCATGGCTGTTGCACCATCGCGAGGTGACCGCTGTTGTCACCGGTCCTGCCCGTGGATCGCCACACCTAGAACTGGCTGCAAGGGCCTTCGACGTTGTTCTGTCGGATACGGACTTCGCCGAGATCGAATCCTGGTTCGCGTCGGCCGCTGCCAGCAAATAGCGGAACGCGCACGACGCACGGTCAGCCGGTGGATTGACGGGCATCCCTGGTGCATTGGGCTCAGGG
>DATCBU010000022.1:0-51691 GCA_036511675.1 Acidimicrobiales bacterium | reverse complement strand
ACCCGTGGCGCGTCTCGGAGATGACGAGGTCACCGCGGCGCCGCAGGACGCGCACCGACTCCGATTCGATGATCCGGAGACGGTCGGCGGGGTCGTCGGGATCGACCCGCACCATGCGCCCCTCGGCCTTGGACACGATCTTCTGGGTCACCACGACCACATCGCCGTCGTGCAGCGTCACGAGGCCGGCGATGAGCGCGGCGAGGTCGTCGCCCTTGGCGATCTCACCCAGGCCGGTCACGGGCAGCACCGTCAGGGCCCCCCGTCCTTCCGCCCCCGGTCCTTCCGCCCGTGTCCCTTCCGCCCGTGTCCCTTCCGCCCCTGTGCCGTGCACTCCCGTGGTGGCGGCGCCGGGCTCGACCGAGGTCAACGCCGGCCGCCGCGGGCCGCGCCCGACGGGTGGACGGCGTCGAGGACCAGCGATGCCAACCCGGCGGCGTGTTCGGGTGTGTGCATGACGCTCGGGCCGACCACGCAGCGCACCCCGCAGGCCTCGACGGCGTCGGCCAGATCGGCATCGGCGTCGTCGACCACCAGTGTGCCGACGAAACCCGCATAGATCCGGGCCACGCCCACCACCGTCGGCTCGTGGCCCAGTTCGGCCATGAGCCGATCGGCGGGGCCTTTCAGGGCGGCGCCGGCGATGATGGGGGAGACCGCCACCACCTGGGCCCGACGAGCGGCAAGGGCGTCGGCGATGCCGGGCACCGCCAGGAGCGGGCCGATCGACACGATGGGGTTGGACGGGCACACCACCACCACCTCCGCATCGGCGATGGCGCTGAGCACACCCGGGGCAGGTGTCGCCGCCTCGGCCCCGGCGAAGCGCAGCGACTCGACGGCCACGGCGTGACGGTGGCCCACGAAGTACTCCTGGAACGACACCTCGGGACCGTCGAGGAGGGTGAGGCGGGTGCGGACCCGGTCGTCGGACATGGGGACGAGCCGGACCGACACACCCAAGGCCTCGGTGATCTGGTTGGTGACCTGCGACAGGGTGGCCCCCGTGGACAGGCGCTGGGTGCGAAAGAGGTGGGTGGCGAGGTCGCGGTCTCCCAGCCGGAACCAGGTCTCGCCCCCGAGCCGGTCGAGGCTGTCCATGACGCCCCAGGTCTCTCCGGCCAGGCCCCAGCCGCGCTCCTCGTCGTTCAACCCGGCCAGGGTGTAGGTCACGGTGTCGAGATCGGGGCTGATGTGCAGGCCGTGGAGCTCGGTGTCGTCACCGGTGTTGACCACGGCGGTCACCTCTGTGGGCGCGACGACGCGCACCAGGCCGCGCAACAGGCGGGCGGCCCCGACTCCTCCCGCGAGGGCGGTGATCACGGCGCAAGGCTAATGGTCGGGGCGCGTACCTCCGGCTCCTGTGTGCAAGGCTCGACCGGTGCCGCCGACAACGCGACCCGAAAGCGAGCGGCTCCGGGTGGCCATCGACGCCACGCCCCTGCTGGGCACGAAGACCGGGGTGGGTCGATTCTGCGAGGGCGCCCTGGATGCGCTGGCCACCGTCGCCGACCTCGACATCGACGCCTTCGCCGTCACCTGGCGCCGCCGCCGCCGCCTGCCCCCCTTGGTGCCCGCCGGTGTCCACGTCCGCCAGCGGGCCATGCCGGCCCGACCGCTGCACGTGGCGTGGGCCCACCTCGACGGGCCCGCGGTGGAGTGGTTCGTGGGCCCCGCCGACGTGGTTCACGGGACCAACTTCGTGGTCCCCCCGGCCCGGCGCGCGGCGCGCGTGGTCACCGTGCACGACCTCACCACGGTGCGGTATCCGGAGCTCTGTGACCGCTCCACCCTCGGGTTCCCCCGCATGGTCCGGCGTGCCGTCGCCGACGGGTCCTGGGTGCACACGCCTTCGCAGTTCGTCGCCGACGAGGTGGTGGGGGAGTTCGACATCGACCCCGCTCGCGTCCGTGTCGTGTACCACGGGGTGGGGTCCGGCCCACCGCCGTTCCCGGGCGGGGCCGACCGCCGGTTGCCTCCCGGGACGTCGCGCTACGTCCTGGCCGTGGGGACCATCGAGCCCCGCAAGGACTACCCCGGTCTGGTGCGCGCCTTCGGGGCCGTGGCCCAGGCCCATCCCGATGTCGCTCTCGTGATCGCCGGCGCCGACGGGTGGGGCGCCCGCGCCTTCCACGACGTGCTCGAGGCGTCGCCGTGGCGTGAGCGCGTCGTCGCGCTCGGCTACGTCGGCGACGACGCCTTAGCGCGCTGGCTGGGGGGCGCCGAAGTCCTGGCTTTCCCGTCGGTGTACGAGGGATTCGGCTTTCCACCTCTCGAGGCGATGGCCGCCGGAGTGCCCGTGGTGGCCACCGCGGCGGGTGCGGTGCCCGAAGTCGTGGGCGACGGCGCCGTGCTCGTGCCCCCGCGCGACGTCGACGCATTGGCCGGCGCGCTCGTCTCGGTGTTGGGCGACGCTACGGCGCGCGCCGATCTGGTCGAGCGGGGTCGTTGCCGGGCGGCGCGCTTCACCTGGGCGGCGTGCGGTGCGGGCCTGGCCGGGCTCTACGCCGACGCCGCCGGCGCGCGCTAGGGGTCGGGGTGCACGACGCGGGGCGCGGGCGCGCCAACGTCCTTCTGGTGGCCGAGCAGCTGCGCCGCCAGGTGCCCGGCGGCATCGGCACCTACGTCCGGGGCCTCTTGGGCGGTCTGGCCGCGTTGGAGGAGGCGCACCTCGAGTTGCCGTCGGTCACGTTGTACGCCAGCCACAGCCGCGGCACTCCGGACCCGCTCGAAGCCTTCGGCCGCCCCGTGATCGCTTCACGCCTGCCCGGTCCGGTGCTGACACGCATGTGGGACCGGTCCCTCGTGCGCGCCCCGGGTGGCTTCGACCTCGTGCACTCGGTGTCCCTGGCGGTGCCACGGGTGCCGCGACCGCCATCGGGCTCGGGTTGTGTCGAGGTCGTGGCTATCCACGACGTGGCGTGGCGGCATCGGCCCGAGGACTATCCGAGCCGGGGCCGGCGCTGGCACGAGGCCGCCTTGCAGCGGGCCCTGCGTCATGCCTCGCATTTCGTGGTTCCCTCCGACGCCGTCGCCGCCGACCTGGTGAAGGCGGGGGCGACCGAAGCGGCGGTGTCAGTGATCCCGTTGGGATCCGACATCCTGCGGGCCCGTGACGACCCCGGTGCCACCGCGCTCCTCGAGCGTCTCGGGGTCCGGGGCCCGTTCCTGTTGTCGGTGGGCACCCTCGAACCGCGCAAGAACCTCCCTCGGCTGTTCGAGGCCTACGGCGCGGCGCGCCCTTCGCTTCCCGAGCCGTGGCCCTTGGTGGTCGTGGGGCCGCCGGGATGGGGCCCCGAGCTCGAGTACGGCGAGGGTGTCGTGTTCACCGGCCGGGTCGGCGACGGCACGCTGGCGTCGTTGTACGCGCGGGCCCGGCTGCTCGCCTATGTACCGTTCGAAGAGGGTTTCGGGCTCCCTCCCGTCGAGGCCATGCGCTTCGGCACCCCCGTGGTCGCCAGCCCCTTGCCGACGACCCGAGACGCGGCGCTCGAGGTAGACCCCACGCGCGTCGAGGACATCGCCCGGGCCCTGGTCCGGGTCGCCACCGACGAGGCGCTCCGGGCGAGCCTGATCGAGGTGGGCGCGGCGCGCGCCGGCAGCCTCACGTGGGAGTCCGCCGCCCGGGCGCACGTGACGCTGTGGAGCTCGTTGCGGTGACCGCCACGGCGAATGGAGCCGGCGCGCATGGTGCCGGCAATCACGACATGCTCTCGGTCTCCCTCGACGTGAGTGCGGTGCCGACCCAGCCCGTCGGCGCCGGTCGCTACACGATTGACCTCGCCACCGCGCTGTCGGCTCGCGACGACATCGCCCTCACGCTGTGGTGCCGTCGGCGCGACGGCTCTCGCTGGCGTCAGCTGCGCTCGGCGACCACCTCGACGGTGCGGCCCTGCGCCCCCGAGCGCCGGCCCATCCGCCTGGTATGGGAGCAGGCCCGGTTCCCGGCCCTGCTCGGCGCGGCGTCGATCGACGTGCACCACGGCCCGCACTACACCATGCCCGAGCGTGCCCCGCTGCCGCGCGTCGTCACCATCCACGACCTCACTTTCCTCGACCATCCCGAGTGGCACGAGCGGAGCAAGGTGATCGTCTTTCGCCGCGCCATCCGAATGGCGGCCCGGCGTGCCGACGCCATCGTGTGCGTGAGCCGTCGCACGGCCGAGCGCCTCGGCGACCTGTGTGCCCCCACGGGCCGCGTCTTCGTCATTCCCCACGGGGTGGATCACGACCGGTTCCGGCCCGAGCCGCCGCCCGTGACGGCCGCCGGCGACCGGGGCTCTGTGTCCGACGACGCCATGCTCGAGCGGCTCGGGGTCCGTCCCCCCTATGTCCTGTTCGTCGGGACCCTCGAACCGCGCAAGGCCGTGCCCAACCTCGTGGCTGCCTTCGACCGGGTCGCCGCCGACCACACCGATCTGTCCCTGGTCCTGGCCGGCCAGGCCGGCTGGGGTGTCGAGGCGGTGGAGCGCGCCATCGGGCAGGCACGTTTCGCCGGCCGCGTGGTGCGGACCGGATATGTCCCCGACGAAGCCGTGCCGGCGTTGCTCCGCCGAGCTGCGGTCGTCGCCTATCCCGCCCTCGAAGAGGGCTTCGGGCTCCCCGCCCTCGAGGCCCTGGCGTGTGGCACCCCCCTCGTCACCACCTCGGGCACGGCCATGGCCGAGGTCTCGGCCGGGGCGGCCGTCCTGGTGCCACCGGGATCGGTGCCCGAGCTCACCGAAGCACTGGTGGGAGTCCTCGACGACGGCGCCGGTGTGGCAGAACGACGACGGCTGGGCCTCGAGGTGGCGGGCCGCCACACCTGGGGGGCGAGCGCCGCCGACCACGTGGCGGCCTACCGGTGGGCCGCGAGGCGCACTGAGCCTTCCCCGCGGGGGTCTTCTGCACCGGGGTCTTTTCCACCGGGACCACAGGGCGGTCCCCGGTAAGGTTCGGCGCGTGCGTGCCCTGGTGACCGGAGCTCGAGGCTTCGTGGGCTCGTGGTTGACGGCCCATCTCGTCGAATGCGGGGACGAGGTGGTGTCGATCGATCACGAGGTGGAGATCACCGACGGCGACGCCGTACGCGCCGCCATGATGATGGCCGCACCCAATGTGGTGTACCACCTGGCCGCGCTGACCAGCGTGGGTCGGTCCTGGACCGACCCGAACGAGGTGCTCCGAGTCAACGCCAGTGGGACGCTGAACGTGCTCGAGGCGGCCCGGGCGTGCCCCCATCCGCCCCGGGTGCTCGTGACCAGCTCGGCCGAGGTCTACGGGGCCGTGCCTCAGGACCTCCTCCCGGTCACCGAGGACGCGCCGCTGGCGCCGGTGACGCCGTATGCGGCGTCCAAAGTGGCGGCGGAGTACCTCGGGGTCCAGGCCCACCTGGGCTACGGCCTGCCGGTGCTGCGCATGCGCCCGTTCAACCACGTGGGACCGGGGCAGTCCTCGGCCTTCGTGGTGTCGGCCCTGGCCGAGCGGATCGTCGAGGCCCGCCGCAGCGGTGCCGAGAGCATCGTCGTGGGGAACCTGGCGGCCCGGCGTGATCTCACCGACGTCCGCGACGTGGTGCGGGCATACCGCCTGCTGGCCCAGCTCGGTGGGGCCGGCGAGGTCTACAACGTGTGCAGCGGCCGCGACGTCGCCATCGCCGATGTGGCACTGCAGTTGCAGACCCTGGCCGGGGTCGAGCTGCGGTTCGAGCTCAACCCGGAGCTGTCCCGGCCCGTCGACGTCCCCGTCGTGCGCGGCGACTACGCCAAGCTGCACGAGGCCACAGGGTGGGAGCCCCAGATCAGCCTCGAGCAGACCCTGCTCGACGTGCTCGCCCAGTGGAGCGACCGCGCCGCCTGAGTTGCCCACGTCGCACTCGGGGCACTTCCGTGTCCCCGGACGCGCCACAGGCGCCCCGCGGTGGGCGAGGCGCCTGATGACGGGGACGAGCTGTGGGTCGGGTGGGTCAGGCGGCCTGGAGAATCAGCTTGCGCAGCTGCTGACGGACCTCACGGGCCTGGGCGTGGGCTTGCTTGGCCAGGTCGCGGGCGGGAACCGGGAGGCGCTCCTCGATGGGGGCCAGGGAGGCCTCGATGCGGCCGATGACCTGCTCGACGGCCTCGTCGACGTCCTTGACCCGCTTGGTGACCTCGCCTCGTACGTCGCCGAGGTGACCCTGGACCATGGTGCGGTCGGTGAGGCGCTTCTGGAGCTCCTGGCGGCGGACCTGCGCACGCTGGAACCCGAGCACGCCCAGGCCGACCACCACGTAGGCGGCGTCCCTGGCGGTCTTGGTGATCTCGTCTGTGACGTCCTTGAACTCGGGCATCTGGGGTGTCCTTCCATCGAAAACTGGGGGGCTTGCTGCTAACTATTGTACAGACCGTTGCTAACAGTTGCAAGCACTTTCTGGGAGCGGACCCAGGGTCCTGGGGTGGGGTCGACGCCTGGGGAAACGGCGGGGGCGACGGGTAGCCTCTTGGCCCTGATGGAGACCCATATCGCTCCGCCGGTCGTGGCCGTCGTCGTCACGAGCAACCCCGGCGAGTGGTTCGAGGAGACGCTGCGGGCGTTGGCCTCGCAGGACTATCCCGAGCTGTCGGTGCTCGTGCTGGATGCGGCGAGCACCGTCGACCCCACGCCGCGCGTGGCGCGTGTGCTTCCTGGGGCTTTTGTTCGGCTCATGCCGACGAACAGAGGCTTCGGAGCGACGGCCAACGAAGTGTTGACGATGGTGGAGGGCGCGTCGCTGTTGTTGTTGTGTCACGACGACGTCGCGCCCGACCCCGACGCCATCCACATCATGGTGGAGGAGTCGTTCCGCTCCAACGCCGGGATCGTGGCGCCCAAGCTCGTCAGTTGGGACGACCCCTCCCGGTTGCTGCACGTCGGCATGGCGGTGGACAAGGGCGGCGCCGTCGTGGACCGGATGGAGCCGGGCGAGATCGACCACGGGCAGCACGACGCCGTGCGTGACATCTTTCTCGCCCCCGGGGGGTGCACCCTCGTCCGCTTCGACCTGTTCGCCGAGTTGGGGGGATTCGATCCCGAGATCTTCGCCATGGGGGAGGACCTCGACCTGTGTTGGCGCGCCCAGATCCTCGGCGCCCGTGTGGTGGTAGCGCCCGGAGCGCGCGTTCGGCATCTCGAGATGTTGGCGAGTGGCCGGCGCAGCCTCCCCGTGCACATCGGGCCCGAGTCCCCCGGTGGAGCCGACCCGGTGCCGTATCTCCTCGAGACCTGGGCGGGTGCCGAGGACGCCGACCACGGTGCCGGCGGGGGGGCCGGTGCCGGCGGGGGGAGCGATGCAGGAGAGCCGGTCGGGGGAGTGGTCGGACCGGCGGGGCTCGGGCCCGGTGACAGCGCCCCCGGCGCATTCGGCGCAGCATCAGCCTCGACAGCATCAGCCTCGACAGCACCAGGGAGGGCCGGGCGCCGGCGGCGCGGGGCGGGCCACAGGGCCCATGGGCACCAACCGCATGTGACGCTGCAGTCGCTGCAGCGCCGCCATGAGTTGCACGCCGCGCTCAAGGCGTACGGACCGTTCCATCTGGTGCGGGTGGTCCCCCAGATCGCCCTGCTGGGCGTGGCGGAATTCGTCATCGCCGTGGTGGCGCGCCATCGCGAGCGTGCCTCGGCGGTGTCCCAGGCGTGGCGGTGGAACTTCGCCAACCGACGGACGTTGCGCGCCGCCCGAGCGGCGGTGCGGGCCCACCGTCGGCTCGACGACACCACCGTCCGTCGACTGCAGCTGCACGGCAGCGCCCGTCTCAACGCCTATGTCCGGCGGGCCGTCACCCACGGATTGCAGGCGGCGAACCTCGGTGGTGCGAACCCCGAGCCCGAGCCCGTTGGCGCCGAGCCGGGCTCCGACGACGAGCCGCCATCGGTGTCGAGCCCGACAGGGGTCGAGGTGACGGCGGGGAACGCCCTAGGCCCCGCCACGTCCACGCGCTGGCTCGTGTGGTTGGCCGCCGCGCTGGTGGTGGTGTTCGGGACGCGCCAGCTGTTCGGATCGGGCCTCCCCGTCGTGGGCCAGTTCCTGTCCCTGCCCTCGTGGACGACGCTGCTGCACCATTTCGTGTCCGGGTGGCAGCCCAGCGGGGTGGGGACCACCGAACCCACCACCCCGGCGACGGGGATCCTCGGCCTGGCCGGGATGCTGCTGTTCGGGGGCATGGGGTTGTTGGACAAGATCGTGGTGCTCGGGTGCATCCCCGTGGGTGCCATGGGGATGGCCCGACTGACCCGTCGACTGGGCACACCGTGGGCGCGCGTGACGTCGACCGTGATCTACCTCGCCATCCCTGTTGCCTATGACGCCCTGGCGACGGCGCACTGGGACGCCTTGGTGATGTACGCGGCGTGTCCGTGGATGATCCACCTCCTGGGCCAGGCATCGCGTGTCGATCCGTACGACGAGACGCCGGGGACCGGCGCCACTGACGGAACGGGCGCCGACGGAACGGGCGCCACCGACCGACGGGGCGACAGGGGGGAGGTCGCGCTCGAGGCCGTCGTCCCCACCACTGCCACGACCCCAGGCATTGCACGCGCCATCCACGGCGTGGCGTCACGTTCGGCCCGGCCGTGGCGGCAATCCCTGGTGGGATGGTGCTTGGCCCTGGGTCTGCTCGACGCCTTCGTCACCGCGCTGGCGCCGTCGACCGCGTTGGTGATCCTCGTCGTGGCACTGGGCCTCGCCCTCGGTCACGTCGTGTCGCAGGGGGAGGCGGGGTTTCGCCCCGCCGGACGCGTGGTGGTGACGGCGTTGGGGGCCAGCGCCGTCGCCATCGTGCTGCTCGCTCCTTGGTCCTTCGCCGTGCTGGGTGGCTCGGGGCGCTGGCAGATCTTGGCCGGCGTGCCCGTGGCGTCGTCCTCGGGGGCGGGATGGGGCGAGCTGCTGCGGTTGGCCGTGGGTCCCATCGGCGATGCCGCGCTGGGGTGGGCGTTCCTGGCCGCGGCGGCGTTGCCTCTGCTCATCGGCGCCCGGTCGCGCCTGGCCTGGGCCGGTCGGGCGTGGTCCATCGCCGTGGTGGCGTGGGCCGTGGCCTGGTTGGCCGGGCGCGGTGGCTTGGGCCCGTTGGCGATCGCCCCCCAGGTGCTCCTGGTGCCCGCCGGTGTGGGGATCGCCCTCTCGATCGGTCTCGGTGTGGCTGCGTTTCAGCTCGATCTCCCCGGCTACCGGTTCGGGTGGCGCCAGGTGGCGGCGGTGACGGCGGCTGCCGCCGCGGTGGTGGGCATGCTGCCGGTGCTGCTCGGGAGCCTGGGCGGACGATGGGACCTGGTCCCGTCCGGCTATGCCGAAGCCACCTCGTGGATGGCCGCCAACAAGGCCCAAGGTGATTTCCGCGTGCTGTGGCTCGGCGACCCCCGGGTGTTGCCGGGCAACGGGTGGGAGCTCACCCCCGGGCTCTCCTATGCACTGAGCGAGGACGGGCTGCCCGACGTCACCGGGTTGTGGCCGGGATCGTCGCCGGGGAAGGCCGCCGAGATCGGCAACGGGATCCGCCTGGCGCGGCGCCACGCCACGGTCCGGCTGGGTCGGCTGTTGGCACCGTACGCGGTGCGCTACGTGGTGGTGGTCGACACTTTGGCGCCGTCGATCCCGGGGCTCCAGACCCCGATCACGCATCCACCGCCGGGCGACCTCCTCGGGGCGCTGTCGTCGCAGATCGACCTCCGTCAGATCATCTCCCAAGGTGGGTTCGACGTGTTCGTCGACCCGAGCGCGTTGCCCTTGCGGGCGTGGCGCACCGCCGCGGGCGCGCCGTCGTCACCCGCATCGGCGGTCACCGGGGTGGACCCGCGGCTCACGGGTTGGCATCCGGCACTGCTGGGCGCGTCGGGTGCCACCAGCGTGCGGGGTCGCGTGCCGGCGGGGACCGTCCTCGACGCCGTGGCGCCCGCGGCTGCGTGGCGACTGCTGGGACCGCACGGCACGGTGGTGCGCCCGTCGAGGTTCTTCGGCTACGCCGCCACGTTTCCTGTGGCGCGACCGGGCACGGTCACCGTCGCCTTCGTCGGGTCGTGGGCCCACGGGCTCGAGATCAGTATGGAGACCGCCGCCTGGGTCGTCGTGGCCGGCGCGCTGGCGGGCCGGCGTTGGTGGCTCGACTGGTGGTGGGGCCCCCTCGGCGGCCGCGGGCGACGACGCCGCCGCGCCCGTGCCGTCGACGCTTCGGCCCTGTCGGCACCGCTTCTCCCCCCGAGCGCGAAGCCCGCCGACCCGGTGCGCGAGGTCGTGTCGTGAGCGCGGTGGTGTCGTGACCGGATCGTTGCGGCGGGCGCTCATGATCGTGGTCCTGGTGGCCATCTTGATCGCCACGGGGATCTCGGACCGGCTCATCTCCCGGACCACGGTGTCAGCCGCCGCCCCCAGCGCGGACGCCTTGTCGACGCTCAGGGTGGCACCAACTGCGACCGAGTCCTCGGCGTGGTTCTGCGCGGGCGGGAGCGGTGCCCAGGGAGGCGCGCCCGCCACCATCGTGCTCACCAACTCCGGCGGCCGCCCCGTGCGCGGCACTCTGACGGCTGTCAGCGCGGTGGCCCCGGGGGCGCCGCAGCCTGCTCCGTGGTCCGGGGCGCAGACGGTGTCGCTGACCGTCCCCGCCGGTGGGCAGGTCACGGTGGGAGCTGGTCAGCTCGGCTCGACGGGGTTGGTCGCCGCCGCTGTCGTGCTCGACGGTGGCGGGGTGGCGGTGTCGGAGTCGGTCCAGAGCCCCCTTGGCTGGAGCATGGCGCCCTGCGCGCCCTCGACCTCCACCAGTTGGTACTTCGCCCACGGCGCCACGGCGCAGGGAGGTGGGCTCATCCTGTCGCTGTTCAACCCGGCCGCCACCGACGCCGTGGTGAACCTCGCACTGGTGTCCTCCACGGCGGGATACGTGGCGCCCGCCGCGTACCAGGGCATCGACATCGCGCCGGGGTCCCTGGTCACCGAGAACATCGGTGACCACCTGCCCTCCGACACGGCCGTCGCCACCGAGGTCTCGACGTTGTCGGGTGCGATCGTGGCCACGGAGCTGCAGTCGGTGGGCGCACCCGGTGACGGGGGGATATCGCTCACCTTGGGGAGCCCCGCCGCCACCTCTCGGTGGGTCTTCCCCCAGAGCACGGGTATCCCGGAAGGGACCGTGGCGTTTCACGTCCTGAACCCGACGACGACCCCCGCCACGGTGTCGGTGGCCATCGGGCTGTCCCAAGGAGCCGGGGCCGAGCCGCTGTCCATGCACGTCCCGGCGCAGTCCCTCGTGACGTTGTCGGCGCAGAGCCAGACCCGCATCCCGACTGGGGTCCCGTATTCACTCACCTTCACGAGCACCGGGACCGGGATCGTGGTGAGCCGGGAGGCGGCTGCCCCCGCGGGGTCACCGGCTGGGGTCCCCGAGGTCGGTGACGTCTCGGGGGTGCCGGGCGGCGCCAGGCGCTGGATCCTCCCCGCCGTGGTGGCCCCCGGGAACGGGGCATGGTCGCTGGCCGTGGTCGATCTGGGGACGAGTGCCGCCACCGTGAAGATCGTCACCCCGAACGGCCATGCCGTCGCCGGCCAGCCCACCCGCAAGGTGGAGCTCGGTTCGCCCCTCGTGATCGGCCCCAACCCCGGGGCGCCGTTCGGGACCGCACCCTTCGAGGTCACCTCGGACCAGCCCATCGCGGTCGAGCTCGATGCGCTGCCCGTGGCGGAGCCCGGTGTGGTGGTCGTGCCGTCGTTCGCGCCGTCCTAAAGAACCGCCCCGACGTCGTCGCCCGTCAGAAGCTCCAGCCCGAGAACATCTTGTCGAATCCCCACATGAGGGCACCGGGGACCAACACGAAGCAGAGCGGTATCGTCAGGCCGGCGACGACGGCCGCGGTCAATTGCGCCGCCACCGCCAGCAGGGAGCGAGGCTTGGGCTCGTAATCCCAGAAGTCGGGTGAGTCCCAGGACGGATCATCGAAAAGGTCGATGTGGGTCACCACCGACGAGGCTACGCCCAGAAACCCCCGGCGCGTCGGCTTCGATCGGACCCGATCCAGTCCGCCGGATCAGTCCGCCGGATCAGTCAGGCTTGGCGGTCGTGGAGCCGGTGGGCTCGGGTGTCACGCCCGGGATGTCGGACTCAGCGCCGTTTCCCGATGCGGAGGCCTCCGGCTTGGCACCGGCCCCGTTGGCCGTCGTGAAGTGCGACGCCATGACGCCGGCCTCGTGGACGGGACGGCCGTAGGCAGTGTCGACGAGCTTGCTCACTTCGCTCCCGTCGAGGGTCTCGCGCTCGAGGAGCGCCCTCGCCACGGCGTCGAGCCCGCCGCGGTGCCGGCTGAGCAACTCGATGGCCCGCTCTTCTTGCTGGCGCAGGATGCGGGCGATCTCCGCGTCCACGACGCGTGCGGTGTCCTCGGAGTAGTCGCGCGAGTGCAGCAGGTCCTCGCCGAGGAAGACCATTCCCTGGGACCCCCAGGCCATCGGCCCGAGCTCTTCGCTCATGCCCCACTCGCGCACCATCTTGCGCGCCAGCTCGGTGTTGCCCACGAGGTCGTTGCTGGCACCGGTGGAGAGGTCGCCGTACACGAGGAGCTCAGCGGCGCGCCCGCCCATCCGCACGGCCAGCGAGTCCTCGATCACGTCGCGGGGATAGATGTGGCGTTCTTCGATGGGCAGCTGCTGGGTCACGCCCAGGGCGAGACCGGTGGGGAGGATGGTCACCTTGTGGACCGGGTCGGCGTGCTCGAGCACGTAGGCGAGCACGGCGTGGCCACCTTCGTGGAAGGCCACGCGCTCTTTCTCGGGCTCCGAAAGCACCAGGCTCTCTCGTCGCTGTCCCATGAGGACGCGGTCGCGCGCCGCTTCGAAGTCCTGTTGGTCGACCTGGTGCGAGCCCCGTCGCACGGCGTGGAGCGCCGCCTCGTTGACGAGGTTGGCGAGATCGGCGCCGCTCATGCCCGGGGTGCCCCGGGCCACGAGCTCGAGATCCACGTTGTCGCCGATGCGCTTGTCCTTGCAATGGACCTTCAAGATGGGCAGGCGCTCCTCGAGGTCCGGGAGCGGGACCACGATCTGACGGTCGAAGCGACCGGGCCGCAGCAGGGCGGGGTCGAGGATGTCGGGCCGGTTCGTCGCCGCCATGATGACCACGCCCTCGGTGGGGTCGAAGCCATCCATCTCCGAGAGCATCTGGTTGAGGGTCTGCTCCCGTTCGTCGTGGCCGCCGCCGAGCCCGGCGCCGCGCTTGCGGCCGATCGAGTCGATCTCGTCCACGAAGATGATGGCCGGTGCCTGCTTGCGGGCCGTCTGGAAGAGGTCACGGACCCGGCTGGCCCCGACGCCCACGAACATCTCCATGAAGTCCGACCCGCTGACCGAGAGGAACGGGACCCCTGCCTCACCGGCCACGGCACGGGCCAGCAGCGTCTTGCCGGTGCCAGGAGGGCCCACGAGCAGGATGCCCTTGGGGATCTTGGCGCCGATGTCGCGAAAGCGGTGCGGCGATTTCAAGAAGTCGACCACCTCGCTGATCTCGACCTTGACCCCCTGGTAGCCGGCGACGTCGGAGAATGTCGTCCGGGGCCGCTCGGTCGTATAAAGCTTGGCTCGGGACCGCCCGATCGACATGATCCCCGACATCTGGCCCTGGGCTCGCCGGCTGATCCAGAGGAAGATGCCGACGAAGGCCACCAGAATGAGGATGGTGGGCAGCCACTGACCGAGGGCGCTTGTCTGGGGGGTGTTGAAGTTGACGGTCGAGATGTCCTTCTTCATCAGCGCCACGTCGGACTCGAGCGAGGGGTCCGGGCCCTTCACCGAGTAGCTCTGATTGCCCTGCTTCAGCGTCCCGGTGATGATCCCCGTGGTGTTGTCGATGGTGGCCGATTTGACGTTGTGCCCCTCGACGTATTGCTGGAGGAACGTCTTGTACTCGATCTTCTTGACCTGGGGATGACTCACTAGTGCCGGCACGATGAGCACCGCGATGACGGCCACGATGAGCAGGGCGAAGACCCAGCGCCAGCTCTGGTCGCTCCCTGACGACGCCTGACCGCCGGGCCCGCCCGACGCGGGACCACCCGTCCCACCTGGGGTGGGACGTCCCGAACGGCGGTCGGGAAGAGAGGGGGGACTCATTTCTCCATGGTACGCGCCCGCACCCCCGGCCATGCACGCATGGGCGAGATGGCTGCGATACGGCCGATCGCTAACCTTCGCCTGATGGCGAGCGGCCCTGCGGGCTCGAGCGACGGCGAGCCGACGCCGGGCGCAACACCGGCCGCGGCCCCGTCGCAGCCGCTCCCCGGGCATCTTTCTCCTGGCCACCAGGCGCAAGACGGGGATGCCCCGCCCGCGACGAGGCGCGACGCCGGGGCATGGCTGATGTTCGCCGGACTCGGGTTCGTCGTGGGCCAGTTGGCGAGCAGCATCCTTCTGGTCGTGGTGGCCGGCCTCACCGGGCACGGGTCCGAGATCGCCCACCTGGCCACCCAGACCGTCCCGCCGGCCTGGGTCGAGGTGACCGGGCTGGTGGGGCTTTGGGTCGGCTTCGTCGGTGCGGTCCTGTTCGCCAGCCGGGTGCGGGGGACGGGGAGCCTCTTCCGGGACATGGGACTGCGGGTGCGCCCCTGGGACGTGCTCATCGGGCCCGTGATCGGGTTGGGGGGCCAACTGGTGCTGCTGCCGGTGCTCTATTTCCCTTTGGAACACGTCGTCCCCCACCTCGACGAGCGCCTCAAGGCGCCCGCCCAGCACCTCACCGGGGGGTTCCCGGGCTCGGACCTGGCGGTCATCGCCGTGCTGACGGTGGTCGTGGTGCCCGTGGTCGAAGAGATGTTCTTCCGGGGCCTCGTCCTGCGCGCCCTGCTGCGGGTCTTCAAGGGTGCGGGCCCGGTGGTGGGCGTGGCCCTCGCCGCCATCGCCGACGGGGTCATCTTCGGCCTGGCGCACTTCGAGCTGCTGGAGCTGCTCGGGCTGGCCACGTTCGGTGCTGTCCTGGCGCTCATGGCCTACAAGTTCGGTCGTCTGGGCCCCGGGATCTTCGCCCACGGGACCTTCAACCTGTTGGCGATCTTGTCGGTGGCGGGGATTCTGCACTGAAATCGGGACCGGCGCTGCCGCTTGGGGGTGGTTTTCGGGCACCATGGATCTGATGCGACGGCCGTCTGCCCCTGCGCTCGCCACGTTCGTGGCCGTGGCGGCGGTCATCGTCGTCGTCATCTGGCAGTGCAACCCCAGCCTGCTGCTGGCCAACACCATGACCACCGGGGGAGACACCGGGGCGCACTTCGGACTGGCCCAGTTCCTGAAGACCAACCTGCTGCTGCACGGGCACATGACGGGCTGGTTCCCGGGTGCCTACGACGGGTTGCCCCTCAACACCTTCTACTTCCCCCTCCCCGACACCCTGGCCGCGCTCCTGGGCTTCATCATCCCCTTCGACATCGCCTTCAAGCTCATCACCATCCTCGGCTCCATCACCCTCCCCATCGCGGCGTGGGCCTTCGGCCGCCTGGTGGGGATGGAGCGGCCCCGGCCTGCCGTCCTCGCCGTGTTCACCCTGCCCTTCCTGTTCGACCAGACCTTCACCATCTACGGCGGCAACCTCTATTCGACGATGGCGGGGGAGTACGCCTTCTCGCTGGGGCTGTCGGTGGCGCTCGTCTTCTTGGGCGTGGTGGTCCGCGGCATGCGCACCGGCCGCTCGCGCATTCCCGCCGTGCTGCTGCTGAGTGCGTGTGTCTTGTGCCACCTCGTCCCCACGCTGTTCTGCTTCGTGGGCGCCGGAGCGGCGCTGCTCTTCTTCGGCCCCACCCGCCGACGGCTGTGGTGGTTGGTGTCGGTGGTGGGGACCGCCTTCCTCCTCGTGGCCTGGTGGGCGGTCCCCTTCGTCATGGAGCAGGCCTACAGCACCACCATGGGATGGCAGAACGTCTCGACGTACCGGGCGCTGTTGATGCCCGTGGCCGACCGCTGGGCCCTGATCCTCGGCGTCATCGGCGTCGTGATGGCGTGCGTCCGGTTCAACCGATCCATGCTGGCTCTCACGGTGGCGGGGGTGGCGTCGGCCCTGTTCGTGCGCTTCGCGCCCCAGAGCGCGCTCTACAACACGCGTGTCCTGCCCATCTACTGGTTGTGCGTCTATCTCGTCGCCGGCTTCGCCGTCGCCGAGCTCCTGATCATGGCGGCGCGGGGTTGGCGGAACCTACGCGACGCCCTGCGCTGGGCGCCCCCGGACATCGCGGCCATGGCGGTGCCGGGCGGTCCGAGCCCGGCATTCGCCACCGGCGGCCCCGTCTCGACCTTTGCCCCCCACATGGTGCCGCGCGCCGGGCACCCGATGGCGGAGGTGTCGGCCACCACCGATGTCGCCGGCACGGGCACCGGCACCGTCCCGAGGCCGGGGTATCGCGGTGACGGGGTCGGGGGCGAGTCGAGCTGGACGGCGCCCACGGGCGCCCCCGCACCGTGGGGCCCCCCACCGCCGCGCCGCATGGCGCGGGCCCCGGGGGCCCTGGCGGTCCCGCTCGTGGCGCTGGCCTTGTCGGCGCTGGTCGTGCTGCCGCCCCTCCTGGTCACGCCGGGGACGGTCTACAAGCTCGGGCCCGTGAGCGTCCGAGCCAGCAACGTGGCGGCCTGGGCCAATTGGAACTACTCCGGCGTCGAGCGCAAACCCGGCTACGCCGAGCTCCAGGGCATCGTCACCCACATGGACCAGGTGACCAAGAAGTACGGGTGCGGGCGCGCCATGTGGGAGTACAACACGCTGCTCAACCGCTTCGGCACGCCCATGTCGTTGATGTTGCTCCCCAACTACACCAACGGGTGCGTCGACTCCATGGAGGGCCTGTTGTTCGAGTCGGCCACCTCGACGCCGTACCACTTCATCAACCAGGCCGAGCTCTCGGTGGGGCCGTCCGAGGCCATGGTGCCGTCCACCACGGGCATCGTCTACGGCTCGGTCAACGTCCCGCTCGGGATCCAGCACCTGCAGATGCTCGGGGTCAAGTACTTCATGGCCTCGTCGCCGCCGATCCAGGACCAGGCCGATACCGATCCCGCCCTGACCCTCGTGTCGACGACGGGACCGTGGCACACCGAGTACCAGGGTCAGGTCGTCACCACCACGTGGAAGATCTATCTCATCCACAACTCGTCGCTCGTGACCCCGCTGACCGAGACCCCCGACGTGCTCACCGGAGTGGGCGCCGCCCAGGCATCGTGGCTCCCGGTGTCCCAACGGTGGTACGCGAACCCGGCATCATGGCCGCAACAGCTGGTGGCGGGTGGATTGGCGACATGGACCCGTGCCCCCAAGGGTGTGGCCCCGGTCCAACACCAGGCGCTGCCCGCCGTGCGGGTGTCGTCCATACGGGCGACGGACAATCAGGTCAGCTTCCACGTGAGTCGCGTGGGGGTTCCGGTGTTGGTGCGCGTCTCGTACTTCCCGTCGTGGCACGCCACCGGGGCCGAGGGCCCGTGGCGTTCGGAACCGAACCTCATGGTGGTGGTCCCCACCGCGCACAACGTCACGCTCACCTACGGGGCGAGCGGTCCCGACAAGCTCGGGATCCTGCTGAGCCTGTTCGGACTCCTGGCGCTGGGCGTGCTCATCTGGCGGCGCTTCGCCTATCCCTGAGGCGCTGCGTTCCTGAGGCGCTGCGTTCCTGAGGCGCACCGTCCCCTGAGCAACGCGGCCCGGGGATCACGATTCCCTAACTTCTGGCACACGGCTCCCACATGCCCAGGGCCGATCATCCGATCATGCCCCGACGGAGCAAGGCGCTTCAGTGGTCCCCCTCAGGGACCGATGGAACGAGGTGCTCCCCACGGACTGTTGCGCATGAGGAGGGACCCAGAATGAAGGCACGCAAGCTCGCCACGGCCACGCTGTGCACCTGCTTCGCCGTGACACTGGCCGCCTGCGGGGCGGGAAGCTCGTCGCATGTCGTGGCCCGGCTCACGCCCACCACGTCGGCGGCGGCCACTTCGTCGACGACGCTGGGGCCCGGCACGGTGACGAGCTCGATCCCGGGCTCGGCCCCGGGGACGGGCACGCCGACGACGACTCCTTCGGACACGCTCAACCCACAGACACTCGATCAGGTCGCCGCCGACCTCGGGGCGTTGGACAACAGCCTCAACACGGCCAACTCCGACCTGAGCCACCCGCAAGGAGACTCTTGAGATGAAGCACAACTTCGCACGTCGCATGGCGATCGGCGCGGTGGCGGCATGGTCTGTCGCCGGCATCGTGGCCGTCGCCCCCGGGTCGGCCGTCGCCGCACCCACCACCACGGCCGCATCCAATGCGGTCGCGTCCAGCACCGCTGCCACCCAGGTGTCGAACCCGAGGTGCACGGCGGCGCTCTTCGCCCAGGCGCAGCAGCTCGTCGAGGTGGATCTGGCGGGACGCGTCACGCAGCTCAACGCCCTGGCGACGGCGGCGGGCAACACCGCCAACCACCTGACCACGGGTGACCGCCAGACCCTGCAGACCGACATCACCACCGTCGAGCTGCCCGGCATCGAGGCGCTGCAGAGCCAGGCGCAGTCGGCAACCACGTGCGCAGGCCTGCGGGTCGTGGCACGCTCGATGGTGTTCACCTATCGCGTGTACGTCGTGATGACGCCGCAGACACATCTGACGATCGTGGTCGACGACGAGACCTACATCGAGGGCGTGTTCGCGAACCTCGAGCCGCAGATCGCCACCGCCATCCAGAATGCGCAGGCGGCCGGCAAGGACGTGACCGCGGCCCAAGCCGCCTTCACCGACCTCAAGAGCCAGGTGTCCACGGCCCAGGGCGAGACCAGCGGCCAGGCGGCTCAGATCCTGGCGCAGACGCCGGCCGGCTACCCCGGGAACTGGCAGGTCTTCCTGGGGGCCCGCACCAACGCCTCCAACGCGCACACCGACCTGGCCGCGGCCTACGCCGACGCCCAGCGCATCCGGACCGACCTGCAGTAGATCGGCACCGCTCCCACCCCGCATCGAATCCCACCCGCGGCCCCCATCAGCCGGCCGTGAGCACGGGGCTGCGGGGAGGGGAGCGGGTAGGCTTCGGGCGCCATGACCGCACTCGATGCCGTGTTCAAGGCCTACGACGTGCGCGGGACGGTACCCGAGCAGCTCGACGGCCGTAGCTGTCGGGCCATCGGCTGGGCCTTCGCGCGTTTCGCCGGCACGAGCCGCATTGTGGTGGCGCGCGACATGCGCGAGTCCGGCGTCGAGCTGTCGGCCGCCTTCACCGGCGGGGCCCGCAGCGCCGGGGCCACGGTGGTGGACCTCGGGCTTGCGTCGACCGACATGATGTACTTCGCCTCGGGCCGGCTCGACGCCCCCGGGGCGATGTTCACGGCCTCGCACAACCCCGCCGGCTACAACGGCATCAAGATGTGCCTGGCCGGGGCCAAGCCCGTGGGACAGGACACCGGATTGGCCGACATCCGCGACGACGCCCAGGAGGCCCTGGCCTCGGGTGCCGACGAGGGCCCCGAGACCGGCGGCATCGAGCAGCGCCAGCTCCTCGATGAGTACGCCGTCCACGTGCGCTCGTTCATCGACCCTTCGGCCCTGCGCCGGTTGAAGGTGGTGGCCGACACCGCCAACGGCATGGGGGGGCTCGTGGTCCCGAAGGCCTTCGAGGGTCTCCCCGTCGATCTCGAGATCCTCTTTGGTGAGCTCGACGGGACCTTCCCCAACCATCCCGCCGACCCCATCCAGGAGGAGAACCTCCGGGATCTGAAGCACGCCGTGCTCGCCTCGAAGGCCGACATCGGTCTCGCCTTCGACGGTGACGCCGATCGCGTCTTCCTCGTCGACGAGCAGGCGCGCCCGGTGTCGGGCTCGCTCACCACCGCGCTGGTGGCCCGCGCCATGCTCGAGAAGCATCCGGGCGCCACGGTGCTGTACAACCTCATCTGCTCCAAGATCGTGCCCGAGACGATCGAGCGCTACGGCGGGACGGCGGTGCGCACGCGCGTCGGGCACTCGTTCATCAAGCAGGTCATGGTGGACACTGGTGCGGTCTTCGGCGGTGAGCACTCGGGGCACTACTACTTCATGGACAACTACCGGGCCGACTCGGGCCTGATCGCGGCGATGATCATCCTCGAGGAGCTCTCGGCATCGGGCATGACCCTGTCGGAACTGCTCGCCCCCTACCGCAAGTACGCCGACTCGGGCGAGATCAACACCGAGGTCGACGACCCCGCCACCGCCGTCGAGTCGCTGGCCAAGCATTTCGGGGCCCTGGGTCTGGTCTGTGACCGCACCGACGGGTTGAGCGTCGACTTCGACGACTGGTGGTTCAACGTCCGCCCCTCGAACACCGAGCCCCTGCTCCGCCTCAACGTCGAGGCGGCCACGCCCTCCGAATGCGAGCGCCACAGCGCCGAGCTCCTCGAGCTCGTGGCCGAGGTGCCCGGCGGGGGGCGCTCGGGCGGCCACTGATCACCACCGAAGACACACACACCACACGACCTATACACACACACTGATCCACGACTGAAGTTGGGAGCACGACGACCGATGGCATTGGACCCCTTGCTACTGGAGGTGCTGGCTTGTCCCGAGGACAAGGGCCCGCTCCTGTACTTCGAGGATGAGGACCGCCTCTACAACCCCCGGCTGCGGCGCAGCTACGCCGTGAGCGACGGCATCCCCGTCATGCTCGTCGACGAGGCCACCACGGTGGACGACGCCGAACACGAGCGGCTCATGGGGAAAGCCAAGGAAAAGAGTGTCCCCTCCACGCTGCAGTCGGAAACGACACATGACTGACGAGGGCGTGCTCGACACGCTCGGCATGTTCGACGTCACCGCCGGCCTCCCCGAGCAGGTGGCCGCCGCCGTCGGTGCCGCCCACGGCCTCGACGGCCTTCCCGAGCGCGAGTACGTGGAGAACGTCGTCGTGCTCGGCATGGGTGGCAGCGGACTGGCCGGCGACGTCATGGTGGCGGTGGCGGGCCCGTTCGTCCCTGTGCCCATCACAGTGGTGAAGTCCTATGACCTCCCCGACTTCGTGGGCCGCGGCTCGTTGGTGTTCGCCATCTCCTTCTCGGGAAACACCGAGGAGACGGTGGAGGCGGCGGGGGAAGCCGCCAACGCCGGGGCCAGCCTGGTGGCGGTCACCGCCGGAGGCGAGCTCGGTCGCCTGGCCGATGAGTGGGGAGCGCCGGTCGTGCCGGTGCCCTCGACCATCCCCCAGCCCCGTGCCGGGATCGGGGCCATGGCCATCCCCCCGCTCGTGGTCCTCGAGGACATCGGGCTGTTCCCGGGGGCGGCAACCTGGGTGGCCCTGGCGGTGGACCAGCTCAAGTACCGCCGGGACCGGTTGGTCCAGCCCGGGAGCACCGCCGAGGAAGTGGCCCGCCGCATCGGCCGGACCATCCCCCTCATCCACGGCGCCCAGGCTGTCGGGGCCGCGGCGGCGACCCGGTGGAAAGCGCAGGTCAACGAGAACGCCAAGGCTCCGGCCTTCGCCGCGGTCTACCCCGAGCTGTGCCACAACGAGATCGCGGGCTGGGGCCAGCACGGGGACGTGACCCGCCAGGTCCTCACCCTCATCAATCTGCGCCACGACGCCGAGCATCCCCAACTGGCACGGCGCTTCGCCTTCGTCTCGGATGTGCTTCGGGAGGTCGTAGCTGACATCATCGAGGTGCGCGCCCAGGGTGAGGGGGACCTGGCACAGCTCCTCGACCTGATGCTCGTGGGGGACTTCGTCTCGCTCCATCTCGCTGCCCGTGAAGGCATCGACCCGGGGCCGGTGCCGGTCCTCGAGGAGTTGAAGCGGCGTCTACTCGAGCCCTGAATCAGCCGTTGACCAGTCCGACAGCAGTCCCAGGCCACGTAGGCCAAGCCCAGACACCAGCCATGTCCATCACACGAGGAGCACACCATGTCCACGTCCGACACTGATCACGACGTCGCCGATCTCGGCCTCGCCGACCTCGGGCACCAGCGCATCGCATGGGCCGACTCCAACATGCCCGTGTTGACCTCGATCCGGGAACGCTTCGCCAAGGAACGTCCCCTGGCCGGCGCGCGGGTGGCGGCGTGCCTGCATGTCACCACCGAGACCGCCAACTTGCTGCGCACGCTCAAAGCGGGAGGCGCCGAGGTCCTGATCTGCGCCTCCAACCCGTTGTCGACCCAAGACGACGTGGCCGCCTCACTGGTGCGCGACGAGGGCATCCCGACCTTCGCCGTGAGGGGCGAGGACGCCGAGCAGTACTACGCGCACATCGACGCCCTGCTCGACCGCCACCCCACCATGACCATGGACGATGGCTGCGACACGGTGTCACGGATCCACTCCACGCGCCCCGACCAGGTGTCGGAGATCCTCGCCGGCACCGAGGAGACGACGACCGGGGTCATCAGGTTGCGGGCCATGGAGGCCGAGGGCGCGCTCAAGTACCCGATCGTGGCGGTCAACGACGCCGACACCAAGCACATGTTCGACAACCGCTACGGCACCGGGCAGTCCACCCTCGACGGTGTGATCCGCGCCACCAACGTGCTGCTGGCGGGCAAGCGAGTCGTGGTCGCCGGGTACGGCTACTGCGGCAAGGGCGTGGCCAGCCGGGCGCGCGGCCACGGGGCGCAGGTCATCGTGACCGAGATCAACCCGTTGCGGGCACTCGAGGCCGTCATGGACGGGTTCCGGGTCGAGCCCATGGAGATCGCCGCAGCCGAAGGGGAGATCTTCATCACCGTGACCGGAAACCGTGACGTGCTTCGGGCCGAGCACTTCGAGCGGATGCAGGACGGGGCCATCGTGGCCAACTCGGGCCACTTCGACATCGAGATCGACCTGATCAGCCTGGGGGAGATGGCCGAGGGCCAGCGGCGCCACGTGCGCCCCATGGTCGAGGAGTTCTCGGTGCGGGGCAAGCACATCCTCGTGATCGCCGAGGGACGGCTCGTCAACCTGAGCGCGGCCGAGGGGCACCCCGCCGCGGTCATGGACATGAGCTTCGCCAACCAGGCACTGGCGGCGGAGTGGGTCATGGCCAACGCCGCCACCCTGGAGAAGCGCGTGTACGACGTGCCACGCACCATCGACGCCGAGATCGCCCGTCTCAAGCTCGAGACGATGGGTGTCGACATCGACCGCCTGACCCCGACGCAGGAGGAGTACCTCGGCTCCTGGCAGACCGGCACCTGAGCCCGGGCGGCCCAACCCGGCCGCAACAGCGCGACCCACCCTCAACAGGACGAACGCCGCACCCGAGACATCGGGGGCGGTGAGGCGTACGCTGTGTGTTGTGGATCGCGTCCGGGTCTGTGGTTGCAAGTCGAAGCCAGTCGCAGGCGAAACGACCCACGTAAGGCAACTCATGGTTGCTGAGCATGGTGCGACTTAGAGGTAAGCCCTGCCCGTCGGGGCACCGACTCCCGGTGTTCGACGGAGAAGGATCGAAGCAGGCCGTCGTGGGTGTCGTCGGGCGGCGCGGGTTCCCCGCGTCGTCGCCGGCAGCCGGGCCGCCAACTCCTCTGCAGGCGAGTGTGGGGACAAAGACCAGGTCAGCCGGACGCGATCCACATGCATCGAACGTGTCAGCCGCAGGGGAGGGAGTACCTCACCCCAGGGCCTGAAGGAGGTGCCGCGGTGGACGTCGCTGTCTCGGGACGCAAGCAGACCGCGCCGGAGGAAGTCCGGGCGCTTGCACGAGCGAAGGTGGCCAAGCTCGGGAGGTTGACCCCCGTGCTCGAGCGGGCCGAAGTGCGCCTGTCGGAGGATCGAGACGCCCCGGGATCGGGGCGCAAGGTGTGCGAGGTCACCATCACGGGCCACGGCCACACGCTGCGGGCCAAAGCGGCCGCCCACGACGTGCCGGTGGCGGTGGACAAGGTGGTCGACAAGCTCGAGCACCAGGTCGAGCGGCTGAAGGGGAAGCTGGTGGGTCGCTCTCATCCCCGGCGCTCCCACCCCCTGTCCTAGGCGGCCGCGGCACCCAAGCGCCGCTGGCCGGGGGTGGCCCGGCGGTAGACTGCCGGCGTTATGAGTGTCTTTACGCGCGTCCTGCGGGCCGGCGAGGGGAAGAAGGTCCGCCGGCTGGCAGAGCTCGTTCCCCTCATCAACGAGCTCGAGCCCGAGATGGAGGCCCTGTCCGACGACGACCTGGCGCACCGCACCGTGGGGTTCAAAGAGCGGGTGGCCAACGGCGAGACCCTCGACGACCTGCTCATCGACGCCTTCGCCACCGTGCGCGAGGCGGCGTGGCGGGTGCTGGGCCAGCGGCACTTCGACGTCCAGCTCATGGGGGGCATGGCCCTGCACTTCGGGTGGATCGCCGAGATGAAGACCGGCGAGGGCAAGACGCTGGTGTCGACGCTGCCCGTGTACCTCAACGCCCTGTCGGGCAAGGGCATGCACGTCATCACGGTGAACGACTACCTGGCCGGTCGTGACGCCGACTGGATGGGACAGGTCCACCGCTTCCTCGGGGTCACAGTGGGCAGGGTGAGCCCCGAGCTCCCCGACTTCGAGGACAAGCGGGCCGCGTACGCCTGTGACGTCACCTACGGCACCAACACCGAGTTCGGCTTCGACTACCTGCGCGACAACATGGCACGGTCGCGCGAGCACATGGTGCAGCGCGGCCACGTGTACGCCATCGTGGACGAGGTCGACTCGATCCTCATCGACGAGGCCCGCACCCCGCTCATCATCTCGGGCCCGGCGTCGGAGTCGGCCAAGCTCTACTACCAGTTCGCCGGGCTGGTGCGCACGCTGCGGCGCGACGAGGACTACGAGGTCGACGAGGAGAAGCGCATCGCCTATCCCACCGAGGCGGGAGTCGCCAAGGTGGAGAGCCAGGTGGGCGTGGAGAACATGTACGAGATGGTGTCGGTCAACTACGTGCACCACCTGACCCAGGCGCTGCGGGCCAAGGAGCTGTACCACCGGGACAAGGACTACCTGGTCTCGGGGGGCGAGGTGAAGATCGTCGACGAGTTCACGGGGCGCACCCTCGAAGGGCGCCGGTGGTCCGACGGGCTGCACCAGGCGGTCGAGGCCAAAGAACGGGTCCAGATCAAAGAGGAGAACCATACCTGGGCCACGGTCACCCTCCAGAACTACTTCCGGCTCTACGAGAAGTTGTCGGGCATGACCGGCACGGCCGAGACCGAGGCGGCGGAGTTCGCCACCACCTACAACATCCCGGTGGTGCCCATCCCCACCAACGTGCCCATGGTCCGCACCGACCAGCCCGACCTCATCTACAAGTCCGAGGACGCCAAGTTCGCGGCGGTGGTCGACGACATCGTCGAGCGCTACGAGACGGGCCAGCCCGTGCTGGTGGGCACGGCCTCGGTGGCCAAGTCCGAGCAGCTGTCCAAGCTCCTCGAGCGCCGGGGTATCCCGCACCAGGTCCTCAACGCCAAGCAGCACACCCGGGAAGCCGAGATCGTGACCCAGGCGGGGCGGCTCCACGCCGTCACGGTGGCCACCAACATGGCGGGTCGAGGCGTGGACATCCTGCTGGGGGGCAACCCCGAGGGCCTGGCCCACCAGGAGGCCGTCGGCAAGGGCGTCGACTTCGACACCGACGAGGGCAGCGCCGAACACGAGAAGCTCCTGGCCCGCTTCCAGAAGGAATGCGGCGAGGAAGGCGACCAGATCCGCGAGCTGGGCGGCGTGTACGTGCTGGGCAGCGAGCGCCACGAGTCGCGGCGCATCGACAACCAGCTCCGGGGACGCTCGGGCCGTCAGGGAGACCCCGGCGAGAGCCGGTTCTTCTTGTCGCTCGAGGACGAGCTCATGCGCCTCTTCGCCACCGGCGCCATGCAATGGGTGATGGGCCGCACCCTGCCCGATGACGTGCCCATCGAGGCCAAGATGGTGACCAAGGCCATCGAGCGCGCCCAGCACACCGTCGAGGGCCGCAACGCCGAGATCCGCAAGGACGTGCTCAAGTACGACGAGGTCCTCAACGAGCAGCGCAAGGTCATCTACGCCCGTCGGCTGCAAGTGATCGACGGCGAGAACCTGTCCGAGCACACCGAGGAACTGCTCGAGCAGACCATCGAGGAGTTGGTGCGATCGGCGTGCCCGGGGGAGTTTCCCGAAGCATGGGAGCTCGAGCGCCTGCTGGCCGAGGTGACGCAGTACTACCCGACGGGCTTCACCGTCGAGGACCTGGCCGAGGCGGTCACCGCCGCCCAGATCGCCGAGAGTCTGTTGGCCGAGGCGCTCGACGCGTACCACGACCGGGACTCGATGTTCCCCGGAGGCGAAGACGAGGCGCGGGCGGTCGAGCGCGAGGTGATGATGCAGATCATCGACCAGCGCTGGCGCGACCACCTGGCCGAGATGGACTACCTGCGCGAAGGCATCAACCTCCGGGCCATGGGCCAGCAGGACCCGCTGGTGGCGTGGCAGCGCGAGGGGTTCTCGATCTTCGGGCAGATGATGGACGCCATCGACGACGACTACCTGCGCTATGTGATGCACGTCCAGGTGGTGTCCGAGCCCGCTCCCGAGCCCGACCTGTCCCACGCCAGCTACCAGGCCGCCGACGACCCCGTCCAGGGGGCGAGCCTGCTCCAGGCCATGCGGGTGGCGGCCCCACCGGCCGAGATCGCGGCGGCGGGAGCGGGCGTGCCCACGGGGCTGGACGTGGGGGGGATGCCCGTGGCCGGGGGTCAGGTGTCGCCGCGCCACATGGCCGACGAGGAGACCCAGGCCCCCCTGGTGAAGGCTCCCACCGAGAAGCTCGGGCGCAACGAGCCGTGCTGGTGCGGGAGCGGCAAGAAGTTCAAGCTCTGTCATGGCGCGGCCTGAGCCCGCAGGGGCCGGCGACCAGCGCGACCTCCGGGCGGAGCTGGCGTCGCTCCGCAAGCGCCTCGAAGAGGCCGAGGGGTATCTGGGCCTGGACCGCCTGCGGGAGCGGCGGGCCGAGCTCGAGACCGAGGTGTCGCGCCCCGACCTGTGGAACGACCCCGACCTGGCCCGGCGGGTGACGTCGGAATTCAGTTCGGTGAACGCGGACATCGACATGCTCGAGAGCCTCGGTGCCAAGTTGTCCGACACCGAGGTCCTGTACGGCCTCATGGTCGAGGAGTCCGACGACTCGCTCGCCGGTGAGCTCACCGAAGCCGTTGACGACCTGACCAAACAGCTCTCGGATCTCGAACTGCGGTCGCTGTTCTCGGGCGAGTACGACGAGCGCGATGCCATCGCCGAGCTCCACGCCGGCACCGGGGGCACCGACGCCCAGGACTGGTGCGAGATGATGCTGCGCATGTACCTGCGGTGGGCCGAGCGCCGCGGGTTCGCCTTCGAGGTGGACGAGACCACCGAAGGCCAAGAGGCGGGGTTGTTGTCGGCGACGTTCATCGTGAAGGGCAGGTTCGCCTACGGGCTGTTGTCGGCGGAGCGGGGCGTGCACCGGCTGGTGCGCATGTCACCGTTCGACTCTCAGCACCGCCGCCAGACGAGCTTCGCCTCGGTGGACGTGATCCCCTTCCTCGAGGACGCCGCCACCGAGATCGCCATCGACGACAAGGATCTGCGCATCGACACGTACCGGTCCTCGGGCGCGGGGGGACAGCACGTCAACAAGACCGACTCGGCGGTGCGCATCACCCATCTGCCCACCGGCATCGTGGTGTCGTGCCAGAACGAGCGCAGCCAGCACCAGAACAAGGCACGGGCCATGCAGATCCTGGCGGCCAAGCTCGTGGATCTCCAGCGCGCCGAGCGGCGGTCGGAGCTCGACTCGCTGTCGGGGCCCAAAGCCGACGTCGCCTGGGGCAGCCAGATCCGCTCCTACGTCATGGCGCCGTACCAGATGGTGAAGGACTTGCGCACCGAGTGCGAGACGGGCAACGTCGACGCCGTGCTCGACGGGGATCTCGACGCCTTCATCGAGGCCGAATTGCGACGCCGCCGCCCCGTGGGCAACTGAGGACCATCCGTGGCTCGGGTGGTGGTGAAGAGAGGCCGATCTGTGGGGGTTGAGGTGCGACTGGTAGAGTTGGCTCGCCCTCTTGTGCCACTACGGCCGATGGCGGTTGGGGCATGCCGCCGAGGACTCACTCGATGATCCGTTTCGAGAACGTCACCAAAACCTACAAGAGCGGCTCGATCGCGCTGCGCGACGTGTCGATCGACATCGACAAAGGCGAATTCGTCTTTCTCGTGGGCCCGTCGGGCTCGGGCAAGACGACGTTCATCCGCCTGTTGCTGCGCGAGGAGGACCCCGGGGACGGGCGCATCTGGGTGGCGGGCCGAGACATCTGTCATCTCAGCCAGTGGCGGATCCCCTACCTTCGGCGCAACATCGGGTGCGTGTTCCAGGACTTCCGCCTGCTACCCAACAAGTCGGTGTTCGAGAACGTGGCCTTCGCGCTGGAGGTGATCGGGCGACCCAAGCACGTGATCGCGCAGCAGGTCCCGCAGGTGCTCGACCTGGTGGGGTTGTCGAAGAAACACGAGAGCCTTCCCGGCGAGCTCTCCGGTGGGGAGCAGCAGCGCGTGGCGGTGGCGCGGGCCTTCGTGAACCGGCCCCTGGTGGTCCTCGCCGACGAGCCCACCGGGAACCTCGACCCCGCCACCAGTCAGGGCATCATGCGCCTGCTGGACCGGATCAACCGCACCGGCACCACGGTGGTGGTGGCCACCCACGACGCCGGCATCGTCGACCAGATGCGCCGGCGCGTCATCGAGCTCGACCACGGCACCTTGGTGCGCGACCAGGCCCGGGGCGTCTACGGCATGGCCCCGGCGGGCATGGCGCCCGAGGACCAGCTGCAGCGGGGGACGCACTGACATGCCGGTCTCGCTGGACTACGTGGCGCGCGAGACGGCGTCGAACCTGTGGCGCAACCGGCTCATGACCATCGCCGCGGTGCTCACCGTGGGGGTGTCGCTGTCGCTGGTGGGGGCGTCGCTGCTGCTGCGCCAGGGCGTGGCCCATGCCACGACCCAGTGGGCGCACGGGGTGGACGCCATCGTGTGGCTGAACCCCAACGTCTCGGTGGCCCAGCGGGACTCGGTGGAGCAGCAGGTGCACCAGCTTCCCTATGTCCGGTCCTCGACCTACCGCTCCCAGGCCTTCGACCTGGCCGAGTCCAAGCACCTCCTCACGCCGCCGGAGTACCAGGTGTTGACGGTGGGCACCATGCCGGCCTCGTTGCGCATCCAGCTCGACAACCCCAGCGAGGCCCTGGCCATAGCACGGCAGTTCGGCAAGTTCCCGGGCGTGAAGAGCGTGGCGGTGCCCACCAAGACCATCCACAACATCCAGACGGTCAGCCGCATCTTGCAATTGGTCTTCTTCGTGCTGGCCGTCATCTTGTTGCTCTCGGCATCGGTGCTCATCATCAACACCATCCGATTGGCCATCTTCGCCCGACGGCGCGAAGTGTCGGTCATGAAGTTGGTGGGGGCCACCAATTGGTTCATCCGGGTGCCGTTCATGTTCGAGGGCGTGGCCCAGGGCCTCTTCGGGGCGCTGTTCGCCTCGCTGACGGTGTTCTCGCTGCACTTCCTGCTCGACAGCTTCTCCAACACCAAGACGGGCAACATCTGGTACCAGATGCGGATGCCCACGGGCGAGGTGATCGTCACCAGCCTGGTGGTGGTGCTGATCGGCGTGGTGATCGGGTCCTTCGGTTCCTACCTGGGGATCCGCCGCTTCCTCGACGCCTGAGTCCGGACGCCGGCCTCGGGGTGCTCAGCCCTTGTTGGCCCCGTTGGCGCGCACGAAGTCGTTGACGGCGTAGTAGGCGTCGATCGACTCGCCCGCGTCACCCCAGAAGCCGTCGAGGATGTCGTAGGCCATGGTGCGCTGCTCGACGAAGTAATTGTTGACGTCGGTGATCTCGAGCTCGCCCCGTCCCGAGGGCTCGAGGGTGCCGATGACCTCGAACACCGAGGGGTCGTAGCAGTAGATGCCGGTCACGGCGTAGTTGCTGGGAGGGTCGTCGGGCTTCTCGATGATGTGGGTGATGCGACGTTCGGCATCGAACTCGGGGACCCCGAGGTGGCGCAGGTGGGCGGGGTCGTCGGCCTCGGTCAGGACGATGCGGGCCCCCCCACCCTGGCTGGCGAAGTGCTCCACGGTGGGTCGGAAGGTGCGCTCGACGATGTTGTCGCCGAGCATGACGAGCACCGAGTCGCCCGCCACGAACCGCTCGGCCAGGCCCAGGGCTTCGGCGATGCCCCCGGGCCGGTCCTGATAGGCGTAGCTGAGCCGGTCGATGCCGTGCTCGTGGCCGTTGCCCAGCAGACGGAGGAACTCCCCGGCGTGGGTGCCGCCGGTCACGAGCATCATCTCGTTGATGCCGGCCAGCACGAGCGCCTCGATGGCGTAGCTGATCATGGGCCGGTCGTAGATGGGCAGGAGGTGCTTGTTGGTGATGCGGGTGAGCGGGTGCAGCCGGGTGCCGCTGCCCCCGGCCAGGATCACGCCCTTCACGCCGCGGCAGCCTAGGCCAGGGCCCAGTCCTCCAGCACGGCGTCGGCCAGGGCGGGCCACGCCGAGTGGGCCCAGGGGCCGAAGTCCCGGTCGCACAGCGCCGCGCACGCCACCTGGGCCACGGGGTCGACCCACACGAAGCTCCCCGACTGCCCGAAATGGCCGAAGGTGCCCGGCGAGTTGCGGGTGCCGGTCCAGTGCGGGGCCTTGGCGTCGCGGATCTCGAAGCCCAGGCCCCAGTCGCAGGGGTCGAACCGGCCGAAGCCCGGGAGCACGCCGGCCAGGCCCGGGAAGGCCACCGAGGTGGCCTCTGCCAGGGTGGCGGGCGACACCAGGCGCGGCGCCAGGAGCTCGGCGGCGAGGGCGAGCAGGTCCCGCACGGGCCCGCGCCCTCCCGACGCCGGCGACGTCCCGGGACGGAGCTCGGTGCCGGTCATGGCCAGAGGGAGGACCACGCCGGTGCGCAGGTAGTCGGAGAATGCCATGCCCGAGGCGTGCGCCACGTGCTGCGCCAGCACCTCGTAGCCGATGTTGGAGTAGATGCGCCGCCGGCCGGGGGCGCTGAGCGGTGCCTCGGCGTCGGGCCCCAGGCCCGAGGCGTGGGCCAGGAGGTGACGGATCGTCGACCCAGGGGGGCCGGCCGGGTCGTCGAGGGCCAGGGTGCCCTCCTCCACGGCCACCAGCACCGCCAGGGCCACGAGCAGCTTGGTGACCGATGCCCAGGCAAAGGGTGCCCCGAGGTCACCGGACCGTTCCGCCACCTCGACCACGCCGTCGGGGGTGCGGCGCACCACGCCGGCGGCGACCGAGCCCACGGGCCAGCGCGCCACGCCCTCGAGGGCGCGTGGGTGGCGCCCGTCCCCGTCGTTCAGGATGCCGCCGTTCAGGGTGCCGTCGTCGCCCACTCGGTGGTCTCGGCCCGGATGCGGGCGTAGTCCACCTTGCCGGCCGGGGACCGCCCGATGGTGTCGACGAAGTGCACGCGCTTGGGGGCCTTGTAGGCGGCCAGGCGGCCGCGCACTTGCTCGGTGAGCTCGGACTCGGTGGCGGTGGCCCCGGGGCGCAACTCCACCGCCGCCGCCACCACCTGCCCGAAGCGCTCGTCGGGGATGGCCACGGCCACGGCGTCGGCCACGGCGGGGTGGAGCTTGAGGACCTCCTCCACCTCCTCGGGGAACACCTTCTCGCCGCCGGTGTTGATGACCACCGAGCCCCGCCCCAGGAGATGGATGGCGCCGTCGGCGTCCACGGTGGCGAAGTCGCCGGGGACCGAATAGCGGACGCCGTCGATGACCTTGAACGTGGCCGAGGACTTGTCGGGGTCCTTGAAGTAGCCGACGGGGTTGCGACCTCCCAGGGCGAGCACCCCCACCTCGTCGGTACCCGGGGTGACGTCCTTGTCGGACTCGGGGTCAAGCACGCGCACCTCGGGGCTCAAGGTGAAGCGCGCCGTGTGCTCGGCCGAGGTCCCGCTCGACACCGAGGTCCCCATCCCGATCGCCTCCGACGAGGAGAAGGCGTCGATGAGCATGAGGTTGGGGTGGTGGTGCAGCAAACCCTGCTTGGTCTCTTCGCTCCACATGACGCCCGAGGACACGAAGGCGAGCAGTGTGGACAGCCGCCACCGCCCGGGGTGGTCGTCGAGGGCGCGCAGGATGGGCTTGGCGAAGGCGTCGCCCACGATGGCCACGGTGTTGACGTTGTCGCGGTCGACGGTGTCGAGGAGCTCGACGGGGTCGAAGCGGCGATTGGTGAGGGTCACGATGCAGCCGCCCACGGTCATGGCCGCCATGGCCGTGAACCCGCCCGTGCCGTGCATGAGGGGGCAGGCGGGGAGATGGAGCGGCCCCGGGCCCACGATGGTCTTGCGGACCCCGTCGGCGCCCCCGTCCTCGGGTATGCGCAGGAGGTTCCCGGCGTTGAGTCGGGCGAAGAGGTCGTCCTGGCGCCACATGACGCCTTTGGGCATGCCCGTGGTGCCACCGGTGTAGAGGAAGTAGAGGTCGTCACCGTTGCGTGCCCACCGGGGTTCGGGGCGCGCCGCCCCGCTCTCCGCCGCGTGTTCGTAGGGCGTCGCCCACGACGGGCACTCGTCGGTGCCGTCGTCCACCCACAGCCAGGCCCGGACCAACGGCACTCGTGCCCGCAGCCCGGCGATGCGCTGCGAGAAGGCCCCGTGGAAGAGGACGGCCACGGCGTCGGCGTTGTCCCACAGGTAGACGAGCTCGTCGTCGGTGTAGCGGTAGTTGGTGTTCACGGGCACGAGGCCGGCCTTCAAGATGGCGAAGGTCGACTCCATGTACTCCGGGCCGTTGTAGAGGTAGTGGGCCACCTTGTCCTGATGGACGACCCCGAGGTCGAGGAGGGACTGCGCCACCCCGTTGGCCCGACGCTCGGTGTCGGCCCAGGTCAGGCGGCGCTCGCCGTGGATGGCGCTGAGCCCTTGGGGCACGGTGTCGGCCACGGTTTCCCACACGTCGGCAAAGTTCCAGTCGGTCACCGGCGCAGCCTACGCTGCCTCGCTGTGGACCTCGCCCTGCCCGGAGACGATCATCCGGCACGCGCCGAGTTCCGGGCGTGGCTGGGTGCCAACCCCGACCCCTCACCCCGCCTGCTCGCCGCCGCGGGGTACGTCGCCCCCCACTGGCCGCGTCCGTGGGGTCTCGACGCCGATCCCATCGCCCAGCTCGTCATCGACGACGAGCTGCGCCGGGCGGGCGTGCGCCGTCCCTTCAACCAGATCGGCATCGGGTGGGCGGGCCCGACGCTGGTGCACGCCGGGACCGAGGCCCAGAAGCAGCGGTACCTGCTCCCGCTGCTGGCGGGGGAGGAGATCTGGTGCCAGTTGTTCTCCGAGCCCGGCGCGGGTTCGGACCTGGCCGGGCTCTCGACCCGGGCCGTGCGCGACGGCGACGAGTGGGTGGTGACGGGCCAGAAGGTGTGGACGAGTTTCGCCCACATCGCCGCTCTGGGGATCCTGTTGGCGCGCACCGAGCCCGACGTGGCCAAGCATCAGGGGATCTCGTACTTCGTGTGCCCCATGGACGCGCCCGGTGTGACCATCCGACCCATCGTGGACATGACCGGTGACCACGCCTTCAACGAGGTGTTCCTCGACGAGGTGCGCCTGCCCGCTGACAACCTCGTGGGTGAGGTCAACGCCGGGTGGGCGCTGGCCAAGGTGACGCTCGGCAACGAGCGGGTGTCGCTGTCGGGGGAGGGCGCGCTGTGGGGGCAGGGACCCACCATCGGCGACCTGCTCGACATCGTGCGCCGGGGCGGGGGGGTGTCGGACGCGGGACTGCGCCAACGCCTGGCCCGGGTGTGGATCGAGGGGGAGATCCTGCGCCTCATCCGGCTGCGCACCGTCAGCGCGGCGCTGGCGGGTCGGGCGCCGGGCCCCGAGGCATCAGTGCGCAAGGCCCTGGCCGACGACCACGGGCAGCGGGTCATGGAGCTGGCCGAGGCGGTGGCGGGGGCCTACGGCCTCTTGGCCGACGCCGGGCCCGCCCAGGGGCTGGCGTCGGCGCGCACGACCGACCCGACCGACGCCCCGTGGCCGGCGTCGGTGTGGGCCAAGGGCTATCTGTTCTCGAGGGCACTCACCATCGGTGGGGGCACGGCCGAGGTGCAGCGCAACATCATCGCCGAGCGCGTCCTCGGGCTTCCCCACGACGTCGACGTCGAAGCCGCCCGGTCGTGGGCGGAGTCGCGCCGGGCCCTTCAGGCCTGAGCGGGCGCCGCCGACCCCTGGCGCGCCGTGCCGGTGGCCCGTTCGACCACGCGCCGGACGAAGGCGGCGAAGGCGTCGGGATGGCTGAGCGGGGCGCCGTGCGCCGATCCGGGGATGTCGACGACCTCGGACCCGGGGACCAGCTCGACCAGGGCGTCGACGGCGCGCCGGTGATGCGGCACCGATTCGCTGCCCCGTCCGAGCACCAGGGGCACGCGCAGCGTGGCCACGTCGAAGGGTGCCCCGTGCCGGCGTAGGTCGGCCAGCTCGGCCACCAGGGCGGGGCCGTCGGCGTGCCGATCGGCACGGGCCTGATCGCTGAGCCGTTCCCAACCCGCGTCACCCACCACGCGGCGGAAGAACCCCTCGGCGAAGGTGGCCGGGCCCTCGTCGGTGATGCTCGAGGCGCTTCGCCGAGGCCACCAGTCGAACCAGGGGAGGGGCGGCTCGTAGGCGCCGACGGCACCGATGACGTCGGGGGCGGCCAGCGCGGCGCCCAGCGCGACGTCACCCCCGTAGGAGTGGCCCACCACCACGGCGGGCCCGTCGCCCACCACGGCCACGAGATCGGCGATGTGCTCCTCGAGCGTCTGCGCCAGGGGCATGGCACGCGAGTGGTGGTAGCCGCGGCGGTCGTAGGTCACGACGTGGAGGTCGTTGAGCCGGCGCACGGTGCGCGCGAACGACGCCCCCCGGTCGAGTGATCCGTGGACGAGCACGACCGTGGGTGCGCGCCGGTCCCGGTCGGCGCGCCCTGTGCCGTGCTCGACGACGTGCAGGCCGTCGGGAGGCGCGCTCACCGTCGGCGGGCAGGCGAGCGGGGCGCGAAGGACATGGTGCGCAAGGGTAATGCCTGGTGCACATGGGACTTCCCGCCCCAGGTGCCCCGGTAGGATCGAAGTGATGTCCCAGGACCAGGCCAGAGTCACGAGCCCCCCGGCCGGTGGTGCGTTCGGGCCCAACGCCTGGCTGGTCGACGACATGTTCGAGGAGTACCGCAACGACCCCTCGTCGGTGAGCGAGAGCTGGCGCGAGTTCTTCGCCGACTACGTCCCCGGTGGTGTGGCCACCGCCGCGGTGCCCCCATCTCCGGTGGTGGCGCTCCCGCCGGTGGCTCGCGCTCCGGCGCTGTCTCCCGCTCCGGCGCCGTCTTCCGCTCCGGCGCCACGCTCGCCCGTGACCGTCGTCCCCGATGCGGGCGCCCGGCCCGACGGTGGCACAGCGCCCCCCACGCCCACGGCGTTGCCGCTTCGAGGCGCGGCGGCGCGCATCGCCCAG
Organism: Acidimicrobiales bacterium; assembly: GCA_036511675.1. Taxonomy (GTDB): domain Bacteria; phylum Actinomycetota; class Acidimicrobiia; order Acidimicrobiales; family UBA8190; genus Chersky-840. Next base: position 16,295 of record DATCBU010000022.1, on the reverse strand, counting down.
AACATGGCGGCGTCGTTGTCGGTTCCCACCGCCACCAGTGTCCGTTCGGTCCCCGCCAAGCTCCTGGAGGTGAACCGGTCGATCCTGAACCAGCACCTGGCGCGCACCTCGGGGGGCAAGGTCAGCTTCACCCATCTCATCGGCTTCGCCGTGGTGCGGGCGCTGCAGGCGGTGCCCGCCCTCAACTCCAGCTTCGTCCCCGACGCCGACGGTCCGGGGAAGCCGGGCGTGATGCACCACGACCATGTGGGCCTGGGCCTCGCCGTGGACCTCGAGAAGTCCGACGGCACGCGCACGCTCCTGGTCCCGGTGATCTGCGCCGCGGAGTCCCTCGACTTCCGGGCCTTCGTGATCGCCTACGAGGACCTGGTGCGCAAGGTCCACACCGCCAAGGCCACCCCCGACGACTTCGCCGGGGCCACGGTGACGCTCACGAACCCGGGCACGCTCGGCACCATGCAGTCGGTCCCGAGGCTCATGCCCGGGCAGGGGGCCATCATCGGCGTGGGGGCGCTCGGGTACCCCGCCGAGTTCCAGGCCGCCGATCGCCGCAGCCTGGCCCAGATCGGCGTGGGGCCGGTGGTCACGCTGACGTCGACCTATGACCACCGCATCATCCAGGGCGCGGAATCAGGGCTCTTCCTCACGCACATGTCGGAGTGTCTCACGGGCCAGCACGACTTCTACGAGTCGGTCTTCGCTGCCATGGACGTCCCGTACCAACCGGTGCGGTGGCAGGCCGACGTCAACGCCGCCGACAGCGAGCAGATGCGGTTGGTGAAGCAGGTCCATGTGCAGAGTCTCATCAACATGTACCGAGTGCGCGGGCACCTGATCGCTGATCTCGACCCGCTGTCGGCCGAGCCGCGTCCTCTGCACCCCGAGCTCGACCCCACCACCTACGGCCTCACGTTGTGGGATCTCGACCGGGAGTTCGTGGTGGACGGACTGGCGGGCCGGCACACCCTCACCTTGGGCGAGGCGCTCGACATCCTGCGCGATGCCTACTGCCGGACCCTGGGCATCGAGTACATGCACATCCAGGATCCTGAGCAGAAGCGCTGGATCCAGCAACACACCGAAGGCATGCCCACCACGCTCGACTCCGTCGAGCAACGCCACATCCTCGACCGGCTCAACGCAGCCGAGGCGTTCGAGCGGTTCCTCCACACCCGCTACGTGGGCCAGAAGCGTTTCGGCCTCGAAGGAGCCGAATCCACCATCGTGCTCCTCGACACCGTGCTCGAAGAATGCACCGTCGCCGGCGCCACCGAGGCCGTTCTGGGCATGGCGCACCGGGGCCGGCTGAACGTCCTGGCCAACATCGTGGGCAAGTCCTACGGCGAGATCTTCCGCGAGTTCGAGGGCGACCTCGACCCCGATTCGGTCCAGGGATCGGGGGACGTGAAGTACCACAAGGGGGCCACGGGCAAGTTCGTGGCCAGAGCCGGGTCCGAGCTCACCGTCACCCTGGCGTCGAACCCCTCGCACCTCGAGGCGGTGGATCCCGTGGTCGAGGGCATGGTCCGGGCCAAACAAGACATGGTGGGCGGCGACCACTGCTTCGACGTGCTGTCGGTGTTGGTGCACGGCGACGCCGCCTTCGCCGGCCAGGGTGTGGTGGCCGAAACACTCGAGTTGTCGCAGCTGACGGGCTACCGCACCGGCGGCACGATCCACGTGGTGGTGAACAACCAGTTGGGGTTCACGACCGCGCCCGAGTCGGCGCGGTCGTCGCTGTACCCCACCGACGTGGCCAAGATGGTCCAGGCCCCGGTGTTCCACGTGAACGGGGACGATCCCGAAGCGTGCCTGCGCGCCGCCCGACTGGCCTTCGGCTTCCGCCAGGCGTTCCACAAAGACGTCGTCATCGACCTGGTGTGCTACCGGCGCCACGGCCACAACGAAGGCGACGACCCCAGCTACACCCAGCCCCGGATGTACGCCATCATCGAAGGCAAGCGCTCGGTGCGCAAGCTCTACACCGAGTCACTGGTGCGTCGCGGTGACATCACCGTGGACGATGCCGAACGCGCCCTCGAGGACTTCCAGGCGCGGCTGCAGGTGGCGCTGGATGAGACGCGCCAGAGCGCGCCGCCGCGGCCGACGGTGCTGCGGGCGCCGGACCCGGTGCCCGCCCCGCGGCCGTCCATCGCCACGGGAGTGGGGCGCGACGAGCTCGAGCGACTGGCCGTGGCCGCCACCGCAGTGCCCGAGGGCTTCACCGTGCATCCCAAGCTCCTCCGGCAGTTCGAGCAGCGGGCCCAGTTGGTGGCGGGCGGCGAGGTGGACTGGGCCCTGGGCGAGGCGCTCGCCTTGGGCTCGATCGTGCTCGAAGGCACCGATGTCCGGCTCTCGGGCCAGGACACCCGGAGGGGCACCTTCAGCCAACGCCACGCCGTGCTCGTCGACTACCGGACGGGGGAGGAGTGGGTCCCGCTGGCGCACCTCCCCGGTGACGACGTGGGTCGATTCGGGGTGCACGACTCACTGCTGTCGGAGTACGCGGCGGTGGGCTTCGAATACGGCTACTCGGTGGAGGCCCCCGACGCCCTGGTGGCATGGGAGGCACAGTTCGGCGACTTCGCCAACGGAGCCCAGATCATCATCGACAACTTCTTCGTGTCCGCCGACGACAAGTGGGGGCAGCACTCGGGCCTGGTGCTGTTGCTCCCCCACGGGTACGAGGGCCAGGGCCCCGAGCACTCCTCGGCGCGCATCGAACGGTTCCTCACGCTGTGTGCGCGCGACAACATGCGCTTGGCCCAACCCACCACTGCGGCGCAGTACTTCCACCTCCTGCGCTCCCAGACCCACGGCATGGGCCGCCAGCCCCTGGTGGTGTTCACGCCCAAGTCCTTGCTGCGGGCCCGTCAGTCCCGCTCGGGAATCGAGCAGCTCACGGCGGGGTCCTTCGCCGAGGTCGTGGACGATCCGGCCGCCGATGCCAGCGCGCCCGGGACGATCGACCCCGGGGCCGTGCGCCGCGTGCTGCTGTGCTCGGGCAAGGTCGCCTTCGACGCCATGGCCCGGCGCGACGCCCTGATCGGTGCGCAGGAGGGGTTGCCCGAACCGGGCGTCGACCCCGCCGCGGTGGCCGTGGTGCGTGTGGAGCAGCTCTATCCCTGGCCCGAAGAGGCCCTGGCCGCGGTGCTGGGCCGCTACCCCGACGCCGAACAGGTGGTGTGGGTCCAGGAGGAGCCCGAGAATATGGGGGCGTGGTCCTTTGCGCATGGGCGCCTGCACCGGCTGTTGCGGGAGCGCTTCACACTGACCCACGTGAGCCGGGCCGAGTCGGCCAGCCCGGCCACGGGCAGCGCCGCGCTGCATGCGCTCGAGCAGGAGGACCTCCTGCGCCGGGCCTTCTCCTGATCTGCCGCCCACCGCTCGCCGGACGTCAGCGCAAGGTGATGCCGACGACCTGTTCGAGCTCGGCCAACGCCCTCGGGGTGTCGGTCACCTTGATGGTCACCATCCCGAGCGCTCGAGCGGGCTTGAGGTTGATCCCGAGGTCGTCGAGGAACACGGCTTGGCTCGGCGCCACGCCCAGTGCCTCGCACGCTATGAGATAGAACCGCTCGTCGGGCTTGCGCACCCCCACCACCGAGGACTCGACCACGGCGTCGAACATGGCCAGGACCTCGGCCAGGGCCGAGTATCCCGACTCGGAGATGGGCGTGACGAAGTTGTTCGTCAACAGCCCGGTCTTGAAGTGCTGCCCGCAGCGCCGGACGGCCTCGACCATGTCGGGACGGAGCTGGCCCGAGAACATGGCGAACAGGGCTCGGGCGTCGACCCGTCCGCCCGCGGCGGCGGTCTCGGCCTCGAAGGCGTCGCAGAAGTCGTCGAACCCCAGCTCGTTGCGTTCGAGCCGGGCCCAGGCGTTGTCGAGGTGGTTGGCCGAGTTCACGCCCCGGATGAACCCCTCGGGCAGCCCGTGGTCGCGTTCGTAGCGGGCGAAGGCGTCGAACGGGCTGTCGGTGATGACCCCGCCGAAGTCGAACAGCACCGCCGCCACGGGCCGGGGTGCGGATGCCCCCGGCCCGCTCACCGCAACGACTGCCGGGCCAGTCCGTCCCAGAGCTCGGCCGACAGTCCGAGAGACGCCACGTCCACGCGCTCGTCGATCCCGTGGAACATGGCCGCGTACTGTTCGAACGAAAGCTGCTCGCTGAAGAGGCCGAAGCCGTAGGCGACGGTGCCCAGTCGCCGGAAGAAGCGGGCGTCAGTGGCCCCCACCGTGAGGAAGGGCACGCACTTGGCGTCGGGGTAGGCGTTGCGGGCCACGCGTTCGAGCGCGTCCCACAAGGGGGTGTCGGCGGGAGAGGTGCTGGCCACGTCGATGCTGTTCCAGGACAGCTCGACGTCGCCGGCCAGCTCCCCCAGCGCGTCGTCGATCATGGCCTCGACTTCGGGCCGGCCCCAGCCCGGCAAGGTGCGGATGTCGACCTGGAGGTGCACCCGGTCGGGGATGACGTTCACCTTGCTTCCCGCCTGCAGCACCGTGGGGGCCATGGTGGTGTGGGTGCAGGCGTGGGCCTGGCGGGCCAGCCCCAGCAGGGGCAGCGTCTCGCAGAACTCCCCTATGCGGTCGGGGTCGAGCAACGGGCCGGTGAATTCGGCCGGGAGCCCGATCCCTTCGACGAAGCGCCGCCAGGCGTCGTGGATGTCGGCGGGCGTCTCGTGCTCGGCCAGCCGGCGCACGACCTCGGCCGCCTTCACCAAGGCGTTGTCGGTGCGCAGCGGTTGCGAGGCATGCCCGGGCGTGCCCCGCACAGTGATGGTGCACCAGAACGCACCCTTCTCTCCTGTGATGACGGGGAGGCGCACGCCGCCGGGGCTCCCCATGGGGAAGCCGCCGGCCTCGGTGATGAGGTAGTCACAGCGGACCTCGTCGGCCAGGTGCTCGGTCAGCCATTTGGCGCCGTGGCTCCCGAGGGCCTCCTCGTCGGCGACACCGATGAACAACAGGTCGCCCTCGGGACGGAATCCCTCGTCGGCCAGGTGACGCACCGACACGGCCATCGACGCCGTGAGGTTCAGCATGTCCACCGCGCCTCGGCCCCACACTTCGCCGTCGACGATCTCCCCGCCGAAGGGGTCACGACGCCAGTCCTCGCCGTTGGCGGGCACCACATCGGTGTGCCCCAGGAGCGCCAACGCCGGCGCGTCGGGGTCGCGTCCTTCGAATTTGGCCACCAGAGATGTGCGGCCGGGGAGGGGCTCGTACAGCTCCAGGTCGAGCCCGCGCCCCTCGAGGAGGTCGCGCAGGAGATCGGCGTTGCGCGTCTCGTGTCCCGACTCGGGCGTGCCGTCGTTGACGCACTCGTTGCGGATCATGGCTTGGAGGAGTTCGGCAACCTCCCCGCCCAGGTCCCCGGCCATGGCCGCATCCTATGGCGCGAGCCCGGCCCTACAGGGTGCCCGCTCGGTGAGGGTCGGACCGATGCCGGCGGTGGGATGGTTGACTGGACTCACATGGCCCCCACCTACGCCGTCGTCGACGGATCGAACATCGCCACCGAGGGCCGCTCCGTTCCGAGCCTGGCCCAGCTCGACGACGCCGTCAGGCAATTCCAGGCCGAGTTCGCCGGCACCGAGGTCATCGTGGTCGTCGACGCCACCTTCGGCCACCGGATCGACCCGTCCGAGCGCAAGGCCTTCGACGAGGCCGTGGCCCACGCCGAGCTCGTCTCCCCGCCGGCGGGGGCCGTGGGACGCGGCGACGCCTTCCTCCTCCGGGTGGCCGAGCGGGTGGGCGCCCAGGTGCTGTCCAATGACTCCTTCCAGGAATTCCACGCCGAGCACCCCTGGCTCTTCGACGAGGGACGGCTCATCGGCGGCAAGCCCGTGCCGGGAGTGGGGTGGATCTTCACCCCCCGGAGCCCGGTGCGCGGGGTGCGAAGCCGGGCGGTGATGGCGGTGGGCTCCAGCCGGGCGAGCAAGGCCACCAAGGCCACAAAGGCGGCCAAGGGGACGGCGGGCCCCAACATCGGCGACACCCGGCCGGCGCGAGACCACGTCGCCATCGGGGCGGCGGTGGAGGCCGCGGGGGTGGATGTGACGTCGGAGGCCTCGGGGGACGTCGCGGCCAAGAGGACCCAGAAGGCCGGAACCGCCGAGAAGGCCGGCCGAGCCTCCAAGTCCGAAAAGGCGGCCAAAGCCGAGAAGGCCACCAAGCCGGCCAAGACCGCCAAGGCGGACAAGGCGGACAAGGCGGACAAGGCCGACGGCACAGCCAAGACCGACAAAGCCGCCAAGACCGACAAAGCCGCCAAAACGCACAAAGCCGCAAAGTCCGAAAAGGCGGCCAAAGCCGAGAAGGCCACCAAGAAGGCGAAGAAGGCAGCGGTGAGCGAGCCCTTGGCGGCCAAGGCCGGCAAGGCGCGCACGGTCGAGAAAGCCTCCAAGACACAACGAGCCGCGGGGCCCGATGGAGCCGAGACCGCCCCCGCATCCCGCAGTCGACGCAGTCGCGCCCGACGGGCCACCGCGCCCGACGTCCGGGCCGCCATCGACGTGGCCACCGTGGAAGCCGTCGATCCGGACGCCGACGCCGAAGCCCCCGAGCCCAGTCGCCGCCGGCGAACCGGCCCACCGGCCGCGGTCAACGACCCGCTCACGTTCCTGACGTTCGTCTCCGAACACCCCATCGGCTCCACGGTGGAGGGAACCGTGTCCTCGTTCGTGTCGCACGGCGCCATGGTCGACGTCGGGGGCATGCAGTGTTATGTCCCGCTGGCGGGGTTCGCCTCTCCACCTCCGCGTCGGGCCCGTGAAGTCGTCGAGAGGGGAGAGCAACGGCAGTTCGTCCTGGTGGCTCTGGACCCGGCGCGCCGGGGCGCGGAGCTGGCGCTGCCCGAGATCGCTCCCCAGCGACTGGCTCGCTGAGTCTCCCTCCCTCTATTGCCACAATAAGTGGCTGACCATCTCAAGATGTCACGCATAGTGTCGACATCTCGGTCGGAAAAAGCAGCGGACGAGGAGCCTCCAGCCAGGGGTTGGCCGAAAGGACCATCTCCCAGGCCCGGAGGGTTCGACACCAGACACGAGGAACCCGTCATGCAACTGAAGCACAAGCTTGGCCGCATCGGCCTTCACCTGCCCCGCCACAATGCCAGCGGCGTCTTGATTATGGAGGCACCGCGCACGGGCACCGCTGAGTCCTGGAAGAACTCCCAGGCTCGCTACAGCAACGCCGAGTACGACGACCCCTGGCCCAGCAGGGCCTGACGCGCCGCGGCAGCAGAGGTCCTGGGCACCGGGGATCGGGGCACTTTTTCTCAACGGACCGTCAAGATCGACGCGTTTCGTGTCGATCTTTGGGCAGTGGCGAGAGAAGGCCACGACAGAAGATCCCGGAAGTCCAGGGCCAGGCGCCGCCGGGCCTGGTTCGACACCGCCCTGAGGGCGGGGACCACCCCGAGATCGCAGGTCGCGACCGATGCTGGCCCGACCTTCGCGGGCCGGGGCGCGGCACCCCGAGCCCGGGCGAAGGGACAGAGAGGACGAAGGATGGCAACCGAGGGGCGACGACCCAGGCGTGGAGAACAGGGCTTTGGGCTCCTCGAGGTCATCCTGTCGCTCACGGTCTTGCTCCTGGTCCTGATCGCCAGCAGCTACCTCGTCGACAACGTCGTCCAGCAGGCCGCCTTCAACCGCCAGAGGGTGTCCGCCGCCGAGCTCGCCGAGCAGTACCTCGAGACGACGTCGAACGCCACGTTGTCGTCACTGCAGGCCGACATCTCCAAAGACGTCCTGCTGACCGCCACCCCGCTGACCGTCGGAGGGATCAACTACTCGGTGTGGTCGCACCTCGAGTGGGCCGGGACCGGGACCTCGCCGAGCCTGTGCGCATCGGGAAACCCGCCTCAGGTCATCCGGGCCACTATGACCGTCAAGTGGGGCAACGGGCAGTCCATGGGGGAGACCTCGATCATCGACCCGCCCTACGGCACCGTCATCCCCGGTGACGGCTTCTTGTCCATCCGCATCTACGGCCCCACTCCCAACAAGCCACCGGCGGATACGACGAACCTGATCAACGTCCCCGTCACCGTGACGCCGGTCACGACGTTGAACACCGCCCTCACGACCGCAGGGGGGGCCAAGACGTCGATCTCGGTGGCGGGTCTGACGTTGCCCGTCACGAATGGTGACTCGATCACGATCGGGTCGGGATCGTCGGCGCAGGTGGTCACCGCCAGTGCTTCCCACGTGGTGGGGAGCGGCACCCAGACCATCTCGGTGAACTCATTCACCCCCAGCTCGACCTTCGTCGCCGGGACCGCGGTGGCCGACGCGGCGTGGGGGGGGTCGTCGATCTACAACCCCGACCAGACCGGGTGTGTCTATCTCCAAGAGCCGGTGGGCAAGTACAGCGTGAGCCTCGCCAGCCCCACCGGTGGGCCGTCGTACATCGACTACCAGGAGTACCCGACGCCGGGAGTCACGGGCCAGAACCCCGTGGTGGTGACGGTCCTCACCGTCGGGCTCCCCTTCGGAACCTCATTCACCTACGACGAGGCGGGCACGGTCACCCTGAACCCGTCCGCCGGTGCGCCGTTGGCGCCGGGCCTGCCCATCACCGTGGCCGACGGCGGCTCCCTGCAGCCGGGGGGCGTCAACACCATCGTGCCCTACGGCAGTAGCACGAGCGTGGTCTCGCTCTTCCCCTACACCGCGCCCTACACGGTGTGGTACGGCGACTGCACCAGCGTGATCACCATCCAGGAACAGCCGTCGGCACCCACCCCGTTCTCGCTCTCGCCCCGGGGTGCCGCCACGGCGTCGATCACGGGCCTCACCACGTTGCCCATCACCGTCACCCGGACCGGGAACGCGGCCTTCTCCTCTGCTCCCACCGCCACCGCCACCATCAACGACGCGGCGGCGCCCGGTGACGGCTGTCCCGCCGCTGACAAGACTGGCGGCGAGGTCTACACCTTGGCCGGCGCCACCCCGACGACGGTGGGGTCGACGACCAGCTACACGACTCAGACAGCCATCATCAACCAGACCTACAACGTCATCGTCCACGATCCCTCGAACAACTCCAACACGCCGTTCGCCATGGTGGTGGGGGCGACAGGCGTCACCTACAACAGCATCCTCTACCCCACGGGCACGGCGGTGCCGGTGGTGGTGTCATGAGGCGCCGTCTCAGGCAGTGCAGCGTGGCGAAGCGGGGCGCGGCGACACGGTGCGCGGCGGCGAACCAGGCCGGCTTTACGCTGGTGGAGACGCTCATCACCGTCCTGGTGATGTCGATCGTCCTCGCCGCCGCCTTCCCGGTGCTCCCGGTGTTCTTCCGGGAGAGCAACATCGTGCAGAACACCTACCAGTCGGTGGACCAGCTGGTGCTCGCCTCGGAGGTGGTGACCCGGTACGCGCACGAAGCGGTGTCGCCGTCGTCGACCACAAACCCGTTCCTGACCGCCAATGCCAACAGCACCACCTTCTACGCCAACACCGGCAAGGCCACCGGTCCCGAGAAGGTCGTGATGCAGGTCACCACCGTGGGAGGCGCACGGACCTTCGGCGTCAACCTGTTTGTGGCCAACGCCAACAGCTGCCCCATGACCGGATCGAGCGGAACGGTGTGTACCTACGGGGCCTTCACGCAGTCGTTCCTTCTCATCAACTACCTGACCAACGGCACGGCCGGGAGCCCCGTGTTCACCTACACGCTCGAAGGCGGGGAGGTGTGTTCCGGGCCCCCGCCGAGCTCGCCCACGACGACCCTGTCACAGGCTGCGGCGAACGGGGCCACGACGCTGCACACCGGCGTGCTCCCTGCCGCGGTGTCGGTGGGTGACACCCTCTTCCTGGGCTCGGGCCCCACCGCCCAGACCACCACCGCCACCGCCGCCGCCGCGGCGGGGACGTCGGTCATCAGCGTGAGCGCCCTCACCGGCTCTGCGACCAATGGCACGAACGTGTACGACAGTGCGCTCACCACGGTGCCGAACTCGCCTCCGACCACGGTGTCGTCGTCCAGTTCGGGCACCACCCTGCACGTGAACGCGCTCAAGAGCGCGGTGGCGAGCGGTGACACCCTCGCCGTCGGGACGGGCGCGACGGCCCAGAACGTGACCGTCACCACCGCCGCCGGTATCAATGCCAACAGCATCACCGTGAGTGCCCTGACGGGCACCGTGGCCGCGGGCGCCTCGGTGTACGACACCACGTGCTCGACGACACAGCTGGGCCAGATCGTGGCCGTGTCCCTGAACGTCCAGGCCACGAAGAACCCCGGTGGTCAGCCCACCGGGTACCAGTCCCTGGCGTACCTGTTCTCGCCCAACTACAGCACCACGGTCGGCTGATGCGACCCCGTCTCGAGTCCCGGAGGGCAGTGGTGAATACCGCTCGAAAGCTGCGTATGCGATCACGTCGCACCGAAGGTGGCCAGACGATGCCCCTGGTGCTGGGGATCATCCTGGTCCTCTCCCTCGGCACCGTCGTGCTCGTCCAGAACACCTTCCAGCAATTCCCCATCGTGACCAAGGACGTGGTCCAACATGAGGCGTACCGCGCCATGGTGTCGGGCCTCGACGAGTACCAGTACGCCGTGAATGCCAACGCCGACTTCGCCGCCTGCAGCGCCAGGTTCGTCAACGCGTCAGGCACCTCGGTGGGGAACTCGACGCTCACCGGGGCGTCGTCGGTGTGCAGCGCGTTGAGCTTCGGGTCATGGGTCTCGGTGCCCGGGAGCGGGGCTGCGAACGGGCCCCCGGCGTGGTTCATGATCGACAACCCTGTGATCAACGTTTCGAATGGCAATCTGAGCATCAACATCGTGGGCGCTGCCGGGTACGCCAACGACTACAATTACCAGTCCGCCGTGGTCACGTTGCAGCCGCTCAACGGGTTCCTGCTCAACGTGCTGTGGATCAACTACGACCAGGTCGATCCGGCCGTGGTCAACCAGTACGGCAACAACGGCACCCCGACGTGTGACTACTTCTGGACCCCGAACCCCAATGCCCTGGGCAACAACTGCCAGATCCTCGACTTCATCACCGCCGACGCGCTCACCGGCAACCTGTTCGTGAACGACACGATCTTCGTGTGCGGGAGCCCCACGTTCCAGAACGTGGAGACGGCCGATCCCACCGAAATGTACGTGGAGGACAACGGGTGCAGCGGGCCCCCGTCGATCTCCGGGACCCAGCAGGACAACGTCGGGATTCAACCCATCCCGACCAGCAACGGGTCGCTCTCGACCCAGGCGTCGGTCAACGGCTGTCTCTACGAGGGGCCCACCACCATCGTGATCAACGGCTCCAACATGACCGTGACGAGTCCCGACACCCCCACGGGGCCACCCTCGGGAGCGCCGGGGAGCTCGACGTCCAACGACGCCTTGAATGACGCCGCCAACACCGCCAACGTCTGTCTGCCAGTGTCGCCGGCCACAACGGTTCCCGTCCCGGCCAACGGCGTGATCTACGTGGAGACGTGCCAGTCGATCACCAACACGGGTGGGGTCACCAAATGCAACGGCCAGGTCTACAACCCGCTGGTGAACGCGGGGGAGACCGGGGTCGGCGGCGTCACGGCCGGTGACGCCATCGTGCAGGGGACGGTGAACTCGCCCATGACCGTCGGGTCGGCCAACAACATCGTCATCGACGGCAACATCTGTTACGCCGACGCCGTCTCGGGCGGTACGTGTACAGCGGCCCCCGTGGCGCCATCGACCAACGTGCTCGGCCTGGTCGCCGACAACTACGTCGAGCTCAACCACCCCGTCGACAACCACGGCAACAACGTGTCCACGTGTTCGCAGACCCTGGGCGCGGGCACGCCGACGTGCGACCTGTCCAACCCGTACGTCGACGCCGTGATCCTTGCCCTCAACCATTCCTTCCTGGTGAACAACTACAACACCGGCAACCAACTGGGCACCATCAACGTGAACGGCACCATCGACCAGGACTGGCGTGGCCCGGTGGGGACGTTCAACGGCGGTGGGATCGCAACCGGCTACGCCAAGAACTACCAGTACGACCAGCGCCTGGTGTTCCTGTCGCCGCCGTACTACCTGAACCCCGGGACCTCGCAGTGGGGCTTCTCGGCGTTCACCGTGGCCGCCGGGGCCTGCAAGCTGGCACCGAGCTCGCCCAACACCGCGGCCTGTACCGGGTACCCGTAAGGCGACTCCTGCGTCGGCGCCGGTCGGGGCCGGTAACCTCGGCGGCCGTGCTCGCACCGCCGCGCCCCGAGGACGTCCTGCCCCACCGGCCACCGTTCTTGCTGGTCGACGAGGTGACCGAGCTCGATCCCGGGCAGCGTGCCCGGGGTCGCTGGCATCTGCGCGGTGACGAGGACTTCTTCGCCGGGCACTTCCCCGGTCGTCCCACCCTGCCCGGGGTCCTGATGGTCGAGTCCCTGGCCCAGCTGGGGGGGATCGCTGTGCTCTCCGACGAGCGGTTCGCGGGGCGCCTGCCCCTGTTCGGCGGGATCGACAAGGCCCGCTTCCGGCGCCAGGTGGTCCCGGGCGAGGTGCTGGAATTGGAAGTGACCCTGGGAAGGCTTTCGGCTCGGGCGGGCACGGGCCGGGGCCGGGCCTCGGTGGACGGCGAGTTGGCCTGTGAGGCCGACCTGCTCTTCGTCATCGTGGACAGCTGAGCCCCGAGGGCCCCACGTGCGCATCGCCACCTGGAACGTCAACTCGCTCAATGCCCGGCTGGCCCGGGTCGAGGAGTGGATCGACTACGCCCGGCCCGATGTGCTGTGCATGCAGGAGACCAAGCTCGCCGACGCGGCGTTCCCCACCATGGCGTTCTCGGCGCTCGGCTACGAGTCGGTTTCCCACGGGGACGGGCGGTGGAACGGTGTGGCCGTGGTGAGCCGCGTGGGGCTCGACGACGTGGTCCGGGGGTTCGGGGGACCGGCCGACGATCAGGGCACGCGACTGGTGGCCGCCACGTGCGGCGGGGTGCGGGTGCACAGCGTGTACGTGCCGAACGGCCGCGAGGTCGGGAGCGAACACTATGAGGCCAAGCTGGCCTGGTACGGCGAGCTCCTCGCCTACCTCGAGCGCACCTCCAAGCCGACCGACAACGTGGCGGTGTGCGGGGACTTCAACGTCGCTCCTGACGATCGGGACGTGTGGGACCCCGCCGCGCTGGTGGGCGCCACGCATGTGACCGCACCCGAGCGACAGAGTGTGGCGGCCCTCGAGGAGTGGGGGCTCGTCGACGCCTTCCGACTGTGTTACGCCCAGGACCAATTGTTCACGTGGTGGGACTACCGCGCCGGGAATTTCCACAAGCACATGGGCCTGCGCATCGACCTCGTCATGCTCAGCCGTCCGCTCGCCGACGGCGTTACCTACGCGCTCGTCGACCGCAACGCCCGCAAGGGGAAGCAGCCCTCCGACCACGCCCCGGTGCTCGTCGACATCGACGTCTGAGGACCGTGCCCGTTCAGCTGGCGCGGTCGCCTCAGCTGGCGCGGTCGGCCGGCTCGGGCAGCATCGTCCGCAGCGAGGCGATGCGCGACGTGAGCTGGCCGGCATCGGGGGCGCGAACCCTGTCGCCACTCGCCTTTTCCACCGCGGCCAGGAGGGGCGAGGGGTCGCAGCGCCACGTCCGGTCCCCGACCCGCCGGGTGCGGGCCCACGAGCACCACAGCTCGTCCTCGGCCCGGGTGAGAGCCACGTACAGGAGCCGTCGCTCCTCGGCGACGGCGTCGGGTGTCGTGGCGTAGGCGATGGGCACCATGCCGTCCTCGAGCCCGATCACCGCCACCGCCGGCCACTCCAGTCCCTTGGCGCGGTGGAACGTCGACAGTTCGACACCGTCGGTCGGTTCGAGCTCCATGGCGCCGTCCCCGCCTGCCACCACCCAGTCGAGGAATTCCCCCACTGTGGCGTCGGGAAATTCCAGCGCGTGCTCATCGGCAAGTTGCGCCAGCGCCCGAGGAAGTCCCGGGCCCGGCGCGTCTACCCCCTCGAGCTCCGGTGCCTGGGCCTCACCGCCATCGGCGGCTTGGCGGGCGATGACGAGCTCGGCCAGCGCGCCGCGCAGGTGTCGGGTCTTGGGCATTCGGCGGAGCTCGGCCAGGGCACGTCGGGCCTCGGCCGACTCTTTGGCCCCGCCCCCGATCCGATGGGGGATCCCGGCTCGCTCCAGAGCCCGGGCGATGGGGTCGAGACGAGCGTTGGTGCGAGCCAGCACCGCCACATGCGACCACGGGCGCCCCGGTCGATGGGCGTGTCGGAGCCACCGCGCCACGGCGGCGGCCTCGTCGTCGTCGTCGTCGAACCCGTTGACCACCGGGCTGGGCCCGTCGGGGCGCGAAGCGTGGCCGGGGTCGGCGCCAAGCACGGCTCGGGCCGCTTCGATCACCTGGGGCGTGGACCGGTGGTTGTCGTCGAGGCGCAAGACCGTGGTGCCCGGCAGGAGCTGGGGGAGACGATCGAGCAGGGTGGGGTCGGCGCCGTTCCATGCATAGATGGCCTGTCGGGGGTCACCCACCACGAACAGGTCGCTCCCGTCTCCGAGCCAGGCCTTGAGCAGGCGCCACTGGGCCGGGTTCACGTCCTGGAACTCGTCGACGAACACGTGACGGACACGCCACCGTTGCACGGCCGCGGCGGATTCGTCGTGCTCGAGAAGCGTCGCACACTCCGTCACGAGGTCGTCGAGGTCGAGAAGTTTCCGCCGCCGCTTCTCGTCGAGATAGGCGGCGTAGATTCCGGCGACATCCTCAGGGGAGATCTCGAGCATGGTGTGGCGCTCCCCGGCGCGGGCCGCGGCAGCGTAGTCCTCGGGGCGCAGCATGCTCACCTGCGCCCAGTGCAGCTCCCCGAGCACCGACGCGGCCTGCCGCGGCTTGCTCGAGGCCCGGGGGCCCAGCACGGTGCGGAGCACCCGCGCCGGATCGTCGATCACCACGGGGGGGCGGAGCTCCCGGTCCGTCCAGTGCCGGCGCAGTTGGGCGAACGCCAGGGCGTGGAACGTCCCCGCTGACACTCCGCGGGGGACCTCGAGCCTGCCGAGGCGCTCGCGGAGCTCACGCGAGGCCTTGCGGGTGAAGGTCACGACCAGGGTGTGCTCGGCCCCGGCCGATCCGTCGAGGATGCGGCGGGCCACCCGTCGAGCCAGCACCGTCGTCTTGCCCGATCCGGCCGCCGCCAGCACGCACAGCGACGCCTCAGGTGCCATCACCGCCCGGTGTTGCGTGTCGGTGAGCCCGCGCACCGGCGGCGATCCGGCGACGCTGGAGGGGGAGCTGAGCACCGATGCGACCGTATCGTCGGGGTGTATGGGCGCCGGGGATGGGCGGGCCCCCCGCACCCCGGAGGTAGCCTCCCCGAGGTGCTGCGGTCGCTCGCCGGTGGGACGTTGTACGGCGAGACGTGGGGGGAGGGGGCCCCGGCGGTGCTGTCGCTGCACGGCTGGGGCCGTACCCATGCCGACTTCGCCCCGTCCCTCGGTCCCGCCGCTCCTGGTGGACCCCTGTCCACCCTGGCTCCCGACCTCCCCGGCTTCGGGGCCACCCCGGCACCCTCCGAGACGTGGGGATCGGTGGAGTACGCCCAGGCGGTGGCCCGTCTGCTGGAGGAGGTGCCGGCGTCGGGTCCCGGGCCGGGGTTGGTGGTCGTGGGGCACTCGCTGGGGGGCCGGATCGCCGTGCACCTGGCAGCCGCCCGTCCCGAGCTCGTCGACGCCCTGGTGCTGACCGGGGCACCGCTCGTGCGCCGGACCGGAGCCTCGCGACCGCCGCCGGTGGCCTACCGCCTGGCACGGGCCCTGCACCGGGCGCGCCTGGTGAGCGACACCGCGATGGAGCGCGCCCGTCAGCGCCACGGCTCGGCCGACTACCGCGCCGCGCAGGGCGTGATGCGCGACGTCCTAGTGCGTCTCGTGAACGAGCGCTACGACGACGCGTTGTCGGCGCTGGCCTGCCCGGTCGAGCTGGTGTGGGGTGACGACGACACGGACGTGCCGGTGGAGACGGCCCGCGCCATCATGGCCGCGGTCCCACAAGCCCGCCTCACCTTGTGCCCCGGTGCGGGCCATCTCGTGCCCCTGACCGCCCCTGCCGAGTTGCGTGCCGCGGTCGAACGAGCATCGGCCCGCGCCACATGATCCTGCGCGGCGCGGTGGTGGCGGTGTGCGTGGTGTCGATCGTGGTGGCGGGGCCTCGGTGGTTGCGGGTGGCACAGCGCGAGCACTATCTCGTCGACGCCACGTCCCGCTTTGCGTTGCGGTGGTGGACGACGGTCCCGGTGAACACGGCCGGGCTCGTCGTCGCCGTGGCTGGCCTCCTCCTCTCGG